>CAYTBT010000076.1:0-1787 GCA_964436125.1 uncultured Saprospiraceae bacterium | reverse complement strand
GAGGCTAGGAGATGTTCTTATAGAAGTCATCTGCAAGCAGTTTAAGCAATCTGATTTTTTCAGTTTGAAATTCAAGGTGTAGATTCCAGATGCCGTCCTCACTTGCTGAGCCGTATTCTGCCATCTTGGCTTCTTCCAGAATATTCTTTTTCTCAAGCCAATTTCGGTTAAAGTAAAAGTCGGTTAATCGGTCAATATTTTCCATCATGCGTGGGTAATCATCAATGAACTTCTGTAGTGTTTCTAAGTCTTTTTCTGCCTGCTTCATCTGCACATCAGCGGCTTCAAATTCTTCTTTAATTTTCTCCGGGTCTTGATTGTCCATAATTCAATTTTTGATAATAATAATGAATAAAACTGATATATGATGCAGGAAGTGGAATTGGGTTGTAGGCACAATAGTTTAATTATTATAAGTTTCCAATTCTTTCATATATAATGAGATTACCTTATCGATGGAGAATCGCTTGCAGACGTATTCTCGCCCTTTGCGTCCCATTTCTCGGCGCGTTTCATAGGGGAGATTGATAAAGGTTCGGATTTTTTCTGTGAGTTCTCCGGTGTTGCTGACTTCCGTCAAATAGCCGGTTTCTCCGGGAATTATCATATCTCGACATCCGGCGACATCGGTAGTAATGATGGGAATCTCCATTGAGGCGGCTTCCATGAGTATCTTGGGTGCACCTTCATAATGTGATGGAAATATAAGGCAAGTTGCTTGCTCAAGGTAGGGTTTTACATCATCTGTTTCTCCGAGGTAAGTAATATTATCGTGTTTTTTCAATCGGGAAAAGAAGGATTTATCGATGGAGTTGGCTTTCTCGGGGTCGTAGGGTCCTAGGATGTTGAAATGTGCATCGGGGAATTCTGCGGTGATTGCCTGAGCGGATTGGGAGAAGGTTTCGACGCCTTTATCTTTAAGGAGGCGGCCAATAAAATAAAAATTTAGATTTTCAGGATAGTTTGTTTTTCGTTTAAAGCAGTTGCAGTCAATCCCTTCGCTAGGGAGAAAGAGGGCTTTATTGGGAGAGATGATATTGTGTTCGATAAAATAGTCAATATCGTCTTGGTTGAGAAAAAAGCATTTTGCGCAAGCTTACAGGCAATTTTATAGAGGGAAGTTACTGCAATACGCATTAATCCGGGACGGCTAAAAGCATATCCGCGACCGGTGATAAAGATCCAGGCATTTGCGGAAGCTAAAAAAGCGGCTATAGTGCCAAAAATATTGGGTTTAATGGTGTAATGGATGACGAGATCGGGCTTAATCTTCCTATAGATTTTATAAAAGGAATAAGTCAAGGAAAGAATGGTGAGTGGATTCATAGAATCGCTATCAATATTGAGGGGATGGTAATGCGCGCCTATGGACTCGAGAGCGGGTACGGTTTTATCGTATGCTGCCAGTATATGCACGGTATGTCCGCTATCGATGAAATGCTTAAGGACATCCTTCCGATAATTCCACATACTCCAAGCGGTATTGGAGGTAAAGATAATGTTGCGAGTAGCTCGTTTCATGTGGGGCAAAGTTAAGAAACTCTGAGGTATAATTGACGAGGTGGCTCTTCCGGATTTCCCTTTTCCTTTGGAAGTAATAGCCAAAATCGGAGATTTTATTTCACGGGGTGAACCCGGTGAAATGGCTTCGCCAAAATCGGAGATTTTATTTCACGGGGTGAACCCGGTGAAATGGCTTCGCCAAAATCGGAGATTTTATTTCACGGGGTGAACCCGGTGAAATGGCTTCGCCAAAATCGGAGATTTTATTTCACGGGGTGAACCCG
>CAYTBT010000075.1:0-2639 GCA_964436125.1 uncultured Saprospiraceae bacterium | reverse complement strand
ATTTTTGAAAAAAAGTATTAAAATGCTTGTTTTTATCTTAGAATGCTCAGGAACCGCAGCTAAGGGCTCCGCCGGAGGCGGAATGATGGACAATGGGTTATGAATTATGGGTTATGAATTATGGATTGCTTCAACCTTTCAACCCATTCAACTCTTCAACTAAAAAGCAAGTAACAAAATTATTTACCGCAATCAGCCAATGGCTAATGGCTAATGGCAATGTGCAATGTGCAATGTGCAATGTGCAATGAACAATGGACAATGAACAATGAGTGATGAATTATGGATTGCTTCAACCTTTCAACCCATTCAACTCTTCAACTTTACGACTTACGACTAGCGACTGTGGCGAAGCCACTTACGACTCCGCCGCAGGCGGTTCAATTCGCATGAAATTAGCATGGCCATACAAGCGGTTCAGCGAAAATCAGCCCGATCGGCGTCATCAGCGTTACATAATGTCTTAATATTTGCGCAAGCAAGTACATCCGCGCTTCAGCACCGGATTTAAAGCGCATAACGCATAAGCTCATCATAATAAGGACGACATTCTATTTCAAGGGACTTTAAAGCACCCTTCAATTCACCTTCCCTAGCAGAGTATTCCATAAATCCGGTTGATTTATGCACATTCTTGTACCAGTATTCTGCCCATATACCATCTTCTTCTCTTGGACCGGCTTCCCAATCCAGCATTGTAGCCATATAAGGAATACCGGAAAATGCACATATCTCTCTCAATTGGCTTGCGGGATTCAGCAATAGTTTCCTGGAATCGAGTACCGCATATTCAAGCCCATGAACCTGAAGATATCGCAGCAATTCATATTGTTGAAGATAGCCTACATCCTTCATCGATGGCTCCGGGATTACTTTACTGAAGGAAAGAATCATTTCCCGCGGCTCTCGTGTCAGAAGAATATTTTTCCCCGCTTCCAGAAAATCCAATGACAATCCGAGGAGATGGTGTGTCATATTCTTAAAAAATTGAACAGGAATCACAGAATCAGCACACATAAAATCGATGACTTTCTTCCCATTATTTTCCATCGATTCCAGAATTTCCGTTGACATGGGATGATACGGTGCAGCATCGCTATGCGATAGATAATGTGCGTAGAGAATCTCATCATAGACTTGAGTATCCGGCCTTTCGGCAAATGAGTACATCAGTGCAGTAGAAATATTCCGCGGGCTCGACCAGAGGAAAACCTTAGTGTTATCCATAACTCATTCATTTAAAATGCGCAGAAATATAATCGGTTATTAAGCCCTGGTAGAGCCCTTCCAGTCGCTTGGTCATCGAGCCGGCTCCACCTCGGCTTATAATCCTTCCATCAATACTCGATACCGGCGTCAATCCACCAAATGATCCCGTAACGAATGCCTCGTCGGCACTATATGTGTCATAGAGAGAAAAATTCTTCTCGCGATACGGAATATCGTTATTTGCGCAAGCTTGTAAGACCTTCTTCCGCGTAATTCCATTCATGCAATACTGTCCCGTAGAAGTCCAGACCTCTCCATTCTTGACAATGAAAAAATTGGTCGCATTACAAGTACTCACAAATCCATGGATATCCAGCATCAATGCCTCGTCAGCACCCGCTTCTATAGCTTGTATCAATGCCTGAACCTCGTGAAGTTTACTGTGGCAATTGAGCTTGGGATCGAGGTAATCCGGAGAACCACGCCTGATGGTCGATGTATGCAGATTAATCCCCTTCTCCTTATCAGAATCCGAAGCAATTTTATACTCGGGAATGATCACGAGATTGGGACCGGATACGGTGAGGCGCGGGTCTTGTGATGGCGTCTTCTTAATCCCCCGCGTAACCATAATACGCACGTGAACACCATCGTGCATTTCATTTTTCCGCAAGACCCCTTTGATCTTTTCCACAAGTTCAGATCTGGAGAAAGGAAGAAGCATGCCGATAGCTGCAGCACCGGCCCATAAACGCTCCAGATGCTCCTCGATAAACACGAGGACGCCATCGTGCAAGCGCAGAGCCTCCCATACCCCATCACCCACGAGATATCCACTATCAAATACGGATATCTGCGCCTCGTCCCGCTTGAAATACGCATCATTGATGAATATATAGATCTCCTCGTTCCTTTTATCTGCTATTGCATTATGTGTTCCTGCCGGCATAGTATCTCTGTTATTTTTGTTCAAGATATAAATTTACTCCCTCAAGATAATACAGAATACTTAAATTTATGAATCTCTATTGTTCTTTTATCGTACAAGAACTCAGAAGCTTGTTCTGCATTAATTTTATCCCTATTCTTTCCCTTTATTTCTGGAATCCCCGTTTTACTTCCTCCTTATCCTCATAACTGGCTGACTTGTATCTCTTTTTGCTTCACTTAATTGCTTGTATTTCAGGTGGAAAGTCTTTTATTGAAGGGAAAAGGAGCTTAACTACATTTTCTATTCTTCCTACTGTCGCATTGCATAGTTGAACCGTACTTATTGAAGCAGGGTAAATCACGGAAGAGCCTTGCGAATTTTCCGGATCGGAACAAGAGATTGATACTTCTTCAGCATAAAACTCGTTGAAAGGACAGCTGTAATGCATAGAAAAAAATAAATACGAGAAAGCATTTGACTGGGAAGTAAAACTTTTTTA
>CAYTBT010000074.1:0-2967 GCA_964436125.1 uncultured Saprospiraceae bacterium | reverse complement strand
TTCCCTTTGCCGGAAGGTTTTAATATTAATGGTAGGTGGGAAAATCGCGGTTGTTGATCTTCCAGTCCTAGCATCCGATATAAGAGGACGTGATGAGCTGTTGAAGAAAGCCACTCTTCACCGCGGATCACATCGGTAATTTCCATGAGATAATCATCGACAATATTGGCAAGGTGATAGGTGGGAAAGCCATCCATTTTCAACAATACTTTATCATCGAGTTCATTGCTATTAAACTCAACTTCACCACGCACACAATCCATGAAGCTTATCGTTTCATTTTCCGGTACTTTGATCCTTATCGTATATGGATCGCCCTTATCGAGCCTAGCTTGCACTTCATCGTCCTCCAGGGCAAGACTGTTCTGCATCTGCATCCTTATGCCTGCATCATACTTGGGTGAATGCTCTCCTGAAGCCATTCTTTCTTGCCGCATAGCTTCAAGCTCTTCCGCAGTATCAAATGCATAATAGGCATTCCCCTTCTCAACTAGCTCAAGTGCATATTCCCTATATATTTCCGTGCGCTCCGATTGCCTGTAAGGTCCATAATCTCCTCCTCGATCAGGTCCTTCATCGACATCGAGTCCGCACCATTTAAGAGAGCGATGTATATAATCCTCGGCATCTTCGACATATCTATTTCTATCCGTATCTTCTATCCTCAAGATAAATGTACCTCCATGCTTCCTTGCATAAAGGTAATTATATAAAGCTGTTCTCAATCCTCCGATATGCAAGTAGCCCGTCGGACTAGGAGCAAATCGTACACGCACATTTGACATATATTTCTCCGTATTTATTGGTTAAATTTAAGGATTCACAAGATAGAAAACCTTTCCTAGCTTACACAAATTTTTCGTTTACTTCCATCCGGTTCAGGTTGTGAAATATGCTTAAAGCGATAGGCCCGGATAAGTGCAAGCAGTAAAGGGATTGTATCCCCAATTCTCACTTAAATCCGATAAGTGTGCCAAATTTAAGGAAATAATTAATTTCAATTAAACGGAGGCAGCATTTTTATCGTTAGGAACGTTGTGTTGTTAATCTACGGAAATGGCAGACGAGAATATCCCGAGGATATCGATCTGCTTATACGCAGAATTATGTAAAAATTTGCCGTAATTACAATCGGTAGCAAAACGCTTTTCGAAAAAGGGGAATAAATTTTCAAATGTGAGGAACTATCGATTATTTGCGGAAGCTAAATTCATCCATAAAACGGCTGAATCAATGAGGCTTTACTTCTCTGACAAGAATGAACGATGTATTTAATTAAGACACCTCGACTGGTAAAGAAGCTCCTTCCCTTGTTACAATGGAACGGAAACGAAAATGAGGACGTTCTGTATCTGACATTTGATGATGGTCCTATACCGGAAGTGACGCCCTGGGTGCTAGAACAATTAAAAGAGTATTCGGCACAGGCGACATTTTTCTGCGTAGGCGATAACATCAACCGACATCCATCCATCTATCAGCAGATTATTGATGCCGGACATATCACGGGGAGCCACAGTTATAACCACCTGAATGGTTGGCATACTGACAATGTGCGGTATTTTAAGAATATCAGAAAATGTAGCAAGCTTGTCAATTCCAATCTCTTCCGCCCTCCATACGGCAGGATTAAACGGAGTCAGATGAATTTTTTATCGAGACACTATAAAATAGTGATGTGGGATATTCTTACCGGGGACTTTGACAAGAATCTATCCCCTGAAGCTTGTTGTAACAATGTCCTCAAGAAAGCTAGGGCAGGCTCAATCATTGTGTTTCACGACAGTCTTAAAGCTGAGCGCAATTTAAGATATGCATTGCCGCGCGTTCTCGAGTACTTTTCGGAGAAAGGCTTTGTTTTTCATAGTTTAAGCGAAGATCTCTTTACGCCTCCGACATCGAGGAAAAGTACCCATACGGAATCAGAGCTCGGTTATACGGCGTAGATTAAATTTTTAATATTTATAGCTTCCGCAAATGTCCGACTAGGATAATCAAATCGCGATATACATATTACCCGGCAGGCATTTTACCAGCCCCTCAAGTTCCAGGGTCAACAAGATTTCGGACACCTTGCCATTGGTCAAGCTCATTTTTCCGGCGATTTCATCGATATACAACTTTTTGTGATGCTTTAAAAGGAGTAGTAATTCCTTCTGTTCATGGCTAAGGTCAAGGAATAAACCAGTCTGCACGCCTACTTCATTTTCCTTGGCTTGCCAGCGCATAATATATTCAATATCTTTTACGCTTTCCAGAAGATGCGCTCTCTGGCTCTTGATCAATAGATTACATCCACGAGACCGCTTATCATTATAACGCCCCGGCAATGCAAAGACATCCTTATTGTAATTATTTCCCAGGTCAGCCGTAATCATGCTACCGCCTTTCTCTGCAGATTCCACAATAATAATGACATCGCTCATACCGGCTATTATCCTGTTGCGCATAGGAAAATGCTCTCTTTCAGGATCAGTACCGTGAGGAAATTCAGTGAGCAATGCACCACCTTGTTGCAATAATTCATCTGCTATGCGTTTATGCTTGGTCGGATAAACTCTATCGATACCGTGCCCCATCACTCCTATTGTCGGGATATTATACCGAAGGGCGGCAGAATGGGCCGCTCCATCAATGCCATAAGCCATTCCACTGATGATGTGAACGCCATAAGGCCTCAATTCTCTGACAAGCATATCGACAAATGCCTTCCCATATTCCGTCGGTTTCCTCGTTCCCACAATTGCTACAGTTCTCATGCCGCTGAGGTCACAATCTCCTTTTACATACAGTGCAAGTGGTTTATCAGGTATGTGTTGCAGTCTTCTGGGGTATTTATCATCGGTAAAAGAAAGTAATCGGATGTTGTGTTGTGCGCACCACTCTATTTCATTCTTTGCATGCTCAATGGCAGCTGCATAATCACCGACTAAGATTTTCTCGGGGATATCCGTGAAATGTTCTAGT
>CAYTBT010000073.1:0-2967 GCA_964436125.1 uncultured Saprospiraceae bacterium | reverse complement strand
ACTAGAACATTTCACGGATATCCCCGAGAAAATCTTAGTCGGTGATTATGCAGCTTCCATTGAGCATGCAAAGAAAGAAATAGAGTGGTGCGCACAACACAACATCCGATTACTTTCTTTCACCGATGATAAATATCCCAGAAGACTGCAACACATACCTGATAAACCACTTGCCCTGTATGTAAAGGGAGATTGTGACCTCAGCGGCATGAGAACCGTTGCAATTGTAGGGACGAGGAAACCGACAGAATATGGTAAGGCATTTGTCGATATGCTTGTCAGAGAATTGAAGCCTTATGGTGTTCACATCATCAGCGGTATGGCTTATGGCATTGATGGAGCGGCCCATTCTGCCGCCCTTCGATATAATATTCCGACAATAGGAGTGATGGGACATGGTATCGATAGAGTTTATCCGACCAAGCATAAACGCATAGCAGATGAATTATTGCAACAAGGTGGTGCATTGCTCACTGAATTTCCTCACGGTACTGATCCTGAAAGAGAGCATTTTCCTATGCGCAACAGGATAATAGCCGGTATGAGCGATGTCATTATTATTGTGGAATCTGCAGAGAAAGGCGGTAGCATGATTACGGCTGACCTGGGAAATAATTACAATAAGGATGTCTTTGCATTGCCGGGGCGTTATAATGATAAGCGGTCTCGTGGATGTAATCTATTGATCAAGAGCCAGAGAGCGCATCTTCTGGAAAGCGTAAAAGATATTGAATATATTATGCGCTGGCAAGCCAAGGAAAATGAAGTAGGCGTGCAGACTGGTTTATTCCTTGACCTTAGCCATGAACAGAAGGAATTACTACTCCTTTTAAAGCATCACAAAAAGTTGTATATCGATGAAATCGCCGGAAAAATGAGCTTGACCAATGGCAAGGTGTCCGAAATCTTGTTGACCCTGGAACTTGAGGGGCTGGTAAAATGCCTGCCGGGTAATATGTATATCGCGATTTGATTATCCTAGTCGGACATTTGCGGAAGCTATAAATATTAAAAATTTAATCTACGCCGTATAACCGAGCTCTGATTCCGTATGGGTACTTTTCCTCGATGTCGGAGGCGTAAAGAGATCTTCGCTTAAACTATGAAAAACAAAGCCTTTCTCCGAAAAGTACTCGAGAACGCGCGGCAATGCATATCTTAAATTGCGCTCAGCTTTAAGACTGTCGTGAAACACAATGATTGAGCCTGCCCTAGCTTTCTTGAGGACATTGTTACAACAAGCTTCAGGGGATAGATTCTTGTCAAAGTCCCCGGTAAGAATATCCCACATCACTATTTTATAGTGTCTCGATAAAAAATTCATCTGACTCCGTTTAATCCTGCCGTATGGAGGGCGGAAGAGATTGGAATTGACAAGCTTGCTACATTTTCTGATATTCTTAAAATACCGCACATTGTCAGTATGCCAACCATTCAGGTGGTTATAACTGTGGCTCCCCGTGATATGTCCGGCATCAATAATCTGCTGATAGATGGATGGATGTCGGTTGATGTTATCGCCTACGCAGAAAAATGTCGCCTGTGCCGAATACTCTTTTAATTGTTCTAGCACCCAGGGCGTCACTTCCGGTATAGGACCATCATCAAATGTCAGATACAGAACGTCCTCATTTTCGTTTCCGTTCCATTGTAACAAGGGAAGGAGCTTCTTTACCAGTCGAGGTGTCTTAATTAAATACATCGTTCATTCTTGTCAGAGAAGTAAAGCCTCATTGATTCAGCCGTTTTATGGATGAATTTAGCTTCCGCAAATAATCGATAGTTCCTCACATTTGAAAATTTATTCCCCTTTTTCGAAAAGCGTTTTGCTACCGATTGTAATTACGGCAAATTTTTACATAATTCTGCGTATAAGCAGATCGATATCCTCGGGATATTCTCGTCTGCCATTTCCGTAGATTAACAACACAACGTTCCTAACGATAAAAATGCTGCCTCCGTTTAATTGAAATTAATTATTTCCTTAAATTTGGCACACTTATCGGATTTAAGTGAGAATTGGGGATACAATCCCTTTACTGCTTGCACTTATCCGGGCCTATCGCTTTAAGCATATTTCACAACCTGAACCGGATGGAAGTAAACGAAAAATTTGTGTAAGCTAGGAAAGGTTTTCTATCTTGTGAATCCTTAAATTTAACCAATAAATACGGAGAAATATATGTCAAATGTGCGTGTACGATTTGCTCCTAGTCCGACGGGCTACTTGCATATCGGAGGATTGAGAACAGCTTTATATAATTACCTTTATGCAAGGAAGCATGGAGGTACATTTATCTTGAGGATAGAAGATACGGATAGAAATAGATATGTCGAAGATGCCGAGGATTATATACATCGCTCTCTTAAATGGTGCGGACTCGATGTCGATGAAGGACCTGATCGAGGAGGAGATTATGGACCTTACAGGCAATCGGAGCGCACGGAAATATATAGGGAATATGCACTTGAGCTAGTTGAGAAGGGGAATGCCTATTATGCATTTGATACTGCGGAAGAGCTTGAAGCTATGCGGCAAGAAAGAATGGCTTCAGGAGAGCATTCACCCAAGTATGATGCAGGCATAAGGATGCAGATGCAGAACAGTCTTGCCCTGGAGGACGATGAAGTGCAAGCTAGGCTCGATAAGGGCGATCCATATACGATAAGGATCAAAGTGCCGAAAAATGAAACGATAAGCTTCATGGATTGTGTGCGTGGTGAAGTAGAGTTTAACAGCAATGAACTCGATGATAAAGTATTATTGAAAATGGATGGCTTTCCCACCTATCACCTTGCCAATATTGTCGATGATTATTTCATGGGAATTACCGATGTAATCCGCGGTGAAGAATGGCTTTCGTCAACAGCTCATCACGTCCTCTTATATCGGATGCTAGGACTGGAAGATAAACAACCGCGATTTTCCCACCTACCATTAATATTAAAACCTTCCGGCAAAGGGAA
>CAYTBT010000072.1:0-3261 GCA_964436125.1 uncultured Saprospiraceae bacterium | reverse complement strand
ACTCCTGTTTCCAGGATGAAAACCTGGCGTCCTAACCACTAGACGAATGGGCCATACTTCTTTTATGGCGTGAATTGGCATCGAAAATGTCAAGCCAATTAACAATTTATCAACCTGTAGCCCATAGGAGAATCGAACTCCTGTTTCCAGGATGAAAACCTGGCGTCCTAACCACTAGACGAATGGGCCATTTTCTAAATGAGTTGCAAATATATAACCTCTTTTTCAATGTGCCAACACCTTGCTCATTTTTCTTAAAATATTTCCCCTCTTTTTATCATATTTCCCTTCTAGCATGATTTAAGTACAATAATATCCCGCCTTTATTCACCCATTTTGCGAGAACCGGAGCAATATCTTGATAAGCGAACCCTTACAGATATTCTACTCAGCTCGGCACATCTATAATACCCAAAACATTGCAGGACAAAATTCTCTATTTTAAACAGTCATATCAGAGAACCGAGAAACATTCTTCTACATAACTTGTTATAATTTCGCGCGGTGATAACACGGCGACATAGAGAATTTTATCTAGCTCAATTACAGCTGATTTACGTAATGAACACGTAAATTGCATGGTAGTTATGTGATAAAAGGTACTGAAATTAATGATAGAGCCGATCATGCGCTTGGGAAGAAAAATAAAGCAAAGCATAAATACTTCCCGCATCAGAAAAAGGCAATATATCGTACAAGAAGGAAATAAAGAATAAGAAACGAAAGATAGTATGAAAGTAGCGATAAACGGATTCGGTAGAATCGGGAGACTAGTTCTCAGAAGACTCATCGATAAAGAAAACATAGAACTTACAGCAATAAATGACTTAGGAGATATTAAAACACTAGCGCATTTATTAAAATACGACTCCTCTCAAGGAACATTTGATAAAAGTGTTGAGGTCAAGGACAGCTCACTACAGATAGAAGACACTACCATCAAGGTATTCTCCGAGCGAGACCCCTCAGCGCTTCCGTGGAAAGATCTCGATATCGACGTCGTTATCGAAGCTACCGGTGTATTCAGGACTCGTGAGCTTATGCAGCAACACATCGATGCCGGAGCCAAGAAAGTCGTCCTATCAGCGCCACCCAAGAGCGACGGCGTGCAGACCATAGTACTCGGTGTCAATGACGATAAAATCGATCAAAATCACGATTTTTATTCCAATGCCTCTTGCACAACCAATTGTCTTGCACCGGTTGCCAAGCTTATCCACCAGAAATGGGGTATTAAAAACGCATTGATGAACACAACTCACGCCTATACTGCATCGCAGAACTTACAAGACGCTCCACACAAGGACCTCAGACGCGCCAGAGCTGCAGCAGAAAACCTTATACCTACTACTACAGGTGCGGCAACTGCTACAGAACTCGTGTATCCCGACATAAAAGGACGGATAAAAGCGATGGCTATCCGCGTTCCTGTTATCACAGGTTCCACAATCGAATTAAACTTTACACTAGAAAATGGCTCACCTTCCGTTGATGAGATAAATGCGGAATTCCTCCGCGCTAGCAAGGATGAGCTCAGTGGAATCATCCAATACAATACTGACCCGATAGTATCAACAGATATTATCGGTAGCCCATTTTCTGCCATATTTGATGCACCATTAAGCATGCAAGTAGGAGAATTATATAAAGTTATTGCATGGTACGACAATGAGGCAGGGTTCTCAAGTCGCCTAGCCGATCTTACTATCAAAATAGCATCATTTTATTAATTACACCTTAATAGGTCAAATTTTACCTAGCGATGAAGATTACCGATTTAAAAGTCAGAGACAAGACTGTACTACTCCGCGTCGACTTCAATGTCCCGATTGAAAATGGTATTATCCAAGACGATAACAGAATTGTTAAGGCACTCCCCACGATCCGTTATCTCCTTAAACACGATGCCAAGCTTGTTATTTTAAGTCATCTCGGTCGGCCGGGAAGGAATAAGGACAGCCTCGGAAGATTGCCGCGGAAAAAGTTCAGCCTTAAACCCGTAGCAGAATATCTCGACAGCCTCATCGACGGCAATGTAAGCTTCTGTGAAGATACTATCGGTCCTAAGGCAGAGAAAGCCGTTCATAAACTCAACCCCGGTTCTGTTCTCGTTCTGGAAAACACCCGATTTTACGACGAAGAAAGAGCAGGCGACAAGACATTTGCGGAAGCTATAGCTGCTCTCGGCGACATATATATCAATGACGCATTCGGTACGGCACATCGAGCTCATGCGAGTACTGCAATAATCGCACAATCCTTTGATATGAATCACAAGGCCTTTGGATTCCTTATGGGAAAGGAAATTGAAATGGCTGAAAAAGCAATTCATGCCACCGAGCATCCCAAGCTCGCCATAATCGGCGGAGCCAAAATCTCCGATAAAATTCCGCTTATCAATGCACTTATCGACGTCGTAGATATAATTCTTATCGGCGGTGGAATGGCTTATACCTTCATCCGGAGCTTCGGCGGTAGTATCGGGAATTCACTCCTCGACCCCAATAGTGTCGCGACCGCTTCTCAGATTTTCCACTCCGCACGCAAAAAGAATATCCGGATTATGCTTCCCCAGGATTCTGTAATCGCGCAGAGCATGGATGAAAAGGCTGAAACAGACACCTGCCCTAGCAATGATATTCCCGATGGCTGGATGGGACTCGATATCGGCCCCAAGTCCATCGACAATTTTAAAGAAGTTATTTCCCAAGCTCAAGTGATTATCTGGAATGGCCCGATGGGTGTATTTGAAATTGAAGCTTTCGCAAATGGCACTCTAGAAATTGCAAAAGCAGTCGGTGATGCAACAGAAAAGAACGACGCTTTCTCCCTTATCGGTGGCGGCGATTCCGCTGCAGCCATCAATCAGATGGAAATCGATGAAAAAGTCTCTTATATCTCAACCGGCGGTGGCGCAATGCTTGAATATCTCCAGGGGAAATCACTGCCCGGCATCGTCGCCATTACCGGAGATACCGTATCATAGCTTATGCTTCTTATCCGCAGATGCTCTCGGTGAACCACAACTCATAAATGACAATAATAAATGGGATTCACTTACCGGAATCTGAAGGTAATCACTCGTAACAGCCATTAAATGCCGACGACTACAGAAATTCAAGCATTTTTCAGGTGGAAGCTAAAAACCTCAAGTATTTCTGCTTAAAATCTTGAAGTTCACCTCACATTCCCCAATTTTCCCTGTTTTCACCATATTTCAAGACTCGGGGGCTATGAATATTATAAATATCTATAAATCAA
>CAYTBT010000071.1:0-3294 GCA_964436125.1 uncultured Saprospiraceae bacterium | reverse complement strand
ATCAGATTGCTTAAACTGCTTGCAGATGACTTCTATAAGAACATCTCCTAGCCTCGCACGTAGGTTCGCACGGCCGTGCGAACATTTAATCAATTTAATCCAAAACAATGATTAAGAGGCAGTATGGCGCGTTGGCCGTTCCCCTCTACCCAGTGAAATGCCGAGAATCGGCACGACCGAAGGTCGTATTTCACCTGGTTCACCCCGTACAATAAAATCTACGATTTTGGCAAAGCCATTTCACCGGGGTGAAGGGTTTAGCGTGGGCAATCGGTGATGGGTAATCGGTAATCGGTAATCGGTAATCGGTAATGGGTTGTGAATTTTAGTGCTTTTTGAACGTAAAGAACCTAATATATTCCGATTTGAAAAACCGGAGAAATACAAGCAAGCGATTAAGAGCATGAACTAGCGATTGTTATTAACCCGTAATCTCAAGAGCGTGCGTCATTGGAAGCTTCACCAGCGATACGTTGTTCGCCAAGCGGAATTGCGGTTCCGAGGATGTTCAGCAAATAAGAGCGATCGATATTGATTAAGAAAACACTTGGGAATTATAAACAATCAGCTGAACATCGAGGAACAAAAGCATGAAGCGATAAGGCGAATCAACGGTTTCAGCATCCGCCTTAGGCGGAGAATGAAAATCGCCTTTGAAGCTTCCTAGACTTTTTTGGACACTTTTTTTGGCAATGAAAAAAAGTATCGAAGAAAAAGCAACAAGCCAAGTACAGCGGCCTAGCCCGGCAACAACAATAAAAACGAGGACATCCCGCACGTAGGTTCGCACGGTGGTTTCTCAGCGGCGTCGAAGGACGGTACGAACATTTAAACAATTTAACCGAAAACAATGATTAAGAGGCAGTATGGCGCGTTGGCCGTTCCCCTCTACCCAGTGAAATGCCGAGAATCGGCACGACCGAAGGTCGTATTTCACCTGGTTCACCCCGTGAAATAAAATCTCCGATTTTGGCGAAGCCATTTCACCGGGTGAAGCGTAGCGGAACCCTGGGTAAACGGTAGCTATATCTCCGCCTGGCGCTATTTTTGTGTCAAAAATCGTGATTTATCAAGTGGAATTCCGCAAAGAATATTCCACACGACAGGCGGTTAAGTACTTAATATTTGCGCAAGCAAGTACATCCGCACTTCAGCACCGGGTTTAAAGCGCATAACGCATAAGCTCATCATAATAAGGACGACATTCTATTTCAAGGGACTTTAAAGCACCCTTCAATTCACCTTCCCTAGCAGAGTATTCCATAAATCCGGTTGATTTATGCACATTCTTGTACCAGTATTCTGCCCATATACCATCTTCTTCTCTTGGACCGGCTTCCCAATCCAGCATTGTAGCCATATAAGGAATACCGGAAAATGCACATATCTCTCTCAATTGGCTTGCGGGATTCAGCAATAGTTTCCTGGAATCGAGTACCGCATATTCAAGCCCATGAACCTGAAGATATCGCAGCAATTCATATTGTTGAAGATAGCCTACATCCTTCATCGATGGCTCCGGGATTACTTTACTGAAGGAAAGAATCATTTCCCGCGGCTCTCGTGTCAGAAGAATATTTTTCCCCGCTTCCAGAAAATCCAATGACAATCCGAGGAGATGGTGTGTCATATTCTTAAAAAATTGAACAGGAATCACAGAATCAGCACACATAAAATCGATGACTTTCTTCCCATTATTTTCCATCGATTCCAGAATTTCCGTTGACATGGGATGATACGGTGCAGCATCGCTATGCGATAGATAATGTGCGTAGAGAATCTCATCATAGACTTGAGTATCCGGCCTTTCGGCAAATGAGTACATCAGTGCAGTAGAAATATTCCGCGGGCTCGACCAGAGGAAAACCTTAGTGTTATCCATAACTCATTCATTTAAAATGCGCAGAAATATAATCGGTTATTAAGCCCTGGTAGAGCCCTTCCAGTCGCTTGGTCATCGAGCCGGCTCCACCTCGGCTTATAATCCTTCCATCAATACTCGATACCGGCGTCAATCCACCAAATGATCCCGTAACGAATGCCTCGTCGGCACTATATGTGTCATAGAGAGAAAAATTCTTCTCGCGATACGGAATATCGTTATTTGCGCAAGCTTGTAAGACCTTCTTCCGCGTAATTCCATTCATGCAATACTGTCCCGTAGAAGTCCAGACCTCTCCATTCTTGACAATGAAAAAATTGGTCGCATTACAAGTACTCACAAATCCATGGATATCCAGCATCAATGCCTCGTCAGCACCCGCTTCTATAGCTTGTATCAATGCCTGAACCTCGTGAAGTTTACTGTGGCAATTGAGCTTGGGATCGAGGTAATCCGGAGAACCACGCCTGATGGTCGATGTATGCAGATTAATCCCCTTCTCCTTATCAGAATCCGAAGCAATTTTATACTCGGGAATGATCACGAGATTGGGACCGGATACGGTGAGGCGCGGGTCTTGTGATGGCGTCTTCTTAATCCCCCGCGTAACCATAATACGCACGTGAACACCATCGTGCATTTCATTTTTCCGCAAGACCCCTTTGATCTTTTCCACAAGTTCAGATCTGGAGAAAGGAAGAAGCATGCCGATAGCTGCAGCACCGGCCCATAAACGCTCCAGATGCTCCTCGATAAACACGAGGACGCCATCGTGCAAGCGCAGAGCCTCCCATACCCCATCACCCACGAGATATCCACTATCAAATACGGATATCTGCGCCTCGTCCCGCTTGAAATACGCATCATTGATGAATATATAGATCTCCTCGTTCCTTTTATCTGCTATTGCATTATGTGTTCCTGCCGGCATAGTATCTCTGTTATTTTTGTTCAAGATATAAATTTACTCCCTCAAGATAATACAGAATACTTAAATTTATGAATCTCTATTGTTCTTTTATCGTACAAGAACTCAGAAGCTTGTTCTGCATTAATTTTATCCCTATTCTTTCCCTTTATTTCTGGAATCCCCGTTATACTTCCTCCTTATCCTCATAACTGGCTGACTTGTGTCTCTTTTTGCTTCACTTAATTGCTTGTATTGCAGGTGGAAAGTCTTTTATTGAAGGGAAAAGGAGCTTAACTACCTTTTCTATACTTCCTACTGTCGCATTGCATAGTTGAACCGGGCTTATTGAAGCAGGATAAATCATGGAAGAGCCTTGCGAGTTTTCTGGATCGGAACAAGAGATTGATACTTCTTCAGCATAAAACTCGTTGAAAGGATAGCTGTAACGCATAGAAAAAAATAAATACGAGAAAGCATTTGACTGGGAAGTAAAACTTTTTTA
>CAYTBT010000070.1:2630-5286 GCA_964436125.1 uncultured Saprospiraceae bacterium | reverse complement strand
CCTCAAAACGGCAGATCATCAATATCCTCCGGCTCTGCATTCTCGCCTTGTCGCTCTTGATCGTAAAACACATCGTCCTCCGGTTCAGGCCATTGTTCGTCCGGCTCGACATCAGAAGCAGATTCAATTTTCCAGGCATTGAGATTGGTGAAATACCGCCCATTCCACTCGCGTCCCCTGAGGTCAAAGTGTACTTTTATATCGCTCCCTTCAGCTACCGGATCAATAAGGTCACACCTATCTTGTGTAAGTTGAAATTTAATGTATTGATCATATCTAGAATCTGTGAGAAGCAAAATAAATTCCCTTGCCTGGAATCGTTCAGACTTCTGTTCTGTATCAAATTTCTTGTGGAGTTTCCCCTCTATTTCAAATGCCATAATGTTTAATATGCTTTTGCAAAAATTACTTTATATTTTCCTTTCTTTCCGGAGTAAATATCGTCTCCGTCGGGTTCATAGCCTTCCAAGGGGATACAACGGATTGTCGCTTTGGTTTCCTCTTTAATTTTCTCCTCTGTTTCAGCCGTTCCATCCCAATTAGCAATTATGAAACCTTGTTTCTCTTCTATAAGTTCTTTAAATCTTTCCCAGGATTCAGCCTCATGAGTGTTATCTTCTCTGAACCGGACGGCTCTCTGATAGAGATTATCCTGGATTTCATCGAGCAAGTTTTCGATAAATTCTTCAGCCTTTTCAATCGGCACATAGAATTTCTCCTTGGTATCTCTACGTGCGATTTCAATCTGTCCTTTCTCCAGCTCTCTTTTTCCTAGTCCTATGCGTACGGGAATTCCCTCCAGCTCGTATTGGGCAAATTTAAACCCGGGTCGTTTCTTTTTATCGCTGTCATAAATAGCATGGATATTACGTGAAGCGAGTTTCTCTATTAACATTTCTGCGACCTCAGTCATTGCGGCGTTGGGCTTGGGTATCGGGACGATAACAACCTTGTTTCTGGCAAGTTTGGGAGGGATAATCAATCCATCGTCATCAGAATGTGTCATAATCAGGCCGCCGATCAAGCGTGTTGACACTCCCCATGATGTAGCCCAGACGTATTTCTCCTTGTTATTATTATCGAGATATTTTACATCGAAAGCTTTCGCAAAATTCTGTCCAAGGAAATGAGAGGTTCCCGCTTGCAATGCTTTACCATCCTGCATCAATGCCTCGATAGTATAAGTATCTTCAGCTCCCGCAAATCTCTCGCTCTCGGACTTTCTCCCCATAATAACCGGCATTGCCATGTACTTTTCAGCAAATTCTGCGTAAACTCGATGGATTAATTCTGCTTCCCGGATAGCTTCATCGCGGCTCGCATGTGCAGTATGTCCTTCTTGCCACAGGAACTCTGCTGTTCTGAGAAAAGGGCGGGTGCGCATTTCCCAGCGCACGACATTGGCCCATTGATTGATAAGGATGGGTAGGTCTCTATAAGACTGAATCCAGTCTCTGTATGTATCCCATATTATTGTTTCAGAAGTCGGTCGTACGATAAGTTCTTCTTCCAGCTTGGCGTCCGGATCGACAATAACACCGGAACCATCCGGATTATTCATCAGGCGATGATGTGTAACAACGGCACACTCCTTGGCAAATCCTTCAACGTGTTCTGCTTCTCTACTGAGATTACTCTTGGGGATAAAAATGGGAAAATATGCGTTCTGGTGTCCGGTTTCCTTGAATTTGCTGTCGAGGACAGCTTTCATATTCTCCCATATTGCATAGCCATTGGGCTTAAATACCATACAGCCACGAACTTGTGAATGCGAGGCAAGCCCGGCTTTTTTAACGATATCGAGATACCATTGCGTATAATTCTCGGATTTGGGGGTAATTCCTTTTGCCATAAATCATCTGTCATTTTCTCCTGTGCAGTACAGCCATTTGCACGGAAGTGTTAAACAATGTTAAAAGTGAAACTTCTCATAGTTCAAATACGTGATAGTGTTGAACGTTTTTAATAGAAAACAGGATTTAAGAAATTTTAACACTATGTTTTTATATTTTAAAACTGTTTTAACTAAGATTTAGGTGCAAATGTAGTAATTTGTGCTTGTAATGAAGAGATAACAGCTTAAATAAATAAATTATGAAATCTTTCTTTCAGAACTGCTGGATACTAATCTTAAGTGTAATAATGAGCTCAAGTGCCACAGCGCAATTTGATGATGTGTATTATACGCCCGGACAAGATTATGGAAATAACTCATATCAATCAAGTACATATAATTATTCCGATGATAATTACGATGATGATTATTATGAGGACGATTATTATGAGGATGATTACGATGATAACTATGACTCCTATAGTTATGATTATGACGATTCATATAGTGACTATGATTATTACGATAATTACTACTCCTATTCATCAAGAATAAGGAGATTTTATCGTCCTGTGGGGGTATTTGGCTTTTATGATCCATTTTTTACGGATCCGTTTTATTATGGCAGCTACTGGAGGCCCGGAATAAATATTTATATATCAAGCTATCCTTCATATTATGGATGGGGATATCGACCATGGAGATATAGTTATGGCTGGGGCTGGAATTACTGGCACAGACCTTATTGGTCACACTGGCACGGACACTATAATCCGTATTATGGATACGGGGGATATGGGTATGGTTACGGATATGGATATG
>CAYTBT010000070.1:0-2530 GCA_964436125.1 uncultured Saprospiraceae bacterium | reverse complement strand
GGATATGGATATGATTATGGTTACAATCCATATTATAACAACGGATATTATGGATGGAACTACAATGATGATAATAGATCAGGTATCTATGCCCCGCGCAATGTCAGCGGAGGTCATGCATCGTCCAATGGGCGAGTGAATACACGCAGTATTGATCGCAGTGATAATGCCGTACATACACGGTCAACTCGTAAGTCTTCTTCAACGGTTATCAACCGTGGATCTGATGATAGCGGTAATAACAATAGAGTTATCAAGCGTGATGCAACGACAAGAAGGGAACACATCGGGAATACCGACAGAGGTGGAAAGGACTCTGATATAGAGAGAAAGGCTATAGAAAACCGCAGAGAGAGACAAAGGAAGCATAGAAGAAGGACTATATTTAATGACTCTAGACGAGATATTGAAAATAATAATCGGCGTGTTGAAAGGAGAAACCCTCCCAATAGAACAATAAAAGAAAACCCAAGGAGGAATAATAATCACTCAAGGGTAGAGAGAAGGCAGAACAGGCCATCGCGTTCTATTTTTAATAATTCACGACAGAATAATAGGAATAAGAGCATACATAGAACCCCTACTAGAAGTAGGACACGTAGCATTCATCGCAGTACGCCTAGTGTTAACAGACGATCTACTCCTAGTTCTACGAGAAGAAGTAGTCCAAGTAGATCTATCAATAGATCAGGTGGAAGCCATAAACGTGGATAAAAATTGCAGACTCTAAAGCATTAAAATATTGAGGATAATCAAGATTTCAGTCTTGCATTATTAAGGAGAGGAATATTTTATTGCATATCAGAGTTTTAGATATTGATAGATGAATGTTCCATTAAAATTTAAGAAGATAATCTGTAGTGCAGTCAGGAGTTCTTAATAGAAATGAGGGGAATTGAATTCTTAAATTCAATGATTGATTAAGCTTTAAATATATCAAAGATGAAGAGATTTTTTATGTGTATTGCGTTCATTTCATGCCTAAGTTCACCGGGCCTAAAAGCGCAGACAATTGAAGATGCACTAGGAATGAGCGTGCGAAATTACTTTACTTCAGCGCGCGTAGTGGGCACTGGAAGTGCCATGGGTGCTATCGGTGGCGACTATGGTGCAATTAACATCAATCCGGCCAATATAGGGACTTTCCGCAATTCATATTTCACTATAAGTCTAGGACTTAATTCCATAAAATCAGCATCGAGATGGAATGAAAACAGTATCGCAAGTTCTGATAATAACAATACATTCCTCACGCTTCCCAATCTAGGATTTATCATCAGTGCACAAGGAGGTGGAAAGTGGAAGGTTATTAACTTTGGGATAGGTTTTAACCGTGTAAGAAATAATGCTTCTTTTATCCAGACAAGTGGAACTACGCCGGGTTCAATCGTGCAGCGGTGGGCATACTTAGCCAATCAAGTTATTGACCCCAATAACTTTGATCAATTTGAGTTATTACCTGCTTATGAATCCTATGCACTAGGGCAAGGTATCGACCAAGACGGCAATGTATTTTATTTCAGTGATTATGGCAATAATGACTATCTGTATAAGGAAGTTTATGAGAAAATAGAAGGTGGTGTAAACGAGATTTCCTTATCTCTCGGAGGAAATTATGAAGACAAATTACTTGTGGGACTTAATTTAGGTATTCCGTTTTACAAAAATAGTGGTGTATTTTCATACTATGAAGCAGATAGTGACCCGGACAATCTTTATAAAAGCGTGACCTATGAGAAGACGTATGAAACCTCAGGCGTAGGGTTTAACTTCGGTTTTGGTGCGATATATATGCCTGTTTATAAAGTACGCATCGGAGTAAGTTTTCAATCACCGACCTGGTATGGAATAAGCGACAATCATCGGTCACGAGTAAAGTTTGATTATTACGATCCGGATAATAGTTATGTACCATCAGGGACGGATACAGATATTCAATCACAACCGGGGTACTTTGATTACTCATTTACTTCACCTTGGAGGATGGGTGCACAACTAGGCTGGATTATAGGGAATCACGGCTTTATTGATGTCGAGGCAGACTACGTAAATTATAGCACTGGTTCTTTTAATTACAAGAGTTTTAATTATCAAGATGCAGAACGCGATATGAATGCACGACTTGCCGATGAATTAGGATCTGCATTGACCATACGTGCCGGTGGTGAATGGGCTTTGAATGAACTGCGTTTCAGACTTGGGGTAGGATTACAGCAAAGTCCCTACAAGAATGATAAGGAATTCCAGATGATTTATTCAGGAGGACTCGGCTTCCGAGGCGATTACTTTTACATCGATATTGCCTACCGATATAGGCAATTGCAAGGGACATTTTATCCGTATTATGTCAATAGTAGCAGTGACATCGTTCAACCTGAATTACATAATGCGTTTAGACATAATAATTTCGTTCTTACAGTAGGTTTTAGCATTTGATTAAACCTGTTTTCACAAATTATCCCATAATTAAACGCCTTTGGTCCGGTCAAGTCTAGGAAGGCTTCCTTCGTTGAAGGTGATCTAGTTTTTT
>CAYTBT010000069.1:0-5609 GCA_964436125.1 uncultured Saprospiraceae bacterium | reverse complement strand
TATATATCAGCTTTTTATGTGGATAACTCGACTTTTTTAGTAAACCTTACTTATATCGGTGGAATAAAAAATATTTTGAACTAGAAGATAGAAGGCCCCTATATAAAGTATATTTTATATCCAAGGACGGCACGCACAAGCTTGATCGCCCTTTTATTATAAATCAAGCCAATAAATCAATTAAATATAAGGTCCCTTCCGAGCTGCGTAATCATACTATTTACAATGTTTACTTTACGGTAGAAGACAAGGATTATAAACCTGCGACAATAAGTGATTATAAAACGAAAGCAGTTGACTTGCTCGTAAAATCTAGTGAGGAAAGTGGATTTCGGATTATAGATTATTTAGATAACGATGGTCAAGTTCTAAATATAGATATTTTTAACCCGGGATCTGACTTGATTATAGGAGAAAGTAATCCTTATAAAGCGGAAGGTTTTCTGATGAAGAGCAACTCAACGATGTTTATCAAAGGAAGAGAATTGGCGAGTTTAATCAATGTAGAGAACTTTTTACCCAAGGACACAATTGAGCTTAAAAGCAAAGAATCGGAAATATTTAATCCGCCAAGTGGAAGAGTCATATATCGGTCGATATTCCAGACAAGTCGGTTTAATACTTTTGAAGAAAAAATAGCCTCATTCGGTGATGAGTTATTTTATAGATTGACCCATCCGAAGGAATTTGACTATCTGGTTCCCGGAGAAGTGCAGAGGATAACCGCTCATAATAGGCGTATTTCTACTTCCGTAGCTGTTGAAGCTTTTGATGTATTTGAAATTTATGGTCAAAGCAGACGAGTAAATGATCGATACACTGTTATAATACCGCCATTACTTCACTATAATGCTCAATATAATTCAGATCCATTTATCGTATTTGAGGATTTCTACTCTATCTTGCCGGGATATTCTCATACCCTACGACATTCAATAGACGTAGATTATGGAAAGCCGATAGAAAATATAAAGCGCGATCATACCGACAATTTTGATGGTATGCCAGAGTCCGTACTTAACATGGATCCATATACACGGGTTGATGAGGCTATTGCCTTGAATAAGAATAGCTCTACGTCTGACATAGGAGAAATCTGGGCAAATCTACGAGACATCGGACTTAATGATATGGGAGCATTTATCAATGCAACGTCACCTTTAACCTTTAATAATCCGGTTGAAAAAGTGATTGCCTATGATATTGACCTACTGAAAGATGCTAATTTGATTTATAATCAATTAACTGGACAGTTGATGAGCGAATACCAGTCTTATGTAAATAAAGATATTTTTTATTGGATCCGAGAAAAGGTATATGCTTTCGAAGGTCTTCCGGAATCACAATTACTTTCAAGCACAAAAGATTATTTGGATAATGGATTACGTGAAGAGTTTCATGAAAAATATGACTTTAGACATAATCATTTTCCGTTCAGAAATCAAGCTGAAGTAAATAAGTTCATAAAGGATGTGACAACAAGATTGAAATACCTTTTTTTTGCAGAATTCCAGTCTAATAGTGATTTGAAATCTTATTTTCAAAAGTATTATCCACCATCTGTAGCCGGCACAGCTGTTGATTTAGATAAATTGACTCAAGATTTAAAAGCAGCAGTAAAATATGCAATAAGCATTGATAAATATCGACAAAATCGCTTGACCGATAATCAAATTCTTGCAATAGGTGAAGGTGGAGCAAAATTTGTAGTGACAGAGCCGGCTACATTGTTTTTAGGACGTCCTACTAGTGCATTGGTTGGAGAAACCGGATATTCACTGGAGAGTTATGAAAATATAAAAACAAAAGCAGCAGAAATGATGGATGAGATATATCGGTTTAAATATAGAAAACCTGATGACAACGGTGGCAAGATCAGTTTTCAATACGGCTATGTACCTCAAATGTTGAGTTCTGAATATCAGGAACAGCTAGGCAATACCTCTTCTGGATTAAATAATTTCTTACCAGGAGGGGCTTTTAGCAGCACTTATTTTTCTGGGCGTACCTATAGTAAGCCTGTCGTGCCTGAAGAAGATTATAACCCGGATGAGTCAGAAATGTATAATGGGATTATTGAAGCTATAAAGGGTGAACGTGAATTGAGCCCCTCCATTCTATTAACTCCCATCAATTTTAATTAACTTATTATGAAGAATAGAAAGTACATCAATAGAACTCATAACTCATTGAATAATTCCTTTTATCGTCGGATATTTCTCTTTCTTTTGCTTAGCTTATCCATCTATGGAACCGGATACAGTCAGGAGGAAGGAGAGCTCGCCGAAACGGAAATATATCCCATTGCTGTACAGGCAAAGCCTTACGGAGATTCAATTGTCTTGCGATGGGCTCCGTCCGATCCGGTAACATGGCGGATGGCGATGAATAAAGGATACACAATTCATCGTGTCGCTTATCTTGAAGATAGTATTCCTCAATCCGGGTTTATCAGCGAAGAAAGAGTATTCCCTGCTTCTATGGAAGAGCTCCGTGAATATACAGGAAAGAAAGATAAATATATGGGAATAGCCGTAGAAGTAATGTACGGGGACAACTTTTCCCTCGGAGGGATTAAAGAATCAAATAGTTTCATAGATCAGATAAAAAAGCAGCACGATATTTTTACCTTACGGTATTTCTTTGGAATGTTTGTTGCAGATCTCTCTGCGGAAGCTGCGGATATTATGGGATTGAGATTTGTCGATCGCGATGTTGAGCCCGGATATGCCTATGAATACATGGTTATCTGTGATACCAGTACTCAGGCCTATGCGATAGCTCCCGGGAAAGCATTTGTGATTAATATCGTTCCGGAGGAGGCTTATCCTAGAGGGCTGGAAGCAACTGCTGGAGATAGGGTAATTGAGTTAAAATGGAATCGGGAGCAAGTTTACGGATATACCAGTTATTATATTGAAAGGAGTGATGACGGGGGAAAGACCTACCATAGACTGAATGAAGAGCCGTATCAGACTGCTTTCAATGAAGACGATCTAGAGAGTACCGATAGTATGCGCGCTGAAATGGGTTCAGTTTTGCAATATTCACATATATTTACTGATAGTGTTAAGTACAACTATAAAGATTATTATTACCGTATTATTGGTATTGATGCCTTTGCCGATTTAAGTGACCCTTCACCACCGATTAAAACACATGCTGTAGATCTCACACCACCTAAACCGGTGTATCTTGATTCCGCTGTAAACATTAAATTCAACCATATCAAGATTTCATGGAGTGATAAAGAGCAGAGCCAAGATTTGATGGGCTATTTTGTCGCAAGAGGAAATACCGTTGATGGACCATTTATACCATTGAATACTGAAATATTAGATAAGAACACATTTTTTTATATAGACACTACGGCAACAGCATTGGAGGCAAATTACTATATTGTTGCTTCGGTGGATACTGCTGAAAATGTATCTTATTCATTTCCACGGCGGGGTTTCCTCATCGATAGTATGCCACCTGAACCACCGATAGGACTAGAAGGGAAAATGGATAGCTTAGGGAATGTAGCGATGAAATGGGATGAAAATCAGGAAGAAGATTTGTCCGGATACAGAGTTTTCTTGACTTATGATAAAAATGGTCCCTACAATATAATTACTCCGTATGTAATTAATAAGAATTATTTAATACATCAGGTTTCTACCACATCACTGGATAGTGAACTGTATTTTAAAGTAGCTGCCGTCGATCGAAACAGAAATCAATCTGAACTATCCAATGCCTTTACAATTTATAAGCCAATCCTTGTTCCCCCTTCTCCTCCTGTTCCGGAAAAAATTTATATCCAAAATGATAAGATAGTTATTGACTGGATAGGGAGTAGCAGTGAAGGGGTATGGGGATATGAGATATATAGATTTATCAAGGGGGATAAAAATTCACCGAAGGTCAATTTAATACATAAAAACCTTAATAGTCAATACTTTACTTATGTTGACACAACAGCACAATTTAATACCGATTATGTCTATATGGCCCGATCGGTTGATAGTACCGGATTGCTATCTAAATTTTCTTTTCCTATAGGCTTAAATAATCGCAAATCAGCCCTTCTTCCCTCTGTCGAAAATTTTAAAGCTATTTCACAGAAGGAAGGGCAAGTGGAATTGAGCTGGGATTACAGATTGGATGGTGAAGAACACTTTTTTATAATATATCGAGCAGAAGGTGACGGACCATATCGTATGAGAACGTCTGTCGCACATGACTCGAGAAATTATGTGGACAGGCAGGTAGAAAAAGGACAGGAATACAAATACAGAATAGAAGTGCAACAGAATGAGGACAAGCTCCGTTCGCCAAAATCAGATGAAGTAAATGTGCTCATAGAATAAATACTTTAACTGATAATGATTTTCATTCCTTCTTTAAAATGTTACTACCTCTCAAGATATTTTGTATTGGCTTGGCCCCATCACAACATTATGATTCAGCAATCATTCATCACAAGGCGAACTTAATAGTGCCTTTTGTGTATCTATGACAAGATTGGGTAGTGAAAAATTGGTTATATCGAGATATCTCAGAGAAATTTGACATTTATTAAGGTTTCCGTCGTGTTAAACAATGAGGACTGGGTTATCTATTTTGAGAAACTCTTGAAAAAACTCACCAAGTCCGAACAAGGATTTACACCTTTTACACAAGAAGAATTAAAGGCCCGCATTGATCAGGCAGAAGAAGATTTTAGAAATGGTCGTTTCGCGAGTTCCGAAGACCTTCTTTCAAAGTTTTAGACCTTAGGATCAAAGATGCAGAGGCTTCATAAGGTCGTAATGCAACCTCGCTGAGGTCGACCTTCTTGTGTACTTATGTGCTAACATACGAGGGGTCAGGATTCAGGGATCAGGGGTCAGGGATCAATGAATTTTTGATTGGTGTATGGATTGTGAGGGATTGTTGCGGATTTTTGGGGGTTGAGAAGCTAAGGTACTATAACAAAACTCTTCTCGCGAAGTGTGTATAATTATATCATGAGTTGCGGGAATTATCTAAGGTAAAGTTCGTAAATACTAGTATGTGGAACTATTATTGAAGAAAACTAATTTATATAATGGGAATCTGCAAGAATTTGATTTTTGAGGTAAAAGTTGATAATTTGTGCTTATGACTATTAAGGAGAAAGTGAAAAAAGAAATAGAGCAACTTACCACAGGTGAGCTTGAAATGGTATATCTCTACCTTACAAGCGTAAAAATGAACAAAAAAGGGAAAACATCTATTAGCTCACTTAGTCTGAAGGGCAAATTAGATGCAAAGAACATAAGAACCATTGCTCATGACTAAGGTTCTTGTTGACACCAATGTTCTTATTTACAGTATAGATGAAGATTCTTTATTTTACGATAGGGCGCGAAGCCTATTGAATAATCCTGATTTCCATTTATTCACGACTTCTAAAAATCTACTCGAATTTATGGTCGTTGCTACGCGTTCATCGGGCTTTGGATTACCTACAAATATCGCTTTGAGTATTTTAACTGAAATTATTCAATCGATTGATATTGTCTATCCTACTGAAAAATCAATATCGATCACACCTGTCCAAAACGTTTAAAAATGTGACATGATTTTCCCTATATTAGGGG
>CAYTBT010000068.1:0-6477 GCA_964436125.1 uncultured Saprospiraceae bacterium | reverse complement strand
TCCCCCTAATATAGGGAAAATCATGTCACATTTTTAAACGTTTTGGACAGGTGTGGGAGTGGTACTTAAATGAATCGCTTAACGTTGATAGTATTAATGTTGCCGGTTGGTGCTTTATATGTGTTGAGGAAGAATGCAATCCTTGTCAAGGTGATGATGGAGATCCACATACACTTTGTTTTCATTATAGATTTTGCCGAAAACATGTAAGCCTTTTCAATGGTTTTTTCAAACTTTTTACAACTGATGATTATGTAGATGATGACCCATGCAATTGTTAAAAGAGCGTTTATTTTTATAATTTCATTGCTTTCAATAGCTAATATAGGGTATGCACAAGAAAACCCTATATTAGTTATTGATTCAATATCCAAAGAAGCTATACCTTTTTATAGTGTAAATTGTGGAAGCACGTTCTACAATGGAAATTTGAATGGATATTTTAAACCTGATACGACTTGTACTTGTATCATAAGTCGTGTAGGTTATTATCCCAAAAACATAAGTATAAGCGGTAAGGTAGATACTATCAAATTACGAGCAAAAACCTATAATCTTAAGGGAATTATTGTTAATTCTTCCGATAAAAATATTAAAACACGGACAATTGGACCCGTAAATAATTTTCAAATTTTTACCAGTGATGTAAAAATAAGTTATAACAAAAACTTTAGGAGAGGTTCACTATTGACCCTTATCAAAAATGATGTTAATTCTATAGGCAAGATTAAGTATCTTATTATGCCTATTAAGACTAATTGTAAACATCTCTTCTTCAGGATTAGAATCTTTTCAGTTGATTCCAGCAATAAATTAGGAAGAGATTTGCTTATCCCTTCAATGGTTTTAAGTGAAAACAGATTTAAGAACAAAATTGATGTCTCTAGATATAATATAACATTTCCAAAGAAGGGGATTTTTATTGGTTTTGACTGGTATTATCCTGAAGCACAAGATGTGGATCCAGAATCAAACCCTCAGTGTAAAATAGAAATCCCAAAAGCTAAAAACATCAAGAACCCTATTGTTTATTTTAGAATAGGTAGTATGTTGCACTATGATTTTCAAGAATATTCAGGAAAGTTTGAAGAATTTATTCTAATCCCAAAATGGGGAGTTGAAATAATACCAGAAAAAACAGGAGAATAAAATTTGATTTAAAAAGAAAAGAGTATATACACAAGCCATAGCTTTAATCTGCTGCATAAGCAATCATTTGATAATTCCTAAATCTACAAAACCGGAAATCTTAAAATTCAGATATTTTGAAACTTGAAAGCTCTGTGAATTTTTCACAAAAAAGCCGCAATTCCGGTTCATTTATCCCTATTTTGCCCATCTTTCTGCAGGGTGGGTCAGCATCCGACGGATTGTCAGGTAGATTTCTATAATTTCCTGATTTTTCTATCGGTTTATGGTCCGGATTTGGTGGGTCAATATGCTCCGGATTATCCAGAAAGGCTTGACACTATGTCAAAAGACATTTAATAATAAAAATAGGCGAACGACCGTCCGCCTCTACGACTTTACAACTTTACAACTTTACGCCTTTACGACTTTACAACTTTACGCCTTTACAAATCACAACAACTAAAACTGGAAATAAATAAAGGGTTGTGGGCCCGTTGTTGCTACGGCTATCACCAGCCAGAAAGAAAGACCGACAAATGCTGCTTTACCGACCAAAGGCAATCTATCAAAGCTTTTCTGCATCGTTTTAATCCATTTCTGCGGTAAAAAGTGCCAGATAAAAGCTATTGTTATGAGGAGAAATACATAGCGATAGCCGGCAAATATTGCCATCCATTTATCTATCGCCAAGCTCAGATCGGAGATATTCCTTATGATATTCAATGCAACACTGAAATCCTTAGCCCGAAAAAATATCCAGCAAAATGAGACGAAGTGAAAAGTCACAATTACCGATATGCCATGCCATATCCGCTTAGCCCAAGGAGACGTATTTGACATTTGCGGAAGCATAGTCAGATAAAACTTATGAACAGCCAGCGCGAGCCCGTGCAATGCTCCCCAGATAATAAACTTCAATGCTGCACCATGCCATAATCCTCCGAGAAGCATCGTTGTCATGAGGTTAAAATTGGTAAATAGTGCCTTCTGCTTTTTCCGCGCAAATACAATTATAGCGACAAAAGCCAATGTGCTTCCTCCGGCTATATACAGGGGAATGTGACTCCTGTCCCAGTAGCTGATGCCCCACCATAAAATGCCGATAAAAAAGATACTCGGGAAGAGATATCCTGCTATTGAGCCGTTCCTATTCCCACCGGTTGAAATGTACAAGAAATCTTTCAACCAGGTCGAGAGTGATATATGCCATCTGCGCCAGAACTCAGTAATTGAAGCCGATTGATAGGGCACATTAAAGTTCATCGGCAAGCGAAACCCGAGCAATAGAGCTAGGCCTATAGCCATATCGGAATAACCGGAAAAATCGCAATAAATCTGAATGGCATAGCCATAGGTCGCGAGCAGATTCTCCAGTGGTGAATATAAATCCGGCGTCGCAAATACCCGATCGACAAAGCTCACGGAAATATAATCTGAGATAACGGCTTTCTTAATCAAGCCACCTACGATGAGAAGCAAGCCTTCATTGACCTGGGCTTCTGTGAGACATAGTTTACTGTATATCTGCGGAATAAAATCCTTAGCGCGGACAATCGGACCGGCGACGAGCTGTGGAAAAAAGGAGATATAAAACACGTAATCCAGATAATTCCGGGCAGGTTCTATTTCTTTCCGATAAATCTCAATGATATAGCTTATCGATTGAAAGGTAAAAAAGGAAATACCTACGGGAAGGAAGATGCCCTGAAGTTTAAAATCCGTACCGGTAAGGGAATTGAGGCTTACAATTATAAAATCGGTATATTTAAAATAAGCGAGGATACCGAGATTACTGACAATGCTTATCGTCAGGTATAGAATCCGCATATTCTTCCGCGATTCCTTGTAAAGGATATTGGCGAGGATAAAATCAAGAATTGTCGTTCCTATCAGCAAGAGAAAAAATATCCCACTCGTCTTGTAATAGAAAAAGATTGAAAAAGCAGCGACATAGAGAAGTCTGATCCTGAATTTTTTTCTCAATAGAATATAGCCTGCATAAAATGCAATAAACAGACCGAGAAATAATCCGGAATTAAAGAGCAATGGGCTGTCAGAACTATAAGTAAACCAGCTTTCCCATTGCTGCATAGTCGGCAGATATGACATTAATTCACTCAATTATCGCATTTTATATAGATAAAAAGAATATGCACGCATAAAGGCATCGACAAAGCGTCTTCCACTATATCGATAACCGGCTTCTGTAAAATGGATGTGATCCCGTGCGACCAATCCGTGGGTATCATTTTCAGCAATACCCGCATTCCCACCTAGCGCCTCGTGCAAATTCCATACAGCGATATGCATTTCATCTGCTATTTCAACTAGTCGCTCGGCGTATTCCGCTGCGAGTTTGCTCGGATGCCTACCATCGTACAGAAATGGCGGCGGCGTCGTGAAAAGCAGTACCGCATCAGGCAATTTCTTGCGCACAGCATCCGTAAAAATCCTTATCTGTGTGAAATAATCATCCACAGAACTGTGATAATAAGCTTCATTGGTGCCGAGGGACATCACAATTAAATCGGGCTTTAATTTCTGTAGTTGCGTAAAGAAGAGTGGCGTCTGATTATAATCGTAAAATCGTGCGCCATTCACCCCTATTCCACCGAAAATTATGCCGGCGGAGTCGTTTTCCAGCACAATGCCATTTAAGGCATATTTCTCTAGACCTTCTTGTGGAAGTAGCCAGATAGTAGTCATCTTCCTCGGTGAAGTATAGCTATAATAACCGGCCGTATCAAGCATCGGCAAGATATCAAAGTCTTCTCTGTCGAGCGGCTCCGGACTTTTCATTCGCATAGGTATGTAAAGCTTATCTCCGACGTGAATCAGCGATGAATGCAGGTTATTTGCTGCTTTAATCTCCCGCACGCTCACACCGTATTTCCGCGAAATATGAGAAAGCGTTTCTCCGCTGCGCACGCAATGTACCTTCTTCACAATGCGATGCTTATCCATATCAATCGGTCTTAATGCCTTAGCTAAAACAAACATCTGCTGATCGTGTGGAGTAAACAATTTAATCGTATTGAAGGCATATCTCTCATCCTCAATACGGAGCCTAATAGCACAGTTCTCCTTATTTGTCGTAAGACTGAATCCGCTGAGACCTACCGGATCCTGCCTTTCGGCAAATATATTTCTTTTTCCTATCCAGCGTGCCGTTGATGTGCACCTTATTGCATCAATCCCATTGCTCTGCGCGAGCCGAAGGGGGAAAACAAATCCAAGGCCTGCATTCCCAAACGTCGCCTGGAGCCATTTCCTGATTTCTCCTGTCATCCATCCAGCTTGGATATGCGAGTCCCCTATCTGAACCATACGCACTTTTCTGTCACCATTCTCTTGAAGGAGCTGCAGTTTTCTGAATACTGGATTCAATACATCTGCATTAACGATAGGCACATTCCCTTCCAGCAGAAGCGTGTCAATTCCCACGGAGTCTTGTCCGATTGTATCAATGTCCTCTCTCATATTCACTTGCGTTGCTAGACTATTATAACATAGACATAGGACGCCTATCAATATGCTACTGTATCGTATCATTTTCTTCATTATTAGCTTTATAAGGCACATCCGTTTTCATGTAATTCTCTTGTTTTATTTGCTTTTTCTCTTGCTGCTGAGTGCTCTTGAACACAGAATAGCCATCCATGATTTCTTCATAGATTAAATGAGCAATTTTCTGTGCACCGGTATAATTGAAGTGTGTGTAATCGGGATTGGCCATCTTGGGTTCTTGTTCCACCCAGCGCACCATGCTTCCTTTACCACCCATTGCCCGGAATAGATTAATAAATCCCGTTTCACCATTTGTGGCAACATCTCGTTGAACATCGAGTAAAAGATGTAAGGTTGTATCGGTTTTCATCTCTGTACCGTACTTTGTTGCTTTATCTGCTGCCGAGATTAATAGAATTGAAGTCTGTGGAAAGGCCTTGCGCAAGTGTCGGATAACCCGATTCATCCCGCGTCCGTACCAGGCGTAAGAAGTTGCGCTTTCGTTCAATACATTGGTACCATAGTGCAGAATTATGAGATCATAGCTGAAATATTGCTGAAAAGCATGCATAAGATTGATATTCAGTTGTGTCAATGGCAAACCCGAATTCCCCCGCTTGGAATAGTTATCGACTTGGATGCCATGCTGTCCATTAAAATCCACCCCGTAAAAAGGGATAGAATCCGGATGCATGAATTCTATCTTAAAGCTAAGCAATTTACCGGGATAAAGGACTTGAGTATTCACAAGTTTATCCGGCTTCAATGAAATATCACTTGTGTCATTATCCTTAATAAAGCGCACATAAGCCAAGCTGTCTTGGGCTTTGCCATAGATCAATACCGGATTGTGCAGATATTTATCCTGTGCGAGGATACCGGTGCTGAATTTAACATAACTGGGAATAGAATCATCGGCATAATAGACATGCCCATGGACGCCGAATGGATGATACTCTTCATATCTATTCATAAAAGCATACTCTGTCCAATTCTCTGAAAATCGATGTGTAATACTGCCCCTTGATCGAGCGGATTCTGAGCTTATCTGAACAAATCCTACTCCTACTCCACCGAATCTATGCTGTAGGAGCTTCCTCACTGTTTTTACTATCCTATCTCCATCTGTCATAGAATCCCCGAAATATGCAATTCTTACTTTTGTCGCATCTGGTTTATTCTCTAGTTTTATAAGTTGTTTATAGAAATATTCAAGGTAATTATCACCTATCACCGTATCCATTGTCATTGCTCCTGCTATTGACAAGCTATCAATACTATCCTTTTCTATCCCGTATTGAGAAGAACTATCTATCAATAAAGTATCAAGGCCTGCAATAGTGCTATCGGGAGTATTCTTTTTGGCTAGTTGCGCCCATTCATCAACCACGACATTCTCCGTATTGCTCGGTTTATGTTCCGGGAATAGCTGATCCGGGAATACAGACTTAAAAAGAAGGAAAAATCCCGTTGCAAGCAGGAGAATAAAGAGAGATTTCCACCAGTATGAACTATTATTACCCATTGCAACGAAAATATTAAGAGGCAAAAGTACAAAAAATCATCGGAGTATATTTTATTGATAATCACACATAATAAATCATTTTATACAAGTTAAGTTAAAAATTCGCTATGCTCCCTGTAGAAGCATTGCTTACTTCTATTTCATCCATGCTTTTATCTACTTCTCTCTACATTCTATAGATTTAATCCCATTCATATTATGAAAACAATCTGCTCTGATATACTTTTGCCGGCCGCTGCAATTGCAGCTAGATATATAATATTACCCAAAACGTGCAATAGAAATGCAAAAGGAAGTGCAAAAGCCACAGAAGA
>CAYTBT010000067.1:0-6514 GCA_964436125.1 uncultured Saprospiraceae bacterium | reverse complement strand
CCGAGACTTCATTCAGTCATGGTGAGAACCAAATTCGAGCAAGTGCTTGTATTCACAGGATTTTGTGCTTATCTTCAATTTCTATTGCATGATTTGGGTACATAAGAAGCATAAATTTCCGGATTCCTTCTGAGGCACAATCTAGCGCGATAATAAGCAGTAAAATAAAAAATAAGTCCTAAAGACTGAATATAATCCCAGTCGGCCTACATCTCCGATGTATTTTCACCTATCACGAGAAAGAATATAAATAGTCGAGAAAGGAATAACACCTTCTGTTTTCACCATTGGGACACCCATTTTTTCTTTTGCCACTTTTCCATTGATGAAAAGTGGCGCAAAAATCTAGGAAGCTTCATAGGCGATTTTCATCCGCCTCGGCGGATGAAACCGTTGATTCGCCTTATCGCTTCATGCTTTTGTGACTCGGTGTTCAGTAATTGATTCCTGCGGTTCTTTCCTCTTTTCTATTTTGTCTTGCTCCTTCTAAGGCCTGAACACCGAGATCACCGCAATTCCGCTTGGCGAACAAGCTATCGCTGGTGAAGCTTCCAATTTTGCAAGCTCTAACGGTGCGGATATCATTCCACTGCTTTTGTTTCCTTAATCAGTTCATGAAGTTCCTCATGTAACTACTGAAAATAGTGCAAAGAGGACTCCTTCTACGGCAGACACGTGAAAGTCTTAAAATACAAAGCCATGGGTGGAATATTGAGTATATAAAATGTGAAGCCCTTGGTATTGAGTGAACATAAACTTCACTTGGCGAGATTATTGACCAAAATTTATGATTTATCTTGTGGAATTCTGCTAAAAATATTCCACACAACAAGTGGTATAAAATGAAGTCAAAACAGATTTGTTACTAGAGAAATACAAGACATTCATGGTTTAGATTTCTCTTCGGGATACCAAGAATTGAAATTATTTTATCATAAATAATTGATTTATAGATATTTATAATATTCATAGCTCCTGAGTCTTGAAATATGGTGAAAACAGGAATAAGTCGTAAAGACTGAATATAATCCCAGTCGGTCTGCATTCACGCCGTATTTTCACCTATCACGAGAAAGAATATAAATAGTCGAGAAAGGAATAATATCTCTATCAATCATTTGCGGAAGCTAATATCAGTTATACATCGGCAATGCGGTGGCGGAATAACATTTAAAGGCATTGAGTTTCGGCACAAAGAACAAGGGGATTCAGTGCTTTCAGCAAGGCAAAATGAATGTATTATTGCTTGACAGTAGGCTTCTCCTTGGGCTTAATTTCATAGGAATAATTTATTGCGATGCGCCCTATATTCCTACTTTTAGTCTTATTCTTTAAGGTAAGTCTCAATTCCAATTCACTCCTCTCACCGAGTTCAAATTCCGCTCCCACGGCACTCTTCTCCTGGTGAAATTTAAGTGCTTTTTCTTCAAGTTCCCTATAGTTTTCTGTAAAAGCAAAGAGTTTAATCGAATTGGTAAGATCATAACTCACTGTCAATCTTAAGCGGAGATATGTATCGGCGGGATGCATGGAAAGGTATTCCTTATCAAATGACTCGTATTCCCGCTGAAACATCGGTCGATACTCAATTTTCCATCGATCGGAGAACAAGTCGTGATCAAAGGTTGCATAGAGTCTGAAATCGTGATAATCTTCTACGTAATTGGTTCCAAAACGATATTCGATGCCCGGCTCAAACCATTTATTGACCTTGTATTCAGTTTCCACGCTGAACAAGGACTTGGAGAAGTGACTTGACATATTATCGAGATAAAGGTAATAGGTCCCTTGAATAGACCAATCTTCCATTATATCTCCACCCAGGGAAACGCTCGTCCGCGTTTCGATATCGTCGAGATACTGAGCTTTTCCATACGTAGCAAACAAGAATATGCATAAAAGAATATTGAAGCTATACCTAGCAATATTCATTGTACCACTGTATCTTTTTATTCCACCTGCCATAATCGCAATATTTTCTCCTATTAAGTCATTAATTCTGCCCCAATATACATGAAAAGCAATCAATTAATAGTTTATGCTATAATTAAATTGTCATCAATAGTGAACTTGTATTTCAGCTTGCTCATCTCGGAGATCAATCTTTATAATATCTACTGATTTTACCGGCAATCCGGTACGCTCTCGTATATCTTGGATCATTTCATCCCGATGTTCAGGTTTTATGAGGCTGATTTTCTCATAAATAATGCGCTGAACGTTTTCCTCTCGGTCATCTTGCACCGAATCAGCTTTCTTCTGATTCTCATAGAACATTTCTTCCGCTCCGGTTTCACTGAGTTGAGCAAGGAGTTTTTTAATTTTCTTGGAGTTCTTTTTAATCTGTTTGGAATCATCATAGGAATAAGTTACCGTAGTTGAACTATCGAGGATCAATGCCAGTAATAGGATAAATACATTGATAGCAACCAATACTATCCAACCGGCAATGGCAAGAGAATTCATCAGGCCCATTGCCACACTCATAAATAGATAACCCATTTCCTTCACAGGCAAGGTCTCCGTACGATACCGCATTATGGAAAATATCGCAAAGAGTCCAAAGGCAAAGCCGATTCCCAGATCTGCATTACTCAGCAAGAAACAGATGAGAAAGTTAATACAGTTAAACAAGATAAAAGTAAAGACAAAGTCCCTGTTGTGATGTCGTTTAAAATAGATAAATCGCGCCAGAATTATTACTGCTATAATATTAATACTGAACCGAATCCCAAAGCGCTCCACCTGAAAAGCAACATCCGTTACATCCTTGGTATTGGTCGGGTCTTGTAAAAATAACTGATTCAACAACTGTGAAAATGCCGGAAAAGCACTTATAAAGAACAGAAATAAGAAAAATCCCGTAATTATAAGCCGTCGCTTCTTCATACTTTTTGCTTTTGTAGTTCTCTCAATTCCTCAACCTTATCCAGTAAATAATCAAATGCCTCGTGTGGCACATTTTCCTGTGTATTGATTATCCCAAGGACATATTTACTTATACTGAATGGCTCAATTCCATGCTTGTTCAATGATGCTGCAATTCCTTGAGAAGTCGATGATTGAGATTGCTTAACTTCTATGATTACAATTTCGTCCATCTTTATCTCCTCATCCGGCACATCCGGGTTGATAAAACTCAGGTCAAGATCAATTGTACATCGCTCTGTCTTTTCCTTGTTCACAAGTGTTATCCGACAGAAGGAAGTAATCAATGCCGGGACAAGGGAATCCGCTACCTCCTCGGATCGAGCAAAGTCTTCCGTGTAATAGGGACTTATGCGTTGATAATATTTCTGAATTTTTTCACGCTGCTCCTCGGTTAATTCGCCCTGCTCTTGTGTAAGCATCTCACGATACTTCTTGGTCCTATGATTATATTTCCGCTTTATCTCAAAGTAATGAACATCGGTATCCGCATAAGTCCGACTTCTCACTTTTAAGCGCGTAAGCTTCTTGTCGTGATGGTCGCGGTAAAATTGAAAATCCAAGGTGTCAAAATAGGTCGTTACATATTTAAAAATGCGTTTCCCGTCCATATCTAAGATATAGTACCTATCACCTAGCATCTCCATCAGCTTCTCAAAGTATCGAAATGGTATGACATACTTCGTGTCAATCCTATTCAACAACTTCACTCCGTCCATTTCATCCAGTGAAATAGGATCTAGTTCTCCCAGTAAATTCTTAACGTGTGCTTCTCTCATAGGTCCAGGCTTTATATTTTTATTTCAAAATCCGGAAGCACGATTTCTGCTTTACGGTCTTCGATGCTTACTTTCTGTACTATTGCCTCTGTTCCATCAAGACAATCATCACAATCGCTGAAAACCCATACTTCATACTCTCCTTTACGTAAGAATGGAAAAGAGTATGTCCCATCGTAATTGGTATCTATATCATCAAGTTGCACATCACTGCCGGCAACGCGGATATATACTTTTACATCACCTATGTAACCTTCTGCCTCAAGATCGCCATCTTTATCATAATCTCTGGCATATACCTTTCCTGAAATACTTGCTAGGCCGCCCTCTCCTGCTCGCTTGGAGCATGAGGAAATCAGGCCAATAAATAAAATCGATATGAGCAATACGCTTCCTACTCTGAAGTTCCTTCCTTTCATCCTTTTGTCTTTTATACGTTTAATAAAGAGCTTCTTAGCCGTATTTATCTCTGCGTTGTATCATTCATGCAGAATTAAACAGGATAAGTTCTCTCACAATATATTAATAAAAATTTACGATAAGTAAGCTTGCAGTATTATTATACATTATTATGCCCAAATACATACAAAAGCGCCCTTACTTATATTTCTTGATTGCTTTAGACTTCTATGCAATACATCGTTTAATGTAGTTGTATAGCTTAAAAGCTAACAAACTCAACTTATGTTGATTGTTGTATTTCCTCTCCTTGATTAATACACATTATGTGGATAAATAAAATATGAATAAATATCTACCACAATTTCCCATGCCCAGATTGAAAAGAATAAAACGTAAGTTGAAATGCGTAAATCCTATTGATTTCAGCTCTTAGAGCCCCAAGACATCCATTCCCTGGTCAAATACAATATCAATCGGTATCTGTGCTTCTTTCAATCTATTCAGATCACTCTGAAGCTGCTCACCGATTTTTCCTTTCTGCTCTACTAGCTCTGCAACTTTTTCATAAGCGCCATCTCCTTGAAGCGTTAAGATAAGTCGTGACAGGCTCTCTACGGCATCATGTGTTTTCTCAAAATTTATTTTGTACGTGCCATCCTCAAGTCGTTCAAATGCTCCCTGCTCTTTAAAGTAATTAAAGCGAATCATATTGGCGATTCCGTGTGCATCGCCCGCCCCGAATCTCACGGACCGGAATATACTTGCAATAAATGTCACATAATACTCCTTGATACCTCCATCTAGTTCACCTTTCTGCAATAACTGTTCAACCATATACAAACCGAGAATATCCGCCTTTCCTTCTTCAAGTGCAGAAGCGTGTTCCTTCAATGCTTTACGCACCGTGCCCTTCCCATTTATCGTATTCTTGATTCCCAGACCATGCGCAACCTCGTGGAACATCGTATTGGCAAAGAAGGCATCAAAGCTCACGTATTTCCTCTGTTCCGGCGTAATTAATATCTCAGATATAGGTACCAGAATCTTATCAAATTTTAAGCGCATCACATTCTTTAATTGCAATCGTCGCGTCCCTTTCATTAATTGCACTTCCTCGTCATTGGGCAAGTTTATCGCAATCGTCTTTCCACCGGCATTGGCCTGCCCGGCATAATAAATCACGTCATAAGCATTCAGATCTGCATCTGAACCTGGTTTTTCCTGCTTATAATCCTCCGGTACGGGTAATTTGTGCTGTAATTCCGGAAGAAATGCCGCAAATTTTGCCAATCGCTGGCTCCATTCCTTATCCTTGACAAGGACATAAGCCTCATAGGACGCTTTGTAGCCAAATAAATGATCCTCGTATGTCTCAATAGGGCCGATAACGATTCCGACAGTATTGTCTTTCATTTCCAGCCATGCCAGGTCACTCTTCTGAAACTCATCAGTCAAAAGCGCATCGGCACGCAACTGCAAGTATTTTTTCAAGCCATCCGTTTCAGCATACTTGGCAGCTTCACGGAGATAATCAGCTGCTTTTTTCAGTTGATCGGCAAATTTTTCATTGTAGGGAATCGTGTAAAGCTTTCCATCTTTATCTCTCCGCACGAATGTGTATAAACTTGCCTTATCTTTCACATCAGCTTCCGCAAATTCCTCTTTGCTCATATCAGTCGGATAAAAATTGGCGCCTGCCGGCTTAGGGCCTACTCCCTCTACAAATGGTTCATCGTTTCTCAACCTATCCCATGGTCCGACATTAATTTTAACATACTCGCGCACCGCTTCATTGTCAATTGTTTTCATCAAGCTATCTAGATCTCCATAAGTCTGGTACTCGTACAAGTCGTTCATCACTTTTGACGCCTTAATTAAGAGAGGAATCATTTTCTTCTGGTTCTCGGTAAGCTTGGATAAATCTGTAGTAAGCTCAACGCGTGCATAAGCGTCTATTTTCTTCTGTATTGAACTCATCTTATTATTTTTATTCGTTTCTGGATTCTTTGATTCCGGTGAATTTTGATTGCCACAGGCAAGTATTATCGTCATTGTTGCAATAATCAGAGAAAGAAAAGATAGCTTCTTCATGTAATGTAAGGTTTAAAGCATTAAATATTCATTTGACCCAAGTCAAAGGTAATGGATTTCTATTGCCCTCACAAATTGTCAAGACCTGAGGCTTCTCGAGAAAGGTTAAGCTCTTCATACACCGCCATTTATTTCTCTGCAACCTTTACTTATGGCTGCAAGTCGGAATGACTGTGGGATAACATCCATGTAAAATCACTTATTTCCCGGATTTTGAGCACTAGGAATGTAACCTTTTCAACTTAGTTTCACTCTATTAACCCAAACCATGCAATAGAAATGCAAAAGGAAGTGCAAAAGCCACAGAAGACAAG
>CAYTBT010000066.1:0-6917 GCA_964436125.1 uncultured Saprospiraceae bacterium | reverse complement strand
TTTCCCGTACTCTTTCTGTTGGTCCGCTCTGTCTTCTTGTATTGTCAATCTCTTTTGCTTCCATCCATTGATGAAAACTTTCTTTCAATCAGTATTTCTGATTAAATTCGCTTGCTTTAAAAGCGAGTGCAAATGTATAAGCTTAATTGATTCCCTGCAAGCTTTTTCAGGTATTTATTTAAATATTTTTTCTTCAGTTCTTGAAACTAGCTAAAAATAGGCATCGTAGCAGGTATTTTTTTTTGAAAGTTTTTTTTCACTTCGTGTTTTTTACTCAATTCTCACCTATCACTTGCTATATCAATTCCATACTTTCTTTATAAATGCTTCTTATATGCCTATCGACATCTTTTCTGGAAAAAGATCGGTGCTTGAAGGTCGCATGCCTCTTATCCATGATATAATCTGATTCATATTGATCGTAGGAATTGGAAATTTCTTCTATAGCATCCATAATATAGTAAATCTCATCATCGGTCATTATAGGATGTATAGACAATCGTATCCAGCCAGGTCGCTTATATAATTCACCCCGTAGGATATGTTCTAGATATTCATGCGATTTATCATGGTTAATCTTCAACAATACATGTCCATAAGTACCGGCACATGCACAGCCGCCTCGCATCTGAATTCCATATAGATCATTCAATAGTTGAACGCCAAGATTATAATGTAATCCGGGAATATAGAAGGAGTAAACCCCCATCCTTTCTTCATATCTTCTACCGAGAAGTTTCACTTTCTCCATTTCTTTAAACCTACTGATAACTATATCTCGTATTTCATCTTCTCGTTGCAATATATTCTCAGTCCCTATTTCCTCTTTCAGTTTTACTGCGAGGCCGGCCTTTATTCCCTGCATGAAAGGCGGCGTTCCTCCGTCTTCCCTGACTTCAATATCTTCATAGTATTCATGCTCGTTCCAAGGATTGGTGTAGAGAACTGTACCACCGCCGGGATTATCGGGAACTTTACTGTGATATAAGTCTGTATTAAATACTGCAATCCCCGGTGTTCCCGGCCCTCCTAGAAATTTATGTGGCGACAAGAAGACCGCATCTATTGCAGTTGAGTCATCCGGATGCATGTCAATATCGACATACGGCCCTGAACATGCATAATCGGCAAAGAAATATGCTCCATGTTTATGTGCAATACGAGATATTTCATGGATGGGTGAAGTTATGCCTGTTACATTACTACATGCAGTAACGGAAACTATCTTAAGTGGTCTGTTCTCATATTGCTTCAATTGTGCTTCCAGGTCTTCTAAATCGATTGTCCCTGCATCGATATGATCAATTACCTTCACATCTGCAACAGTTTCAAGCCAGCTGGTGTGATTGGAATGGTGTTCCATGTGAGAGACGAAGACTATAGGCCGTTTATCACGCTCTACCATCTGAACCTTATAGTAATCATTTGCGGAAGCTGGAACCCTCAAGCCCATCATCCGTTGAAGTTTATTTATCGCACCTGTCATGCCCGAGCCGCAATAAATAATCGCATCTTTGGCTGAAGCATTGATATGATCCTTGATAATTTTCTTGGAGTCAAGGTACAGTTGTGTCATTAAACTTCCCGTGTATGAGGAATCGGAATGCGTATTGGCGGTATAGGGACCTATTTCATTAATAATCCGTTCTTCGATAGGTCTGTACAATCGGCCCGAGGCTGTCCAGTCACTATATATCAAGGGCTTAGTTCCATAAGGAGTGATAACTTCTGTATCTATCCCTATCGTATTCTCTCTATATTTTTTAAAATATTCTTGCATTGCTTTGCTTTATTTCATCTAAGTGCTTAAAAGTACGGTACTAAAGTGTTGAAAGCGAATAATTCCCTAAAAATATTTACAAATCCCCTTGAACAAGTATAAAAAGCCTTATTTTAAGTACGAGATACTTGCATGAGGCTCTGAAGGAAGACTACTTTTTGTATTCTGCAGATTAATTTATAATATAGGCTTTCAATTAATAAAGGCATGGATAATTCTCTACGGAAAGCTATCGACTTCCGACATAACTTACATAAATACCCTGAACTCTCGGGTGAGGAAATAGAAACAACGAGAAAAATCAAAGCTGTACTATCACCACTTGAGAATTGTAAAATTCTACCATTGGGGGAAAGGGGACTGCTCGCAGAATTTTCATCTACTGAATCGGGTCCTACTGTACTTATTCGCGGCGATATTGATGCGCTGCCCATCACCGACGATATTGATGCATCATATAAATCTATTTATGAAGGAATAGGACATAAATGCGGTCATGATGGCCACACATCTATCCTATATAGGCTGGCAATGCTTTTAAATGACCGTTTTCCCGGTCATGGAACGGTTTATCTCCTCTTTCAACCGGCCGAGGAAAATGGCCAAGGTGCGCGAGAAGTCATCCACGCCCCTGAGTTTACCATCGATTGTGATTATGTATTTGCCTTGCATAATTTACCGGCTTATCCCACGAGTCAAGTAGTATTGAGCTACGAGACATTTGCTTGTAGTGTTGTGAGCTGTGATGTAACTGTGCAGGGAAAATCAGCACATGCTGCAGAGCCGCAGAATGCCTATTCGCCTGTGCCTTTCATTAATGAGATCCTTCAAGAGCTAAAATCAACTGAGGATTATGATCTTCATTCCACAGCTTATTTTCTCTGTACACCTATATATATAGATGTACCCAAGAAGAATTTTGGAACTACACCGGATTCAGGATCCCTTGGTTTCACCCTTCGTTGCAATAATAATAAGAGCCTTGATGAGAAAAAGGTCTGGTTTCAGAGAGAAATTGAAGGGCTAGCACAGAAATATCATTTATCGACTTCCGTCAAATGGAGTGAAGAATTCAGGGCTGTTGAAAACGATGCTGATGCGGTTGATATTGTAAAGTCTTGTGCGGATAAGCTGAGCTTATCCACTGCAGTGCGGGATACTCCCTTTTCCTGGGGCGAAGATTTCGGATTGTTTACGGAGAAATTTAGTGGTGCGATGTTTGGCTTAGGTAGTGGAGAAGAACACGTCCCGCTGCACGATCCCTGCTATGATTTCAACGATGAACTCATAAGTTCAGGGAGTTCTTTATTTTATGAAATAATAAGATCTATATGTACGTAAAAAATGGAAATACATCCTATATTGAAATAGACAAGTCTGCCTTGCGTTCCAATCTCGATTTCATCGATAATTTACTCGGAGATGGAGAAGAATACTACAGTGTCGTAAAAGGCAATGCCTACGGACATGGCATCACGGTTATGGGGCCTCTTCTACAAGAACTCGGTCAGAACAACTTTGCGGTATTTGGGAAGCACGAAGCAGAGGAGCTTCTCAATGTCCTTTCAGCGCCGGCGGAAATCATGATTATGGGATGGATAGACGATAAGGATATCGGCTGGGCGATAAAGAACGATATATCCTTTTATGTATTTGATATGGGTAGAGTTCAGATTTCCTGTCGCATTGCAGCAGATCTCGGTAAAAAAGCGAGGATACATATAGAGCTCGAGACGGGGATGCACAGAACGGGATTTGAAGAAGGGGAGTTTCCACAGTTGATAAATTATATAAAGCAAAATAAAGATCAGCTTGTGATAGAAGGTATATGCACTCATTATGCGGGTGCAGAAAGCATTGTAAACCACTATAGGATAAAAAATCAGATCAAGCGATTTAATCAATACGTGCAGACATTTGCGGAAGCTAATATCAGATATAAAAGACTTCACACCGCCTGTAGTGCCGCGGTATTAAATTTTCCGGAAACACGGATGGATATGGCGCGCATAGGGATCTTGCAATATGGCTTCTGGCCCAATAAGGAGACATTTGTGCAGAATTTTGATCCTTCAACCGGCTTAAAAGATCCACTGAGGCGTGTTATCAGCTGGAAATCGAGTGTTATGACCTTAAAATATCTGGACCCGGGGGAATTTGCGGGTTATGGGGACTCCTTCATGGCTGAACGCCCGACAAAGCTCGCCGTAGTTCCGGTAGGATATGCACATGGCTATACAAGATCACTCAGCAATACGGGTCGCGTACTCATCAAGGGACAGCGTATGGGTGTTGTGGGGAAGGTGAATATGAATATGATGCTCGTCGATGTGACCAATATTCCCAATGTACAGCGCGGTGATGAGGTTGTGCTTATCGGGAAACAAGGCAATGTAACGATTTCTGTATCGTCATTCGGCGATATGAGTAAGTTATTGAACTATGAGTTACTGACCAGATTACCACAGGAAATTCCGCGATATATAGTTTAATCAACGAGCTCTAAGTCAGATTCTGTCCACAAGTTTTGGGTTACGAGTCACGAGAAATTAAACTGAAATACAGCAACATTTCACGGGAATCTCTATTGAGAATTAAGATAAAGGACATAGAGCGGCTGGAAAAGAGTTATTTTTCACTTATTTTCTCCTAGAATCGTGAAAATCCTTTAATTTTGTTCAACAATAATCATAAAAGCTGAAAAATGAGTGTAATAGATCTTAAGGTACCATCGGTCGGAGAATCGATAACGGAAGTAACATTGTCGGATTGGCTCGTAGATGACGGAGATTATGTAAAAATGGATCAGATAATCTGTGAATTTGAGTCCGATAAAGCAACGCTGGAATTCCCCTCGGAGGCTGCAGGGAAAATTTCTCTTGTTGCATCAGAAGGAGACGACCTTGAAATCGGTGCTGTAGTAGCCAAGCTGGACACATCTGCTGTCCCCTCCGGCGAAGGCTCTGAGGATGAGGCGAAAACTGAGACAGAACCTGAGACTAAGGCTGAGAGTGAGGAAAAGGCTGAGACAAAAGCGGATGAACAAGAGAAGGAAGAGAGCGATGATAAAGGCGATATTGCTTCACCGGCTGCCGCCAAATTAATGAGAGAGAATTCCATTAAAGCAGCTGACATTAAGGGCACGGGGAAAGATGGAAGAATAACCAAGGAAGATGTACAGAATTACCTTGACAAAGGGAAATCTGCAGGATCTCCTGAACCGGCTAAGGGTGAAGAATCAAGTACCAAGAAGGAGAAGTCTCCGAAGAAAGAAACCCAAATCTTTGAGGCAGGTGCGGTAAGTTTCAGCAGAGAAACGACACGAAAGAAGATGAGTAGGATGCGCCGTACGATTGCATCGCGTCTTGTATCTGCCAAGAATGAAACGGCTATGCTTACAACCTTTAATGAGGTTGATTTATCAGAAGTAATGGCATTGCGCAAGAAATATCAAGAGCGATTTGTTGAGAAAAACGGTATAAAGCTTGGCTTTATGTCCTTATTTGCGAAAGCTTGTGCCAAAGCACTCATGGAAATGCCTGATGTCAATGCAATTCTCGATGGAAATGAACTTATTTATCACAATTATGCAGATATTTCCATAGCGATATCCACGGATAACGGACTCGTCGTACCACCGGTTAAAAATGTTGAATCGAAGACATTTGCTGAAGTGGAGAAAGATATCAAAGAGCTTGCAACGAAGGCGCGTAACAACAAGCTTACTCTAGAGGAAATGTCCGGTGGAACATTTACAATTACCAATGGCGGCGTATTCGGCTCGATGATGAGTACGCCGATACTCAATAAGCCACAATCGGCTATTCTCGGTATGCACAATATCGTTCAACGGCCGATTGCTGTTGATGGTGAAGTTGTTGTACGCCCGATGATGTATCTCGCACTTTCTTATGATCACAGGGTGATTGACGGAAGCACTTCGGTTACATTTCTGGTAAAAGTTAAGCAGATGCTTGAAGATCCGATTACCCTGCTTATGGAAGATCTCTAAGCATAAAAGCATGACATTAGGAGATTTATTCGGCCTTATAAATGAGCATCCGGAAATTGTACTGTTTTATTACCTGGCAATTCCCTTGTCAGCTTTTCTCACCTATTTATTGGGCCGACATGCCGGCCATTTATCTCCGTGGAAGTATCTGTACTCGGCGATGGTGTATTTATCGGTAATTCCAGCGCTATTTGCGATTACTTTAACGGTGTACTTCTTCTTATTTGAGAGTCAATCAATCCTTGACATGGATCTCATCATCCAAGTGGTTCCGGTGCTATCGATGATATTGACTTTATGGCTGATACGCTTGAATGTGGACTTTGATTTGATTCCTGGTTTTAAGAAACTTTCCGGTTTAATCATCGTCATCTTCATCGTACTGGCTTTTATGTTTCTCATAGACAGGTTCCGTTTTATCGCATTCACTTATATGCCTTTCAGCACGGTACTCATTATACTTGTCGTCATGATTATCGTGTTTAAGTGGGGCTGGGAAAGGGTGTTCTGAGCTTGAGATCGGGCTTAAGAATAAGGTTTTAGCTTACGCAAATGGGTAACAATCGCTGTAAGACATAAAGCATTTAAGAAGACATATAGTTTAAGAAAAAGACACATGGAATATAACGCTCTTTTGGCTACCTTCATTGAAGAAGGATATAATACAAGTCATAAACCGTTTTATTTTACTTCATCGTGATGGGTCAATCAGCTAAATCTGCAGCATAAATTGATTAAAAATACTCTATTTTAAATTTGTCTAATTATATATTGTAAATATTTCTTGTAATTGCTTGGCAATTACAGAATATATATATATATATATATATACATTGTAGTTCAATCTTAACTACAGCTGGCATCTGAAACAGCTAGAAAAAGAAGTAGGATTACTTAAAATATTACTATTATGAAATATTTATTATTATTCATACTTGGATTTACGCTATTAACAGCTTGTACTAAAGACGAAATTCCTGATAATGCTATTGCCTCGGAAAAATCATCAAAGAACATACAGCACAGGGCACAAACAATTAATCATCTTGATTTATTAATTGATTGTTTATATCACACCTGTCCAAAACGTTTTGAAACTTAAAACCTTTTAGGATGAACACTGAA
>CAYTBT010000065.1:0-7317 GCA_964436125.1 uncultured Saprospiraceae bacterium | reverse complement strand
AACTAAAATTCAACATAATCCGATCAATTGAAAAATTTATGTGGGAAACTTCAGTAATGAATTAGCTACTATACATTTAATACGGTTAAGTAAATTTAATATCTAAGCTATGAATTGGTTAATGTTTATGAGCCGTCCTAGCCACTTTATAAAATCACCTCAAAACTTTATAGTACCTCCTGTACGGACAAAGGTACAGCGAGATACGACTTTTAATGTGGTGACGAGTACTATGAATTCAAATGGTTTCAATGCATTGCGGAATGGATGTAATCCGAGAAGACTAGTCAAATACAAATATTTAAATTTAATTGATGGAAGGAAGCTCAGGAATAAAACTGCTGTTAGCCGCGAAATAATTAAGGATGCTGTCCAGATACCGGCAACGGAAAATAAAAATTTAAAATAGAGCTTGAGAACGTAAAGCCCCATATCAAGCTCTTGTTTTCAGACTGGATATAACTTGACATGGAGCAAGGAAGCTTATAAGAACATTGTATGAGAAGGATAATTTTATACGCTATAATCTTGCTTTTTCCACTCTGGCACACGATTGTTGCCCAGGATTATAGTAATATTAAAGAGATAGAACCATTTACCATTACAGGTGGTATAGGTGCAGGCTTGAACTATTTTACATCCAATTCATCTCAGATGTATAGATCCCCATTGTCATGGAATGTTTATGGTGACCTTACCCCGACAATTTACGGGCTTGCCCTCCCTTTGTCCTTTTCAATAAGTCAATATAGTAGGAGCTATTCAACACCATATTCACAATTTGGCATAAGCCCATCCTATAAATGGATAAAGGTACATGCAGGCTATCGTCATATAAGCTTCTCGCCATTGATATTTGATGGACAAACTTTTCTAGGAGGTGGGATAGAGTTGAGTCCGGGCGCATTTAGATTTGCAGCATTTTATGGACGCTTAAATAAATCTATTACTATCGATACAACAATTGATAAACGCTTGGAACCTCAGTTTTCACGAAAAGGATATGGAGTCAAAATCGGCTTTGAGGAGAATGGAAATTATACACACCTTAGTTTTTTTCATGCTATTGATGACCCTGAATCATTGGAGACACCCTTGAATCCGGAATTTGGCATTACTCCCCAAGAAAATACCGCATTGGGTCTGTCATGGTCTTATAATTTCTTTAAAGTACTGACTTTCAGTGGCGACATAGCAGCAAGTTTACTTAACAGAAATATGTTCTATAACTCTTTAGATTCCATAGGGGATACTGAGATTTCACAGTTTTTATCTTATTTGACTGAAGTAAACCCCACATCTACCTTAAGCTTTTCCGGACGTGGAAGCCTGCGTCTTAATCTCAATAATTTTCATTTCGGAATAAATTATCGCAGAGTCGAGCCGGATTATCTGTCATTAGGAATCCCCTACACAGTCAATGATATTGAAAATATTAACGCTACCTTATCTACCCAATTATTTAAGAATAAAATGAATATTTCAGCTGTCGCAAATAGGCAGCACAATAATTTATCAGGTAAAGCATTGACTGAAATTCAAGCTACTTCCGGTAACCTGAGCATCAATACAAGGCTAGGAAAGAGTTTTGTTCTTAATCTCAATGGAAATGCAGCCTATGTTTACCAGGAAGATGGCACTATACAGCTGAATGATAATGCACGGATGAATCAATTGATGCTGAGTTATTCAATATCGCCTTCTTACCATTCATTTTCCACTATCATGCAACATACAGCTTCCGCAAATGTATCATTCACAGATCTTAAAGATTTTAACCCTGCCACAAAGGAACAGGCCGGCGGGGACAATCTGAATATCTCAGTCAATTATGGTCTGCAACTTATACAATCACAATTAGGCTTAAATGCCGGCTCGAGCTACAGTGTTTACGGTCAGCAGGACTATCGATATCAATCTGTCGGTATAAATATAGGAGGAAACGCTCAATTACTTCAGAGCAAGAAATTGGGAGTAAATTTAAATATAGGATATTTCTTTAATAAATCTAACAATGAAAATGTTGGAAATAATACGAGTTTCTCAGCCGGTGCCAACTATAAGTTGGATAAGCACAGTTTTAATTTATCCAGTAGCTATATTTTGACGCCCCCTATTAATCTTAATCCCCTTGATAAAATAAATCAGATACCGATTGCTGTAAATACTCAGAATTTTACTTTTAGTCTCAATTATAATTACAGATTTTAAACTTTTAAACAATGAAAAAAATGGACTTCATTTACTCTTCTCAACTGAATAAAATAGCTACTTTATTTCTATTTACTTTTCTACTATGCATAATTCATGCACATACCGATGCACAGAATCAAGTAAATGTCAATGTAATTGTAAAGCAACCTGTAAGTCCATTTGTATCTGAACTAGCAGCTGATTTCTGCGGTAATTATATGCAAGAAAGTCTTATTCAGAAAGTACAGATAAGACTTACCAATAACAGACCAGAACAGAAACGGATTAAACTTGGCTTGAGAATAGAGAGATTATCACCCGAGCCGGGTGCAATTTATACGAGCGCTCAGTACCAACCAATCACACCTATCATATTAATGCCAAATCAGACAAAAATCCTCACTGCCGCCGACTTAAATCAAGCCTTTGAAAATTTCTCTTCAAATAATTTTATTTATGAAAACCTTACATTAAAGGAAATAAGAGAACATGGAATCAATTATAAATTACCGGAAGGGCAATACCGCTTATGTATCAATGTGTATGATTATGATAGCCCGGGACATTCCAGACCACTTGCACCCTTGTTTTCAGGCTGTGCTTATTTTAATATATGTTACACAGCTGCGGCACCTCAATTTATCGCACCTTTTAATACAATGGGTGAACCGGCTTACGACTTTAAACCTTTCACACCTACCGGACCTCAGATCCTTTTTAACTGGACGGCTCCGGTGACAACATGTGGTGTACCTACAGGCCCCTTGAGCTATGAACTAAAAATAAGAGAAGCCTACCCCGGGCAGACTGTAAGCGACGCCAAGAGGAACCCTCCGGTCTTCACTGAATATAATATTCATACCAATATGTTTATCTTCGATACTACACGATATTTAAATGTACTCAGAAATGGTGGACGATATGTAGTTCAAGTAAAGGCCAAATTGCTTAATACACAGAATAGCCCTATAGAAATTGCCAATGGTGGTTATAGTGAACCGATTGCTTTTATATATGAAGCCGAGGAGGAATTTATTACTGAGGAGTATGCCATAGAATCTTCCACGGAAATTGATTGTGGCCTTCCGGATATCGAGAATAAAAAATTATTTCAAGGGGATATATCAGGGAAAGAAATACAGGTAGGAGAGTTCACAATGGAGGTGAATGAGGCAACTAAAGAGGGGAAAAGCTACCAAGGGACAGGAAATATGCTATGGGCTCCCTATGGATATGAATTAAAACTCGCTGTCGAGTTTACGGATATTCAGGTGAATACTGATATGAAACTTGTTTCAGGATATGTCGTCACTACAGTAGCAGATGGCTATAAAGAAATTGTGGATTGGACAGCACCTGAACTGGTAGATGAATATTTCAGTGGAAAAATAAATGATTTTATCAACAGAATAAATGTTGAATTGCAACCTTTACAAAAGTTGCGCGGAGAAGTACCTATTGATTTTCCTGTGGGTATTGCTGATGCAGAGATGGGAAACACCAGTACCAATCTTTCAATTACGCGTATTACATTTTCCGAAAAAGGCTCTAATATGGAAATGTTTTATGCCACTAAAATTCAAGACGCAGGCCCCAATGCCTGGTTGTCTCTAGCAGGTAAAGGATTCTGTATTAACCCTGAAGGCTTTGATGGAAATGGTGAATTATATCTACCGACGACAAGAAGCTTTGAGCTCAGCGAAGGGGTTGAACTGAAACTTAAAGGACGTGATACTGAAAGCAACGAAAGTGAACAACCAATCAATGATTATACGCACTTAAAATGGACTAGCGAGGGATTAGATAGCATATTTGCGGAAGCTGAATTAATAGTGAAGAGCGGAATAAAACCAGTTGATTCAGAGGGAGAAAGACTGGATGGGGAAGTGGTAAAAATGAAAACTCGCTTTACTTTTAAAGCATGGGACGACTGGATCGCAACGCTTGTTCCCTCTCATGACTTTGAAATTGAAGAAATGCCGGGATTCATTATCTCTGCTGAGGAGGGGCTGTTCTTTGATCATTCAATAGTTAAAAATCCCAATGTATCAAAATGGCCTGTAGATGGTAATGGCAAGGTATTTTTAAATCGAGAAAGCCCCCAGTATATGGGCTTATACATTAAAGAGTTGACAATGACCCTTCCCAAGGACTTTATGGGAACAGATGACAAGCAGGCTACCTTTACATTTACAGATTTTTTCCTTAATATGGAAAGTGGACTGTGGGTGGATATCTATGGAACGGACGTACTTCAGTCGGGAAGGCTTGATAGATGGGCTTTCTCCATTGATGAATTTCAGATGAAAATTAAAGAATGGGTCCCTAGCGATGCAAGAATGAAAGGAGATATCGGGCTGCCTATAAGTGAAGATCGACTGCCATATTCCTGTAATTTAAATTCTCCCTCCGATCCCTTGAGAACAGGGTATGCCTTTCAGTTTATTGTGGAAGTAGATGAAAAAGCCGGGTATAATGTGCCTATGTGGGCGGCAAATTTCAATTTGAGTCCTGAAACTAATATTATAATTAATAAACCGAGGAATGAAGATCTCATCCTTTACGCTGCTCTCTACGGAGACTTCTCGATTAACATCACTGATGTCATTTCCGATAAAAATAAAGAGGGCGATATACCGAAGATTGAGCTGGACATTGCGGAGATCAGAGGCTTGACGGTTGCCAATCACAATAGAAAAGGAAAGAAAGAATTCTACTTTGATCCGGGCTTTGTGCGTTTTGGGAATAAGCATTTCGGTGAAGATGTAAACCAAGGACCCGGAACCGGGTTCTTGCCGAGCTATCACGAGGATATCTCTGAATATATGGCCTTGAATTCAGATAGCTACTCAGGGCCGGCCAAGCCCATCTTGACTTTGAACGATGCAGAAAAGTCCATTTTAGGCTCGGTAAAAGAGGATACGAGGTATGTAGGAGATCATAAAGTTGCAGGATTCCCGATACAACTAAAGGAATTTTGGCCAGTATTTGAGGTTGAAGGAAATAAACTGAAGCTTGGCTTTAAATTTGACTTGGATATGATACTGGGTGAAGAAGGAACAGGTTTCAGCCTATCAGGAGAAACTACGGTAAAACTCTACGGTACAATAACAGTAAAGCCCAAGGAGATTGACTTACCTGAAAGGCCGGAAATAGAGGTGAATAAAGTTGATGTCGCCGGTGACTTCGGTCCGGTATCAGTCGATGGCTCATTACTCTTTTTTAATGAGGATATTGATTATGGAGATGGGATTTATGGAGACGCTACAATTGCAATATCAGATTTTATGGAGATTGAAGCTCAGATGTTTATGGGAGAAAAGGAGAGCTTTGACTATTATGGTTTTGGTGGCAAGGTAAAATTTGGAATGGTGGGAATACCTATGGGACCTACACCGATCTACCTGAATGGTTTCGGCGGAGGTTTTTATAAGAATATGGCAATTGAAGAGGTAGTGAAAGATGGAACAACACTCGGGCTTAAGCCATCGAAAGAGAAAATGGTCTTTGAGGCTTCCATTTATGGCTATATTGTTCAGAAGAAAGTCTTGAAGGCAGGACTGGAGCTAAGTATTGAAGTAAATAGTAACGGAGGAATTAATACAGTTAAATTTGACGGGAATACTAATATCATCTCGAGCGATGAACTTATGGATTTTACCTTTGATGAAGAGTTAAATAAATATACCAAAGGGAAGGACAACGGCCTTATAAACGGCAAATTTGAAATGCAATATGCCGACGGAAAATTTGATGCTTATGTTGAGATAAGGGGAGAAATAGATATTACGGGCTCATCAATTGTTATACCTATCTGGTTCCATGCGGATAAGAGCGATTTTTTTCTTTATGCCGGACATCCGGGAGGTGAGAAAAATAAAGGATATGGTGGTGAGTTCAGTAGGATTGAACTCGAGCTCGTCGATTATGAAAATGATTGGTTGGATTTTTATCTCGGAGGAGATGCATATTTATGTATGGGGACTCGGCTTCCTCAATTTCCAAAAGTACCACAAAAGGTTTCTAATTTTTTGGGAGCTCATGTGAATGCAACTAAAGGACAATCAGATGCTAAAGTGATGAATCTAATTCAGAATCAGCGCAACAGAGGATTTATGTTCGGTGCATCAGTTAATGGGAGATTGGACCTGGAGATCGCTGCGTTCTACTTGAATATGGAGGCCACAGCCGGTTATGATGTTGCCTTGTTGAATTTCAATGATGCAGATTGTGGAGAAGGTAGAGCGGTAATTGGGTATAAGAATTGGTATGGAGTAGGGCAATTATATGCATATTTTTATGCCGATATAGGCCTTAAAGTAGATACATGGTTCTATACCGGAAAAGCATCTCTAGCAAGTATGGGGCTAGGCGCATCTTTTCAAGCTGGTTTACCTAACCCGACTTGGATGTCCGGAAGAGTACGAGTCAAAGGTTCTGTCTTGGGAGGGCTGATAAGCATAAATACTTCAGTTGATATTAACGTAGGAGAATCTGATAAGCCTTGTATTCCGGCGGGAAATCCCCTGGAAAATCTTACAATGATTACCGAGGTAGGACCGGAAGGGGAGAATGTAGATGTATTCGTTAATCCCTATGTAGTGTTCAGTATGCCGATGTCCAATAACAAAGAGCATAGAATTGCATTGGAAACAAATGATTCAGACGGAAACCCGATCACGCGTATTTACAAATTTAAAGTAAAAGATGTATCAATTACGCAAAGTGAAGGAGACAAGAAAGGAAAGAAAGTACAAGGACTTGAATATTATTATAGTACAGATGGAAATACGATGACAATCGTGAATCCTTCTGTTTATGAGGAACTAACTGAACACAAGATTGAAGTAACTTGTGTGGCACTGGAACTGGAAAATGGAAGATGGAGAACACCGCAGGAATATCGGGATGAGAAAAAATACTCCAATGGTTTCACCCAAGACTCAATAGTGTATTTTACTTCTGGAATAGCACCGGACAGTATCTCAGAAAAACATGTGGTTTTTTCTTACCCAATTCTCGGTCAAAAACATCTATTAAAAGAAGAATTTAATGGACAAGGAAGTCTATACTTAAGGTCTACTAAAAAATAGTCAGAATATTTATAAGAAAAGTGGAAATGTC
>CAYTBT010000064.1:0-7799 GCA_964436125.1 uncultured Saprospiraceae bacterium | reverse complement strand
ATTTTTGAAAAAAAGTATTAAAATGCTTGTTTTTATCTTAGAATGCTCAGGAACCACCGTGTGGTCCTATGTGCATTTCGAAAATATATTTCTCGTAGGTACGCACGGCGGTGCGAACCGATTTAATCAACTACTACAATCAGAAAAGATTCTTGACCCCGTCAGATTCCAGACCTCGGAGAGGTCAGATTAGGTTAGCAGATACGTTTACAAGAATATCGTCCTCTGTATCGGTGACAGTCGCTTGATGATGCAGTTTTCCATAAATATTTACCACATCGGGAACAATTTCAGGCATCGGTACGTTGTAAAGAATCCAATATGGGGCTGACTGGCATCGACAGGAAAGTAAATCTGGTCAGTAAGCATGTCGGAGCACGATGGTTTACTCCGTTATTAAATAACTATCAACCTTTTTGAATGGCAATAATAGATTTGCTATGGCAGCGTAATCAGAATTGATTAACTGACCATTATGTGCCGTGCGCTTGACGTCCGATACACAGCGTGCCGCACTCGACTTTCTCGGACTAGTATCGCAACCTGCTTCGATTGCGATACGAAATAATAGAAGCTACGGAAATTGTTTTGGTAGGAAGATGAACCTTCCAGTTTCCCGACAATACAATCATTTTCTAAACATGTAGAAAGTTGATTGATGCTTTCACTGGACGAGAGTTCGAATCTCTCCAGCTCCACAGAGAATACGAGCCTGTTCCGCGTAGCGGAACAGGCTTTTCTTTTTATTAGCTCCCGAGAAAGCTTGCTTTTGAAGGGAGAATAGTAAAAGGAAAGCCCAAGTACGCCTTATCGATTTTCAAGTCCTATGGAGAAGACTATTTATTAAGTAATCCGGAGATGAAAAATACGACTGCAAGTCCCATAAATAGACAGAAAATCAATATGCCTGCAAATTCAGTACCTACAGCTATATCGCCCCAAGCAAATACTGCTGCAATAAGTGCTATGATGAAAAAGAGGAGCGCCCAACGCAATGACATAATATTCATAGATCATATCTTCAATAATTAAACAATTCCTTCCTTGAGAAGATCGTGCAAATGGATAATACCCGAGTATTCTCCATCGTCTGTGACCACGAGCTGTGTTATATTCTTATTCCGCATGATCTTTAAGGCGTGAACCGCATATTCGTCGGCTTCTATTGTTTCCGGATCAGAGCTCATTATATCACCTGCTGTTAAGTGTGATAAATCCTTTTCTGATTGCAGCATGCGTCGCAAGTCTCCATCGGTGATTACTCCCTGTAGCCTGTCGCTATCGTCGAGAACAGCTGTAATCCCGAGTCTCTTGGAGGAGATGACAATAATCGTCTCACGGATAGAAGAATCTAGCCTGACAAAGGGAATATCATTTTGTTCTGATAAATCGCTGACCCTTAAATAGAGTTGTTTACCCAGAGAACCACCGGGATGTACTTGAGCAAAGTCCGATGCTGAAAACCCTTTTAAGGCCAATAAAGAAACAGCCAGCGCATCTCCGAGTGCCATCTGCGCGGTCGAACTCGCGGTAGGTGCGAGATTATTGGGGTCAGCCTCTTGATTAACCGGTATGTAAAGTGTATAATCTGCTGCCTTGCCGAGACTGCTATGCTTATTACTTGTCATCCCGATTAAGATATTGTCTTTCTGCTTGATAATCGGCAAGAGAACCCTGATTTCTGAAGTTTCACCTGATTTACTGATACAGAGAATAATATCATCAGGCATAACCATACCGAGATCTCCATGTACTGCATCTGCAGCATGCATAAACAAGGATGGACAACCCGTAGAATTGAGCGTGGAGACTATTTTCTGCGCGATTATTGCGGACTTCCCTATGCCGGTGATAATCAATCGCCCTTTCATCTTATGGATTGTATTGATAACCTCGCAGATCTCAGCTCCGATGCTATCGTGAAGATCCGCTAGTACCTCCATTTCAATGGAAAGTGTCTTTCTCGTAAGTTGAATGAGTTCATTATTTGTCACAATATCTTGAATTGTATTTCTCTGACAAATGTAGGGATAAGCACGGAATTCTTTTTGCCGAAAGGCAATAGAAAGCGCATTTTTATCAGAATAAAGACCCGATTCTATCGTTTACCTTGTCGAGAAAGGCATAATTCCTGTGAATTAGCTTCCGCAAATAAGCTTCAGCTCAGGATATCTATAGCACTTTAAGCACAGGATTAAGGGCGTAAAAGGGGATTGTGGAAAGAAATGTGGGATTATTTCTATGGATTCAGTAAATTTCCGTACATTCATTGAACAAAATAATAAAAGCTTCGGAGGTGGGAATTGTGATAAATTTAAACGCAATTTTTCTAATTTACTGAAAAAGTGTAATTTTAAGTATTATTGTAAGTATAAATTGTTGTAAGAACAAGATGCAGGTCAGTCTAGAATAGGTTGACCTTAGGTGCTTTTCCAAGCAAAATTGATAAAAGATGGTAACTGTTGAAACGGCAAGCATAAATGATGCATTAAAAAAATATTTTGGCTTTGATACATTTAAAGATCGTCAGGAAGAAGTAGTAAAATCTATCCTGAATGGGCATGACACATTTGTTATTATGCCTACGGGAGGCGGGAAATCGCTCTGTTATCAATTACCTGCATTGATGTTGCCCGGCACAGCTATTATCATTTCTCCATTGATAGCATTGATGAAAAATCAAGTAGATGCATTGCGAGGATATGCTGAGGAGGATAGTGTAGCTCACTTTCTGAATTCGTCCTTATCCAAAACACAGGAGAGACAGGTGCGCAAAGATATTGTCGATGGGAAATGCAAGATTCTATACGTGGCACCGGAGACTTTGACAAAGGAGGAGAATATCGAGTTCTTTGGGAGTAAAGAGATTTCTTTTGTCGCGGTTGATGAGGCGCATTGTATTTCAGAATGGGGGCATGATTTCAGACCGGAATATCGCAATATCAGAAAGATGGTGGAGCAATTGGGGGATAATATTCCTACCATAGCACTTACAGCAACGGCAACACCCAAGGTTCAGGCGGATATCATTAAGAATCTGGAGATGAAAGATGAAAATGTATTTATCTCCTCGTTTAATCGTCCCAATCTCTACTATGAGGTACGTCCTAAGCGGACGAAGCAAGAGAATATCAAGGAAATTGTACAGATTATCCGCTCTATGCCCAATCAATCCGGAATTATTTATGTCCAATCCCGGAAAATGACGGACGAGGTGGCATCCTCACTACGTGTGAATGACGTGAAAGCAGCAGCGTATCACGCAGGTATGGATGCCAAGAGTCGAGCACGAGTACAGGATGAATTCCTTATGGAAGAAATCGATGTTATCTGTGCAACAATTGCATTTGGGATGGGGATAGATAAACCCGATGTGCGTTTTGTCATACACTATAATATTCCCAAGAGTATAGAAAATTATTATCAAGAAACAGGCCGCGCAGGCCGCGATGGACTTGAAGGAAAATGCGTTGCCTTTTATTCTTATAAAGATATTGCCAGACTGGAGAAATTCTTGAGAGATAAACCCGTAGCAGAGCGGGAACTCGGGGCACAACTCCTCGATGAAGTGATCAGTTATTCCGAGACTTCTACTTGTAGAAGACAATATCTGCTGCATTATTTCGGAGAAAACTTTGCCGTCGAGGATTGTAATGAAATGTGTGATAATTGTCGCCACCCTAAGGAAAAATCCGATGCAACGGAACAGATGGAACTCGCCTTAAAATCCATTAAGGCCCTAAAAGAAAATTATGTGATGTCCGATATCGTGGATTTTATCAGCGGGATTGAGACTACACAGATGAAAAACTATGGCTTTACTAAAAAGCCGCTCTTCGGTGCAGGTGATGAAGAGGATAAACTCTACTGGAATTCCGTTATCAGATATGCCCTTGTCGAAGGATACTTGAGAAAAGATATAGAAAGCTATGGATTGTTGAAGTTGACAGAGAAAGGAGAGGAATTTCTCGATGATCCCTGTCCGATAGAAATAGCAGAAAATCACGATTATTCCAAGCTTACGGAAGAAGACGAGCTTGCACGCGGTGGTAGCTCTGTGCTCGATGAGACATTATTTGCTATGTTGAAGTCCTTGCGTAAGGATATTGCAGCAGAGAAGAATGTCCCTCCATTTGCCGTATTTCAGGAGAATTCTCTTGAGGATATGTGTATCAGCTATCCTACTTCTATGGACGCTATGAGTAAAATATCCGGCGTAAGTCGCGGAAAGGCAATGAAATACGGCCGACCATTTATCGAGCTTATTTCTGATTATGTAGAACAGAACGACATTGAAATACCGGAGGATATCGTCATAAAACAAGTCGCCAATAAATCCAAAAACAAGATTAAACTCATACAAGCAATTGACAGACAAGTTGATCTCGATGACCTCGCTCATGATTACAATCTGGACTTTGAAGAATTGCTGAAAGAATTGACAATGATCGTGAATTCCGGTACAAAGCTCAATCTCGACTATTATATTAAGGAGGAGATTGATGAATATGTCCAGGATGTTATCTATGATTATTTTATGGAAGCAGAAACGGATTCCCTGGAAGATGCGTACAAAGAACTAGAGGATGAGGATATTACCTATGAAGAACTGAGCCTTATACGCTTGAAATTCTTGTCAGAAGTAGCAAACTAAGCACTCCTTTCCACGAGGAGGCCTAGCAGGATTTGCCACAGCCTCTATCGATAATGTTGATGGCTTAGCCGCATCTGGAGGTCGCTAGTGCTAGGTCGTATGTCAAGGAGCAGCTCCTAGCCGAGCTCCATTATGGAATAGAGAATGGCCATAAGCTATGGGAATAAACAGGATAATTCACCCATTTTCCCCTTTGCAAATATGAAACATACCACTATGGACAGATTAGGCTAGAACATGGGAATTAAATTCTACAGGGAAAAGCCGGAACGGAAGAGAATTCATATTCCTAAGGATTTAAGATTTTTTGGAAGGATATTTGCATAAGCTAAAAGAAAAATATACCTTTGCACGCCAATTTATTACTCAATTAAATAAACGTAGGAAATACATGCGTAATTATGAAATGACTTTCATCGTAGATCCCGTTCTGTCGAGCGATGAAATAGCAGCGACAGCAAAGTCCTATGTAGATCATATCAAGTCGGAAGGCAGTGATATAGTACATGTGGACGAGTTAGGATTACGTCAGCTGGCGTATCCGATAAATAAGCGCACCTCAGGTGTGTATTATTGCGTAGAATTTAAGAACGAAACAGGAGCGTTGCTCCCCAATCTGGAATTATCCATGCGTCGTGATGAGCGTATTATGCGCTATCTCACCGTACGCCTCGATAAATATGGCGTACAATATAATGCCGATAAACGAGAGGGAAAAATTCCGACAATGAAAGAAAGGCGCAAGCTGAATGCGGAGAAAAAGGAGGCTGCTGAACAAGCAGCTGTAGCAGCAACTTCCATTAATCAGGAAGAAGAATAATTATTGTTTCAAGCTTAAATGTAAAATCTTATGGCATCAAGAGAAGATAAACGATTTCTCAGTAATCCTAAACTCGGAAGAAAACGGAGTAAATACTGCCGTTTCCGTAAGTATGGGATTAAACATATCGACTATAAAGACCCGGAGTTCCTCAAGCAATTTGTCAATGAGCAAGGGAAAATCCTTCCTCGTAGAATTACCGGAAATAGCCTCAAGTATCAACGAAAAGTTGCCGTAGCAGTAAAACGCGCAAGACATCTTGCCCTGCTCCCATTTGTAACTGACTTGTTGAAGTAATTAAATATTTTTAAAAGAGACAACCATGGATATCATATTATTAAAAGATGTCGATAAGGTGGGTGATAAATATGACCTAGTCACGGTTAAAGATGGCTATGGTAGAAATTATCTTATTCCTCAGGGATTTGCCCTTATCGCCAATAAATCCAATCTTAAACGATTGAATGAAATTAAAAGACGTGAGGATGAGCACGCTGAGAAACGACGCCATGAAATTGAAGCCCTCAAAGAGAAGCTTCAAAGCGAGGTGTTGAAAATCGGCGCCAAAGTCGGTAGTAGCGATAAAATATTCGGCTCTGTTACCAATGTTCAGATTGCTCAAGCTCTCAAAGAACAGGTAGGTGTTGATGTTGATAGAAGAAAGATTCAACTCCAGGAAGAGGTGACTACCATCGGTGCTTATGTAGCGAGCATTGATCTGCACAAGGACATCGATATTAACGTAAACTTTGAAGTCGTTCAAGAGTAGTCAATCCTCAATTGTTTAAATAAAGTATCTCCATTTGCACAGCTTCCATTCCTTATGTGAGCTTGCGCAAATGGAGATTCAATTTTCCTCTTCTTTTCTCTTTTTTCTCTTCTTGTCGAGCCCTATTATACTTCCATCTTTCCATCTGAATGGAAGTAAGCCTCATATTTATACATTGTACTGCTTTATATTTTTTCTCGCTTGACTCAAGGGAGGCTATTTCTGAAGATAAGGTACTTAATATGATTTTTTAAACTGTACACAAAGTGTATCTTTATGACATAAAGCTCATATTAAGAAAGAATCTCTCGAGAATAAATCAAGAGATGTGTACGAGTAATTAGACACTGAATTTTTGACAAGATGAATGCAATTGATTTTAGAATGTGGGGAAAAGCGTTGAAGACGATTCCCAAGATTTCCAAGGAGGAATGGATAAACCTCGATTTTATTTCTAAGTGGCTTATATCCACGCGTGCAACGGTATTTGTGATGACAGCGATATCGAGTATAATCGGAGGAATACTAGCATTTGGGAGTGGCACCTTTATCTGGGTAAATTTTCTTGCCGCCTTCTTCGGCCTTATCTTTGCCCATGCTTCCAATAATCTGATAAATGATCTTGTCGATTCACGCCTTGGAGTGGATAAAGGCAATTATTTTCGTGCTCAATATGGTCCACAGACGCTTGAACACGGCTTATTTTCGGTAAAAGAGCTATATTTATACATTGCGGTCTCCTTGATACTGGGGTTGACTTGTGGTGTATTTCTCGTATGGCAGACCGGTTTAACGACTTTATATCTATTATTGGCCGGTTTGTTCTTTGTCATCTTTTATACATGGCCATTGAAGTACTACGGCCTGGGAGAACTGACGGTAATTATCGTGTGGGGGCCATTGATGATCGGCGGTACATATTTTGTGGCGACCGGCGGTGTGTGGAGCTGGACAGCTGTGCTCATAGGTCTTGCCTATGCCCTGGGACCGACTACCGTACTCTTCGGGAAGCATATCGACAAGGCTGATCAAGATATAAAGAAAAAGGTATATACCTTGCCGGTTATACTCGGAGAAAAGGTGTCAAGATGGACGACAATAGGCCTATGGGTATTGCAATATGTACTTATTGCTTATTTAATTATTGCCGGCGATGTGAGCATTGCGATGGCTATCGTTCTCCTGGCAGTCCCCAAATTTATCTGGGCATCGCGAGTCTTCTCCCGACCGCGGCCTGCTGAAGAACCGGAAGGATATGTCGGCACTGGCTGGCCACTGTATCTGGTGTCGCATGCATTTGTTTATAATAAGCGATTCGGAATGTTCTTCCTTCTGGGGCTCATACTGGATTTAATTGTGACTAAGTCAGGATTATTGTAAATCTGATCTTCTCTTTAAGCACAGTTCTTTCCCTTAAGGAATGGTGCTTTTATGAGCTTGAAAGCTTATGCGGATCCCTTATCATTGATACATTTAGTATCAATGGTTTCATATAGGTTTCATATAACCCAAATCATGCATTAGAAATTGAAGATAAGCACAAAAGCCTTTGAATA
>CAYTBT010000063.1:0-8189 GCA_964436125.1 uncultured Saprospiraceae bacterium | reverse complement strand
TTCCTTCTACTACCTGATCAGTATATGTCAATGTAACATCACCACATGGATCAAAATTAGATACCACAAATGGTCCTGTTCCGGTTCCCGGTGTTACTATTGCTGTATCCGGAACCGGGAATGGTACTTCATTGGAAGCTGTTCCATAGACCATACTTACCCAGTTTCCATTGAACCCTTGACTTGCAAGTGTTGCAGGATCTGGTAGGTTACAGAAATCAGAAGAAATGTATGTCGGAGTATCTTCTCCATTGGTATTACTTCCCATGACAAAGTCAACAAAATTACCACCTGGCACCTCAAGCTCATAAACCACATACTTCAAGCCGGACGGAATCGTAATTCCACTCACCGGCATTTGCCAGAATGCGAGATTCAATGCAGGAATTGTTCCCGTAACATCAGTACCTATCTGAGTAAGATCAGAGTATGAGAAACCTGTTGCAGTAGGATCATAAACACTAGGATCGTTGAACTTGTAGAAGCGCAATGTTGCGTTCACTCCTCCACCACTTTGTTCTACGCCCATGCGGAATGTATGCGGAGTGAATGCCCCATTAATTCCGAGTGCTTCAAGATCAATCACACGCAAGTAAGAGTAAGCACCACCCGGACATGCAACCGCTGTTGCAGGAGTAATCGTCGTCGTATCGGCACTCGCTTCTAGTACTGCATCGACCGTATGTCCGGTACCCGGCAATATCGGATCACCACAAGTAATAGAATAATTGCTGCAGAGCAGATCAGGAATGACATCATCAACGAGGATTAATCGTCCCTCGCAGCTATTTCCTGTGCTATCATCGGTAATCCGAGTATATAAAGTATCACCGGCATAGGTTCCATCCAAGCAAACTGTAGCGCCGACGCCTATAACATTTGCGAAAGCAGGATCTTCAGCAATTTCCACTGTATATCGTTCATAACAGCCATAAGGCCCGCCTTCAAGGATATCATCGGCATTGATACAAGCTTCACAATTCTGATTTAAGGAAGCTATCACGAGATCGTTGCAAGTCAGTGAAGTTCTCACATCAGGGAATGGCTCTACAGTAATATTAAAAATACAGGTCGCTGTGTTTCCTGAAGAATCGGTAACCTCATAGCATATTTCCCAAGTTCCGATAGGGAGAACATCGCCGAATCCATAAGTACTGCAGTTATTGAAGCTAACTAAATCAGAACTATCGTTGACACTGACAACTATGCCCTGTTCGATTACTTTTAAATCATAGTAGAAATTATAGTAATCACAATCGCCAGGATCCAATGTAACTGTCATGTCCGGCGGGCAATTCAAGAACGCCGGTGCGATATTATCGAGTATAGTAACTTCAGCTGTACAACTCGCCGTATTGCCACATTCATCTGTCGCTGTAACCAATACAGTATTTATGCCTATATCACTTCCGTCAAATGTCGTATCAGCGGCAATAACCGTAACTGCCCCACAGTTATCTGACACGCTGGTCACAAGATCCATAGAAGCTATCTCGACAGTACCATCCGGTCCGAGCGCGACAGTAATATCTTTACAGATAATAACCGGCGCCGTCAAATCCACTACTTCAATCTGTTGTGTACATGAATCGACATTTCCGTTATCGTCCGTAGCATAATACGTCCTTGAAATTGTATAATTCTGCGGGCAATTCCCATCGATAATTAAATCAGCATAGGTAATATCCACGTTCTGATCACAATTATCTGATACAGTCGGCAATATCAATGCCGGATTGATTGCAGGATCAGTAGAGTCATCACAATTTATGGTAATATCAGCAGCGCATTGGATAGTCGGTGCGATTGTATCTATAGCGACCGGCACAATAAATGTGTAAACCGTAGAACAGCCTATAAAATCGCTTATGGTCACTGAATAGCTTCCTGAAGCTAGCCCTGTCCTATCTTCCGAGCTACTTCCATCCGCCCATGTGAATGTGTATGGTGCGGTGCCACTGACTTCCGTCAAATAAATCGCTCCATCTTGATTTCCCGTACAACTAGCCGGAACAATACTGTCCGCAAAGACAGGTTCGGCATGGAATTCAATATCAACCTGCGTAGCGGTGCTTTCACAAGTATCTTTTACGGCTGTCACCCATATTGAGATAGTCGTATCACCGGTAAAATTAAAAGGTGGAATGAGATAGATGTCCAGGCTATCTCCCGAAGCGATAAGATCCGTCGTATCCAATCCTGCGTCAGAATAAAAATTATAGGTATCTGACGAGGTGTCCACTGCTGCATAAGTATGCGAACCCAAATCAGAGAAATCATCCTTCGGCAAGCTTATCCACTCGCTTTCCAAGGTAGGAAAGTCACAGGGTGGATTGCTCGGATCGATGGTTATACCTTGATAAACAGATGGCTTTCTTACGAGAGTCCGGTCCTTAGTTCCATTGGAAGGAGAAGACCATTGTGAGCCCGGATCGCAAGCAATATTCCCAAATATATCAACATTTACCCCGTTGTGTACGAGAACTACAGCATCATCGCCATTAAACATACTTGAAGTCGTGGATTGATCGGGATTGGGATAGGATGCACCGGCATCGCATATTACATAGCTTGCACCATCAGGAATGACACCTGTGAGAGCAATCGTAGAGCCCGGCGTACTTGATCCGTTGAAATATACATCCAATTCATAATTTCCTGCTGCAAGATCAATTGCAGCACCTGTGCCATTGTACAATTCAATACATTTGTTTAATCCCGAGCCTTCCACATATTCAGAAATGAACAGTTCAGTAGGTACAATCGGTGAAGGGATTCCGCCACCTGTCGGGATTATGCTTACCGTATCCGAAGCACATGCAATAAACAAGCTATCGACATTCGGTGCTTGCATATCAATACAAGGGTCGCAATTTATCACTTGAATTGTCACTACTGAGGTATCATTACCGCAGAGCCCACCGGAAGTCGTTACGATATAATTATATTGATAAGTTCCGACTGCCTTGCCTGTCCCGTCAAATACATTCAAAGAATCCAGCATAGGCGCGGAGCCGATGGGGCTAAAAGAACCTCCGATATCAGCGCCGGCGGCAAGTACGGTATCAAGATCTACCTTATGGGGAAAATATAAAGTGCTGTTACAGACCGTTGCAGTCATATCCGGACCGGCATTTGCGGAAGCTAATATCGTAAAGCTGTCGCAAGTATCCGGGCTATTAACACAGAAATCTGTCTGTGCCAGTAGAGCACTATATTCCGTAATTCCTGTCGAATTAACAAAATTTATCAGCTCATTGCCGGTCTGAGAAAGTGTATCCAGGTACAAAGTCGTATAAAGGCAATATTGACCTGTGTCGAGACCGGTTAAAGTATATGTTGCTATGGAATCCTGATAAGACATATCATACATTGCTATTATCTCATCCGTACTGCCACCTGAAGCAGAACTATCCTGAAGGACAAAGAGCGTAGCTCTTACGCGGTAATCAGAATTGGGGAAGCCGGGAGTTTCATAGGCACTTCCCGGATTATAATCACCGATCGTCCAGTTTCCATATTCGTTCCGGTAAACATGTCCCGGCATAAAGTTGCCATCCGGTCCGATGATTACGCCACCTGTGAAATTCCCTGCATAGTATTTATCGCCTGACGAAAGGTCTTCAATTATCGAGATCGCATCGACGACCTCCGTCCATGGAAGGACATCAAGCACTCCATCATCATCGGTATCGAGGTCGTCTCCCACCGCACCGCTAAAACTATCGACGATAAGGTATGTGTGATTATCGCTATTTTCGAGGTTCATATTGACCACCATATCCGGAGTTCCTATTGTCATCGTGGATTCTCCTATCAGAAATGTCCTGTTATACGGAGCGTTCAAGCTTATTCCACTTAGGTCGATAAATTCTTCAATTTCACCTGATCCTCCGGCACCGTCTCCAATGATTACAATGCCATAATTCTGTGACGCTGCTAAGGTGTCCGGAAGATTAATCTCGATATATTCATCGTCGTCTGCACCCGGCTGATCGATGCGCAATTCATTGAAACGGATGCGATTGGGGCTATATTCATACGATGCAGCCAATCTATTGATTTGTTTTTGATAGAAAAGCGTATCCCCTGAACAAGCTGAATCACTTACAGCCAGATCAAAGGCATAAGCATCGAGATTACTCGGATTCACGATACAATCGGAACATTGAGAAAAATCTACTGTAAAAGTCGTTGACTTATCGGAATGATCGTCGAGGTTAAGGATATAATATTCAATACTCGTATTCTCATAGACCGGATAATCGAGGGTATAAACCAAGGTGTCCGGTATTGAATCTGAACCGCCATAATTGACCTCGTATTCATAAGGATGAATCAGGAAATGATGCGTAGCATCATACAATCCATAATTTAATGTGTCTGCTCCATTGAATATGATTGTGAGTTTGCCTTTTACGGAATTAATCAAGCATTCAAAGGTATCGGAAACATAAGTTATCCCTGTCGGTGGTGCCGTGCCGCATGAAGGCGCATAAGTTCCTATCGGCCACGGTGTCGCAGCGCTGTTGTTGCTCGTCTCTCCATCCAGGGCATTGGGACCACTGTAGGTGTAGTCATTGACTTCAAATGGATTCCGGTGCGTCGATGAGCTGTTCTTCCTATATGCCCAACCATCTTTATATTCCCAAGGCTGGCCGGTGCCATCGACATTGGGATCGCCGAATACATCGACTGCCGTGCTGTCCTTATATAAGATCAAGGCATCGTCGCCATTAAATGCGGTCACTGTCCCATCGGTGTAGTCCGGATTAAAACCAAAAAAGGCGTTAAAGTCCGCTGTATTGCTCGCTACGTATATATATGTGCCGGCCGTGACCGAAACAGCAGGGAAAGTGAACTCTTCAATGCCATTGGAGCCATTTCCATTGCTCACCAGCTCTAGTCCATAAGAACTCAAGTCCGTTATATCTTGGGTGGCATACAATTCGATTGCTTTTGGTTGTCCGCCGCTCAATGGGCCGTCCAATATTCCCGTGAGGAGCAATTCGTCACAGGCTGTCGGTGGTGCCGTGCCGCATGAAGGCGCATAAGTTCCTATCGGCCACGGTGTCGCAGCGCTGTTGTTGCTCGTCTCTCCATCCAGGGCATTGGGACCACTGTAGGTGTAGTCATTGACTTCAAATGGATTCCGGTGCGTCGATGAGCTGTTCTTCCTATATGCCCAACCATCTTTATATTCCCAAGGCTGGCCGGTGCCATCGACATTGGGATCGCCGAATACATCGACTGCCGTGCTGTCCTTATATAAGATCAAGGCATCGTCGCCATTAAATGCGGTCACTGTCCCATCGGTGTAGTCCGGATTAAAACCAAAAAAGGCGTTAAAGTCCGCTGTATTGCTCGCTACGTATATATATGTGCCGGCCGTGACCGAAACAGCAGGGAAAGTGAACTCTTCAATGCCATTGGAGCCATTTCCATTGCTCACCAGCTCTAGTCCATAAGAACTCAAGTCCGTTATATCTTGGGTGGCATACAATTCGATTGCTTTTGGTTGTCCGCCGCTCAATGGGCCGTCCAATATTCCCGTGAGGAGCAATTCGTCACAGGCTGTCGGTGGTGCCGTGCCGCATGAAGGCGCATAAGTTCCTATCGGCCACGGTGTCGCAGCGCTGTTGTTGCTCGTCTCTCCATCCAGGGCATTGGGACCACTGTAGGTGTAGTCATTGACTTCAAATGGATTCCGGTGCGTCGATGAGCTGTTCTTCCTATATGCCCAACCATCTTTATATTCCCAAGGCTGGCCGGTGCCATCGACATTGGGATCGCCGAATACATCGACTGCCGTGCTGTCCTTATATAAGATCAAGGCATCGTCGCCATTAAATGCGGTCACTGTCCCATCGGTGTAGTCCGGATTAAAACCAAAAAAGGCGTTAAAGTCCGCTGTATTGCTCGCTACGTATATATATGTGCCGGCCGTGACCGAAACAGCAGGGAAAGTGAACTCTTCAATGCCATTGGAGCCATTTCCATTGCTCGCCAGCTCTAGTCCATAAGAACTCAAGTCCGTTATATCTTGGGTGGCGTACAATTCGATTGCTTTGGGTTGTCCGCCGCTCAGTGGGCCGTCCAATATTCCCGTGAGGAGCAATTCGTCGCATTGTGCATTTAATACGAGCGTACTTCCCAAGAGGCATAATATCACATATAATACGTGGGAGTAAAATCTTTTCATATCGGTTAAATTGGTCTATAATCTGTTAATTGGTCTTGTGCCTCATCAAAATTTGAGGTATTTGGTCACACAAATATAAGAAAATCTACATTTCATCCTGAATAAGCCGGAGTTTCCTCTTATACCTCTTATAGATAAGTACCCAAAATCATCCAAATGCCATTTCATGTCGGATAATCGTCTTATTCAGGACAGAGAATTCCTTCCCATTCTATTTTATAGCAAATATTACGCCATAAAACTAGATAGCTGCGCTAAATAAGTTTATTGGCTATTAGGAACTAATCGGAAAAGAATTTTACCGCCACAATTCTTTCATTTCTTCCCATCGGTGCGGACTCACGACACATAACGCAATCAAGCAACAATTTGCCGAAAGGCAGGAAACAAGATTATGCGGAAATGAAAAACATTCAAGCCTTGTTTTTATTATAGTATGAGAAGTAGCGCAGGAGCACAAATCGGCAGAGGAAAGAGCTTGCTGTGCCTTAAATTTACAAAGTAAAAAAGTAATAATGATGAAAAATTTGCTTTCCGACAGAGTCACGGGGATGAAAGAATCAGCGACATTACAGATGGCGGCGATGGCTCGCAAATTAGCTGCAGAGGGGAAAGACGTAATATCTCTCAGCCTAGGCGAACCGGACTTTGACACGCCACAATCGATAAAAGATGCGGCCTATCAAGCGATGCAAGATGGCTATACGAAGTATTCACCGGTACCGGGAATGCCGCAATTACGGGAGGCAATAAGTAAGAAATTTCATCGAGAAAACGGATTGGACTACGCGCCTGAGCAAGTGATGGTTTCCAATGGAGCCAAGCAATCCATTGCTAATATATGCATGTCTATTTTCAATGAAGGAGATGAAGCGGTAGTCTTTGCGCCATATTGGGTTTCATATCACGATATAATCGATATGATCGGCGGGAAAGTGGTTCCGGTGGTAGCGACAATTGAAAATGATTTCAAGGTATTGCCGCAGCAAGTTGAAGAAGCCATAACGGATCGCACGAAGCTCGTCATTTTTTCCTCTCCATGTAATCCGACGGGATCGGTATATTCACGAGCAGAGCTAGAAGGGATAGCCGATGTGTTAAAGAACAAGGATCTTCTCATTGTCTCTGATGAGATCTATGAGCACATTAATTTTACAGGAGCACATGCAAGTATCGGAGCGATTGAATCGGTACGGGATAAAACAGCGACGGTCAATGGATTTTCCAAGGGTTATGCCATGACCGGATGGCGGCTCGGCTATTTCGGTGGACCGCAAGAGCTCATTACGGCATGTAGCAAAATCCAAGGGCAATTTACGAGTGGTGCGACATCATTTTCACAGATTGCAGGTGCGCAGGCCTTGTCAAAGCATCTTCCGGAGCAAGACATCATGCGTAAGGCGTTTAAAAAGCGTCGAGATCTCCTTATCGATCTGATGGAGGAACTTCCGGGTGTGTGCTGCAACCATCCGGAGGGCGCCTTTTATCTTTTTCCTGATGTCAGCGCTCTTATGGGGTCAAAGACACCTGATGGCAAGCACATAAGTACATCTGCTGATCTCTGTGAATATTTATTGCTCGAGGCAAATGTCGCTCTGGTCGAGGGAGCAGCATTTGGGTTGGAGAACCACGTCCGTTTATCCTATGCAACTTCTGAGGCTCAATTAATCGAAGCGATGAAGCGCTTGAAGAAGGCTATCGGGGAATTGGATCGGTAGGCGGTAATCGGTAACGGGTGATGGGTAATCGGTAGGCGGTAATCGGTAACGGGTGATGGGTGGGCGGCTTCGCCGCAGTTGTAAGGCGTGAGGCAGCCATTAGCTAAGGTTCCTGAGCGTAGCCGAAGGATTGGCTATTAGCCCTAGGCAGAGTCAGGAAATTGACTACTGATTCCTTATTCCTGGTCCCTGACCCCTGCGTAGCAAAAAGGGCTCCTCCTACGGCGGACACGTGAAAGCCCGCCACAGCATACGAATTATTGCGAATT
>CAYTBT010000062.1:0-9858 GCA_964436125.1 uncultured Saprospiraceae bacterium | reverse complement strand
GAGTTTAATCAATTATGCTCATTCCCTGCCTGAACGTTTCCCTATGTGTGGGAGGAATGGGCTTTATAGTGCGATATCTTCCTCTTCCGCATAAAGCCATTTCCTGAAATTATCGATTCTGTTCACGGGTGACATATTTGCCTTCAAGGCAGTAAAAATACCATCGAGAATAAGCTTATTTATAGCCCATAACAATCCACCTACTAGAATAATGATTGAGTCGAATGAGATATGCCGATTAAATTGTAAATAATAGAATAAATCTTCAAGATAATCCAGCTCGATGAGCATTAAAATAAGATTCAGGGCAAAGCTTAAAATAGTCAACCAGATTCCCGTATATGTGCTTAAGTAATAAAAATAGACCTGAGCGAGGATAATAAATAAGATATAGACGACTATAACCGCATAGCCAAGGACAGGCAGGAGAAAAAATAGTACAAAGAATGCCGTGATATAGCTTACTATTGCAAGACCGACTTCTATTCCTATGTGTATCATGTAATCTTTAATGCGCTTCATCTATCTAATAATTTAGGTAAATTATTGTCCTATATAAAAAGGAATAGTCGATGAAAGTAATCATTTTATTTTCATTATCTCGAATATTTATACAGTTTGTTGCTTTCAGATAAGAATCCTTGACAGCATTTCCTAAACAGATGTGTACGTCATCCTATGCAATATTCTTCAGTCTGATACATCGGATGATGTGGGGATTAATCCTGTAGGACGATTGCCCGCTTAATATTGTCTGAGACGCGGAGCACATCACTTCTGTCACGTTCATTGTGTATCGTCGGCTTCTGCACAAGATCATAATAAGAGCTGCCTTTCTTAAAAATCTCCTTGAGGTCGATGGTGAAATGAAGCACGGTCTGTTGGCCGGTTATAACCTTAATCGACTTGTTGAATATTTTTGTTCTGTATGCTTCGTCGGAGCCAGTGTGATAAGCGAAGCTGGATAAACTATCACCGAGATAAACTTTTCCTTCAGTTTTGCTAAAAATATAGCTTGTCCAGCCCGGCCAATACATTGATGCATCATTTAATACTGATTCCGGTGGGTAATCGACCGGCGTACTTGCATTGTGCATAGAATCTACACCGATTCCTAGCCTGAGGCCATCATAAATTCCTGATGATACATCTTCTATCGTGATAATTTGTTGCTCTGAATTATTGCTGAAGTGAAGCAGACTATTGTCAAATAATGCAGTCTCTCCATCTGCGGTCAGGAGTGCTGCCCGGGATAAATACAGTGCAAATTGGGTGTAACTTATCGTATCCTCCAGATAGTGGACCTTGTCGGTGAATAATTGAATAGGCTGTCCATCATAAGTGAGCTTAAATTGAAGCTGAATGCTTCCGCTTGTCGATGCCGGCTCTTTATCTATGCAATGGCTGAATAGGAGAGTGATAAAAGCTAAATAGATACCTATTTTTATCCTGTGCTTCATAGTCAGATGTTGAGATACTTATGTAAAAATCCAAGCATTAGCTTGTAGAATTCAATGCGGTTCTCTTCTTTCATAAAACCATGCCCTTCATCTTCTTTAACGAGATATGTAGCAGGAATATTTCTCTGTTTTAAGGCAGCAACAATCTGATTGCTCTCCTCAATGTTGACGCGTGGATCATTGGCACCTTGTGCGACGAATACGGGGATCCGGATTTTTTCCGCATTTAAGGCCGGAGAATATTTCTCCATCATAGCACGGTCTTCCACCGGATCGCCGACCATTTCATACATCATCTGTAAATATGGCTTCCAATAAGGCGGTATTGTATTCAGGAAAGTCAGGAGATTGGAGACGCCGACATAATCGACGCAACACTTGTACAAGTCAGGCGTATAACAAGCCCCCGCAAGCGCGGCATAGCCGCCATAAGACCCGCCGTAAATTGCGATGCGATTGCGATCAATGGCGTAGTGCTCAATTGCCCATTGGACTCCATCTGTAATGTCGTCTTGCATTGCTTGTCCCCACTCTTTAAATGAGGCCTCCCAGAATGCCTTTCCATAACCGGTGCTGCCACGGTAGTTAATCTGCAGGACTGCCCAGCCATGATGAGATAAAAGCTGTACTTCAGGGTTGAATCCCCAGTAATCTCTGACCCATGGGCCACCGTGCGGAAGGACGATTAAAGGTATGGATTCCTCGGTCTCCGCGGGCATCGTGATATAACCGTGAATGTCCTTGCCGTCTCTTGAGCTGTATTGTATCGCTTGCATCGGATTTAGTCTGTCATCATCGAGCCAATAGCCTACCCGTCCCAGCTCTTCGATGGCGTGTTTCTGTTTGTCGTAAAGATAAAAAGCTCCCATGCTGACATCGGAAAATGTGCGGATAATAAAGATGTCTTCTGCCTTATTCTGGCTGACGATCTGCGTTTCCCAGCCTTTAAAATATTCTGAGAGATCCTTGAATGTCTCCCGGATTTCGTCGTCGAGGAGAACTCGATGTAGTTTATCGGTATAATAGGAGACACTCGTGAGTTTCTTGCGTTTGTGGCTATAAGTGAGTGTGTACACATCGACGGCGTCATGTTCATAGATGATTTTTCCCACTTCCTCGCCCTTATGGCAGTCAAATCTACATATTACAGACTTGTCTCTATCGAGATTGGAGGCGACGTACAGAATATGATCTTCATGGAAGTCAAAAAAGAGCGGGATTATGCTTGTCCTGAAACTCGTGCTTATGACTTTTCTGAATTCTTCCTCTTCTGTGTCTCTGTATAGAATTGTGCTATTTACTCCATCTTCAACGGCAATTGCAAGTCTCAATTTTCCGTCGTGATCTGTCATCCAGTCGCTGATAGGTGTTTCTATGCTATTCTGTGCGAGCCGGACAATGTCTCCGCTGTGAATATTTATTCTATAAGGATCGAATAGCTGTGGGTTTTCCTTATTCATCGCAATTATAATCTCATCGGGATTGTCCACCAGATCGTCGATAATCTGGATTTTAACACCTTCATAAGGAGTTAAGTCCGTACTTTCTCCACTGTGTATATCTACGGAATGCAAGGCGTAATTTTCGTCTCCACCATTATCTCTGACATAGATAATATCTGTATTGCTTACCCATACATAGCCGGCAATATCCCTATCGAGCAAGGAGGTGATGCGCTTGCTTTCTCCGGACCCGATTGCTTGTATGCGGATGTTCATTCTGCGTTTATGCGGTGCGAGAAAGGAGAGGTGCTTGCCGTCCGGTGAGACTTGAAAGTTTACCTTCTGCGGATTCCTAAAAAAGTCTTCTACCTTGTATTTGCCAAATGATTCTCCATAAGATTTCAAGGATTTAAGTTCTTCTGGAGAAGTCTGTAGGTCTTGAATTGTGTCCATACTTATTACGATAAATCTTGCGAGTTAAGCAATGATGTTATTGATAAAACATAGCTTATCCATAGGCTGAAAAGACATTTGCGAAAGCTTACATAAGCACAGCATACAGGCTCTTTTCCACAATGTTATTCAGCATTCATCAATGAAACGACTTGTGAACTTATAAGTTCTGCAAGAGTGACTTTAAACTACAACGCTCTGCGATATACTTCCGTATATTTTCGATGGGAATACGTTCCTGACGGAGATTGTCTCGATCCCTGATGGTAACCATATTATCTTCCAGGGAATCGAAGTCAACGGTCACGCAATACGGCGTACCGATTGCATCTTGGCGCCTGTATCGCTTGCCGACGGTATCCTTTTCATCGTACTGGCAATTAAAATCATATTTGAGCTCATTATAAATTTTATCTGCAAGCTCGGTAATCGGCTTTTTATTCTTCACAAGTGGCAATACGGCACACTTGACCGGTGCGAGTGCCTGCGGCAATTTCATGACTATTCTATTGGATGCTTTCCCGTCGGCATTGGGGACAGTTTCTTCAACGAGACTTGCGCTGAGTATCGCGAGGAAAAGTCTATCGAGTCCGATAGATGTCTCTACTACGTATGGGATATATGATTCCCCTAGCTTGTGGTCGTAATACTGCATTTTCTTTCCGCTAGTCTCCTGATGACGGGTAAGGTCAAAGTCTGTCCTGGAGTGAATGCCCTCGAGCTCTTTGAAGCCAAATGGAAAGTTGAATTCGATGTCCACTGCGGCATTGGCATAGTGAGAGAGGCTGTCGTGGTCGTGAAATCTGTAAAACTTCTCATCGATACCGAGATTCTTATGCCACTTGATACGTCTTTCCTTCCATTTTTCATACCACTCGAGCTCCGTGTCCGGTTTAACAAAGAATTGCATCTCCATCTGCTCAAATTCACGCATTCTGAAGATAAATTGCCTCGCTACGATTTCATTCCGGAATGCCTTTCCTATCTGCGCAATACCGAATGGTACTTGCTGTCGGCTCGTGTTTAAAACGTTGTTGAAGTTGATAAATATACCCTGAGCCGTTTCCGGGCGCAGATAAAGCTTGGCTTCATCGCCATCTATATTGCCGAGCTGCGTGGAAAACATCAGATTAAATTGCCGCACTTCCGTCCAGTTCCTCGAGCCGCTTACCGGATCGGTGATGTCATAATCTTCAATAATCTGCTTGATTTCATCGAGTTTTCCATCGCTTAATGCCGCTGCAAGTCGAGTCCGACAATCGGCAATCTGCTCTTGGTACCTGGCAACCCGCTTGCTCGTCTGTAGAAATTGCTCTTCATTAAAATCATCCCCGAATCTCTTCCGTCCCTTCTTGATTTCTTTATTGATTTTGCCTTGAATCTTCTCGATATGATCTTCAATCAATTGATCGGCACGATAGCGTTTCTTGGAATCCTTATTATCGATCATTGGGTCGTTGAATGCATCGACGTGACCGGAGGCTTTCCATACTCGAGGATGCATGAAAATCGCAGAATCTATGCCTACAATGTTTTCGTTCAATTGAACCATTGAAGCCCACCAGTATTCTTTGAGATTCATCTTTAATGGCGCTCCGTATGGGCCGTAATCATAAGTGGCACTTAAACCATCATAAATCTCGCTCGATGGGTAGATGAATCCATATTCTTTACAATGTGATATAACTTTTTTAAACTGATCCTGCATAGAATTATATAATTTAGAATTTTATGCCTTTCGGCAAATGAATTGCTGCGCAATTATGCTCAATAAATCGGTAACAATAAAGTTTATGCATTTTCTTTTTCGTAAGCTTGCATAAACCGGACGAGGTATTCAACGCTTTCTATCGGCATTGCATTGTAGAGGCTGACCCTGAAGCCGCCGACAGAACGATGTCCTTTTATTCCCACTATGCCGGCTTCTGCACTCCGCGTGAGAAAGTCCTGGAAATGTTCTTCATGAATCGGAAGGAAAGTTGCGTTCATCAAGGACCTGTCTTCTTTCCTTACCTTTCCTGTAAATAATGAATTTCTGTCAATCTCTGTGTAGAGAAGCTCAGCGCGTTCCATGCTCCGTTTTTTCATTTCCGGAATACCTCCATTCTGTTTAATCCAGCGTAGATAAAGCATTGAAACGTAAATCGCATACACCGGGGGCGTATTAAATGCCGATTCCTTTTTAATATGTGTCCTATAATCAAGCATGGTCGGTATGTTCCGCTCCGTTCTTCCGAGGAGATCTTCATTAACAATGACCAATGTCGTGCCTGCAGGTCCCATATTTTTCTGTGCGCCTGCATATATAAGTCCGTATTTCTCAATGTCGAGCTCTTCTGTAAAGATATCTGAGGACATGTCTGCTACCAGAGGGCAATCGACATCGGGAATTGCTTGATATTGTGTTCCTGCCACGGTATTATTGCTCGTAATATGTAGGTATTGAACAGAAGAAGGAATATTGTATTCCTTGGGGATATATTCATAGCTCGACTCACGAGAACTCGCAGCGATATCTACTTTTCCATAGAGTTGAGCTTCCTTAATTGCTTTATGTGACCAGCGACCCGTGTCGATGTATGAAGCGCTGTCCATTTGCGGAAGCAAATTTAAAGGAACCATATAAAATTGTGAACTCGCCCCTCCGGTGAGAAATAATACCTTATAATTATTCGGGAGGCTTAATAATTCCCGTACGAGTTCCTCGGCCTCATGCATAACTGCTTCAATCTCCGGAGACCTATGAGACATCTCGAGCACGGATAGTCCGGTTCCCTCATAATCGAGAATGGCTTCACTTGCTTCACGGATAAGCTCCTGTGGCAAGATAGATGGACCGGCATTAAAATTATGTACTTTACTCATGCTTGTATTTTTACGCTAAGGTACATTAATATCATGGATATGAAAAGGAGATTTTAAGTCTTTCTGAGACTTAGGCCATTGCTCCCCAATAAAAAATATGAGGGGAGTCAATAATGGAAATCAATGGAGGGTGAATATTTAGAATTCTCATCAAAATATGAAGCCCTTTAAGGTGGGGATAAGCTGGACGAGATTATGTGGCATAGTAATTGTAGCATATAGATCGAATAGCGGAATATTGTTATATGATGAAAAAATTAATATGAATGTTTAAATAGATATGCCGCTGATTGTCTTGTTAAATTGATAAGTATTCTATAATATTGTCATTGAAGACGTATTAATGAAGAATATGATTCTGTTATAAGGATATATGTATGCATTTGCAAATGCATATATGTTTTTTATTGAAGTCTTTATATATGTGAAATTGATTAATCTAATAGTTTGAAATGTATATAAGCGCTTCTATGACTGGATTGTAGAGATACGGATAGACCAATAGACCAAGAAACATGATACTTGTACAGACGAATGCGAGTAATTAATTAACCAAAATCAAGAACTCATGATGAATTTAAAACTCCGAGAGGGAAGGAAAGCCATCAGGAAGGAATTGAGTAAATATCTTGCAATAGGATTTATTGCGATGTGCTCGATTTTTATGATGGGAATAACGAGTTCTCTCCAAGCACAGAGCACTTTTCAATCGTCAGATGGCGTATTGGAATTAGATAAAGCCGGAATTGTGATGGTTTCGGATGTATTTAGAGCTGAAATCGCAACATTGAAGGCAGAAATGGAAACACAACAACCTCATGTTAATGGCGGTAAAGCCTTGACGGTAGGTAGTCCGTTTCAGAATAGCCTTATAGGTGCATATCAGAAGATTATCCGGAATATGGAGTCCGGCTTAAGCATACAAGAGCAATTGCTCAATGTATTGCAGGGGCGCTTATTCCGAGGTTCTGATGATGGCTCGACGAGGGCTACAATTCCACTTACTCCAGCTGAAAAACAAGAGCTAGATGAAATAATTTCATTTGTTCAGAACTGGCATATAAGTAACAAGGATCTCAGCGACCTAGAGGAAGCACTTTTGTTAATTCGTGAACTAAAAAACTAGAAGACAATGAGAAATTTTACTAAGAATATATTAATGACCTTTGTCTTGTTGGTAGGGCTTACAAGTATAAGCCTAGCTCAGTTTCCTGCTCCATATTGTACGGTATCAGGAAATACTATTGTTGAGGAAATCTCACGAGTTAAAATAGCCGACATTGACAATCATTCAACGGCAACGGGCGGCACGTTATCCCATGAAGATTATACGTCTATCGTAGGGCATGTCGTACCCGGACAGACATACAATATCCGCGTGGAAGGAAACACACATGGAAGTTGGTCAAATTACTTTACGGTGTGGATTGACTGGAATCAAGATGCGGTATTTGATGAAGTAACAGAACGATATGATATCGGTTTTATAAGTAATTCGACAGGAACTGATGGTAAATATGCCGATGTCGATATTACGGTTCCGACTACAGCGCTGGGAGGTGATACGCGGATGCGTGTAATGAAGAAGTTTAATAGTTATCCGAATGATGCTTGTACATCAGGATCCTCCTTTGGTCAGACAGAAGATTACACGATGAATGTCTCCGGAGGCGGAGGCGGTGGTGGCAATTATTCTGCCTGTAGCCAAGATTACTATCAGCAAGGAGTGGATCCTGTCAATTATCCTACGGGTATAGGCTTCTCCGGTGGTAATGAAGTAGCCAATGACATTGTACTTGCACCATATCAATCTTTTAAGCCCGATAGCATCACTTTTGCAATGATATTAATTGCCGGTACTCCGACGAATTTTACGCTGCAGATTTACAATGACGATGGTAGTGGAGGAGTAGGAACACCTTATGGTACCTCATTTTTCGTAACGCCGGCAGACTATACAGCAACTAATTTAGGCTTATGGGCCGGGTTCTATCCTTTGTATGAAATTACAATTGATGTAAGTGGAGCTGGTATTCAGCTTGACAATAATACCGGGAATCCTATACATTACTGGCTAGGAATTCAGTCTGATTTATCATCAACAGGTGATTTTACATACTGGGATTCTTACACATATTCAACTAATCCTAGTAGTCCAAGCTGGCAAAAACTAGGTACAGGAAGCTGGGCAGAATATGCGCCGGCACATGAAGGTGCTTTCCTTGTAGAAGGACAATGTGCACTGAATCTTCCGGATTGTTTCATTAATTGTCCTGACGATATCACTGTAGATGCAGAACCTGGTTTATGCGGAGCCAATCTTACTATTCCTCTACCGGAAGTAGGGGAGTTCTGCCTAGACAATTACACCAATGATTATACTGGTGGCAAGGATGCTTCTGGTTTTTATCCGATAGGAACAACTGAAGTAACATATACAATTATAGATTCAACGACAGAAAATGAGCTTCAATGCAGCTTTACGGTAACAGTGGAGAATGTAGATCCACCGGTATTTGAAAATTGTCCGGGCGATCAGACGGTAACACTCGATGCCGGTGATTGTTACTACCGTAATTTTATGGATACATTGATTGCGCATAAAGCATGTGGAATTACAGGTGGTGGTACTCCATTTGCGTTATTTACAAGCAATGCAGGTGCGCCTGGAAATTTCTTTAATGCCTTTGCAGGTGTGACATTTGATGTGAGAAACGATGGAACAACACCTATTACCTTGACTGGATTTAAAGTTCCACTTACAGGTGGTACTACGCTCGATATGGATGTGTATTATACGACTACAGCTTCCACAAATGTCGGTGTACAGACCGATCCATCTGCATGGACTCTTCTCGAGTCACTTACAGGACTTCCTGCACAGAATGCAGTAGCATGGGATGTGAATACATTTACGCAAGTAAGCTTAAATAATACACTTGTATTACAGCCGGGTGAATCCAAAGGTATTTATGTTCTTGTAACCAATTATACTACAGGACCTACATATCATTATACCAATGGTAATTTCACGGAAACAGATGGTACTTTGACTATCCTGTCCAATGGATATGGTAGTACTTCTGTGCCTTTTGGAAATACATTTGCGGGTAGAGCATTTGTCGGTGAAGTACAATATCAGCTAGGTGGCGGAGGATCCGTTGAAATTACCCAAGTAGATACCTCGGGATTTGAGCTGGGCGATCCACTTCCGATAGGAAAGCATTGCTTTGAATTTGTCGCCGAAGACGACGATGGCTTAACTTCTACATGTTCTTTCTGTATTACAGTAGAAGAATTCCCTGAAGTGCGGAATAACCTTGTATGTAATGATCTCGTAAAAGTATATCTGAATGATGAGTGTAATGCATGCATCAATGCAGATGATGTACTAGAAGGTGGACGTTACGGATGTTATGAAGGACGATACTCACTTGAGGTCGCTACTGATGCAGGATTTACAGATATTATTTTGACTGGACATAGCGTATGTTTTGATGGAACTTATGCCGGTCAGACCTTATATACACGAGTTACAGATGATAGTACTGGTGTAAGTTGTGTAGGACGAGTACAGATTATAGATGGAACAATACCAGATTTACTCTGCAGCAGTTATAGCTTAACCTGCGGTGATG
>CAYTBT010000061.1:4652-10079 GCA_964436125.1 uncultured Saprospiraceae bacterium | reverse complement strand
GAGGGGGTGAGGCGAAGTGGATTTGTTCTTTCGCCTCGCTCTACTCTACCGACTTAACGCAATAAAAGCACCTAACAAAATCAATTTACGTAGTCAGCCAATGGCTAATGGCCAAAAGCTAATGGCTGCCTTGACTTACGACTTACGACTTACGACTTATTACTGCGGCGAAGCCGCCTACTTACGACTGCGGCGTAGCCGCCTCGAGTTACGAGACAATGCTATTCTTCATCCTCATTGATTTTCTGCTCATAATTTTCAAGTCGGTGGATATCCATCTTCTTCAAGAGGAACTGAACGGCCTCATGAGGCTCCCTGAATAAGTGATTGGGGCCGAGCTTGACGATTAAGCCTGAACTTACAACGATATCGCGGATGTGTCCACGCAATCCGACAATGTATAAATCCATGCCCCAGTTGCGCAGGGTTTCAATCATAATTTCCATCTGCTCGATAGCAGTTGTATCCAATCTATTTATCGTGCTCCCGTCGAGGATGACATATTTAGTCTCTCTTTCTCGGTTCTTGCTTTTTTCTAGAATTATATCACGGAAATAATCGGCATTCATATAGGAGAAAGAAGCATCAATCCTGATAATTAAAACCTTCTTAATGCGCAGTGCATGGTCATTGCGTTTGATGTCTTGAAAGAGTCTCGTCCCCGGAATAAGTCCTAGTTCTGCTACATGTGGCCTCGTATAAGTATAAAGTGTGTAGAGCAACGAAGCAAGCACACCGGTAAGAATTCCTTCTTGAATACCGATTATCAGCGTACATAAAGCAGTAAGAACTGCGATATATCCCTCATAGCTTTGGATCTTAAACAGTGCGATGAACTCGCGGATATTAATGAGGTTTAATACAGACACGATAATTATCGCAGCTAGTGCCGGCATGGGCATATAGTAAAAGATCGGTGTGAGGAAAATAAGTGTCGCAACAACGATTATTGCAGTATAGAAGTTGACAAGCGGAGTCTTCCCATCGGCTTGTTCTGCAATTGCAGTTCTGGAAAAACTTCCGGATACCGGAATTGCTTGAAAGAAGCTCCCGATAAAATTGGCGACACCGAGCGCTGTTAACTCTTTATTGGTGTTAAAGATGTAGTTGTTGCGCCGTGCAAATGTCCTTCCCAGGGATGCTACCGTCATAAATTCAATCAATGTTAATATAATTGCCGTCGGAAGCACTTCTTCTATGTTCTGAAAGCTGAGCTCCGGGATGGAAAAGGCGGGAAGCCCACCGGGAATATCACCGACAATCTCAATTCCTTTCTGGCCGGCTTGATAAAAATACGCTACAATAATGCTCCCAAATAGGATAACAGCACCTGCCGGAAATGCCTTGAATGCCTTTTTCAATAGAAATAAGATGAGAATGGCAATAAGACCCCAGATTAAGGTAGGATAGTGCGTATCTCCTATATTTTCGATTAATTCACCGAAAATGACAAGGATATCTTGAGAACGACTTAATTCTATCCCAAATAGATTGGACAATTGACTGCTTGCAATAATTATCGGTGCAGCGAGCGTGAATCCGGCTATAATCGGCCTCGAGAAAAAATTGAGGATTGAACCTAGATTTAATGAACCCATAATCAGCTGAAATACTCCTGTCATAAAAGTCAAGACTAGGACCAAGCCTATGTATTCAGAGCTTTCCGGTACTGCCAATATTGCTAGACCGGATGAAATAATCAACATGTCGATTGCTACGGGACCGAGAGATAAGTGTACAGAAGAACTGAATAATGGGAATAGTATCAATGGAATAACACCGGCATATAAGCCGTAAATAGGTGGTAAGCCCGCAATTACTGCATAAGCCATCGCCTGCGGAATAAACATAAGTCCTGTCGATATGCCGGCAGCTATATCTCCTCTTACCTGTTCTTTGCCATAGCTGGTAATCCATTGCGTGATGGAGAATAATTGCCGGATCTTCTCTCTGAACTTCACGTATTTGACGGAATTTTAATCCTTATTAATAATATTATATATCTCGGCACAGAAGTGGAACTTCATTGAGTTTGCATCGATAATGGTATCTGTATCGCTATTTAATCAATAAGCTGAGATTTATGCTTCATTCATTGCATTTTGCTTATATAAGATTTCAAAACTCAATTGAAAGATTTAAATTTTTCCCTTCCTTCCTGCTTTCCTTTCCTCTGAATTTTTAATGTATATTTTTTAACATCTATGTAGCTGTCGGGACTTTAAAATAACACAAATTAAAGCATTCACGCGAAGCCTAAGATGTTTCTGATGCCTAATATACAAAATGTGTATGATATGAGTGCCTTGCCAGGAACTTTACGAGACTTCTACGCCATCAAACTTTCTCGCCTGTGTTTCTTGAAGATAAGCCAATGGAATGCCGGGCGCACATATCCTGATGAGCAAAACGATAGATTTTTCAATTTCATTTACCTCGCTAGCTGCTATTTCGGTAAGAATGGATGAATTGAGGAATACTGTGTAAATATTTAAGGAAATTTAACAAATTATTTATAATGAATATAAATAGTTTATATTTGCTCCGCATCAGCGATTTTGTCAAGCGAGTCTTTAAGTTTAAGGAGTTCGGAGGACATTGGCAAAATCGGTGAAAGTTTATGATAGTGGTGCAATGGAATGCATCGAGTACATCAAGCTAAAATAAGACAGGTAAATCCTATATGAAAAAATATTTAACACTTATTATTTTTAGTTTTCTCTTTGTAGGAAAGACATTTGCGCAAGCTGATATAAAAGCCAATACAGAGGACTTACGGACAATCGTAACATTGCTCGACTATATTGCCAAGGATTACGCAGGAGCGGTGAAAAACGGGAAAATTATCAACGACTTTGAGTATGCGGAGATGGAGGAATTCACCAGGCGCTGCAGTATATTGCATGCTGGCTTGCAAGAAGAGATTGATACAGTAGCATTTGAGCAATTGCAAGTACCGCTAGATTCTCTGAAAGCAGCCGTTATAAACATGGCAGATGTGCGGTCGGTGGCCGAGCAAGCCCTGGCGATTAAGAACAATATCCTCAATCTCGGCATCTTAAAGATAGGACCTCTGCGGTGGCCATCCATAAGCCACGGGAAAACTTTATATAAAACCTACTGTGCGACCTGCCACGGTCCGGATGGTGGCGGCGATGGCGTAGCGGCACAAGGACTTGAGCCGGCTCCATCCAGCTTCCAGGATGACGAATTAATGGATATGTTGTCGCCATTCCAGGCGTATAATGTGATAAAACTCGGTGTAGAAGGTACATCTATGGCGTCTTATGACAATGTATTGTCGGAAAAGGACATTTGGGATCTTTCCTTTTTTCTGATGACATTGCGCTATGGGGACGTAGAATCACCGGAATCCCTGCCTGATTCCCTTCAACTCGATCAATTAAGTCGGTGGACAGATCCGGATTTACAAGCATATATCTCTACACGCTATCCGGAATTAACGGCGAGGATGGTCCGTGCTTATGAGCCGGAAAGATTGCCGCCGCTTAATGTCGCTGAAAAGAAACTCGAGAAATCGTATAAAGCGTATCGGTCGGGAAAGCGCGATATTGCGCAGAAATATGCGCTTGCTTCTTACCTGGAAGGCATTGAGCTTGTTGAGAATGTATTGAAGGCCTCATCGCCGGAGATTGTCAATAAACTGGAACGCGATATGATAGCATATAGGAAGGCGATTTCAGATGTCGATGGGGAAAGCGTAACGCATTATTATCATATTCTTAAGGAGGAAATCAACACGGCAAGAGCCGAGCTTGAAGGCATTGATTATTCATTTGCCTTTATGTATGGTGCTGCTTTTTCCATTCTCTTGAGAGAAGCACTGGAGGCATTGCTCATTATCTTAATCATCCTCAGCATCCTGAAGCCCTTAAACATACGGAATGCAATTCCTGCTGTACATATCGGATGGATAATTGCGGTGGCAATCGGTTTTGCAGGGTGGTTCTTTACCGATAACCTCGTGACCATCAGTGGTGCTTCTCGGGAACTTATGGAGGGAATAGGTGCTGCAATAGCTGTAATTGTTTTACTTTATGCAGGTGTATGGCTCCATTCTCATTCTGAGGTAAAAAAATGGACGACATTTGTGAAGGAGAAAGTCAGCGATGTATCGAGTAGCGGAAGCTTGGTGGGATTGGCTGTGTTTTCCTTTATCGTGGTGTTCAGAGAGGCATTTGAGGTCGTGCTTTTTCTCGCTTCCTTGAAGTTGAACAATCCCGAGACGGCAGATTCAGCATTTATGTGGGCATTGATTACCGCTGTTGTCGTAATCGGAATAATAGCCTACCTATTTATGCGATATACCCACCGCTTACCACTCGGGAAGATTTTTCGCTTTTCTTATTATGTCATTGCAATACTTGCAGTCATCCTTACGGGAAAAGCGGTGTCGGCTTTCCAGGAAGTGGGTTACCTTTCCATAAATCTATTGGATTTTATGCCACAGATTGATATTCTGGGAATTTATCCCAATGTCCAGTGCATTTCAGCTCAATTTCTCGTCTTGCTTCTCTTGTTTTTCTTGAACTGGAGAACTTCAATGAAAGCTTGATGTTGAATTGTACCTTTGAAGTTTTAAGGCCGGTGGATAAGAGGAATTGCCCATGTTTTATACGTAAACTCTATATTTGCTCGGAGAAACAAGAGAATATACAATAAATTCCCTCTTTGGAGCCGTTGAACAATTGATTGCAATTCTATTATGCACTTTGTGGACCTAAAGCCTTGAATTATATCACAATCACGTACCTAAATAATCTAATGAAACTAAGAATGAATAGGATAGTTTATATTTTTTGTCTGGCAATATTTATGACTGCTTGTACTACTACCGATAAGAATGCAAACTCCGATACAAGCACAGATATTACAACTGAAAAGAATACAGAAAAGGAAAACCGCAATACTTCATCGATGTATGCATGGGTAGGGACTTATGAAGGTGTCTTGCCTTGTGCAGACTGTGCGGGAATAAAAACAACAATTGTCTTAAATGCCAATAATAAATTCATGCTCTCCGAGGTCTATCTCAAGGGAGATGGAAAAACCAGGTATCAGAAGGCAGGAAACTTTAAGCTCGACAAAGCTAGTTCTGTGCTTACCTTACTTTATCCCGGAGATGATCCCGATCGCCTCTATAAACTCGGCGATGGTATAATCACGCTTCTCGATAAGGATGGCAATATGCCGACCGGTGAGCTTGCGAGTGCTTATGTGTTGAAGAAGGAGTAGGTTCTTCAGTTGCCATATTTTTATGAGATTGTCATCCAAATGTTCGATTGTTTATGCATTTACCTTGTTCTTGCGAGCGCTTATGTGTTGAAGAAGGAGTAGGTTCAGCAGTTGCTATATTTTTATGAGATTGTCATCCAAATGTTCGATTGTTTATGCATTTACCTTGTT
>CAYTBT010000061.1:0-4552 GCA_964436125.1 uncultured Saprospiraceae bacterium | reverse complement strand
CTTGAAGGGAATTTACAAGTTTGCCGGTATATGCAAGGAAATTTTCTGGTTATACCGTAGGATATTGGACAGATTTATCGCCCAAGAGTCCTTGAAATCATAATCATGGATTTTCCGCAGAGAAGATCGTAGGCGTAGAGGACCTAGAATTCTTGATAAAATATTACCTTAGCATCTTGATCCGGTTATGTTATGGAGATGTATGCATACAATACAGATAAATAGCCACATATCGTCACCACAAGAAGAAAATGGAACCTAGAGGAAGAATATGAGTAGCTTATGCGACTGAAGAGACTAGAACTAAAAGGATTTAAGAGCTTTGCCAATGAAACTATAATTCATTTCAGCGAAAATGTTACGGGAATCGTAGGCCCCAATGGATCCGGCAAGTCCAATATCGTCGATGCGATACGCTGGGTCCTTGGGGAGCAATCGAGCAAGGACCTCCGGCTTGAAGCGATGTCTGATGTTATATTTAATGGGACAAAGAAACGGCGCAAGAGCCCTTATGCGCGCGTAAGTGTAGTATTTGATAATGATCGCGGCCTTCTTCCGTCGGAATATTCAGAAGTAGAGATAAAGCGGACTCTTGATCAATCCGGTACTTCAGAATACTACATCAATGGAACCAAGTGCCGATTAAAGGATATTAATACCTTGTTGATGGACACCGGAATCGGCTCCAATACCTATGCGATTATCGCCCTTGGGATGGTTGATGATATCCTGAATGATACGGATAATGCACGCAGAAAAATGTTTGAGCAAGCTGCCGGTATTTCCAAGTACAAGAAAAGGAAACATCAATCCAAGCTTAAGCTCAAGAGTACAGCCGCCGACCTTGAGCGCGTTGAGGATCTTCTCCATGAGATAGCTGTTAATTTAAAGAGTTTAAAACGACAGGCGAGTCGAGCTCGGAGATATCTGAAGGTCAAGCAAGATTACAAGGACCATGCAATCCGGCTTGCAGTTGCCAAGAGCCAGGATATCAACAAGCAATACAAGTATTTTCAGGGAAAGATTAAGGTTGAAAAGGAAGCTATCCAGGAGGTACAGAATGATATTAACAAGCTTGAACTCGAGCTTGAGGAAAGGAAGAATAAACATGTTTCCAAGGAAGTGGAGCTTTCTACTGCACAGAAAGCGCTCACTGAAATCGTCAATGCCATCCGTACAGCTGAAAATGATAAAAACATTACGGAGCAACGGGTGGCATTTGCCGAAAGGCAGCTTAAAGAGATCGATAATCGCGAGCAGCGACTTCATGAAAGGTATGAAAATGCGGCAGAGAGAAAAGAAAAACTTGCAGAGCTTATCCGTGAGGCGGAGAAAGGTCATACAGTGCTGGAGCAAAAGAAGAATGAACTTGAGCAAGAGAAAATAGCCATAGAAGAAAGGCTGAGAATTGTCGGAGCTGATCGGTCGGAGCAACTTGTGTTGCAGCAGAATATCGAGCGCAGTCAGCTGCAATATGAAAAAGAAATATCTGTTCTTGAATCCCGTCTTGCTGATTTAAAAAGTCGAGATACCGAGAATGAGGTGAAGTTGAATAATCTGCAAGAACTTGTGGATTCTATTGAAGAATCGCATAAATCCGAAGTTCTTCTTATTGATGAGCTCGAGAAAAGGCTGGAAGTGTATGGGAAAAATGAAGAAGAAAGACAAGCAAATCTAGAGCGTGTCGAAAGGGAAATCGAGGAGCGCAAAGAGGAGCTTAATAAGGTGAATCGCTCGCTCGATGCCTCTAGAAATGAATATAAACTCATAAAAAATCTCATTGATAAACTTGAGGGCTTTCCGGAATCGATTAAATTTCTCAACAAGCAGGAGAAATGGGGGAGTAATGCGATGCTTTTTTCCGATATTCTGTATTGCGAGGAGCAATATCGCTCTGCGATTGAAAACTATCTGGAACCGTATCTTTCCTATTATGTCGTGCCTACAGCTACCAAGGCATTTGAGGCGATTGCACTCTTGAAAGGCGCACAGAAAGGGAAAGCACAATTTTTTATCAACGCAGTATTTGACTCGCCGGATGAAGAGACAGAAGATATTGCCGGACTCATAAAAGCGATAGATATCGTCGAGGTTGACAAGCAATTTTATCCGCTTATGGCTCGCTTGCTTTACGATGTGTACATCTTGCAAGAGATTGATAAAATCGATGAATATGCAGCGCAATTTCCATCCAAAATTATTCTTGCTCAAGATGGGACAGTTATTAAGGCGGTTGATCACATAAGCGGCGGCTCTAGTGGACTCTTTGAAGGAAAGAGAATAGGAAGGAGGAAGAATCTGGAGAAATTGGAAGTACGGATATCAAAATTGCAGAGGAAGCAAGCCGATATTAATCAACGGCTCGGAAGACTTACGAAGCAAAGGCAAGAACTCCTTTCCGAAAATCGAAAATCGGAGATTGAAGACTTGAGGAAAACGCTTGATATAGAATACCGAAAATCTCAACAATCGGCAATACGCCTGGAAAATACCAAGGAACAGATTGCTGAACTTAAATCGGCTCAATTGCATTCAGGTGGGCAGAAAAAAGAACTTAAAGAACAGCTTGCTGAGGCAAAGGAAGCTCTCGATGAGGTTCAGCAGAGGCTCCATTCAATGAAAAGCGACATCGAGGATATCGAAGGAGCATTCTCGGATATTAATAAAAAAGCTGCTGCACAATCGGAGCTTTTTAATGAGCAGAAAATAAAACTTATCCGGCAGGAAAGCCTTCTTGAGCGATATAAGCAAGATGTGCATAACAATAAAACACAAGTTGAAAGTATCGAGAGAACGCTGTCGGAGTTGAAAAAGGATCGAGAACAACACAAAAGAGAAAGAGCCGAGAACAAAGAGCATATCCGTAATTTTCTCAAGATTATTGAAGAGAAAACAGATTTAAAGAAGGAGCAAGAATCTCGACTGAATGATGTCGAAGCAATTTTCTTTGAAGAGCGAGATGTATTGAAGAAAATTGAAACGGAGATACGGAATAAGCAGAAGGCGCTTCAACAACATCAACACTTACAATCAGAATACACGGAGAAATTTACCGAAGTAAAAATAAGCTTGAGTAATCTTGCAGAGCGACTCAGAGTAGAATTTGAGGTAAGTATTAACGCGGTGATTAATCAAGAGCAGGAGGAAGAGGTAAATATCGAGGAACTTGAAGCCAAGGTAGAGCGCTTGCGGAGGAAGAAACAAAAATTTGGTGAAGTGAATCCTATGGCTGTTGAGGCCTATGAGGAGATGAAGGAGCGTCACGATATGATTGAGCAGCAGAAAGAGGATATAATTGAGGCTCGGATTTCACTGGAAAATACGATAAAAGAGATAGAAGAACGAGCTACGGCGCGCTTTATGGGGGCATTTGGGCAGGTAAGAGAAAATTTCATTCAGGTGTTCCGTACATTATTCCGCAGCGAAGATACCTGCGACCTCGTACTGGCAGATGAAAAGGATCCACTAGAGACAGATTTATATATTATAGCTCGACCCAAAGGGAAGAAACCCAAGAGTCTCAGCCAGCTTTCCGGAGGGGAAAAGACCTTGACGGCGATTGCATTGCTATTTGCTTTATATCTCTTGAAGCCGGCACCATTCTGTATATTCGATGAAGTTGATGCACCGCTTGATGATGTTAATATCGATAAATTCAATAACATCATTCAGGAATTTTCAGCTCAATCGCAATTCATTATTGTTACCCATAACAAGATGACGATGGCATCGGTTGATATTATATACGGTGTTTATATGGATGATCCGGGCGTATCAGGAGTGAGTGCGGTGGATTTTAGACACTTTGAAGAAAGTGGACTGATGATGTCGGAATCGTGATGATCGGTGACGGGAGGGCGGCTTCGCCGCAATTGTAAGTAGGCGGCTTCGCCGCAGTAATAAGTCGTAAGTCGTAAGACATTGTTCATTGTTCATTGTTCATTGTTCATTGTTCATTGTTCATTGCCATTGGCTGATTACGTAAATTGATTTTGTTAGGTGCTTTTATTGCAAAGTCGTTAAGTCGTAAAGATGTGAAGTTGAAGAGTTGAAAATCACTACCTCCTGACCCCTGATCCCTGACCCCAGGGCGGCCATTGGCCATTAGCCATTGGCTGATTACGTAAATTGATTTTGTTAGGTGCTTTTATTGCAAAGTCGTTAAGTCGTAAAGATGTGAAGTTGAAGAGTTGAAAATCACTACCTCCTGACCCCTGATCCCTGACCCCAGGGCGGCTATTGGCCATTAGCCATTGGCTGATTACGTTATATGCTATTGAGTTGAAGAGTTGAAAGGTTGAAAGGTTGAATTTGAATTTTCGTGACTAGTGACTGATAACTGGTGGCGGCTGCGCGGGAGTAGCAAGTGGTAAATGATGGAAGCACGTAGGTTCGCACGGCGGTGCGAACCGATACCAAAAAAACATAATCCCCTCACCCCCACAATCGTAAAAAATATTTTATTTTATTTAATCGGACCACACGATCCTTCGACGCCGCTATTAGATTAGCAGCATGATTTTTGAAAGAGATAATAAGATATTTATTCATT
>CAYTBT010000060.1:0-11570 GCA_964436125.1 uncultured Saprospiraceae bacterium | reverse complement strand
ATCAGCTAAGAGCTAATGGCCAATGGCTAATGGCTCCGCCGTAGGCGGAATGATGAATTGCTCAACTTTTCAACCTTTCACCCCTTCAATCCTTCAACACCATTACAACATCCATTGTATGGCAAGATCGTATCTAGAACAACTTTTTATAGAACTGTTCATTAAACTTTGTAGCAATTTCAGCCATTGACCGTTGATAAGTCCCGCCAAATATCGAGGTAAAAATAGAGAAAAGAGATTGAACCACATTCCGCTCACCGACATAATAGGGAAATCTGTCCGGTAGCGGCTTCATTCTGTAGTCCATAATCAACCAGGCGGCTTTATGGCCATTGGAGTATTGTGATGTGTTTCCCTTGATGCAGAAAAAGAGCTTTTTCCTATCATAAGAAGCCAGGGAATTCCCCTTCAGTAAATGTTCCTCGTCATAGGTCGCAAGAAAGGTAGACATGGATGTGTCGGCAATAAAATAGACTTCAGAAAAATCGTAATTGTCCTGAAAGCCATCTATACAATCTCGTTTCATCTTCTCTCGTTTATCCTTGTACTTTATAAGCTTCTTCCGCATATATTTACTCTCATTATCCTCCAGTGCTTTTTCCAAGTACTCAATCTGTGCACTATATGTCGGTATCCGCACGATAAGCACGCCGTCATGTAAATCGTGTAAATATTCTCGATATGTTTTCTGCGGTATCTCACGTGTTTTACCCGTATGCACTTCTTGCCCATACATAAAGTGGATGCTGAATGCCATGCAACAAGTGCAGAGGAGAATGTGTAGAAATCTGTATTGGGTTATTTTCATGCCTTATCCTGTCAATTCTTTCACTATGTAACGCAGCCGACAAAGTAACAGTATAAAATCTACATTTTCAAGCACAAATTACCGATTTCATCATCTAATTAAGTTTTCGAGTTTGCCGGTTGTCGGTGATGCTTAAAAGATGAACTGTGATTTATTGCCTCAGGAAAAGGTAGAAAGTCTTTATGGCTGAAAGGACGGCAATTTATATAAGGATTCAATTAAAAAAACACAGAAATAGCACAATTAATAGGGGTAAAGGCATAAAACATTTGCGTAAGCGGAAAAATACCCCTAATTTTATAGGGATAATAATATAAAAGATAATTTAAATATAGCAAAATTATGCGCTGGAGAGGTAGAAGAAGTAGTTCCAATGTTGAAGACAGAAGAGGAAGGAGAAGGCGTAGGGGCCGTAGGCTTGGCATCGGCGGAGGAGTAGGTGCGATCCTTATTCTGCTCTTCTCGTGGTTTACAGGTACTGACTTGACACCCCTTCTATCACTATTTGGCGGTGGAAGTCCTACGACGACAACTGTTCAGGGGCCGACCGATCCTCGCGAGGATGAGACGGCGCAACTTGTCAGCGTCGTACTGGCAAGTACGGAAAATGTGTGGAAAGGGATTTTTAATGCACATGGAGAACAGTATATTCCGCCCAAATTGGTGCTCTTTGATTATCAGACAAATAGCGGTTGCGGATTTGCCTCCAAGGCGACGGGGCCATTCTACTGCCCTGCTGATCAGAAAGTATATATCGATCTCGATTTCTGTCGAACCTTGAAAAATCGATTCCATGCCCCGGGAGAATTTGCGATAGCTTATGTGATTGCACATGAAGTAGGCCACCACGTACAGAATCTACTGGGGATATCTGATCGCGTCGATGCTCAGCGCCATAGATTGAGCAAAGTGGAATACAATAAACTCTCCGTAAAACTGGAATTGCAAGCTGATTTTCTCGCCGGTGTATGGGGATATTATGCCCGTGAAAATCAACAAATGCTTGAAAAGGGCGACCTTAAGAGTGCCTTGCGCGCCGCACAAGCAATGGGGGACGATAAAATCCAGATGCGTTCAAGGGGCTATGTCGTCCCGGAATCATTTACCCACGGCACGGCCAAGCAAAGGATGTACTGGTTTAATAAAGGATTTCAGACCGGGGATCTGTCAGAAGGGACATTTGAGGCGATTCATTGAAGCCCTTTTATTTATAAAGCTTCTTCTCTTTAAAAGATTGGCTTCCCCTTAAAGATTTACAATCCGTACACCTGGAGCAGCACAGTTCCTTTAAGGGGCAACACGCTTAAATTTTGATAAAACGATAGAGTTGTACCCTAGTCGCATTTTTCACCTTTAAGAAATACAAGCCATTATGAAAGTCTGAAATATCGATATACGTATCTCCATAAATTTCCTCCTGTAAAATATGTCTTCCCTGCACATCAAATATGTTTATGCGATACTTCCCGGCACTCATCGGACGTAGATACAATTTATCGCGTACGGGATTGGGGTATATTTTTAATTGTTTTGTCAGAGCATTTTCTGTACTTACAGGTGTTTTTCTATAACGAAGTACACATATTTCCGGATGTGATAAGGTGGAAAAACCGACAAGCAAGATCTTCCCCGATTTATCGAGAATCGCGGCATTGGCCTTATCGACTCGGCCATTGATATCAGTACTTATTTTACCATCCTTCCCGAAGGTTGTATCGAGGCTTCCATCTGCATTGAAGCGCAGTATAGCTAGGTCTTGTTTCATTTCATCGACTGTATTTCCTATGATAATTGCTTTTCCATTTTCCTGTAGAAGTATATCTGTTGTGTAATTTTCCCCCTCGACAATACGAGCTTTCGCAAATCCATTTTCGCCATAAGAAGTATCAAATGTTCCGTCTGAATTCAATCGCACTACTGCATAATCATATTTCAAAATGGGATTGCTACTCACCCAAGAGTGTGCACCGATTAAAATTTTACCATCATCCTGAAGCACAAGTGCCTCTGAAAAATCATTGCCTCGCCCTATATTGAAAAATGTCGTACCACCATCACCAAATGATAGATTAAGTTTTCCGGCTGGGTTCAATCTTGCCATAGCAATATGATATCCGTCGGAATCAATTGAAAACCCGGTAGCAAGAATATTTCCATCGTCTTGAATAGCGATGTCTCTTACATAACTCCATACGGTACCAATAGGGAAAATCGACCAACCTTGCTGACCAAACGATTCGTCAAGAAATCCATCTTTATTAAATCTGGCAATCATAGCATCATCGTCTTTATTTCCTGCTATGAGTATTTTGCCATCCTCTTGAACCTCGATGGCTTGCGCCACTTCCCTTCCACCGGCATCATAAATAGTGTAGCCATCCAGCCCGAAAGTTGTATCTACGGAGCCATCCTTGTTAAGGCGGATGAGTACGAGATTTCCCTGTGAATCATCCCATGTATAACCACCGAGAAGGATTTTCCCCTCCTTCAGTATTTCAATATCAGTAGCAAAAGATTTAATGGGAGTTATATTTAAAAATATAGTTCCATTATCCCCGAATGTTTCATCCATTGTCCCATCATCAAGGTATCGTGCTACGGTAACTTGTACGTTTCCTATTTCTCCGGATGAGCCGGCCACAAGAATCTTTCCATCTTCTTGAACAGCGACAGCATTTGCAGCATTTAAAACCGGTGAAACTGAAGTCAAGACAATTCCGGCATCTCCGAATGTCGGATCCAGAAATTTGCTTTGTCCGTAGTTTAAAGAGCTTATGAATAAACTTAATAAGAGCGTAAAAAATAATTTAATAATGTGGTATCTGATTTTAAGGCTATAATTATCCCAAAAATATTAAAATCCGACCTGAATCCACAATATTGAATCCACAATCGAAAGTTAAATATGCAATAAAACTGCAATAGAAGGATAGCCTTTTCAGGCTTTTACATATTACCGGCAGCAAGTAAGAAAATATCACCACAGAAAATGAGGTAAATTTCAGTGGTTATCTATGGCAGTTCAATTGAATTTATTCCGGATAAGTGTATTTCCGCATTTCTCATTTTAAATGATTGATAGCAATACAGACGATAAAGCTATATGAGCCGATTTATTGGCATAAAATAGCCTGCCTGGATTCTTTTATAGCATATTTATGCTTGATTTATCTATCTCGGAAAGCATTTATCGGTGATGCTTGAACCTCAAAGATTTGATAGATTTTTTATCGCGGCATCCAGATAAACTGCGCACTGAGCTCACTGAGGATAAACAGACAGATAAAATCTTCGGGATCTTTATATACTCGCTTAAATTCCTCTACTCTTTCCTCGTAAATAATCTGCTTGGCGACAAATTCTTCCAGGGTTGTCGCGTTCACCGACCAGTTCCCTTGAATTTTCTCCTTACTGATAATTTCCACGCCGATTTCTACCTGTTGTTGATGCACGACAAATATCGGGTACTTCGTCACTTCCTTGGCGAGCATCTGATCGATGGCCTGTCCCAGTGGCTTTTTATACGGTTTCAGGTCGCGCTGTAATTGCAGAAATTTCTCTGTAGATTCCTTATTGTCACTCATTTTCGTATCAATTTAGTCACGCATTCGATGTGATGTGTCTGCGGAAACATATCCACTGCTTGTACGTCGGTGAGCTCATATTGTTCACTCAATCGCTTGATATCTCGCGCACATGTCGCCGGATTGCAGCTCACATAGACAATTTTCCGTGGGGCGAGTTCCAGTATTGTTTCTACGACGTCTTCATGCATTCCTGCTCTGGGCGGATCTGTGATGATGACGTCCGGTTTTCCGTGAGCTTCCGCAAATGTCGGGTCGAGGATTTCTTTCACATCTCCTGCATAAAAAGTACAATTCTCTACCGCATTTAAGGCTGCATTCTTCTCTGCATCTTCAATGGCTTCAGGAACTTCCTCTATACCGACAACCGACTTGCATTTATCCGCAATATACAAGGCTATTGAACCAAGGCCTGTGTATAAATCATACACGATATCATTTTTATGTAGATCTGCATATTCCACAACGCAGTCGTAGAGCGTTTCTGCTTGAGTAGTATTGGTCTGGAAGAAGGACTTGGGGCCGATGGCATATTTCTTATCGCCGAGTGTTTCAAATATCTCATTTGCGCCAGCTACATGAACCGCCTCTATATCAAATAAACTGTCATTTTTCTTATCATTAATCATATAGTACAGCGATGTTAATTCATCGGCAAATTCTGTCTGGATGAAATCGTGCAGCTTTTCCATTTTATCCTTATCCTCATAAGCATAAACAACAATGACCATAAGATCGCCGCTTCTCATGTGCTTGATGATAAGATTTCTCAAGAACCCTTCCTGTGTCCGCGGATGGAAAAAGGAATATCCATTGGCCTTGGTGAAATTGCGGATAGAATTCCGCACACTATCGCAGAGTGGATCTTGTAAGAGGCATTCATCGATGTTAATTATCCTGTCGTATGCTCCCGGCTTATGCAGGCCCAGACCTCTTCTATCCTTGACTTCTTTTCCCGATTGAATTTCACCATCGAGCAACCACCGCATCGCGGTAAAGGTATATTCCATTTTATTGCGATAGTGATATGGATCTGCGCTCATGCCGATAATAGGATGAAAATTTACATCTGTGATGCCGGCAATACGTTGGATAGCATCTCTGACGACCGTTTCTTTCTCGACAAGCTGTTGTGCATAAGAAAGATCTTGCCATTTGCAACCACCACAATCATCAAAGTGTCTGCATGGAGCCTGAACGCGATGTGGCGATGGCTTGACAATATCCACAACTATGCCGCGACGCACGCCTTTTTTCCGTCTTCTAGTACGGACATTCACGATATCGCCCGGCATTGCACCGGTAACGAAGATTACCTCTCCATCTTCTGTTCTTCCCACGGCTTGTCCCTTATCGGCGATGCCGCTTATCTTGATATTGTGCAGTATTTTCTGTTTTCGTCCCATAGGCGAGCTTTTCTGCTGAGTTTACTCTATTGCATGATTTGGGTAATACAATGTTTTCAGTAAGATCAAATGTAACAATAATCTATTTTATGAGTATGCTGAAAAATGATAATCTTGCCCTATTGCCCTTCCCATCTTTCCGGACCACGACTTGTGTGTAATACAGCTGACACTATGACTAACTCTTGCTCCTCATCAATCGAATAATAGAGCATGAATGGGAATACATCCAAAACAGCACACCGTGTGTTGTTATATCGGACAGCTGTAGCAGTAGGGTTTTGACAGATGAACTTTACTTTCTTACGGACATAGCTAATAAAGCGTTTCCCCAGTCCTCTTTGTTTTTTATTATACCATTGAGCTGATTCCTTAATATCCTGTTTAGCGGAGGGAAGGATGATTGACTTGTACATTAAAGGTCTTTTTCAATGTCGTCCATGGCTGCATCAAAATCCACCGCTTTATCCGGATTCTTTTTATAATCCTGAAGACGTTCTTTAACCACCTCTTTGTGCCAGTCAGGAATATCGATCTCCTCTTGTTCAATACCTTTAAACTTACGCTTAATTTCATTCCATTCTTTGATTGGGATAAAGACTCCCATTGTTTTACCGGTACTATCTGAAATATATTGTAAACTCATGATTATTGTGTTTAATTGTACTTTTCAGTCATGTAATAAAAGCCACAGAAACGGACTTTCATTTGAACGAATTTAAGATTAATAACAAGATCCTATGTTTTATAGTTTCAATCGATAATATCTTGAAAGATCAGTTTTAATCAATTGGAATAGTGAGGTGAGAAAAGCACTCTTCACAAAACTGTTATTAGCCAAATCATGCAATATACTATGTGGATAGTATTATCGTTTAGCTTAAAATCGACTAAAATGAATAAAATATACCTTTTTATAAGTATTAGCCTTATTCTTTTATGCTCTATCTCTGGACGCGGGCAGACATATATTATACTAATAGCTAAAAGCTAATAGCTAACTAGCTTCATACTCCCTTACCGGCGGACAAGTACACACGAGGTTCCGATCGCCATAAGCATCATCAACACGACCGACCTGTACCCAGAATTTATGTCCTTCACGCAGGTAAGAAACCGGGTAAATTGCCTTCTCACGACTATATGGGAATGGCCATTCATCGGCAACCGCATGTTCAATGGTGTGTGGCGAATTTCTGAGGACATTGTTCTCAGCATCCGCTTCACCTGTTGCAACTTCTTCAATTTCCTTCTTAATGGACAGCATTGCATAACAGAAGCGATCCAGTTCTTCCTTACTTTCACTCTCCGTCGGTTCAATCATCAATGTTCCCGGAACCGGGAAGGACATTGTCGGTGCATGGAATCCGTAATCAATAAGACGCTTGGCTACATCATTTACCTGCACTCCTACTCCCTTGAACGGTCTGATATCCACGATAAGCTCATGTGCACATCGTCCACGTTCACCTTGATAGAGAATCTGATAATCATTCTTGAGTCGATCCATGATATAATTGGCATTCAGGATGGATACGCCTGCGACTTTTTTCAAGCCTTCCAATCCAAGCATACGGATAAATGCATAGCTTATGAGTAGGATTGATGTACTTCCATAGGGTGCTGCTGATACCGGTTTAATCCCCAGTTCTCCCGACGTTGCATGCACAGGGTGATTGGGTAAGAATGGTTTTAATTTTTCATTGACACATATCGGTCCTACGCCCGGTCCACCTCCACCATGAGGTATCGCAAATGTCTTGTGTAAGTTCAGGTGACAGACATCCGCTCCTATACTCCCGGGTGAAGCATAACCGAGCTGCGCATTCATATTGGCGCCATCCATATAGACAAGACCGCCGTTCTCGTGAATAATGTCCGTTATTTCCGTGATTGCCGTCTCAAATACTCCGTGCGTCGATGGATAGGTCACCATCAGAGCAGCGAGCGTATCGGTGTATTTCTCTGCATTGGCACGGAGATCATCAACATCGATGTTTCCGTTTTCATCGCATTTCACCACAACAACCTTCATTCCTGACATGATGGCCGAGGCGGGATTGGTGCCATGTGCTGATTGTGGGATTAAGACGACATCTCTATTGCCGCCATTGTGATGCTCGTGATATGCACGGATCGTCATCAATCCCGTGTACTCACCTTGCGCACCGGAATTGGGCTGTAGTGAACAGGCTGCAAAGCCCGTTAACTCGGACAAGTAATTTTCCAGCGCATGAATCATCTCCATGTATCCTTCCATCTGATCAAGTGGTGCGAATGGGTGAATCTGTGAAAATTCCGGCATACTTACGGGAATAAGCTCCGTTGCCGCATTGAGCTTCATCGTGCAGGAACCGAGCGGAATCATGCTATGCGTCAGAGACAAGTCTTTCTTCTCCAGCCGCTTGATATATCGCATCATCTCGGTCTCCGTGTGATAGCTATTGAAAACTTCATGCGTCATAAAAGCTGTCCTACGCTTCATCGCTTCAGGAATTGCCGATCGGTTCTCACCCGTGATTTCTGTATCGATTATTTTTCCTTTTGCTTCCGCAAATGTCTGTAGCAATTTCTTCAGATCTTCCCTGCTTGTTGTCTCATCGATAGAGACCTGGATTTCATTTCCCTTGCGATAAAGATTTATTCCGTGAGACTGAGAAAGCTCCATTAATTTGACGGAAGTCTCTTCATCAAGCTCAAGATGAAGAGTGTCAAAATAATTCTGGTGCGTGATTGTATAGCCGAGAGAAGAAAAGGCATTTGCGCAAGCTTGTGTCTTCTCATGAATCTCCGTAGCAATGTGCTTCAAGCCTTCCGGTCCATGATAGACAGCGTAAAAACCCGCCATAATTGCGAGAAGAGCCTGTGCGGTACAGATATTGGAAGTTGCACGCTCGCGCTTGATGTGCTGCTCGCGCGTCTGAAGTGCCATGCGGAGAGCAGGATTGCCAAATTTATCGATTGAAACGCCGATAATCCGACCGGGAATCTGCCGCTTGAAGGCCTCCGTGGTTGCCAGATATGCCGCATGCGGGCCGCCGGCACCCATAGGAACGCCGAGACGCTGCGTATTACCGACAACGGCATCAGCACCCCATTCACCGGGAGCCTCGAGCAGGCAAAGGGACAAAATATCGGCGATGACACCGACGAATATTCCGAGTTCATGACAGGTTTCAGTCATCACTCGGTAATCATTGATTTTTCCCTGCGCATCGGGATAGGATAAGAGCGCGGCAAAGTATTCATCGGTCGGCACAAATTCCTCCCAATTACCCACGACAATTTCTATGCCTTGGGGCTCTGCCTTCCCCTTGATAACTGCTATCGTCTGGGCAAATGTATTTTCATCGACAAAGCATTTTAGGGCAGGGTTTTTCTTTCTTTTCTTGTTGAACTTAGGGTAAAACATGAGCATCGCCTCCGCAGCAGCCGTCCCCTCGTCGAGGAGAGAAGCATTGGCAATCGGGAGACCTGTGAGGTCGCTGACCATCGTCTGAAAATTAAGCAGGGCTTGTAAGCGACCTTGGGAGATTTCTGCCTGATACGGTGTATATTGCGTGTACCAACTCGGATTTTCAAATACATTGCGCAAGATTACAGACGGCGTTATCGTACCGTAATATCCCTGTCCAATATAGGTTTTATATACCTTATTTTTTGATGCGAGTCCGCGGATGTGATTGAGGTATTCATATTCCGTCATCGCAAGGGGCAATTCCGGTTCCTTTTCCATAAGAATGTGATCCGGAATGGTTTCACTGATTAATTCATCAAGGCTGGAAAGCCCCATATCCGTGAGCATTTCTTGTATCTCTGTCTCATTCGGACCTATATGTCTCCTTTGAAAAGAATCGAGGTAATTCATTCTCATTTATCGTTTACTGGGTTATTGTTTATGGATTATAAATGGCATAAAACACACCGGCTTATGCAATTCCAAATGCTTCTTTAATTTCATCTACCTTGTCAAGTTTCTCCCAGGTGAAGAGTTCAACTTCCAGGGACTTCTCATCGTAATCACCTAGGTTAAATACCTTGGTAACTGTCTTCGGCGTACGTCCCATGTGCCCATAAGATGCCGTTTCCTGATAAATCGGGCTACGCAATTTTAATTTTTTCTCAATAGAATATGGTCTTAAATCAAAGATTTCGGTGATTTTGTCGGCAATTTCTCCGTCGGTGAGGTCGATATGTGCCGTTCCGTATGTATTTACATACACACCACAGGGCTCCGCGACTCCGATTGCATAAGAAACCTGGACAAGTATTTCATCACAGACACCTGCTGCAACGAGATTCTTAGCAATATAACGCGTTGCGTATGCCGCCGATCGATCGACTTTACTCGGGTCTTTTCCGGAGAAGGCACCACCACCGTGCGCTCCCTTGCCTCCATAAGTATCGACGATAATTTTTCTCCCGGTGAGGCCGGTGTCGCCATGAGGACCACCGATGACAAATTTACCCGTAGGATTCACAAAATACTTTGTATTTGCATCAAATAACTTCTGCACTTGTTCATCCATGTCTTTTAACACTTCCGGCATAAGGAGATTCACCATATCTTCCTTAATCTTGCGGTTCATTGCCCCATCATCCATATCAAATGGGTCGTGCTGCGTAGAAATGACAATGGTATCGATGCGCTTCGGTCTATTATTATCATCGTATTCTATCGTAACCTGCGACTTAGCGTCCGGACGCAGATAAGAGATGGTTCCCTCTTTTCTGAAGTCGGCAAGTTTAAGTAGAATCCTGTGGGCTAGATCGAGGCTTAATGGAATATAATTCTTTGTCTCATTGGTCGCATAGCCAAACATCATTCCCTGGTCACCGGCACCTTGTGCCTCGGGATTCTCTCTTTCAACCCCTTGTCTAATGTCCGGTGACTGCTTATGAATCGATGAAAGGATTCCACAGGAATCAGCATCAAATTTATAGCAACTTTTATCGTATCCGATTTTACGGATAACGTCCCTGACAATTCTCTGGAGATCGAGTGCTGGCCCGCTGCTTACTTCTCCCGCTAATATTACCTGTCCTGAGGTAACGAGTGTCTCGCAAGCAACCTTTGAGTCAGGCTCATAAGCGAGATAGTAGTCGAGAATTGCATCAGAAATCTGATCGGCAACTTTATCAGGATGGCCTTCGGAAACTGATTCCGATGTGAATAAATATGGCATATTATTATAACTTATCATGTACTTTTTAAAATCTGTGCAAAGATAGGAAAAACTTTATTCCTTCATAAGCTTAATTGTAACAGCTGTGTCCGGAAAAAAGGTTATATGAGAATAGTTTAAAGAATATCCCTAGCGGCAATTGCTTTTCAGGAGTTCACGATACGATAAAACAGATGATAAGATCAGGCCTTGAATATTGATATTGGGGAATTTGATTGACTATTGCAGAGCGTCACAGGGATATTTATCTGAACGCTCATAAGACCCATGCAACTGATTGTCGCTGATCTGAATGGGTAAGGATAGAGGAATTTAGTCAGCTACCAGCCCTTTGCAATCCAGAACTGAGTACAAATAAGATTGTCAACATCGTGGAGCATATTTACCTTACATCCCGTAGTCGGATTTCCAGAGATAGGATCATCCATGAATTTATCCGCTTCCGCAAATGGTTGGGAGTGATGATGGTGGTTGATACTAGTAATTGTAAAAATGTTAAAATTCTGTATAAATCATTATCTTGCATAAGATTATTAACTGAAGTTTCCCACATAAATTTTTCAATTGATCGGATTATGTTGAATTT
>CAYTBT010000059.1:0-11978 GCA_964436125.1 uncultured Saprospiraceae bacterium | reverse complement strand
TAAAACCCAAATCATGCAATGCTCCTAAGGTGCACAGGTAGAAATTGAAGATGACTGAATGAAGTGCCTGCTTGCCCGGTGGAATACGACCTCCGGTCGTGCCGATTCTCGGCATTCCATGGGGCTTGCCCGGTCGAATACTGCTTGCAGTAAGACCTATGGTCATATTCCACAGGGCGAGCCCTTGTCTTCTGTGACTTATGCAATCTTTTTTAATTTCTACCGTGTACGCCTCTGGCGTACTGTACACTTCGGGTATTATTGACAATTCCTAAAAGCAGTCCGAGTGCATTCCCAATTCTTTCCCAAATCTATCCTTACCTTTGTAGCATGAAGATATTGCTTATCGAAGACGAAAAGGACTTAAGGGAAACTATCGTCGCCTCCTTAAGAAAAGAACAATATGTCATTGAGACTGCTGATGATTATTATTCTGCATCAGAAAAGATCAGTATTTATGACTACGATTGTATTCTCCTCGACATTATGCTGCCCGGTGGAAGTGGGATAGACTTATTAAAGGAACTTAAGCAAATAGAAAAAGGGAGTAGTGTTATTATTATATCTGCAAGAGACTCACTTGATGACAAAGTAAGGGGACTGGAGATAGGAGCTGATGATTACCTTACCAAGCCTTTTCATATAGCGGAATTGAATGCACGTATAAAAGCTGTCATCCGGAGGAATGCAATGAACGGCAAGGACTTACTACTTATCGGAAATGTTGGCTTAAATCTCGATGACAGGCAGATAAAAATCAATGATGAATTCATAGATTTTAACCGAAAAGAATTTGACATTATAACTTATTTCTTTTTTAATCATAAGCGTCTTGTGACAAAGACGGCACTTGCTGAGCACGTATGGGGAGACAATATCGACCAGGCAGATAACTTTGACTTTATTTATTCCCAGATTAAAAATATCCGGAAGAAGTTGTCCGCTGCAGGAGCCAATCTTGAAATCAAAGCTGTTTACGGTGTGGGATATAAGCTCGAGATAACATGAAACTACTCAATCGCTCCATACTCTATATTTCCATCCCGATGTTGATAATCATCGGTGCGTGGGCGATTGTCTTTTATTACAATATGCTCAAGGAGATAAAGGACAGCATCGATGAAGGGCTTGAAAATTACAAGCGATATGTAATTTATAAGGCACAACGAGATTCAAGTATATTGCAGCACGCAACATTTGACGAAAGTTTTTATGCTATCCGTGAAATTCCATTGGAACAAGCTATCCACAACCGAGACACCTATATCGATACGCTTATTCTGATGCAAGACGCCGATGATCTGAAGCCTGAACCTGAACCTGTGCGCATGCTTACAACGGCTTTTCATTGCGACAATCATTATTATGAGCTACGGATTATCAACCCAATGCTTGAAGAAGGCGACCTGATCTCACATCTTTTCTGGGATACTGTCGTGCTTTATATTTTGCTTTTGCTCAGTATTATTCTCATCAGCAATTATGCCTTGCAGCGGCTATGGAAGCCTTTTTATTATTTCCTTGCCCAGCTCAAGCAATATCGACTCGGCAGCAATAAGCCACTCCCGCATGTAAAAACCACGACAAGTGAATTTCAAGATCTTCAGACCGCTGTGCAGACTTTGCTGAAACACAACCTGCAGGTTTATGAACAGCAAAAACAATTTATAGGCAATGCTTCTCACGAGTTGCAGACGCCGCTTGCCATAGCATCAGGCAAACTTGAGCTCCTTCTCGACAATCCTGAATTAAGCAGTGAGCAATCTGTTGCCATCGCGGAAATCATCGAAGTTGTTCAGCGCATGAAAAGACTTAATAAGTCTCTTTTACTCCTCAGTAGAATAGAGAATAAGCAATTTATCGATGAGGATACCGTGTCGATCAATGAAATACTAGAGAAAGCCAGGCAAGACCTCGGAACTATTGCTGAATTTAAAGATGTCTCCTTTATTCTCCGGGAAGAAGCAAGTCTTACTGTTTCCATGAATAAATCTCTTGCGGACATCCTTGTTTACAACCTCCTGCGCAATGCAGTATTTCACAATCAGAAGCATGGGAAAATTGTCATTAATCTCAAACCTGATACACTCTCCATTGCCAATACCGGAGATCCTAATCCTCTGCATTCAGATGAAATTTTTTATCGCTTCCGCAAAAGCTCGCAAGGCTCTGAAGGCACGGGACTGGGCTTGGCTATCGTTAAAGCAATAACTGACTTGTATGGGTTCAGGATAAAGTATGAAAATGTAGATGGAATGCATGCATTTGAAGTAGTTTTCTGATATTTCCTCGATTTTTCCTCATTGGAAGCCAGTTCTTCCCAATTCTTTTCAGATTCACCCCTTTTCTTTGTTCTTGAATTAAATATAATAATACCATGAAAAAACACTTTTTAATCGGAATGCTGGCTTTCATATTTACAGCCGGCACAATGTACGGACAAGACATCCCTCAGAATCAAGTACCATCACTGGTGATTAATAGCTTCCAGCAAAAATTTGCGAAAGCTTATGATATTGAATGGGAAATGGACGGAAATAACTACAAGGTTGAATACGAGAGCGGTCTTCTCAGAAAAGATCACGAGGCGTGGTTTGACAAGACCGGAAAGCTCCTAAGACATGAACAGGAAATCTCCTCCTCAAAACTACCTCAGGCAGTGACTACAATGATCAAGAAAGATTATAAGGGATTCAGCATCGATGATGTAAAAATGATCGAAGAAGGGGACAAAGTCATCTACAAGATAGAGCTTGATTCCCGTGGACAGGACTGGAAAATTGCAGTAGATGCACAAGGAAAAATACTCAGTAAAATTGCAGATTAAAAGCAAGGAATATCATTATTTAAAATTAAATATATCAGACATGCATAATAGAATAGTTTTAATGGCGCTCTTATTTATGAGCATCTTAACATCCACAGTGTTAACAAGTTGTGACAAGGAAAAGACATTGGAATCAGCGGACATTCCGCAGGAAATAGAGGACTATGTCGCTGAACATTTTCCTGAGTTTTCCATTTTACAAGTAATTAAGGATAGAGACGGCTTGACCAAAGAATATCAAGTCATCTTGAAAGACAATATCAGGCTGGAATTTAACGGAGATTTTGTAATTCAAGAGATTAAATGGAATTCTAAACTGCCGGATAGCGTTATTCCGATAAAGATAAGAAAGTACGCCACAGAGAATTTCTCGGATAATGTCATCATAATCTGGGAAATTGATGGCAAAAATCAGCAGGTCACACTTGATAATGGTATTGACCTTGAATTTACCATGGATGGCGAATTTATTAAAATTGATAACTAAGGTAACGTAGCATGAAAACAATGGAATCATTACCGAAGGAAATTAAGAAATTTATTCATGAGAACTTTCCTGAGAGAGGAATTCAGAAATTCAGGTTTAAAGAAAATGCCAAGCGCACAAGATATAAGCTTGCACTCAAGGGCGGTATCAGTCTCAAGTTCAATAAAGCAAAGGAACTTATCGGTATCGACAGCATTTTCAAGTTACCTGATTACATCATTCCTGATGAGATTCAAGAATATGTTGCAGAAAATTGCTCTGACATGGAAGTTACTGCATGGAAGAAGAAGAGAAATCTTCAGAAAATAGAACTTAATAATACCTATGAACTTGCCTTTAAACTCGATGGAAGATTTCTGGGGCAAGCGCATGAGGTATAATTCCATAAATGCCTGAAACGTACAATGCTCCTGCGGAGCATTGTACGTTTTGGTTTTTATGTCACTGCGATCTTGATTCATAAACCGCTAATTGAGAAAATAAATTAAATGCGCTAGATTATTACTTGAATGCCTATCATTTTATATCTGCATTACTACTGCACTACTACATTGAAATTCTATTCCTACATACCGAACATTTTAAGCTTATCCTCTTTTTATAGAAAAGTCAAGATATTAATAGTATCTTAACCACATTCAATAACTATAAAATATTTTTTATGGGACTTATTACATGGATTATTTTAGGATTAATTGCAGGATTGATAGCAAAATGGATTCATCCGGGTGAAGATCCGGGTGGTTTCCTCGGTACAATTCTCATAGGAATTGTCGGCGCTCTTCTCGGTGGCTTTATCGCCAGTATATTTGGCTTGGGTACCGTTTCAGGAATAGGCTTATACAGTATTCTTGTTGCAGTGGGTGGAGCACTTTTATTGCTCATCATCTACCGGAAGGTTATAGGCTAAGAGAATTAATCAGAGTTCACCGAAGGTGCTTACAAGGCAATTCAAGTACCTTCGGTAATTCATTTTTTATGACTTTCATCCTGAAAATAGAAGCACTAGTTAAAATAGGCAGACATCATGTGCGGTAGATCTTCACTTACACTTACTGAAAAGCAACTTGAAGAAAAATTTGGGAAATCATTTTACTCGGATGAGCTGCATAGATATGAGCCCCTCCCAAATTTCAATATTGCTCCTACGCACTACGTCCCTATTGTTACCAATGAAGACATTACGCATTTTCAATTTTCCCGTTGGGGCTTTTTACCCGGTTGGGCCAAGGATATAAACTACGGTTCAAGGCTTATAAATGCTCGTATTGAAACCATAGAAAGTAAAGCGGCCTATAAATCGGCTTTTCACAGAAAACGATGTCTGATTCCTATGAGTGGATATTATGAATGGCTGAAAAAAGGTGGCAAGAAGTATCCCTACTACATTGTAAGGACCGATAAACAGCCCTTCTTTATGGCCGGAATATGGAATGTATGGAAATCACCGGACGGTAGTCTCATTCCCACTTTCTCGATTATCACCCGAGACGCACCGGATAAACTTGCATATATCCATAATCGGATGCCTGCGATACTACCGGACGATGAAGCACAATATTGGCTTGACGAAAATCAATCATTAAGTGAGCTTAAGGAATGTATATTTACAATTGACCCAAGCATCTTAATGGCCTATCACGTTTCCAATCGCGTTAATTCAGTAAAAAATAACGACAAGACACTTATTCATGAAGTATCTCCGCCCGAGATACAACAATCACTATTTTAAGCAGGCGTGAATTTCTCCTCATCAATAAGCAGCTCTTGGAGAAGACCCACTACTGAATTTCATCTGAATACTTAAGGATAAAACAATACACAACAATTCTGTATTAATCGATATGGAAACAAGATCACAGAATGAAAACAAGATAATCAAAGTATGAAACCTACACTATTGGTGCTTGCTGCCGGCATGGGCAGTCGTTATGGTGGATTAAAGCAGCTCGACGCATTGGGTCCACATGGTGAAACTATCATTGACTACACGATATTCGATGCAATTAGATCCGGATTTGGCAAAGTGGTTTTTGTAATCAGAGAAAGCTTTGCAGATGAATTTAAATCAAAGGTCGGCAATAAATATGCCGATAAGATTGCAGTGAGTTACGTCTATCAGGAAATGGAGCCCAAGATATCGGGACTGGGAAAAATCGAGCGTCAGAAACCCTGGGGAACAGCACATGCAGTCCTCGTTGCCAAGGATGAAATCGACACTCCATTTGCCGTTGTGAATGCGGATGATTTCTATGGAGAAGACGGCATACAGAAGGTCGGAGATTTCCTCAGAAACGAGTGCTCCGATAAACTGTACGGCATGGTAGGATACGTTTTAAAAAATACAATTTCAGAGAATGGTTCTGTCTCCAGAGGCGTATGCAGGACAGATGATTCCGAGTTCCTCATCGGTATTGATGAACGTACTCAGGTGGAAAAACAAGGAAATGAAATCAGTTATCACGAGGATGGAAAAAGTTATGTGATAGATAGTGATTCTATTGTCTCTATGAATTTATGGGGGCTTCATCCGACCATATTTGAGCCGATGGAGCGCTCCTTCAGGGCATTTGCGGAAGCTCATAAAAATGATCCGAGAGCGGAGTACTTTATCCCCTTAATCATTGATGAATTAATAGCAAGTGACGATATCCGCGTCAAAGTTATTCCTTGCGAATCCAAGTGGTACGGCGTCACCTATTCAGAGGACAAGGAATCTGTACAAGAAGGTTTAAAAAGCCTCCATGAAGCAGAAGCCTATCCGGCATCTTTACTGGCTTAAGGTCGTATAGCTTTAAGAAGTAGTGCGAGGCGAGAAGGTCCATGGCATATCTGATGGATTATTAGGTGTAATATCTCTGTGGAAATTTATAAATCCAGATTTAAACTTATGTCTATGATTGATTTAAGGAGTGACACGGTAACTAAGCCTTCAACCGGCATGCTTACAGCGATGATGAATGCCGAAGTAGGTGACGATGTATTCAGGGAAGACCCTACTGTGAATGCCCTCGAGGAAATGCTTGCGGATATTTTCCATAAAGAAGCTGCCCTATTTTTCCCATCAGGTACGATGGCAAATCAAGTTGCGATAAAGATGCACACAGAACCGCTCGACGAGATGATCTGTACCGCCGATGCACACGTCTATCAATATGAAGGTGCCGGCTACGCTTTTCATTCCGGAATCGGTGTAAATCCCATTCCTACCGTCGATGGGCTTTTGCGGGCCGATCAGATTGAAGCGGCTATTAAGCCTCGGCAGGACTGGCTTCCCATAAGTAAACTTGTCACGATAGAGAATAGCAGCAATAGAACCGGAGGCAATATCTATTCGCTTCCGCAAATGAGTGCTATCTCAACACTCTGCAAGAAGCACGATCTTCGTTTTCATATCGATGGTGCGCGGATTTTTAATGCTCTCATAGCCGGTTCCTACAGTGCTGAAGATATCGGTCGTAATTGCGATAGCATCTCGGTGTGTTTATCCAAAGGATTGGGGGCGCCTATCGGTTCTGTCTTAATCTCTGATTCTTACAATATCCGGAAAGCAAGGAGATTGCGGAAGATTTATGGCGGTGGCATGAGACAAGTGGGTATCCTAGCTGCTGCAGGCATTTATGCTCTGAAGAATAATATTGATAGGCTGGCGGAAGACCACCGCCGAGCTTTTAAACTTGTTGAAACTATCAAAGAGCTTGATTACATTCACTCTCAGCGTAAAGTAGAGACCAATATTCTTGTATTTGAGCTCATTCCTAGGCTTAGTGCTGATGAATTTATCCGGATTTTGGAAGAAAAAGGTATCCGTGCAAGCAAATTTGGCGAGCGGACAGTCAGGTTTACGACACATCTCGATATCGATGATAAAGATATCACTTATGTAATTAATACGCTACGAGAACTCCACTTTCCAGCTGCTTAAATGATCCACGAGGCTTTAAGCGATTAACTTTACGACTCATAGCTAGCAATTGCGAACTTACACCGATTATCGAGAAGACAGTTAGGCATCGAGCTGTATTTCATATTACAAGTAATTTATATATAACAAGCTCAATACCTACTTAATTTTGCTCAGATTATTCTCCTGGAGATATTTTTCAATAGATTTATTCCGCCCAAAGACGACAAGAATATCGTTCTCAGTGAGTACGGTATCGGGTTTAGGCATTCCTACTACTTCTTGTTTATCAGCGATACGGCTAAGTATGTTGTCGTATTTTCTTCTGCGGATAATCGTGATAATATTCAGCTTAAATTTCTTTCTGAAGTCAGATTCAAGGATTGTCTTACCTACAAGTGCTTCACATAAAGGCACTTCTGACACCGAATATTCTCCTGCAATTTCAAAATTATCTATCGTGCCGCGGAGGTTAATAGTCTTGGTCAATCTTTCCGCATATTCCTGTTCCGGGTGAATAATCTGATCGACCTTCATAGCCTCAAATATCGTATCTTCGATAGGAGACGCAGAACGGGCAACAATCTTGGCATCTGTTATCTTTTTAAGGATAGCAGCTGCTTTAATATTGACTCCACCTTGTTCACCGATGGCGACGATGGCAATATCGGTACGGTTCAATGGAAGAGCCTGGTAAGCATTCAGATGCGTAGCATCCATCGCCACAGCATGGGACACTTTATCTTTTATCGCGTCAATTTTCTCCATATCGAGATCACAGACAATAACCTCATTATCTGTTTCCGCAAGATAGCCGGCTAGTGCCATCCCAAATTTCCCAAGTCCAAGTACTACAATCTGCATATTGAAAAATCTTTTTTATTAGGTAATAATAATGTTCTCCTTTGGGTAAGTGTATTGCGTTGTTCTTCTGTGCTTCAATATTCCTATCATAATATTAATAATTCCTACACGACCAAACAGCATGAGGAAGATAATGACCAATTTACTCGCGGTACTGAGATCACCTGTTATCCCCATTGTAAGCCCCACCGTACCCATAGCAGAAAATGCTTCAAAGGCAACCTGAATCAATGAAAACTGTGGATCAAAGAACAAAATCAACAAGATACTTACACCGACGGTTATCAATGAAATCGCAATGATGGCAAATGATTTACGGACGGCATCCTTCGGTATCCTGCGCGTGCCTATCTCAATATTATCCATTCCCCGGGCCGTTGAAAATATATTCATCACTGCAAGGCTGAAAGTCGTCGTCTTAATCCCACCTCCGGTTGAATTTGGGGACGCTCCTATCCACATCAATAAAATCATGATCAAAATCCCCGGAACACTCATCGCACCATAATCAAATGTCGCAAATCCGCAGGTCCTTGCTGTCACCGAGGAAAACAAACTCGTTGTAAGCTTTCCAAAAAAACTGTGATGTGAGGTCAATACGGTATTCTGCTCTGTAAACATAAAGAAAACCGTACCTAAAACAAGTAGAATTCCCGTCGTATAGACAACAATCTTACTATTCAGCGATATTGTCCTCGAATTAAAAATCCGCTTCTCCCTATGGAACAGATTATGTATTGCACGCTTCAAATATTGAATAAAATTGGATGCGATGCCGTAACCAAGACCACCAAATACTATCAATGCCATTATTATCCACTGGAGATAATAATTATTTACAAGTCCGGGCTCCATGAGATTACCGGATGCCGTTGAAAATCCGGCATTACAATAGGCGGAGATCGCATGAAACACCGATGCATAAATCCGGCTGTCAAATACTTCCGAGCCTTGCAGTGAATTATAGATAAATAGTGCTCCTATTGCTTCCACAACAAGGGAAAATACGACAATCTGCATGACAAATGACATCACGTTGTCCATCTTCTCATTGGAGAGAATATTCTTCATGTATAAACTCTCTGAAAATGTAGATCCTGTCTTAAAAAAATAGGCAAAGAACGAGGTAAAAGTCAGCATCCCCAGCCCTCCTATCTGGATAAGAATTATGAGAATTGTATGCCCCAGCGTGGTAAATGCCGTCCCTGTATCTACAACGATTAAACCCGTCACTGCCGTAGCACTTGTTGCTGTAAATAAGGCATCGATGAAGCTTATTCCATGTGTCGTTGAAGCAGGCAACATCAGGAGTAAGGCTCCTGAAAGAGCTACTATGGCAAAACTCACGACAAAGAGCAATGCCGGATTAAAATATACTGTATAAAACCACCGCAGAAAAAACGTAAGCTGTACAAAGAAGTAAAAGGAGAGTCCGTATTCAAGGACGTGATGAGTCTCTAGATAAGTATTGGCAAGGCTACTATCCCAAGCCGTGATTATAAAAATAAGCTCTATCACTCCTAGAACACCTAGTACAAGGAGGTTTATCCGCGTTATGCGCTTCAGCTTATCACCCGCTAGTGTCGTAAGATAAATATAGAGGTTTATCCCCAGCAGAGTCAGAAATAAAAAAAGGAGTGAAAAGATTATTTCGCTTTCATATTCTTCAAATCTCTCAAAGCCATAATTCAGTATCAATAATCCGACCAGTAGGATATCTATAAGCCATATCAGCACGCGTGATTTCTTGAAATTTTCTAACATCCTTTTTCTATTGCCAGATAATGAATTCTACCCACCTATTTTTTACTCTTTTATTCCTTTCCGATAAGCAAATGTACTTTTCTCACACTTACAACACAAATTCTTGATATCTTTTAGGCCTTTCCCCGGCAATAGCGATAACAAGTTCGGTAAGGTAATATAGCCGGCATAGCTCTCTCGTATAGATCCAGGAAAGGTCGGAATATTATCAATGCGATAAAGCCCGCAGTGGGCCCATTTGCGGAAGCAGACTAAGACAATCCGATAATAAATAGTAAATTAGCATCAGAATACTCTCATAATTATGCCTAAAAATCCATTTATACGCGACCGCACGAGCAATTCCTCACTACATCAGATTCCGGGTGAGATTACCTATGTGGGGAGCAATGAATCTCCATTTACAATCGAGATCATCGACTATGATGAAGGCGATTACAAGCAATTAAAGACACAGACAGTTGAAGATATCCTTCCGTATAGAGAAAGTAAAAACATCACCTGGATAAATATAAGTGGCTTGAATGACACGGAGAAAATCCGGGAAATCGGAGAATATTTTAAGCTTCATTCCTTAATTCTGGAAGATATTGTGGATACGCGACAACGTCCCAAGATTGAAGAACATGACGATTTTCTTTTTATCATATTAAAGATGTTGTACCATGATGAGAAGGATAATTTCATAAAGGAACACCTCGGTCTTGTCCATGGCAAGAGCTATGTTTTAACTTTTCAAGAGGAAAATGCCGATGTATTTGATGGATTGCGGATGCGTATTTTTTCTTCCAAAGGTCGTATAAGGAACTCAGGCGCAGATTATCTCATGTATGCAATACTCGACTCTATCGTCGATAATTACTTTGCTATCATGGAAGACATTGCACATAAAGTTGAGGTCCTTGAGGATAAGCTTTTTATTAAAAATCCCGACCAAGAAATTGCCCTTGAAATTCAATATCTGAAGCGTGAGATTATACGGATAAGGAAGTCCGTCCTTCCCTTGCGCGAGGTAATAAATCAGCTCCTTCACAGTAAGCATACACTGCTTGAAAAGAAGACTTACAATTATATCCGCGACCTCAATGATCATATTATTCAGGTCTGTGAGAGCATTGATATCTATCGGGAAATTATCTGGAATCTGATGGAGATGTATATGACAACAATCAGCAATAAAATGAATGAAGTCATGAAGGTATTGACGATTATCACAAGTATATTTGTCCCCATCACCTTCATTGCGGGTGTTTATGGAATGAATTTTCAATACATGCCGGAGCTCGATGACCGATATGCATATTTTATCGTCTGGGGGATCATGCTCTTGACTATTCTCGGAATGATTATCTTTTTTAAACGGAAGAAATGGATGTAAAATATTGTCCGTAATTGTCGCTCTATGATTATCTAGGCATCGCCTCTTTCAGCTTACGCAAATGTCAATACGTGGACATTCCTCCATTTAAAAGTTTATTCCATGATGATACACTTGCCTTAGGACAGTTTAGGACAGTACTCAATTGATAAGGTGCAAGATAAGGGCAATATACAATGAATGCTCCGAAACAACAATGTTATCTCGAAGCACTCCCATCTCAGTTCAACCTTTCTTGTAAATCTATTCCAGAGCTAGGTCGTATGTAATTCCCAGGAACACTGTTTTTCCGATAAATGGACCGCCGATATTCGGTCGATAATCAGGTCCTATAAGATTGGTTCCACCTATCTTTATAATTGTATTGAGCTTATCGATATTGTACATAATAGAAGCATCGATGGTTCCATAAGCATCGATAAAACCCGAGCCGAAGCTACTGGTCCAGTAGAATTCGCTCTGCCATCTGTAGCTGATATTGGCATCGAAGTCGGAACCGCCGATATGTTCATTGGAAATTCCGATATTTACGATATGAGATGGTGCAAATCGCCTGACTTTGACACTTTGGTAAAGCATAAATAATAAGATACTGATAGTAAGTAATTTATACTGATAAAAGATTTTGTTTTGGTGTCTCAGTGTCAAAGTCAGGAAGATAAGTACGTACACATTTCCCAATACATAGGCTACTATAAAAGAAAAGCCCATCTCTTTTCCTGAGATAGGCTTTTCTTGATTTATGATTCCGGAT
>CAYTBT010000058.1:0-12135 GCA_964436125.1 uncultured Saprospiraceae bacterium | reverse complement strand
CTACTTACGACTGTCACCCATTCCCTTTCTTTATCCGCACTTTTTTTGTTAATTTGTGTAATAACAGTAAACGATAAAAATATTTTATGAAATCCCTATATCTCCTGGACGGCCATGCACTTATTTACAGAGCCCACTTTGCCTTTATCCGGCGGCCACTCATCAATTCCAAAGGTATGAACACATCTGCCGTAGCCGGATTTACGCGTACCTTATGGGAATTATTGAAGAAAGAAAATCCGACGCATATCGGAGTATCATTTGATGTATCGGGACATACTTTCCGCAATGAGATGTATGAAGAATACAAGGCCAATCGCGATGCGCAACCGGAGGATATTACAACCGCTATTCCTATTGTGCAAGATATTCTCAAGGCCTTTAAAATACCTATCGTCACTCTGGAGAATTATGAAGCCGATGATGTCATAGGCACACTTGCCAAGCAGGCTGAAAAAGAAGGTTTTAATGTTTTTATGGTAACTCCGGACAAGGATTATGGCCAACTCGTCTCCGAGAATATACTCATGTATAAACCCGGTCGCCGCGGAAAAGGCGTGGAGATTATCGGAATCGAAGAAGTCTGCAAGAAATGGGGAATTTACAATGCCGATCAAGTCATTGACGTATTGGGGCTTGCCGGAGATAAGTCCGATAATATCCCGGGAGTTCCGGGCGTAGGACCCAAGACGGCTTCAAAACTCCTCAAGGAATATGATTCTCTGGAAGGTATTCTGGAAAATATTGACAAACTGAAGGGGAAAACCAAGGAAAGGTTTCAGGAATTCAGAGAACAAGCCTTATTGAGTAAGAAACTCGCAACAATAGACACGGATTCTCCGGTGACATTTGATGCAGATGCCTTTAAGCTCGTTCCACCCGATACCAAGGAGCTTGCAGAAATCTTTAAAGAACTTGAATTCCGTTCACTTGCCAAGGAAATCCTCAAATCCGAAGAAAAATCGGAAACCTATGAAACACAAGAACTATTTGCGCAAGCTGATTCCTCCTCACCTGCACCACATCTCAAGCAACACAGTATTGCCGAATCAACGATTCAAGACAGTGATAGCAAGTATCATCTCATCCGTGGGGAAGATAAAATCCGAGCACTTGCCCGGAAACTTGAGAAGGCTGATATCTTCTGCTTTGATACAGAGACGACAGACATCGATGCGATGAAAGCAGAGCTTGTCGGCATATCATTTGCCATAGAAGCCGGTGAAGCCTTTTATATTCCTGTGCCGGAAAATCAAGAGGAAGCGCAGGCACTTGTGCAGCACTTTAAAGCAGCCCTTGAAAATCCCGATATAATCAAGGTTGCACAGAATATTAAGTACGATATCCTGGTCCTCAAGCATTATGATATCCGCGTTGACGGGCTTATGGAAGACACGATGCTTATTCATTATCTCCTCGAGCCCGGGATGCGCCACAGCATGGATTATCTCGCTGAAGTTTACCTGAAATACAAGCCCATTCCGATTAAAAATCTTATCGGTAAAAAAGGGAAAACACAAGGAAGTATGCGCGATCTGCCACCGGAGAAGGTAAAGGATTATGCTGCTGAAGATGCGGATATTACTATGCAGTTATACGAGTATCTGAAGGGGAGCCTTAAGGCAAATAATCTGCGGAAGCTCTATCTCGAGGTCGAGGAACCGCTCATTGACGTGCTGGCGGATATGGAGTACAATGGCATTACGCTGGATAAAAAACAGTTGAAGGAACTGGGACTGGAGCTAGAAAAGGCCATTGCGGATGTGGAAAAGGAAATATATGCAGCTGCTGGCACTCAATTTAACATCGCGTCGCCCAAGCAGGTCGGGGAAGTGCTATTTGAAATCTTGAAGATTCCGTATCGATGGCGGAAGACCAAGACAGGGCAGTATTCTACAGCGGAAGCGAAGCTTCAAGAATTATCGGGTGCAAATCCGATAATTCAGAAAATCCTTGATTATCGGGGATTGGCAAAGCTGAAATCGACTTATGTTGATGCCCTGCCACGGGAGATCAATGCATCTACCGGACGGATTCACACCTCGTTTAACCAGGCGCTTGCCTCGACCGGGCGACTCAGTTCCCACAATCCCAATCTCCAGAATATCCCCATCAGGACAGAGCTGGGAAGGCGTGTGAGAAAAGCATTTGTACCCCGTGGCGAGGACTTTACACTGCTTGCAGCAGATTATTCGCAGATTGAATTGCGGATTATTGCCGGAATAAGTGGCGAAAAAGCAATGGTCGATGCCTTTAAGCACAATAGAGATATTCATCGCGCGACTGCGGCGCTGGTCTATGGCGTGGATTATGATAAAGTGACAAAAGAGCAACGCCGCCATGCCAAGACGGTGAATTTCTCCATTATTTACGGTGCCGGCTCCACCAATCTATCGCAGCAACTCGATATCAGCCGATCGGAAGCCAAGAAACTCATCGATCAGTATTTTAAACAATACAAAGGCTTGAAAAAATATATGGATGATGTCGTGAAACAGGCCAGGGAAACAGGGGCTGTAAATACCCTGTTCGGCCGGCGGCTGGAACTCCGCGATATCAATTCGCGCAATAATATGTTGCGTTCCCAGGCAGAGCGAGTGGCAATTAACATGCCTATCCAGGGAACGGCTGCCGATATTATCAAGAAAGCAATGATTGAAATTCACGCATATTTGCGGAAGCATACATGTAAAAGCAAACTTATATTACAAGTGCATGATGAGCTGGTATTTGACTTGCATGAGGATGAAAAAGCTATGCTTATGCCCGTAATTAAGGAAAAAATGGAATCAGTCGTGCCCGATTTTCCCGTGCCTATACTCGTTGAAATGGGCCTAGGTGAGAACTGGCTGGAAGCGCATTGATTGAGGAATAAAAAGCTGTAAACAAGAAGAACTCCAGCCCTGTGGCAAAGCTGAATTCCCGGGGAGAAAAGTCGGGCGCTAAGCTCACTGAACATTCTGAAAGAGCCAGCGTTTTATGCCTGAATCAATAACAATACATTAACCTAAAAAATAGAAATATTATGGCTTTTAAATTGCCCGATCTAGGATATGCATTTGATGCATTGGAACCACATATTGATGCCCGCACAATGGAAATCCATCACGATAGACATCACGCCGGATATACCAATAAGTTAAACAATGCTATCGAAGGGACAGAGCTCGATAATCAGAGCATTGAGGAAATCCTGGCTTCTGCTTCATCACACCCGGCTGCAGTAAGGAACAATGGAGGTGGTTACTACAATCACAGCTTGTTCTGGTCAGTAATGAGCCCCAATGGAGGTGGAAATCCATCAGGTGAACTCGGCGATGCAATTACTGATGCATTCGGTTCCTATGATAAATTTAAAGAAGAATTTGCAGCAGCAGCAGGTGGACAGTTTGGCTCCGGATGGGCGTGGCTATGCGTCACTGACGATGGACTTCAAGTCTGCTCAACGCCCAATCAAGATAATCCCTTGATGGATGTCGATACCAATGGCTGTGGCGGTACTCCTATCCTCGGTGTTGATGTATGGGAACATGCATATTATCTCAATTACCAGAATAAGCGCGGCGATTATGTCAATGCCTTTTTCAATGTCGTTGACTGGGATGCTGTAAATGAAAGATATCAGGCTGCTAAGTAATATTGCAGGAATATTCCGGCCTTTTAACAGAGAGTAGTAGAGAGATGATTTTCTACTACTCTTTTTTTTACTGCTATGTAGAACTATATTCAAGCTTATACCAGCAAGAAATTCAGTATATATACAATTCCGTATAGAAGTGCAATGCTCAAGATAATGAGGAGCAAGATTAACAAGCCTAGCAAGATCCATGCACCGTAATAATACTTCTCCGGTTCTCTTTTCTCAAGATGCTTTTCAAAGAGGCGGAGGTTCCTCGTATTGGATTTATAGCCTACATCAAAGATTACGCCGAGCAATGGAATAGAGGAGAAAAGGAAATCAAGAAGGATATTTCCCGCCATTTTCAAGGCGGTAAAAAAGGGTAAACCCCGCGCAACAATAAAACCGAGCAGGGCGACGGAAACGACTGTCGTAATGATATTTCCACCACCGGGGATAATACCGATAAGGGCATCCAGCCCAAACTGTATGCGCGTGCCAGGTATTGTAAACCTGGTATCAAGCCAGTCAGCTATTCTTTCGAGGACAATCCCTTTGTCCTGTTTTCTTAATTCTTTAAACTCCGTGTTTCCCATATTGCACTACCTAAAATCACTGTGATTTATGTATTCCTTATTGCCGGCTATGTGACTACCGATTGCATGAGTAGAGCACAGATAATTCCCCCATAAGTACCGAGAGCATATCCGAGTACCGCAAGCAGCACACCGACCGATGCCAGTGATGGAGAAAATGCAGAAGCAACGATCGGCGCCGATGCAGCGCCACCGACATTGGCCTGACTACCCACTGCAAGGAAAAAGAATGGAGCCTTTATAAGTTTGGCTACTACAATTAAAAGAATCGCGTGGATAGACATCCAGATTAACCCGACCGTAAAGAGCTCCGGATTTTCAAATATCTTGTAAATATTCATCTTCATTCCTATCGTGGCAACAAGTATATAGATAAACACACTTCCCCAGTTGGATGCCCCGAATCCCTCGACCTTTCTCGCCTTGGTAAAGGATATTCCCAGCCCGAATGTCGTAGCGATAACGATTACCCAGAAAAAGTGCGAGGCAAGGGAAACGAGATGATACTCTTTCAGAGCTGCCTTATGCGACATCATAAATGGAGTAATAATATCTGCCAGGAAATGAGATAAAGCAACACCACCGAATGCAATTCCCAGTAGAATGAAAAGCTGCGTCGTATTGGGAAAACGTTGTATCGATGTCTGGTAATCCTCCATTTCTTTTTTCAATCTGTCGATGGCCGTAGTGTCCGCCTTGAGCCAGCGATCAATTTTCTTCGTTACACCCGCGCCGTAGAGTAAAAGTCCCATCCAGATATTGGCGACAATAACATCTACGAGCACCATACTGCCGAATAGCGTGTCGTTGACGTTAAAAACCTCTTTCATCGCCGTTTGATTGGCTCCACCTCCTATCCATGAACCGGCAATCGTTGAAAAACCGCGCCATAGACTATCCGGTGGCACGTCCAGAAAGCCGGGAAAGAGCTGAGTGATAATTATGAGTGCTATGGGACCGCCTATAATAATACCTACAGTACCGGTGAGGAACATTATCAGTGCCTTGGGACCGAGGTTCAATATCCCCTTAAAATCTATGCCGAGACATAAGAGAATTAAACTCGCAGGGAGTAAATATCTCGATGCAACAAAGTACAACTGACTATCTTCACCACTGATTAAGCCAAATGGCCAGCGCAAGAGAGCGGGAACAAAGTAGCATAGGAGTAAAGCCGGAATATAGGTATAGAACTTCTTCCAGAACTTGGATTTAAGCTGGGAAGTATAAAAGATGAGAGCCAGGACGACCATTAATATGCCGAATGCTACGGCATCGTTGCTTATAAATGGGCTGTTATCCATAATTCTTTCTGCTTTTTTGAATTTCAATAGGCATAAGCGTAGACATTCTCCTGTTTTATTCAGATGTATATGCGCTTTGCATTTGCCGTCTTATGCTGAAATAAGCCCAAAAATAAAAAGAATCTTAACTTTCTTTCCATTGAAAGGTATTAATAAAATGTTTTACATCATCTTCCAGGAAGTTGATAATCGGAGCCAGGCTGTCAGGTCGCACTTCAGCATTGATATACAGCGCGCCGCGGAGATTCCTATGCAAGCTGTCTGTGATGAAGAATTGATAGGGTGAAGCGGCCGGCCCTTCAAAGTCAAATACAATGCCTCCTACTCCGTCTCCTTTACTGAAGGGAATCTCCATCATACCCGTTGAATTCCTGTTAATCTGTTGTACTATCGTGTATGTATCGCTACGGAAATCCTCAAATTGCTTATAGGAAGTGATGGGAACATAGCTTAAATAGAGCGTGGCATTAAGCTCCGGAAAGGAAACGTCGTACCAGCAATCATTACTGGCAATCTGACCATTAAATTTCTCGACCTTGGTAAGCTTTCCATAATCGGGAATTTCCGCCTGAAATGGACAATCCCCAAATTCTTCTACAACATAATTTTTCTCCGGGTAATCTACCCGTGGATATGCCCTCGGCTTAGGTGATAAAACAACTGTATCGCCACAAGATGCACAGAGGCATAAGACCAGGAGTAAGGCTAGATATTTCATGCTGCAATAAAATTAATTTACTGTAAATATAGAATTTCTTTCATTGTTGCTTTACCTACAGCAATGGACAAAATGATGGCATTAGTCGGATATGCCGGCGAAAAATAAGTCGCGACTTCGCATTCTCGTATGGGCTGTAATCTCTGAAGGACTTTGCGTATATGCGGCATTTGCCTTGAGCTTAAAATGGCAGGTCATCATCACTAGAATCAGAACTTCCTTCAGTATCGGCGCTATCTCCACCGCTACCTGAATCGGATAACTTCCCTGCAAATGGATCTGTCCCACTCTGTTCATCATCACTCGAAAAAGTACTATCATCGTAGCCTCCCGGAGAAGATGATCTACTTTCAAGCGATTTTAACACAGCTGCGCGCACATCGGTAACATATCTGTCGATGCCATCCTTGTCGGTATATTTTCTATGGGTCAATTTACCCTCGACATAGACGAGAGAGCCCTTTCTCAATGAGCGTTCTGCTTTATCGGCGAGATAAGTCCAGGCAACGATATCATGCCATTCAGTCCTTTGTTGCCATTCACCGCTCCTATCCTTGTAATTTTCATTCGTAGCGATGGGGAACTTTGCCACCTTAGTACCACTTTCCAGCGTACGTACCTCCGGATCACGTCCGAGATTTCCGATTAAAATTACCTTATTTATCATAATTATCTTGTTTACTCTTCCCAATAATACCATACAACTGGCTATAATCCTGCGCTGTGCATTCACACAAAAGTACAGTTTACTCTCCTCTCAGGTAAAGATATTGTATTCTTTTTTCAGATAATCCCTGATTATTCCGGGAAATGCCTTCTCCTTGAGGTCTTTTATCGCCACTAGTTCGAGATCGTCCCCTTGAATTTCCTCCCCGAGATCCAATACATAAAACTGTCCTTCTATGTGTTGATGCGATAAGGTCTGTGCATACTCAGCAGTGGGTTCTTGAAGCAGCTCCACATCGGCTGAAGCAGCATATTCTTCTATTAATCCTGCCTTAAGATTTTCTCTATGCAGTCCTTCAAGCTGTGGAAATTCCCACATATTCTGCCATATATCTTGATGTATTCGCTTCCGCAAATATATTCCCTGCTCATAGCGCAAGACGAGGTAATGGAAATAGCGCCGTTTTCTCTGCTTTTTTTTCTTTTTGCTCGGGAATAAATGTACCGTTCCGGACTCATAGGCTCTGCACCACTTATTCAATGGACATATCTCACACTGTGCTTTCCGCGGTGTGCATATATGTGCGCCGAAGCTCATCATCGCTTGATTAAAATCACCGGGCGCATGGCCTTTCATTGCTTCCTGGAGGAAAGCCATAAGTGCTGAGCGCTTCCCCTTTCTCTTAAAATTCCCTGCAAGAGCATTGTAGCGCGCATAAATCCGCTCGACATTGGCATCGATGACCGGATAAGATTCCCCGTGGGCAAATGACATAATCGCTGCCGCCGTATATTCTCCTATGCCGGGCAATGCTCTGATATCTTCATAAGTCTGCGGAAAATCACCCTCGTATTTCTCACTGACAATACAGGCAGTTTTATATAAATTCCTTGCACGACTATAATAGCCAAGGCCCGACCACATAGACAAGATTGTATCTTCATCCGATGCCGCCATATCTTGCACCGTGGGAAAAGCTTCCACAAATTTTTCATAATACTTTATCACATGCTCTATCCTAGTCTGTTGAGACATAATCTCTGAAATCCATATCTTATAAGGATCATTGGTCGCCTTCCACGGCAGCATTCCATCATAATCCCGTTGATACCATTGCACTATTTCTTTCCCGTATATATATGCTCGTTCTGTTTCCACTATTGGCTATGAATCTTATTCTACATTCTCGGATTCAGGAGTTTAATCGGATTGCTTTTGTAATTCTATGACCTTCAATGCAAGTATTAATTGCCCTAGCACAAGAAAATGCCTATATAACTGAAAAAGCCTCCCCTACTGAATAGAAAAGGCTTTCTCCATACATTAAAATAAGCAGATCTAGAGTGAAATTTCACTGATTAAGCACTGCGCTTTTTCTCTCTATGCTTATAAACGTTATAGTAGCGTTCCTTAATGAGTTCTTTCAATGCTTTTCTAGCAAAGAAAATTCTACTCTTCACCGTACCGAGTGGCAATTCAAGCTTATCGGCGATTTCCTGATACTTAAAACCCTCAAAGTGCATGAGAAAAGGAACTCTTGTATTTTCATCCAGTTCCTCAATCATCAACTCGAGTTCTTGGACCATTATATTGGACTCCGCATCGTTGTTTATTGCCGGTCCACCACTATTGATATAATACAGATTCTCTGTTGTATCGACGATGGTGTTTTGCTTTACCTTCTTGCGGTAGTTGTTGATGAAGATGTTTTTCATGATAGTAAACATCCAGGCTTTAAAATTGGTGCCGGGACGGAACTTATCTCTGTTAGTAATAGCACGGTAAGCAGTTTCCTGGTATAAGTCCTCTGCCTCGTCCTTACTTTTTGTCAGATTATAAGCAAATGCATTCAGCATGTGAGATAACTCTCTGATTTTGCCGTTAAATTTACTTTCTGACATTATTGTTTTACTTCCTTGGTCTTTCATGCTACTAATATACGTATTTATTAAACAAATATGCAATGAAGGTTAAACAAAAACCTACAAATTAACAATCTATTTATACAACTGTGCATCCAATGCAATTATTATAAATTGATTATCAATATTTTACTGTTTTTATCATAGAATTGTCATTTATAGAACTTTCAATACATACTGAAAGTTGTTTACTATTTCTGCGCCTTAGCAATCAAGAAAAATGAAATAATTCCAAATATCAGATTGGGAATCCAGACTGCTACAGCGGGAGTAATAACATCACTTGACGCAAGTGTAACGGATAACTTGGATAGAAATATATAAATGGCACCGATAATAAATCCACTGGCAAGATGCAAGCCTACGCCGCCTCTGACTTTCCTTGATGCGAGCGTCATACCTATCAAGGTAAGGATAAGAATACTGATGGCATCGGCAGTGCGGCGATGGAGCTCCGTCTCGTAGATTTCGGTATTGGCTTGACCGCGTTTTTTCTCTTGTCGGATATATTCAATTATTTCGGGTGAAGTGAGCCATTCTTTATGATGCTCGTATTGAACAAAATCTCCCGGTCCTACATCCATCGATACAACTTTACTCGAATCGTGATAGATATTCAGCTGTTCATCCAGGCCATCATAGGCATGAACGACATAGTCCTCGATTTTCCATTTCTGCGGCGCTATCCATTCCATCCGCTGAGCCGAGGTGACTTTCACGATCCTATTATCCCTATATTTCTCAATCCGGATATCGCGTGCGCTTGTATCACTCTTGCTGTAGTATCGGACAAATACCTGGGTCTGTGGATTAATTGATATATGCACATCGCGTTGCCTACCGCGTTCATGCCGGTCGGTGAGATAGGTATTCTCAAATTTAAATTTGGCCTCATTGGCATTGGGGACGATAAAATGAGCTCCGACAAGCTGAATCGTCGTCAGGAAAAGGGCTGATAGCATATATGGTACAAGCAGTCTCCTGAATGAAACACCGGCATTGAAGATTGAGATAATCTCAGAATCTCTCGCCATTCTACTCGTAAAGAAAATGACGGATATCAGCACAAATATCGGCCACAGCAGATTATTGATATACGGGATAAAGTTCAGGTAGTATTGCGTAAATATTTCCCACCAGCTCAATGGCGCGGCAACAAATCCTTCAGCTCTTTCACTGAAATCAACAACGGTGGACACCATAGTAAAGATAAGGACAGTGTAGAAAAAGGTCCCTAGATATTTTTTAATGATATACCAGTCGAGAATTTTCACCTATAAGCGCTCTTGTATCTTATCGATAATGGATGATTTCCACTCAGTAAACGTCCCTTCCAGCAGATGATTGCGTGCTTTTTTCATCAAGTCTTGGTAAAAATAGAGATTGTGCTCTGAAGCTATCTGCATTCCGAGGTATTCATTCACTTGAAAAAGATGCCTGAGATAGGCCTTGCTGTACTTTTTACTCGCATAATAGCCGACCGATTCATCGAGTGGGGAGAAATCGTCTTTCCACTTGGCATTTTTTATGTTAATCCGACCTTCATAAGTGTAAATAAGGCCGTGTCTGGCATTGCGCGTAGGGAGAACACAATCGAGCATATCGACACCGCGGGATATGGATTCAAGGAGATTGGCAGGCGTTCCCACTCCCATGAGGTATCGTGGGTTTTCCGTAGGCAAAATATCGTTCACTACCTCGAGTATTTCATACATTGTGTCATGTGGCTCACCGACAGATAAGCCACCTATGGCATTGATTTGGGCTCCCTTGGAAGCGATATAATCGGCGGATTGCCTCCGTAGATCCAGGTAAGTGCTGCCTTGCACAATCGGGGCAAATACTTGTTCATAGCCATACAGTGCTTCACTTTCTTCTAGTTGTTTTAAGCATCTGTCCAGCCAGCGATGCGTGAGCTTCATGCTCTCATTTGCGTAAGCATATTCACAGGGATAAGGTGTACATTCATCAAATGCCATAATGATATCCGCTCCGATTTTCCGCTCTATGTCTATCACTTTCTCAGGGCTGAAGAAATGCTTGCTACCATCGATATGAGACCGGAAGGTCACTCCTTCCTCCTTGAGCTTCCTCCGATGAGCAAGAGAATACACCTGATATCCACCACTATCGGTCAATATAGGTTTGTCCCACGAAATAAATTTATGTAAACCGCCCGCTTGATGAATAATATCGATTCCGGGACGCATATAAAGATGATATGTGTTCCCTAGGATTATCTGTGCATGAATATCCCTTTTTAAAACGGTCTGAGATACGGCCTTAACCGTCCCCAGCGTACCTACAGGCATAAAGACAGGCGTCAATATCTCTCCATGTCCGAGCTGAATTCTCCCTGCTCGAGCCCGTGATTGATTGTCGGATTGCTCAATTGTAAACTTCATCTTCACAATAATAAAAAAAGCCAATCAATAAGTGCATTGATTAGCTTCTCTTCTATAATATTCACTGTAATTTATATCGATAAGTCCTTTGCCTTTCGGCAAATAAACTTTTCCACACTTATCGCTACAATAGATTTATTCAGTGCCTTGATCTTCTTCCGTGCTATCGCCCTCTTCAGCGCTTTCTTCACCTTCTTCATCCATATCTTCTCCTTCCACACCTTCTTCAACTTCAAGTTTAGGCATTCTGAGGACACGCGGCATATCAACTGTGGCGATAGGCAATTGATCGTTCTGTCTTATCTGGACACCTTCAGGAAGATTTATATCAATGATTCTTACACTTTCTTTAAAGTCGAGATGCTCTACATTTACGGTGAGCTCATCGACGAGGTACTCCGGCGTTGTACGGATTTTTATCTTCCGTACTTTCTGAATCAATTTACCTCCTTGTTGTAGTCCTTCAGGAGTTCCTATGGTCCTCAATGGAACGGCAGCATCAAGTTTATTCCCTTCAATCAAATGTTGAAGATCGATATGCTGTAAGTCATCCGTCACCGGGTGAAATTGTGCATCTTTTACAATGCAGCGGTAGGTCTTGCCATCGATATCTATCTCGCATATCTTCAACATAGGTGTGTATATCAAGTCGCGAAACTGAAGCGGCTCGGCAATGAAGTGAGTTACTTCACCTCCACCATATACAACTCCGGGGATAAGGCCTTCTCTCCTCAATCTGCCAGATGCACCTTTCCCAAAGTTTTCTCTCTTCTCTGCTTTTATTTTTACTACTTCCATGATTTATTCTTCGTTATGCATACTCTGCTTTTCAGAAATGGAACGCAAAGATAAAAAAGTTTTACTTCCCAGTCAAATGCTTTCTCGTATTTATTTTTTTCTATGC
>CAYTBT010000057.1:0-12557 GCA_964436125.1 uncultured Saprospiraceae bacterium | reverse complement strand
TACTTATTTCAATAAGAATAAAATATATAATAGAAATGACGATGCAAGAGCTTATTTTACTGAAGAAGAAATTGAGAATATGATTATTGAATTAGGGGATTATTGTTAAGATAGAAACCTGACAACTAAGATACACAGTAAAAATTATATTATATGGATAACAAAGTAATACTTATCACCGGCGGCGCCGGATTCATCGGCTCCCACCTCGTAAAGCACTTCGTAAAAAAATACCCGGACTATCACATTGTCAATCTGGACAAATTGACTTATGCGGGTAATCTGGAGAACCTGAAGGAGATTGAAGATGCGGAGAATTATACCTTTGTTAAAGGTGATATTCAGGATCAGGAGCTCTTGCAGGAACTATTTGATGAGCATAAATTTGATGGAGTGATACACACGGCTGCCGAGAGTCACGTGGACAGAAGTATCCTCGACCCGATGGCATTTATCCGCACCAATCTCGTCGGCACGGCTCAACTTCTTCAAGTGGCCAAGGCTGCCTGGGAGGAAAATTACGAAGACAAGGTATTTTACCATATTTCCACCGATGAGGTGTATGGAAGCCTTGAGATGAATGAAGAAATGTTCACGGAGAAAACCCCTTATGATCCGCGGTCACCGTATTCCGCATCTAAGGCGGGTAGCGATCATCTTGTGCGCGCATTTTATCACACCTATGGCCTTCCGGCAAAAATCTCCAATTGCTCCAATAACTACGGCCCATACCAATTTCCGGAGAAGCTCATCCCGCTTTTCATCCACAATATCAAGGAAAAGAAAAATCTACCGGTGTATGGCAAAGGGGAAAATGTCCGCGACTGGTTGTATGTGGAAGATCACGTTGAAGCTATTGATCTCATCTTCCACGAGGGGAAAATAGGAGAAACCTACAATATCGGCGGTCTCAATGAATGGCAGAATATCAAGCTGGTAAAAGCCTTAATCGCAGAAGTGGACAGACAACTCGGCCGGGAAGAAGGAGCTTCCCTCGATCTTATCACCTATGTGAAAGATAGAGCCGGTCACGACCTTCGCTACGCTATCGATTGTAGCAAGATACAAGCAGAACTCGGCTGGCAACCGCGCCATAACTTTGAAGAAGGCTTACGTGAAACAGTAAAATGGTACCTCGATAATGAAGAATGGGTTGAGCATGCGATGAGTGGGGAGTATAGGGAGTACTATGCTAAAAACTATGGTGTTTCGTAACTCGTGACTCGAAACTCGTGACTGGTGATTCGTAACTGGTGCGGTAAGTGCCAAAAGTGAAAGTAGTGGGTCGCATACGCTCCATATTGGAGGTGACAAAAATAATAGATAATTAATCGCTTAATATTGCTTTAATTAATTTACGGAAATGAAGACACATAAAGATTTAGATGCATGGAAAGTAGCGATTGAATTTGTAACTACGATATATCAGAGTACGAAAAGCTTTCCTTCTGAGGAAAAATATAGTTTAACAGATCAAATAAGAAGAGCTGCTGTATCAATTCCTTCTAATATTGCGGAAGGTGCGGCTAGAGGTTCAGATAGTGAATTTATTCGATTTCTATACTATGCATTGGGGAGTTCTGCAGAGCTGGATACTCAACTTATTATTGCAAATAATTTAGAGTACATATCTGACGATAAGTTTCCTGAGTTAAGCGAAGGTCTTGAAAGGATAGGAAGAATGGTAAATGGCTTAATTAAGTATTTGAAAAACAAATAGTGAATTCACAAGTAAAACTTTAAACTTATACTTTGACCTATTCATGACCAACCACGAATCACGAGTTACGAATCACGAGTTACGAATCACGAGTTACCAGTTACAAGTCACGAGTCACCATACCACTTCCTTTGGAAAAGTTTCTAGCAGTTTTGATAATTACTAAAATAAAATATAAACCATGAAAGGTATTGTTTTAGCCGGCGGCTCCGGCACACGTCTATATCCGATAACCAAGGCAATCAGTAAACAGCTGATGCCGATATATGATAAACCGATGATTTATTATCCCTTGAGCGTACTTATGCTTGCGGGAATAAGAGAAGTACTTATCATCACGACACCGGAAGATAATGAGAGTTTCAAGCGATTGCTCGGTGACGGCTCGGCACTCGGATGTGAATTCAGCTATGCGATACAAGAAAAGCCCAATGGCCTGGCGCAAGCATTTGTGATCGGGGAAGAGTTTATCGGTGATGATAGTGTGGCGTTGATTCTAGGAGATAATATCTTTTACGGATCGGGTATGTCGGGCGTGCTGCAGCAATGTATCGATCCCGATGGAGCCTATGTATTTGCCTATCCGGTGAAAGATCCGGAGCGCTATGGCGTGGTGGAATTTGACGAAAGTCACAATGTGAAAAGCATCGAAGAAAAGCCTGAATATCCCAAGTCGCGATATGCGGTTCCCGGCCTATATTTTTACGATAATGAGGTCGTCGAGATAGCCAAGAATATTGAACCATCGGCCCGCGGAGAATATGAAATTACCGACGTAAACAAGGAATATCTCAAGCGTGGCAAGCTGAAAGTCGGAGTATTTGCGCGCGGGACGGCATGGCTGGATACAGGGACATTTGAGTCGCTGTCCGATGCATCGGAATTTGTCCGTGTGATTGAAAAGCGGCAGGATCACAAGATCGGCTGTATAGAGGAAGTCGCCTGGCGCAAGGGATTTATCAGTCGCGAGCAGCTTGAAACACTTGCTGAACCGCTGAAGAAGAGTGGGTATGGGAAATATCTGATGAATCTGGGCTGATTTATGGAAATAAGTACCATAATACCGGTGTATAATGGCTCGCGTTTCATTGAAAGAGCCGTAAATTCTGTCCTCCAGCATGATATGGTGAAGGAAATCATCCTGATTGATGATGGATCGACCGATAATTCACTGGAGATATGCAATAAATTAGCGTCCGCAAATGAGAAAATACAAGTTTACTTTCATCCGGAGAACGAAAATCGCGGTGCCGGCCCTACTCGAAATGTTGGACTGAAAAAAGCAAAGTTCCCTTATATTTCCTTTCTTGATGTGGACGATATTTATCTTGGGAACCGATTTGACAAAGACGAGGAAATATTCAGAGAGCATCCCGATGCAGAGGGAGCCTTAAATGCCTTAGGGCTACAAGTAATAGATGAAAGTGCACGAGCCGCATTTGACAAGATAAAAGGTATAAAAGCGATGACCACCTTCAGTGATTATGTGCCACCGGAAGAAGTCCCCTATGTATTTTATGATATACATCCACGAGTGAAGGGGTATTTTTCAGTAGATGGATTAACCTTAAAAAAGAGTGTCTTGAAGAAAGTTGGATATTTTAATGATAATATAGGAATGCATGAAGATACAGAATGGTTACTTAGGTTAGTTTTGCAAGCTAAGCTTTATTGCAGTCAAATTAAAGAAGCGACTGGGTTACGAGGAATACATGAAGGAAACAGGGTTTATACGCAGACTGATGCTGATACAAAGGCAAAATTATATGCTATGACGATAAAGGCTATTAAAGATTTAAATGTAGATCATTTATTTAAATCAAGGCTACAATTACTATTGCCATATAAACGGATGGAATATGGGAAGGTTACTTTAAAGGATTTATTTAAACTTGCAATAGCTACACCACGATATTTATATTTCTACTTGAGATATAGGATGACATAACAAAAGTAACTAAAATGAAACACAATATTTTTTAAAATTCATATAGAACCCAGACAAGGGCTATACGATGATAAATTTTATTAAAAGCAATTATTTAATGTGCGCAGAAGGATGAATGAATAAAAGTTGAATATGTGTGTGCTCGATAAAACGTAATGGCAAGCTTAAAAAACAAGACGGTTATCGGTGTTTTTTGGTCACTCTTACAGAATATAGGAGGTAAGGGAATAACCTTTATTGTTACCATTATCCTGGCTCGATTGCTTACTCCCGAGATCTTTGGGCTAATAGGGATGCTTATGATTTTTATCCGCTTGAGTGAAATACTTGTGCAAGCTGGATTTAATGAAGCACTTATTCAGAAGAAAGACACTGATTCAGAACACTTTTCCAGTATCTTCTGGATTAACACATCAGTAAGTATTATTATCTATATAATCTTATATTTAGCAGCACCTGGTATAGCCAAGTTTTATGACCAACCTATTCTAATTAAGCTGACAAGAATATTGTCTCTTGTGTTTATTATAAATGCATTTTCATATGTTCAAGAAGCCAGACTTCAAAAGGAAATGCGATTTAGAACGCTAACGATTGTTCATTTTCCTTCAATAATTATTGGAGGTCTTGTAAGTGTTATAATGGCATTAAACAATTTTGGGGTATGGAGCCTTATTGCCTTACAAATAGTAACTCGTCTAGCATATACGGTTCAAATATGGTTATATTCGAAGTGGAAGCCATCATTTAATTTTAATATAAATAAGGCAAGAGGGCTTTTTATCTATGGAAGTAAATTAATGCTTTCAAGGATTATTAATACCATATTTGTAAATAGTTATATTGTAATAATAGGTAAATTTTTCCCTCTTAGTTTAGTTGGTTATTATCAAAACTCAAATAAACTTGTAAGAGTTCCTGCAACTACTTTTACCGATGCATTGAATAAGGTTACATTTTCTGCATTCTCTTCTATTCAGCATGATAATAAAAGACTTAGAAATGGTTATAGAACAGTCACTATGCAAGCATTCTTTTGGGTCTGCCCCACGTTTATAATCATTGCTGTTTTGGCAGAACCATTATTTGGGCTTATTCTTGGTAAACAATGGATACCTTCAGTGCCTTTTTTCCAATTGTTAAGTATTTATGGTATTTTGTATCCTTTAAATGTCCTTAATATCAATATACTCAATGTGAAGGGATACCCAGGTGTCTATCTGAAAATTACAATATTTAAAAATTGTATTCGCTTAATTGGAATATTTCTTGCATTGCCTTATGGAATATGGGCAATATTATCAGCCGAAGCGTTTACAGTATTGTTAATTTATTTACTTAATGGTTATTATGGTGGTAGACTAATAGGCTACTTTTTAAAAGATCAAATTATCGATATTATACCAATAGTTTTAATTTCATTAGTTTCTGCAAGTATAGCATATTTTGTGACATCCGTATTAAGTTTTGCAAACTCCATTATTATAGTAAGTAGTGGAATTATTACTGGATACATAACATATGTCCTTTTAGCAATTCTATTTAATGTTGATGCATTAGGGAAATTTATTGAAACGATTAAACACTTTAAGAACAGCTTTTTACTAGAACTTAATGGTAATTAAATGAATTATGACAGTTTTTCGTAGAATAATTAAAGAAATAATAGCAGAGTACAGAGATAATTTCGTTAATCCACCAATTGTAAAAGGAAAACAAAAGATATTTTGTATTGGGAGAAATAAAACTGGGACAACCTCCTTACGAGAAGAGTTTAAGAGATTGGGCTATATTACGTGTAATGAGAAAAAAGGTGCTAGATTATTAGATGCATATATTAAAAGAGATTTTAAGAAGATTGTAGAGTTTTGTAATACAGCTCAAGTTTTTAAAGATGTCCCATTTTCTTTACCACTTACATATAAGTATATGGATAAAGCATTCCCAAATAGTAAATTTATATTGACTGTGAGAGATTCTCCGGAACAATGGTATAATTCTGTTATAAATTTTCATTCCAAAATCTTTGGACACGGTGGTATCCCGACAATAAAAGACTTAAAGAATGCACGATATATTAAGAAAGGATGGTCCTGGAAGTTGAATAGAGAGATTTTTAGCACTCCCAAAACTGACATATATAATAAGGATATTCTTATTAACCATTATAACGAATATAACAGGAAGGTGATAAAATATTTCGATAAGTCGGATAGACTCTTAGTTATTAATGTAGCAAATAGACAAGATTATTTTAGATTCTGTAAATTTTTAAATGTTGATCCAAAAGGAGATAGTTTTCCCTGGGTTAATAAAACGGAAAAAATTAAAACAAAGAATTAACTTTCTAATTGTATATGTATATAGTTTTACTTATTTTGAATAGATAGAGCATAACAATTAAAATAACTTGAATGGGCGAAACTAATTTTGCATATTGGCATAAACACAGATTTGGGAACGGAAATTTTGGTGATGAGTTAACTCCTTATCTATTGGACAGGTTGACGAATAAGGAATTTGAATATTTTAATATCTCACTTTTCGATGATTCAAAGTTAAACTCCTTCTTCTTGTTATCAAAAGCTTTTTTAAAAAGAAAGATAACTATTTTAGAGTATATTAAGTATTTTTTTTATGTCATTGGTCCTACACCAAGAGTTTTTATGGCTGTAGGTAGTATACTTCAAGGGTGTAGAGTAGATAATGTTATAGTTTGGGGAAGTGGAACAATAGCGTCAGGAGAAAAACTCCCGAATGCTAAATACCTTGCGGTAAGAGGGTACAAAACTGTTGACGAATTAAAAGCGCAGGATATTAAACCTCCCTCTATTATTGGAGACCCTGCAATTTTGTTACCCCTCGTTTATAAAGCTCAACAAGTAAAAAAATATAAGATAGGTATAATTCCACATTATGCACATTATGATACATTTCATATAACGGGAGATGAGAATGTTGTAATTATAAATTTACTTGATAGTGTTGAAAATGTTATAGAACAAATAAATAGTTGCGATCTTACTATATCAACTTCTTTACATGGCTTAATAGTTTCACATATTTATCGAATTAAATCAATTTGGGCTATAAATACAACTAAATCATTGGCTGGAGATAATATAAAATTTTCAGATTATTTTTCATCAATTGGGATGAAAACATATAATCCGTTGAATTTAGATAAGGTGAGAGAATATGACACAATGAATTTATATAATTATATTGTTGATCGATATAAGGAGTATCTTTTACCTTCTATTTCACGTATTTCAGAGATCCAAAAGGGCTTATTGAGTGTTTTTCCTTTCGATTTAAAGTTATAATGTTTTTTATGATGATAATATAAACATACTTATTAGGTTTGAGGCGATAAAGATTATAAGCGGATTGTAATTATTTAAAAAATACTATAATGCTCTATTCATTTGAATGAAGATTAGTTGAATAGCTTTGAAAATAACTATTTGCTTAAATAGCTTCTCAACCTCGTTCCACTACGATTCCGAGCCAAATTCAACTTTGAGCGCGTGCTTCCTTTAGCTTTTGAAATTGTCTTTTGTATTTCTGCTACATGTTTGGGGCAATAAGCTTCGTATTTGAATTCTGCACTATAAAGAAAATTAACTACTTTTAATCCCATGCAAGACCCACAATACACCATGCTTGCTGAATTTATCCTCCATGAGAAGGACAATCAGCACACATCAGCCAGAACGCAGCTTGTGCGTATCCTATCGCGCTCAAGTACATTGCCCAAGGTAGATGACATCTTTATCCGTATTGACCCTACAGGCGAAAAAGCGGTAAATATCGAGCCCGGAAAAACTGTGAGTATAGGCGCCTGGTATCTCTCACATCCCGTGGCCGCGCTCCTGTGCCTACGCTATGCACTCGAATGGCAGATCTGGTATAAAAGCCAGCCCAGAAATGCAATTGATCCGCGTATCTGTGATATGGCAGCATGTCGCGTAGCAGCCAAATTTTTTGGACTTATTCCCGGCATTGACAAGGACTGCATCGATTATATCCCACCGGAACTCGCAGAGAATATTATGCTCTTTGCAGGTGACGCTCCTTTTCAGGACGCAGTGGAGAAGATCAACTACGATAAATTACGGACTTTTCACGGTATTGCCACACCTCAGAAGGCTATCCACAAGCCATTTCTGAAGATAGTGAACTACCTTGCCTACCCTATCGAATATCTCATGATGTCCGGTGGCGATCAGCGCCTTAAGGTCGATCCCGAGACGCTCTTGAATAAGTACGGTTGCCGTCCATTCCCACGCCCCGAGGCATTTTCATTTGCCTCATCGACTGCTTCCTCGATCTCCAATACCGCTTACAGCAGGACGCAGTTCAAGCGGAAGGAGCTTATCAGAGAAAGTTTTAAACATAAGCTTCCGCAAATGGCCGCTCACTTTGAAGATGAAATCGTATCGAGCCTGCGAAATCAACTTTCTATACCCGGAAATACGGAAGTTATTCTTACACCATCCGGAACAGATGTGTCGCTCCTCGTAGCGGCTTTAAGCCAGGCAATCTATGAAAAAGAAATTGTCCATATCCTCGTCGCCTCCAATGAGACCGGAAGCGGCGTACCACTTGCATTAAATGGCTGTCACTTCTCCGATACAACAGCACAAGGCATAGAAGTCAATAAAGGAGAAGAAGTCCAAGGATTCCGTAATGCCGAAGTAGTCGGAATTCCACTGAGAGATGAACAAGGGCACTTGAGAAGCATCAGTGAAGTCGATGAGGAAGTCATTGAAACCATTGAGAAAGCACTGAAAGCCGGAAAACAAGCCGTACTTCATGCAATTAATCAATCCAAGCTTGGTTATTCCTCTCCCAGCGATGAATATTTGATGAAAATCAAAGAAAAATATGGAGAATCCGTATTGGCCTTGATCGACAACTCGCAATTGCGCATGGATCCCGAGGACATAAACAATTACCTCGAGCAAGGCTTCCTCATGACCATCACCGGCTCCAAGTTCTTCACCGGACCACCATTCAACGGCGCATTGCTCATCCCCGGAAAATTGGCAGAGAAATGGAGCAAGGTAGAACGACATTTGCCGGAAGGCATAAAAGCATATTTCTACAAGGAAGCATTGCCGGAATGGCCCCTGGCAGCAGGACTCGAGAGCGGGATAAACCTCGGACATGTAATGCGCTGGTATGCCTCCACAGTAGAAATCGAACGATATTACAAGACCCCATTATCCCTCCGATATCTCGGCATAGAACTCTTCTGCGACCACGTGAGCAAGTCCATCGCCGAAGCGGACTTCCTCGAGCCATTGTCCGGTCGGAAAGCGCCCACGGGAAATGAAATCGACCCCATGAGCATGAAGGACCGGAAGACAATATTCCCCTTCTTTGTCAAGCGCAATGGCAAGGTCTTAAACAAGGAAGAACTGGACGAGCTATACCGCAACCTGAATCGCGATCTGAGCAAGAAATACGAAAATGAATCCGACGATATCAAGCGACTCGCTGCACAATGTTGCCATATTGGACAGCCGGTTGCCACAAGCTATAAGGATGGTAGCCCCAGCGCAGTCGTCCGCATAAACCTCGGAGCACGCGTCGTATCGGAAAGCTGGAAAAACCGCGACTCCAGCATCTTCTTCAGAGCCATTGAGGAAGAAATGATCCAGGTGGATATTATTATTAGGAAGATTCAATTAGCTATTAGCAGTTAGCTGTGGTAGTTTTATCACTGAAAGGGATGGACTTTTTGTGAAGTCGTAAAGTCGTGAAGTCGTAAAGTCGAGGAGTTGCTTGTCGTAAGGAAATCTCGTGACTCGTAATGCTTCGACTATGCTCAGCACAACGCTCGTAACTCGTGACTGGAGCGACTTTGTCGCAGTTGTATGCAGCTGCGCTGCAGTCGGGAGTCGCTAGTCGTAAGTCAGGTCAGCCATTAGCTGGAGTTGATATCATTGAAAATGATTTCAACAAGCGGAAAGAAAGAACAAGCATCGATAAATATTATACCCTACCACCAAGAACTTGCGAAAGCTTCGCTTAATGCAAATTATCAGCGAATTAAGATCGAATTTTATGCGAATTGAATGAGTGAAGTAGAGATGGTATATAAAGAAGAAAGTTACAAGATTATCCGTTCCCTCAAAGAAACAAATTAAATTATATACCGTTCCGTTTACGATACATAGTTATAAAATTGCTGTACCATAGACGATACGATGGATGAACTAATTGATAAATATAGAGAGCTGCTGGCCAGAGTGCCAATGACATTTATCAGGGGGCTTGCATCGCGGATCAACTGGGACGCCCGAGCAATATGCATCGAGGGAGCACGCGGTACAGGTAAATCCACCTTGATGCTACAACATATCCGCAAGGAATTACCACCGGATGAAAGTCTGTACATCAGTCTGGATGACTTGTATTTCAGGAAACATAGCTTTTACGAGCTTGCGGACACTTTTTATAAACGCGGTGGACGCTATCTCTATGCCGATGAGATACACAAATACGATAACTGGCAACAAGAACTCAAGAATATTTATGATTTTTTCCCGGACTTGAAGCTCGTGGTATCGGGATCATCGATATTGGCCTTACAGGAATCCCGTGCAGACTTAAGTCGTCGCCTGTTGCGGTATAAACTTCCCGAGCTTTCACTGAGAGAATTTATCGCATTGGAGACCGGAGAAGAACTGCCGGTGTTTGAATTGGAAAGCCTTTTGTCGAAAGGCAATAAAATCATCGATGAAATCAGAGAAAGAATCCCTTCGCCCTTAAAACACTACCGGGACTACTTAAAAATGGGCGCCTATCCCTTCTTTATAGAGGGTAAGGAGGAATTCTTATACCGCGTCAACGAATTAATCAAGGTTATCATCGACTACGATTTGCCGGAAGGAAGAGACATAACAAGTGCAACACGTGGCAAATTAAAAACACTGCTCTACGTCATATCGACTATCGTACCGTTTACGCCCAATATCGCCAAGCTCGCCAGGCAGGTAAAAACATCGAGAACGAGACTGCTCGGTATGCTGGACCTCCTTGAGCAAGCACAACTCATAAGCAATCTGCGTGCCGCGGTACACGGTACAAGTCTCTTGAACAAGCCGGAAAAGGTGTATCTCCATAACACGAGCCTCATCTATGCACTGTCGGAGGGGCGAGCCGATATCGGCAATCTGAGAGAGACATTTATGCTTACGCAAATGCGCAATGCGGGACATACTGTCACCTATCCGGAGACAGGAGATTTCCGCGTGGACAATAAATACCTATTTGAAGTAGGTGGAAAAAACAAGGGGCGGAAACAGCTTTCAGGAGAGAAAAATGCCTTTATCGCAGCAGATGATATTGTGTACGGGACAAGCGGGAAGACACCCTTGTGGTTATTTGGCTTGATGTATTAGATAGTCGTAAGTCGCTAGTCGTGAGTCGTAAGTCAGCCATTAGCTTTTAGCCATTAGCCATTGGCTGTGAAGAGAAATTAATGAAAAAGCTTACGCACGCCCCCGGCCCCTTCACCCAGTGAAGTAATCACTCCGTGATCGAATCGAAGATGCATTTCACCGGGTGAAGGGAGGTAGATGGTGCGGATTGGGCAATTCGGTAACTGGTAATCAGTGCTCCTCATGCGAATTGTGCCGGCTTCGCCGATCTCGTGATTCGTAACTCGTGACTGGTTGAATTGTGCAAGAGGAGAGAGATTGTGGGTCACTGACGCTCCAATATGGGTAACGGGTAATCGGTAACGGGTGACGGGCTATGAGCGATGAATGCACCAACCCCTAACCCCAAAATCCTAGCCCCTATTCTGCCGAAAGGCGGAGCGACTAAGCAATATAATGGATTGTAAGAATTACAAATTTACCAGACATGCAGTACAACAGATGTTTGCAAGGAGCATTACTGTTGAAATGGTGAAGAAAGTAATACAGGAAGGGAAACTCATTGAAAATTATCCGGAGGATAAACCTTATTCAAGTATATTGATGTTAGGTTTTTATAAATCTGAGCCGATTCATGTGGTAGTTGCGGTAGATAAAAAGGATTTCACATGTATTGTAATAACTACTTATGTCCCGGATGCAAATAAATGGAATGGTGACTTTAATAAGAGAATAAATAGTTAATGCCATGAAATGTACAATCTGTAAAACAGGAGAATATAAAGACGGTAAAGTAACAGTCACTCTAGAACGTGAGAAAAGTATTATTGTAGTAAAAGGAGTTCCCGCATCTGTATGTGAGAATTGCGGAGAATATATCCTTGATGAAACAGTAACTACCAATTTAATGACAATCGCCGAAAATGCAATGAAAAATAAAGCTGAGATAGAAGTACTGAATTATGCGGCATAACTGGTGACTCGTGACTCGTGCCGGCTTCGCCGATTTCGTGATTCGTAACTCGTGACTGGAGCGACTTTGTCGCAGTCGTATGCAGCTGCGCTGCAGTCGGGAGTCGCTAGTGGTAAGTTAGCTATTGGCAGTTAGCTATTAGCCATTAGCAGGATTGAACTATCATTGAAAAAGATACCGGAAAGCGATTAAATGGAACAACTAGCCGATGATATTAACCCGTAATCTCAAGAGTATGCGTCATTGGAAGCTTCACCAGCGATAGCTGTTCGTCGAAAAGTTCAGAGAAACGAATTCTTTAAGGGACCACGATAAACCACAGTGCATTTAGAGCGGAGACGAGCAACTCTTCGATGAAGCAGCGGTTTCATTCCGCCGCAGGCGGATGAAAATCGCCTTTGAAGCTTTCTAGACTTTTTTGGTCAATGGAAAAAAGTACGGAAAAAACCATAAAACATATTTACAACCGAGTTTATAAGGCTTTAGGATTTTCAGCCAGATTTTTGCCGTTAAGAAGAGCAT
>CAYTBT010000056.1:0-14051 GCA_964436125.1 uncultured Saprospiraceae bacterium | reverse complement strand
GGGTATTTAATTATTTAATAAACGCACGCCTCACGGCGTACTGAAGTTGTAAAGTCGTAAAGGCGTGAAGTTGTAAAGTCGTAAAGGCGTAAAGGTGTAAAGGTGTAAAGGTGTAAAGTTTCGTGACTCGTAACTCGTGATTCGTAACTGGTTTATTTTCAGCAAAGCGAGTATGTTTAGTGGGTCGTTGACGCTTCAATATGGTTAGTAGGTATTTATTAGTGCTTAATAGCTTCGCTGAGTCAGGAAATTGCCTACTGACCCCTGCCTCCTGACCCCTGACCTTGGAGAGGTCAGATTAGGTTAGCAGATACGATTACAAGAAAACCGACCTCAGCGAGGTCGCATTATTTGGTTGATAAGTAATGGGAAATGGTTAATGGTGACCTTAACGTAGGATTCATAAGCTAAGGAGACATTCGCAGAATGTCGGAAAGATTGTGAAGCCGGAGTTTCTTCAAAACCATAATCCCCTCACCCCTCAATCGTAAAAATATTTTATTTTGTTTAATCGGACTACACGGCCCTTCGACGCCGCTCAGGAACCACCGTGCGAACCGATACCCAAAAAAACACATTCATCTCTGACGCACCATCAACAAGGGCTGTCATTCTGAGCCTGCGAAGTATCTTTTCTATATGAAACGTCTTCTACATTTATGCCTTTATTCATCAGCAGAACAAAACGTAGAAGTGGCCTGCCAAGGCGGACACGTGAAAGCCCGGCACATTTTCCGATAAAAATCGAGGATTTACAAAGAAGAGAAAATATATTCTTACATTAGTGATATAGAGTTCAAGGAATGAACAAGACAGTGGAGATGTCTATTAGTTTTCACATAGCATTAAATATTAACCATTAAGAATAAATTATGCCTACATCACAGATGATTAACTTACAAGAAGCAGTTGATAACTATAAAAAAGTCTTGCAGAATACACAAGACTACCGCAAGGTATGGGATGATAGCTTGAAGGACAATATAATCAACGGCTTAAAAGAACTTGTGAATACAACCGGCCTGGATGCTGATGTGAAAGCACAAGAAAAAGTCTCCAATCTCGAGGCTGTTGAGCTTTCCCTGGGACAGATTGAGTCCGGCTTATCACAGAAAGTGAGTGAAGAAATAGGAAGACCTTTAATTAAGTTTAATGGATCTCTCGTTTATCAACAACTCTTTAACGGAAAAGTCATCGTGATGATCCGATATCCATTTATTGAGGGCTATGGGCAGCCGAGGCCGCCGCGTACGATTGCTATTTATCGACCTGAAGAAATTAAACCGGGTTTTTATGCCAATCACATGCAGGAGTTCCTTGAAGATGTTACTACTTGGGAAGATTACGATGATGACGAGCCGCATAAAAAAATCGGTTTTAACCTCAACTTTGATCAACATAGACCTGGAGGAACTGCACAGTAAGCACGCTTGCTGTCGATGCACTGATTTAAGTCTCTAGATGTATTATTGCTCATAACATGTAATGCGCCTCATTGCATGACAGGAGTATTATTTCTTGTTCAGAGCTATTGCCTTGCCTACTGTTTATAGTTACTTCTATGAAAGCACAGCGAAGGTTTTAAAGAATTGGTAGCCTTTTAATCTTTTCTGTGGATGTAAATGCACTCCATGATAAGCAAGTGATCTGCTGGGCTTATTTCGAGGTATTTTCCACTTAATATATGACAATAAGTGCTATATGTAAAAGAAAAATGGGGAACCCAAAGCTTTGAGTCCCCCGTGACGTGCGCACTACTGTTCACAGGACAGATCTTGAGATTTGACTCTGAAATGCCTGCAAGCCTTCATTATTCCGTGCTTCCGATAGACAAATCTATGAAGGGTTTTACCAAGATTCAAAGACATATTTTACCCTTTGTCGTATGAGTTAATTTAATATATTTAAAATAACAATGCATAAAGAGCTAAAATAACGCTATTTATACATTAAATAAATAATATATATGTAATATTGTGAAAATAGTTTATTGTATATAGGCGGAATTTTTAGGCAAAAGGATAAAATAAACCTTTGATATTTCTTTGGGATACTTTAAGATGTACAGATTTGGGCACGCCACAGTCCTTATTTTTTCCATAAAAGCTTATTTCAAGGTAAATTTTGCCCAATCTTTATATTTTATGACCGATACATTAGGGATAAATAGCATATCCACGTATTTTGTGCACATTATAAATGATGCATTAGTTAATGAAATTTCCTCGTGTATTATGAAAACTATTGAAATAAGAGTTACAGGTCAGGTACAAGGCGTATTTTTCAGAAAGTCAACGCTTGAGAAGGCTACCGCCTTAGGCATTAATGGTACGGTGAAGAATAAAAAAGATGGTTCCGTTGAGATAATAGCCAGTGGGAATGATGATCAACTGGGAAAGATCCTTCTTTGGTGTCTGGAAGGCTCAGCTTCCGCAAAAGTACATAAAGTAACTTTTAAAGAACTTGATACTGAGAGCTCTGTTGAATCATTTGAGATTATTTATTAAATATTTAATTGTCATATATGCTCACTTCTATTTCACCCATCGACGGTCGCTATGCTTCCAAGACCGAAGAACTTCAGGATTATTTTTCGGAATATGCACTTATTCGATTCCGGGTTCATGTTGAGATTCAGTATTTTATTCACTTGTTGCGGCTACACTTGCCGGAATTCAATAATTTTCCGGAGGATAAGGTTTATGAGGTACTCAGCCTTTCGGCAAATTTCTCACCGGAGGATGCTCAAGCGATCAAGGACATCGAAAAAACGACCAATCACGATGTAAAAGCGGTAGAATACTGGATCAAAAACAAATTTGAGGAGCTGGAGATAGGGAAGTACAAGGAATTTGTCCACTTTGCACTTACTTCTCAAGATATCAATAACACCGCTATGCCCCTGGCGATAAAGCGCGCATGTGTCCGGGAATATATTCCACTCATGGAATTATTGATCGATGATATTGAAGCACTCGCGGAGAAGACTGCGGACATTCCCATGCTTGCACATACGCACGGACAACCGGCATCACCTACCAGATTCGGTAAGGAAATGATGGTATTTGTCGAAAGACTAAGGAATCAGCGCGATATGCTGAGAAACATTCACGTGATGGCAAAATTCGGTGGTGCGACCGGTAATTTCAATGCACATTATGTCGCTTATCCGGATGTAGACTGGAAAAAATTTGCCGATGACTTTGTGAACGGTGGCCTTGGTTTGAACCGATTGCAGACCACTACGCAGATCGAGCATTACGATTGCCTCGCGGCGCTGTTTCAGAATCTCATGCGGATCAATACGATTCTGATGGACTTTGCGCGGGATATGTGGCAGTATATTTCTATGAATTATATCAAGCAGGAAGCCGTGAAAGGCGAGGTGGGCTCGAGTGCGATGCCGCATAAGGTGAATCCGATAGACTTTGAAAATGCGGAGGGAAACCTCGGCCTTGCCAATGCCATTTACGATCACCTTGCCCGTAAATTGCCGATATCGCGACTGCAACGCGACCTGACCGATAGCACGGTGAGTAGGAATATCGGTGTACCATTTGCGCATTCTTTTATCGCCTTTAAGTCCTTGAAAAAAGGTTTATCTCGCATTAAAGTGGATGCAGATGCAATGAAAAGTGATCTTGATAAGCACTGGAATGTGCTCGCTGAACCGATTCAGAATGTCTTGCGTAAAATCGGCTACCCCGAGCCCTATGAAAAGTTGAAGGAATTGACACGTGGCAGTGATGATATCACAGAAGAGAAAATCCATGCCTTTATCGATTTATTGGAGATTGACGAGGAACTGAAAGACGAGTTGAAGAAGTTGAGACCGGAGAATTATACGGGAGTTTGAGGCTGAGGTTGAGGTCTCAAGGCGAGACTGTGAGTTCAGCTTGCTGCGGGGGATAGCTCGACCTAGTCCGCCGTAGACGTGATAAAGGTTGAGGCTGAGGCTGAGGTTGAGGCTGAGAAGCTCCGTAGGAGCGGATCCTTTGGAGCAGAGAATAAGTAAAAAATCTGAGCTCCAGAGGAGCGGCACTTTCTTTGAGGAATAAGAAGCTAAGATAGCACAGGTGAGCATTGAGGCTGAGATGAGAAGGAGTTGTGATAGAATACGAGGATTCGTAAGCTGAGGAGATGCTTGGAAAGCATCGGAGAGATTGCGAAGCCGATATTCTCCCAAAAAAGCATCGGAGAGATTACATTTTTCACGGTTTCGTCACCGCGATGACTAATTGTATCGGACTTACAGCCCTTGATAATTTTAGAATCCTGACCCGGGGTTAATATTTTTGTGCCAAAAATAACACCCCGGGCTTTGCTCTGTCGGGCTTTCACGTGTCCGCCGGAGGAGGAGCCCTTTTCGTTAGTATCTAAAATTGTTGGCGTGCTAGGATGATATCAAGGATTCGTAAGCCAATGAATTTTGACTCGAAGAGTCGAAAGAAAGGATTGCGAAGCCAATGTTTTCATAAAACTTCAAGCCCTCTGATTTGAAAACGGATAATTCGGTTCAATTTGTGCACCTGTATCCATATTTTTCTAGTTGAAAGATTTTATTACCCAAAACGTGCAATAGAAATATGACTGAGAGTAGTTCTGGCTTGCCAGAACCAGCTTGACTGAATGTCAAGCTGTCGAAGGATCCTCCTACGGCGGACTAAAGACCGAGCTCCCGCGAGTAGCTAGTACTACGAATATTGCTAGCCTCGGACAGGAGCTCGGTCTTTAGTCCGCCGGAGGCGGATCCCTCACCATTGATACATTTAGTATCAATGTTTTCATATAAGCGTAGCTTATATGAAACTTCATTCGGTCATCTTCAATTTCTAATGCATGATTTGGGTATTAGAAAGGAATTCCGTTTAATAGCATTTTGGGATAAAAGCCAAACGACAGATACTTTAGTTATTGCAACACACGGTTTTATCAAGAAAACCAGTAAAACACCAAAAGCAGAGATACATAGAGCTGGAAGATTGCGGCAAGAATATTTTAACGATAAGAGGAAAGGAAATGAAAACATATAGCTTAGAAGTACTTACCGATGAGTACATTGGTAAGAAAGGAAGCCCAGAAAGGGAAGCATTTGAAAATGAATTACGACTGGATTTACTTGGTCATGCTATAAAACAAGCCAGAAAAGAACAACATCTTACCCAAGCTCAACTTGGGGAGCTTGTTGGAGTTAAAAAATCACAGATTTCAAAAATAGAAAATAGTGCGACCGATGCAAGATTTTCTACAATAATACGAGTATTTGAAGCACTCGGTACAAAAGTTAAATTTCGAGTTGAAGTAGATGGTAAAACTTTAGTATGACAGCCCTTTCAATCACGGACACCTTAGACCTTCTCCCTCTGACCGCAGAAAATATGGTGAAAGATGATGCAGTACCTTTCCCGCAAGAGCGGGATCTTCACTGATATCGGTAAGTCAGCGTTCACTTTGAGAGGAAACCTGGTAACGCCTATAGCCGGAGTATACATTGCCGAGCAGAACAATCCCTCATGTTTGCGTAAGCAAAAGTAAGTCCTACCGTGTCATTGTTCACTGTCACATCAGCGGTAAAAAATCATGAAGCCAGCGTTTTTTAAATTTAATTTCTGAGTTTTAAATCTCTATCTCCTGTCTTTCTCCTACACACTTGACTGCAGGGATTGCTGGCCAATGCCTCTTGCCCCGCGACTACCTCCAGACCTCGGAGAGGTCGTATTACGAGTTGCATAGCGATGCGCTGAGCATTGCACTGAGGCTCTTGAAGAGTGCTACACTGAAGTCGAAGGCGCCGGTCGCAGTACTACCATTCACTCCTTAATCCCCTTCAGATGTAAATCAAAGTAGTCGGTGACTTTCTGCATCAAGTGTACACGATCATTTCCTCTTACATTGTGAGGATGAGACGGATAAACAAAATAGTCTACTTGTACTCCGTGTTGAATACAAGAGTGAAGGAATCGCATCGAATGTTGCCACACAACCGTAGAATCCATCGCACCGTGAATAACAAGAAGATCACCTTCCAGGTTTTCCACCTTGTCTAGCAAACTTGATCTGTTATAACCTTTCGGGTTTTTCTGCGGCGTGTCCATATAACGTTCCGTATACATAACCTCATACATACGCCAGTCGATGACGGGGCCACCGGCAACGGCGCATTGGAAGACACCGGGATGACGCAGCATTAAGGAAATCGTCATAAATCCACCATAACTCCAGCCATGCACACCCATGCGCGTTGTATCGACATAAGGGAGAGATTTTAGGTATTCAACACCTTTTAATTGATCTTTCATCTCTATTGTACCTAAATCACGGAAGGTAACTTGCTCAAATTCTACACCGCGATTGGTGCTGCCTCTGCCGTCCATCGTAAAAATGATATAACCGCGTTGTGCCATATAATCATACCATAACTTTCCACTCGGTGGAAATCTATTGTGCAATAATTGAACTCCCGGACCATTGTAAAGATATACGATAACGGGATATTTCTTTGTCTCGTCAAAGTCCGGTGGAAGGATTAAACGTGCATATAATGGCGTGTGCCCATCTGCCGCCGTAATAGTCATCTGCTTGACAGTCGGCTGAGCATAATCACTTAAAGGATTCTCAGCATCCAATAAAGTTTCCTCCCAATGATTAAATGTAGAAGCTACTCTGATTGCATGTGGTGTAGAATAATTGGAATAGCGGTCGATATAATAAGTGCCTCCATCATTTACCGTAGCATAGTGCATACCATCAACCTTGTCGAGTCGACGTATTCTGCCCGTTTCCCAGTTGACGGCAAATATATCTCTGTTCATCGGAGAAACCGCTGCAGATGTAATAATAATTTCGTTCCTTTCAGTATTCCAGCCTTCTATACTGTTGACCACCCAGTCACCACTAGTTACTTGATTCAGTAATTTTCCATCAGTATTATATCGGTACAGATGCTGGTAACCATCTCTTTCGCTCCACCAGATAAACTGATTATCATGCCCCGGTATAAAAGAAAGCGGCTCCATAGGATGCACATATTCTTTATCCCGCTCTTCAAATAAAGTTTTTACCAGCTCTCCCGTATGAGCATTATACTTATTTAACTTTAAATGATTCTGGTCCCGGTTCAAGATGCCTATGTAAATGTACTTTTCATCAGGTCCCCAGGTAACATTGGTGAGGTAATGATCCGTATTGCGACCGGTTTTCATATAGACTGTCTTTTCAGTCTTAGGGTTGTAAATACCCAGCCATACCTCTTGACTACCTGTTCCTGCCATCGGATATTTGATGGTAAACTCCTCTGCAGGAACTTCTTCCCAGTTGATAATAGGATAGTCATTGACATCGGTCTCGTCCATACGATAAAATGCCACATAATTTCCCTTAGGAGAGAAAAATACACCACTCATTATCCCAAATTCATATCTCGACACAACTTGTCCATAAGATATTTCTTCATTTTCTTCATCGCTTATCGCCGTAGTTTCACCTTCGGCATTCACGAGGTAAAGATCATTGCCTCTTGTGTAAGCAATCTGTCCCTTCTCCTCATCGACATAATATGTTCCCATACCGCTCGGCAGAGTCACCCATTTCTTGAAAGTCCACTTTCCATTGATGCGCAAGCCGACATAAAAATCTCTTCCCACTTTAAAATATACAGAGCTTGCTGATGCCCAGTGGATTCCCGGCATGGAAGTCAAGGTGTCAAATTCTGCGATTTGTTCATTTATATTGCTTAAGGTAAATATCGTATCCTTTTCCATTTCAGGAACCTTAACCTTCAATAGCGCGGGGTTCTCATCGGTATTTACGAGCATTGTAAAGGCATTACTTCCCGGAATAAAGCTTGTCTGCCGGATATTTTCCGGTGCCAGGCTTCTTCTGAGGCCGAGAATCGCCTCCTGCATCGTATATTTCTTGTTCTGTGCAAGTAAGAAAGTACTCGATATAATCATCAAGCATATTAAAGTAAAGAGCTTCTTCATATTCATTTATTTAATTCAGCTTCCGCAAATGTCGGTGGCTAATATCTTGAAAATTTATGGAAAATTGTAAAATACTCAGATATCTCAATCGCTTCATGAGAAATGGTACAATGTGCAGCCGGTGATTTACGGGAAATTATCAAGAGAAAGCCACAATTATGGCATTAACACAATTAAATACAGATTTTTAAGTATTATAGTGCCGTAGAATTTGATATCTTGTGCAGCAATCTTATCTTGAGATTATTCTAGATAAGCTTATTATTCATAGAAACTATGCTCAATGGCACAACGCGGTATCCCACGGATTTTTTGGTTTATAGCAGTAATTATTTTTGTACTCTTCATCCTGGGCACGACCTCAGATATACTCGTCAATTGGATCTGGCTGAAAGGAGTCGGATATGAAGACGTATTCATACAGATAAAGGGAACACAGCTTCTATTATTTGCCGGTGCGCTTATAGTGGCTCTTGTATATATTCTTCTCAACGTGCGATATCTGACCAAGAAGCTCTCACCCATCAGATTGAATCTGGGACAGACTCCGATGGGAGAAGTGAACATAAGACACGTACGCCCGGCACAAGTAAAACGCGTTGCATACACGGTAGGAATATTCTTCAGTCTGTTCTTTGCTTTATCCTTTTTATATCAATGGGATACGTATTTCAGATTTCAGTGGTCACAGCCTTTTGGAATTGAGGATCCGGTATTCTGTAAAGATGTCAGTTTTTACACATTTCAATTGCCCTTCATAGAGCTTGTACAGAATAGTCTGAGTTTTCTAGTATTCTTTGTTACCCTATTTGTGATTCTATATTATACGATTTCAGGAATGCTTACATTTCAACGTGGACAGTTGGTAGGGAAGCTGAAAATGAGTGAAAGGGCACAAAATCAAGTATTTTTTAACCTTGGAATATGGCTACTCTTGCTTGCTTGTGGCTATTTTCTTCAGCGCTATCAGATCTTGTTCAGTCGAGGAGAGCTCGTATATGGAGGAGGATATACCGAGATTCATATTGTTTTGCCGGTTTTATGGGGGATTACCATAGGAGTTTTATTGCTAGCAGTACTCGTATTTTTCCAGATATATCGACGGAGCTTAAAATTTGTGCTTACTGGTGGGATAAGCTTGTTTATCCTGGCGGTGCTTGCCCGTTTATTTTTACCCGGAGCCATTCAGAATTTTATAGTTGAGCCCAATGAACTGAATCTCGAGACTCCGTATCTTGAGAACAATATTCATTATACTCGTATGGCTTATAATCTCGACGAGATAGAATCAAAGAGCTATCAGGCCAATGACAGTCTTAGCTATGATGAAATACAACAGAATAAAGAAGTAATTCAGAATATCCGATTGTGGGACCAGAAGCTCATTGACGAGACTTATCAGCAACTACAAGAGATACGGCTGTACTACCAGTTTTATAATGTCGATCTCGATAGGTATCATACCGATGAAGGTTATCGACAGGTATTGATTTCGGCACGAGAGCTCGAGCCCACATTGCCACAACAAGCACAGACCTGGGTCAATAAGCATCTACAATACACACATGGATATGGGCTGGTGATGAGTCCGACAGCTGAAAAGACAAAGCAAGGGAGCCCGGTCTTTTATATTAAGGACATACCGCCTTCATCAGATATTAACATTAAAGTTACGCAACCAGCAATATACTACGGTGAAAATAATGAAGAGTATAAGCTCGTCAATACCGAGATAAAAGAACTCAATTATCCCAAAGGAGATAAGAATGTGTATATCCATTATGACGGAACGGGCGGTGTACCGATAAATAGTTTTTTTAGGCGTTTGCTCTTTTCCTGGTCCTTTGGCGATGCCAATCTGATGCTGACCGATTATATCAGAGAGGGGAGTAAAATACAATTCTGGACCAATGTGAAGACGCGGATAGAGAATATCGCGCCTTTTCTCCAGCTTTCTGATGATCCATATATTGTTGTAAATGACGATGGAAAACTGTATTGGATGCAAGATGCATACACTATTGCCTCACAATTTCCGTACGCATCCCCATACAGGTATAATTACAATTATATCAGGAACTCCGTTAAAGTCGTCATCGATGCATATAATGGAACGGTAAATTTCTATGTTGCCAATGAGAAAGATCCTGTGCTTAAAGTGTATCGGAGTATCTTCCCGGAGATGTTTAAACCATTATCCGAGATGCCGGGTGAACTTAAACATCATATAAAATATCCCAAGCACCTATTCAGCGTTCAGATGGAAATGTTCAGCAAGTATCACATGACTACCCCACAGGTATTTTACAATAAAGAAGACCTCTGGGAGCGCCCTACAGAAAACTACGGTGGAAGACAAGTTAAAATGGAACCTTATTATGTCCTAAGTTCACTGCCGGGGGAGCACGAGCTGCAATATCTCCTTATCAGCCCGATGACTCCGAGTAATAGGGATAATATGATTGCCTGGGTGACGGTAAGTTCAGATTATCCTAACTACGGGAAGATGATTGTCTATGAACTCCCCAAAGAACGACTCCTGCTCGGGCCGGCACAGATAGAAGCCAAGATTAACCAAGACACCAAGATCTCGCGCCTTTTGTCCTTGTGGGATCAACGTGGTTCACAGGTTATGCGTGGAAACTTAATGGTTATTCCCATCAATAAATCATTCCTCTATGTCGAACCGGTTTTTCTCATCTCCCACGATGTGAATATACCGCAACTGAAACGGGTTATTGCTTCCACCGGTAGTGAGGTAGTGATGGAACCGACTCTCGATGAAGCAATTGCGGTACTTTATGGAAAGGAGAATTATACAGACATTGATAAAGTAGCGATAGATACAGCCGGAGTAATTCAAGTACCTGTTGAAGAATCCGTAGCACTGGATACAGGGCAGATAGAACATTTGCGTAAGCTGTGGAATGAGCTTAAATCGGCATTAAAAGCCGGAGACTGGGAACGATTTGGGCAGAAGATGGAAGAGTTGAATAAGGCGATGGAATAAAGACGCGCCCCCGATAAAACAACCTTTCTTGACAGAAGCGAAATGACAGGCTTTGGGCACCCGGCAAGCATGTATTTTATCCGGTCCCCACAACTTTATTGAAGTAGTATTGTATGAAAAGGTGAAGTTAATCGGGATTGATATTCATGAAGTCAGTTATACATAAAGAAAGAGGGCATGTGGAAGAACACAGGCATCTACACGGACCTGTCTTCTCGATATTAATAGCCCTCAGTGCCGCACATTTCTTGAACGACGCAATGCAGATGGTTATTCAGGCTATCTATCCATTGTTGAAAGTGGACTTTGATTTAAGCTTCACGCAGATAGGACTTATTACCCTGACATTTCAGTTGACTGCATCAATATTTCAACCGCTCGTGGGATATTTTACGGATAAACATCCCCAACCTTATTCACTTGCTGTAGGCATGGGGTTTACATTTATCGGCTTGTTTTACCTGGCTTATGCAAGCAGTTTTACAGCCGTACTTATTTCGGTAGCATTGATAGGATTGGGCTCGTCAGTATTCCATCCGGAATCATCCAGAATGGCTCGATATGCCTCGGGTGGACGTGCAGGCATGGCACAATCTGTATTTCAGGTAGGAGGGAATATCGGGACCGCAATCGGGCCATTGATGGTCGCTGCATTGATTGTGCCTTACGGCCAGTCTTATATCGTAGTATTCTGCGCGCTGGCATTGATTGCAATTCTGATATTGTGGCGTGTGGGGAAATGGTTTAAAGCCAAGAACTTTAAAGTGCATCAACCGGAAAATATAGGCTTGAAAGGTGAATTGAATATTAGCAAGGGGAAGCGAAATGTTACGGTTATAATCCTTCTCCTTTTAATCTTCTCTAAGTTTTTCTATCTCGCAGCGATGAAAAATTACTTAACCTTTTATATGATAAAGCACTTTGGCGTATCGATATCGAGCTCGCAGATATACCTCTTTGTCTTTTTATTTGCTGTGGCTGCGGGTACTTTGATCGGTGGCTGGCTTGGAGATAGATACGGGCGGAAGCGAGTGATATGGTTTTCTATATTGGGAGCTGCACCATTTACTTTAATGTTGCCCTATGTCAACTTGTTTTGGACTGTGGTTTTGATTGTAGTTATCGGAGTGATAATTGCATCTGCTTTCCCTGCTATTCTCGTGTATGGTCAGGAATTAATGCCTAAGAATCTGGGAATGGTGTCAGGCCTGTTCTTCGGATTTGCATTTGGTATGGGAGCGATAGGTTCTGCGGTATTGGGAGTAGTTGCCGATGAAACGAGTATCTTTTATATGTTTAAGCTTGCTTCTTATTTGCCTTTGATAGGTTTACTTGCCGGATTCCTTCCGCGGATTGAGAAGACAAAGCTTGATTGAGCTTGTGTATATTGCTCTAGATACAACTGATTCTCAATAATAAAGCCCGTAGTTGTTTGCTTACAACTACGAGCTTAAATGATAATAAGTAAACTTCCTTTAAAGTCGATTAATACTTTATAATCTGATGTGTACCAATCTTACCGGCCGGTGAAATTATCTTGACAAAATAAACACCGCTATTTAGTTTCATAAAATCGAGTGTGACACTAGTTGTTTTATGCACAGTAAGTTGTTTTACAAGAATTCCTTGTGTGTTGTACACTTCAATTGATTCATTGCCCTTGAGACCTTGTAGTTTCACAGAGCTTTGAGTAGGATTGGGGGAAAGGAAGACCGCTTTATTATCCATTCTGTAAATAAGTGAACGTATAGGACTTACACTTTCTGTTCCATCGATATCGACTTGTCGAAGTCGGAAGTAATTTATTCCTTCGCTTGTGTTTTCAGTAGAAAAAGAATAGTTCAGGTTACGAGAACTTAAGCCATTATCAGCCCGACTATTCACAAAGCCTATTTTCTGCCAGCTTATCCCGTCACGGCTGTATTCAATGTAAAAACCGGCATTGTTCTGCTCGCTTGCCGTTGCCCATTTCAATACGGCGGTTTCCCCTTGCTTATGTGCATTAAAACTGATTAATCTTATCGGGAGAATGATATAGTGTATAATGTCTTTTGCTTCATTGCAACTCGTATAGGAAGTGGTTAAGCCCTGTGGCCATAAATCACAGGTGCTTTCAGTGGCATTGGGTCCGCAATAACTGGCCTGGCCTGGAACTAGTGAACCGACGGTACCCACAGCAATCCATGTTATTCTTTCATTATCACTGAGAGTGCTGGAGCCGGCTCCTGAGGCTGATGCCTTTGTGATAAAATAAGCTCTATTTGTCCCACTTGTATAATGCACTAGTGATTGACTTGTCTTATTCTGGGTGAAGGTTCCACATATTTCAAATATCGATCCCTCTGCCATGTTAATAACAGCATCTCCTATTGACGGATTGTACTGGGTAAGGGAACCGGTGATAGATATGTATGCGCGGCGCCCTAGATTTATCCTTGCTGTATTGACGTTCCCAAAAGCAAATTGAATCGAACCGGAATATTCTACAGCTCCTCCTGATAATACATCAAGTGTACCATTAACTGTGAGATATCCACTTCCTGTCAGAATAGCTCCACTTTCGATTTCTAGAATACAACCTTCTTGGATCTTAAGACTTTTTACATTGATAGAATCTCCGGCCTGGATAATATAATGTTGCCCTGATTCTATTGGATTTTGACCGGTATAGGGGGATTGAGCATTTAATTGATAGCTCAGAATTGCGATTAATGTAATTAAGTATTTTATTGACTTCATAACGTTTGATTTAGTTGATTTACATGCTTTGCTTGCACACAATAAAGTTGAAAATTCTTGCCCTTTGAGCTTTTGAAATCAATGAATTTTCTCCCGGATGAACTCCTGCCTTATATATCAAAAAGGAAGCTAAATATCAGCTTTCACCTGAAGTGGAATTTTAGTATTACCTTCTTATAGAATCTAGTGTGCAAATTTCTCTTTTATAGAGTGTATGTTCAAGCTTATGTAAATCGTAATTGCTTAAATAATTTGTTGTTATATAATACCCAAATCATGCATTAGAAATTGAAGATAAGCACAAAAGCCTTTGAATACAA
>CAYTBT010000055.1:0-14209 GCA_964436125.1 uncultured Saprospiraceae bacterium | reverse complement strand
TATTCAAAGGCTTTTGTGCTTATCTTCAATTTCTATTGCATGATTTGGGTAATAATTGCATGTCAAAAATAGGCTTTTTAGCAGATTTTTTCACTTTACTCTAGTGAGCTATTTAATGCTTTCATTTTATTCACATAGTACAGCTGGTGGCTTTGTCAGAGGAATAGAAAGTAGAAGGAAGTGCACCCTGTCCCCGCTTTTCCTGTAGCACCCTTCCTCCGCCTTCCCTTAAAAGGGAAGGAACTGGCTTACCAGAACCAGCTTGACTGAATGTCAAGCTGTCGAAGGATCCTACGGCAGACTAAAGACCGAACTCCTACGAGTAGCTAGTAAAAAGCTAGTGCTAGCCTCGGGACAGAGCCCTCGGTTCCTTCGTAATGATACATTTAGTATCAATGGTTTCATATAAGCGGAGCTTATATGAAATTTCATTCAGTCATCTTCAATTTCTGTTGCATGATTTGGGTATTACGTAAGTTCAATTGTGAAATGCAACGATATAATCGATAAATAATCCTTATTGAATATATCACTCATCCCAAGTTCTTATCTTAAAAGCTGTTATATCAATACGATGATTAAAGTGAAACGGAATCTCATAAGCACAAAAGGTAAGATACTGTGCAGCAGAAAGTCGCTCTCTTACTGACTTCGATTGCCAAGATATTATTTACCCAATATAAAACATTATTGGTTCACATTGTAGTATAACTTGAGTTGCATAGTGTTGGAGTTTTACATAAAAATAGTTTATTAGAATTGAGGTCGGGGAATAGGTATTGTTGAATAAATGTGCTGTGTCTTGCGACCAAATTATTAAAGGAGTATTACACATCCGCCGCCCTCAATGGCATAACCGTAAATCCATTACTCCGCTCCTGTCTTGTGTCACCATCATAAACGATGTAACCCCCTTGAGTATCTGTGATTTTATTCCAATAATTTAGTCCCTTAAAATAATCACTTGTGATGGTCTGTCCAGATTTTATCTCAATGGGATATAATTGAGTGTTTTGTTCTATTAATAAGTCGATTTCATGTCCGACATGATCTCTCCAAAAATATAATCGAGGTGTTTCACCTTTATTTAACCGGTGCTTTAGGAATTCCAGTATCACAAGATTCTCAAATAGTTGTCCTCTGAACGGATGAAGTGCGATCTGTTCCGGATTGTCTATGCCTATCAACGCCCATGCAAGTCCAACATCATAAAAATAGAGTTTGGGCATCTTGACAAGCCGTTTATTGTAGTTCTTATGGTATGTCTTTAAGCGGAAGACGATAAAACTTGTTTCCAGTACACTGATCCACGAGCCTATGGTTTTTACATCGACACCGACTTCGGTTGCTAAATTGCTCATGTTGAGAAGTTGGCCTATTCTGCCGGCGCATAAACGGAGAAATTTTTCAAAAGTATTCAGATTTCCGATGTTCTTAATGAGCCTTACATCGCGTTCAAGGTAGGTGCGGATATAATTGGCATACCATTTATTTGCGGAAGCTGATGTATCGAAAATGGCGGGATAACCACCGAGATACATAAGCATATTACTGCCCTCGGCCAGATCACCTATCTCTCTCATGGACAAGGGCAAGAGGTAAAGATAGCCGACTCTTCCGGCAAGACTCTGGGAAATATTTTCCTGAAGCAAAAAGTTATTGGAACCTGTAAGGATAAACATTCCCATGCTCTTGTGCTCGTCCAAAATCTCCTGCAGATAGGAAAAGAGATGCGGTACGCGTTGAATCTCATCCAGAATGGCTCCATCGGGATATGTGTTGAGGAAACCCCGCGGATCCTCGATCGCAAAGCGTCGGGTATCCGGATTTTCCAGGTTGACATAAGTCTTATCCGGAAAAGCATGTCGCACCAATGTGGTTTTACCAGATTGACGGGGCCCAACGACGGCTACCGCTTTAAATGTATGGGCAAGTTCTAGGAGCTCCTTTTCTGCACTTCGTTGAATCATGGTGTAAAATTACAATTTTGGAATCAGATTCCATAATTGTAAGGATTTTTAGAATTTTGGGCTTGGGATAGGTACTCACAATCCTAAACACTCAAAATTTGACGTGACAAATCTCTACCTAATGCCTTATGATGTGAAAAAATAATTATTACCCAAATCATGCATTAGAAATTGAAGATAAGCACAAAAGCCACAGAAGACAAGCACTTGCCCGGTGGAATACGACCTACGGTCGTGCCGATTCTCGGCATTCCACGGGGCTTGTCCGAGACCGAGTTGACTGAATGTCAAGCTGGTTCTGGCTTACCAGAACTACTCTCAGTCATTTTTCTATTGCATGGTTTGGGTAATAAGGAATAAGTAGGAAGTCGGTGAAGGTCATGCTAGAAATACATATCATTATGGTATGTGACTTACGGTGATGCGGATTGACAAATCATCAATAATTTAATCCTCTTCCTCAAGTATAAAAATAGTTTCTACCGGCACAGCAAAGTATCTGGCGATTTTCAGTGCCAATACAGTGGATGGTACATATTTTCCTTTCTCAATTGCATTGATTGTCTGTCTGCTTACAGAAACTTTTTCAGCAAGTTCCTTCTGTGTTATATCTTTCATAGCCCTGTGGACTTTTATTTTATTTTTCATCGTTAAAGGATTTTGCATTTCTGATTAACAAGTAATGAAATCGGATTATAAATAAAATAAGCACAGTAAACATATTATAGAGCATAACATTCAAGAATGGTAACCCATAGATAAATATAAACGCTAGAATTAAAAGAATATAATTGATGAATACTGCCCATAAGAGAGCAGATAGCCGCATGCTCGAAATATATTCATCCTCATTTCTTTCTTTTGAGAATCCCACTAATAATAATCCTACAATAAACAAGACACCCACTATTGTATTAGTGATATTTACTTCTGCAATTCCAAAAGCGGAAGAGTCACCCAATATTTCGTCTGCAAAAATCACAAACATTTTAATATGCCATTCCAATATATTATAGTCGTTAAGCATCAAGTAGAGACCTACAATAAAGGATGGTATCAGAATGCTCCATCCTATTTTCTTAAATCTGTGTGGGAATAATAATTCCTTCATTTCAATCGATTTTATCTGTTATAAATGATTTACTATAAAATAAACGTAAAGTAAACTTTACATATTGTAAACTATGCATGACATTTTATTAAATTATTTTAAAAAAGGAATTATGAACTGAAAAAGTTGCGACGTATTGCCCATGTACCCTCTCGCCCTTGCACCCTAGCTCTCACCATTCATCCCCAAAAGATGTCACTCCTATGGAGCTCTGTTTTGTCACTATCTTGTGGTTACCGAGGTGTCGTCCATAATTAGGCTTTATGTGGACGTGCTTTTATAGTAAGCAAATTCCAACTTCAAAATAAACCGATTCCATAACTTAAAACACACAACTGAAACCTAAAAAACTGACTCACAACTAGCGACTGCGACGACGCCGTTCCGGTCACAAGTCATGACATGTTCAGTCTCAATCATAAATCTCCAGTAACTCGGCCATCTCCTTTTCCCACACATAAACATCGGCTGCCTTCCTGCACGCATTGAGATAGATTTCATAATTGTCCTTAATCGCGTGAATTGCGGAAACAAGTTCATTTTCATCAAGGTCGGGGACCGATTCACCGATTTTGTAGTCTTTGAGAACGCTATTATACACCGGATAATCCATCGTAATCGATGGGACAGATGCCTGGATGTAGTCGTAAAATTTATTGGCAGATGAGTAGAGGTAATTTTTACTGTTTCCGTCCAGCAGATTGAATCCAATCATCGCCTTCGGTGTGATGTTCTGTAATTCGTCTGGCGTAATATATCCAAAAAGTCGTACGCGTTCCGTCAGATTGAGTTCAGAAGTCAATTGAACGCAGTCTTCATAAAGGTCTCCTTTGCCGACAATCCACAATTCCCAATCCTTTAATTTCAACATTAGCTTGATAAGTTCCGGTACTCCACGCCCTTGGTTGATGGCTCCCTGGTATAATAATATGTTATCACGTTGAGCAATAAGTGCATCAGAAATGGGATTTTTTCTCTGCAAAGGGAAGTTCCGCACGAGTGTAAAGGGCATTCCGTACTTTTCCTCAAGGATAGATTGCAATGGTTTACTTACGGTAATGGCTGCATCCACCCGCCGCATGCAAAATAGCCCCAGTCTCGTCCATATAGATTTCTTTATCATTTGTTCCTGTAATTCGGGCACCTCGGTAAAGTACTCATGAGCATCGAATATCAAGCGGCATCGCTTCAGCATTTTTACTACTGTCCCTGCTCCCAATGTATCGAGGTCCACGGCGTGGAGAATATCCACCTTTTGCGTAAGCATAAAGACAATCAAGCGGATATTCATCTCGAGATAAAAAGCAATTCCCGAGTGGAAAAAGCAACGAAGGCGTATTTGCCGAAAGGCTCTATCAATTAATGGCGCAGAATCCGGCAATTTCCGTCCGACAAGGGTAACATCATAGCCATTTTTCTGCAATCCGGCACAGATACGATGCATACGCTGGTCGTAATTCAGGTCATTGGTAACAAGTGCATAAACTCGTTTATTCTTCATTGCGCTGCACATTTTGCTTTTCATTGACAATGATACGTCCCTCATCCTCGAGTTTGTCAAGGCAGTACAGAACGCGTTTCCTGAAGACAAGGGGAAATAACCTTAAAAGCCGTGGTACGGAGACTGATTTTCCGGCCGGAAGAGCGTTAAATACACCTTGAATAATGAGGCGCTTATCTTCCTCATTGGGCACGCGGATATAGCTGCCGAGGCAATAATCACACCTGCCGCAATTCACATCTACCTCTTGCCCGAAGTAGCTCAACATCACTTTCTCCCGACATTGTTCCGCTTCCGCAAATGCCACCATAGCTCTCAGTCTCTCCTCACTTCTTTCCTTGAGAAAATCATAGAGTTCCATATCGATGGAAAAGTTCTCCGGAGTAGAAACCGGAAGCAGGAAAGTGATCTTAGGCTCAGTGCTTGCAGCTTGATATTCTACAATGGCTTGCTTGTTGAGCTGTTCCAGATATTGAACGAGATCTTCCCTGGAGATTTTTAACTCACGGGCAATTTTAAGCTCGTGAATAATCGTCATATCGGTAAATAATCCTTCATAAGCGCGCAGCAGATACCGCATGAAGATGTCGAGCTTCTTGTTCTTCACCTGTTGATTGTACAGATTGTTCCGATCGAGAATAATCCGTAATCGCGACGGTTGATGGAGCCCTTCCGTGAGGAGAATCCAAGCGGATTTCTCGATAAATTTCAGTCCGTAATAAGCTTGATTTTTATCGAGTTTAAACCGAGTGCAGAAGGCATCTATATCAAAGAGAAATTGCTCTCCCGCTCCACTCCCGTATGCCAATTTAAAGAACAAAGCTAAGCTTCGATACAAGTTTTTAATATATTCCACCGGTGGATATGCCTGCTCCTTGCGATCAATGAGACCTTGTTTATCTGATTTATTGTAAAATAGAACGCACCAGGCATCCTCTTTATCTCGTCCCGCTCTGCCCGCTTCCTGAAAATATTCCTCGGGACTCATCGGCGGTTCAATATGATAGACATAACGCACATTGGATTTATCAATCCCCATCCCGAATGCCGTTGTCGCAGCTATCACGCGCACATCGTCCTGCATAAACTTTTCCTGTATCTCTGCACGCTTTTCAGAGCTATAACCCGCATGATAAGGAAGCGCACTTATCCCCCGCTTCCGAAGAGCAAGCGCAATCCTTTCCGTCTGATTCCTCCGCCGACAATAAACAATCGCTGCCCCCCTCGTAGCCTTCAATAAGGCGATGAGTTCCTGCTGCTTATCAACCGTAGGATTAACCATGTAATGGAGATTGGGTCGCCGAAAATCACTTGTTATAATGTGCTCTTGCGGTATGCGTAAGCTTTCGCAAATGTCGGCCGCAACCTTCGGCGGTGCCGTGGCGGTGAGCCCAATTATCTGAACTTCCGGAAGAACTTCCAGGACACTCAGAATATTGAGATAGGCAGGCCTGAAGTCATATCCCCATTGAGAGATACAATGTGCTTCATCGACTGCAATCATCTGCACTTTCATCTGCTTTAATCGCTCGAGAAATAAATCGGACTGCAACCTCTCCGGTGAGACATAGAGAAGCTTGATATCCCCATAGATGCAATTATCGAGAATAGAATCGATAAGTGAATATGACATTCCGGAATAAATTGCCTCTGCCTTGACTTTCTTCTGTTTGAGGCTCTGCACTTGATCTTGCATAAGTGAAATAAGTGGCGAGATAACAAGCGTAATTCCATCGCGACACAGTGCAGGTACCTGATAGCATAATGATTTTCCACCGCCTGTCGGCAAAAGCGCAAGAATATCCTTCCCATCCATAACTTCCCGGATAATCTCAGCTTGGCCCTCGCGGAAGGAAGGATAAGCCCAGATTTCATTAAGTACGTCTATCGGCTCTCTCATATATTATCTACAGGTATATAGACAACAAGTATAAGGATTTTACCGATAATATTGTGTAGTATAACTATCATTGATCGGGAAATGGAGTCAGATTGAGTTACCGGCATCCCCCATCACCGGCTACGCTTGAGCTGTTAGCCATTAACTATTAGCCATTGGCTGATTGCGTTATATGATTTAGTTGAAGGGTTGAAAAGTTGAATCAATCCATAATTCATAATTCATCACTCATTATTCATTATTCATTGTTCATTGTTCATTATCCATTGTTCATTGTCTTACGACTTATTACTTATGACTGCAGCAAAGCCGCACACCCATCACCGATTACCGATTACCGATCACCGACTTACGACTGACTACTGCGGCGAAGCCATTAGCTGGGTTGAAAAATGATTTCAGTGTTTCAATTTTGATGAAGAAGATAGCTGTAATCCAACATTCATAATTCATAACCTTTCTCAACCTCAACCTCAGCCTCAGCCTCAACCTTTACCCCGCCTCGGCGGACTAGGTCGAGCTATCTCACTCAGCAAGCTGAGCTCATAGGCTCGCCTTGAGTCATAATCCATCACCGGCTACGCCGGAGCTGTTAGCTATTAGCCATTGGCTGATTGCGTTATATGATTTAGTTGAAGATTTGAAAGGTTGAAAAGTTGAAGCAATCCATAATTCATAATCCATCATTCATCACTCATTATTCATTGTTCATTGTCCATTGTTCATTGTCCATCATTCCGCCTTCGGCGGAGCTATTAGCTTTTGGCTTTTGGCCATTGGCTGATTTAGTTGAAAGGTTGAAAAGTTGAAGCAATCCATAATTCATAATCCATCACTCATTATTCATTATTCATTGTTCATTGTCCATTATTCATTGTTCATTGCTCATTCTTCATTGTTCATTTTTCATTCTTCATTGTTCATTGTTCATTCTTCATTGTTCATTGTTCATTGTTCATTGCTCATTGCCTTACGCCTTACGACTATCCCATTTTCTCCCCTTTCTTATCACTTCCTGTGTGCCTCTAGCCCAATGCATGACATCGGTATTACAGACTATAGGAAAAAGTTCTATCGGTGGAAAGAGTATATTGAATGCTTATAATACCGGAGATAAAACCATCGTCCGCACTTCCGGAAGAGCGCATCTTCCCCCTGGTATAATCATCCGGTGGGATATCAAAATATTCCCAAGAGCGATCACTCAACAATGCGGACATCTCACCTCCGTATTTTTTTAACTGTGCATAGGAGAAATATGGATCCTTGCCTACATCATCAAGATAGTCGGTAAATGTTTTATGATAGACGAGTTCTAGTTTCATAACGAGGTCGGTAATAATCCGGATTTTTAATCCCCCACCACCTTGTATAACAAAGGTTGATAAGTTGTACTTATCTTTTTTATAGGAAGGGATATTCTGTCCACCTGTACCGAGTTCTCGGAGAAAGTATTTCTCTCCCCTGAAGAAAGTACTCGGATTAAAGTGTAGATACTCGGCTCCTCCTGTCATATAAACAGTAATCGGAGCATTGTACTCACGGCTCACATCAGTAAGTTGAGCATCAAGCTTTAAACTAGCGCCATAAATAACGGATTGGAAGCTTAAATTTCTTTCAATCATCCATCGCTTATTGGATAGATTGTCGCTTCCATAAATTTTCCCATAGAAAATCTGAGCACTTAGGGCAAAGTACTTCATAGGAGTATAACTCAATTCTCCTATTGCAATGGGCATCCAATTATTAAAATACGAAGCAGCGCTTCCCTCGCTTAAATCTCCTACGTAAGAAGTAAATCCCATTCCAGCTCCTACAGAAATCCCTTGTGAGAACAGGGAAAGCGGAAAACAAATACTGACAAACGTGATTGTAATAATTTTACGCATTCTTGAATTTATAAAATGCAGGATAATGCTGCGAAATAAAGAAAAATTTTAATATTTGCACACTTTTATTTGGGTTCGTCTATAAAATTGGCCCTTTCTTATAGAAAAGGAGTGGTTTTATGCCAGTATAAATACATTTGAGTAAACGAATTCATCGATACTCTGTTGTGCAGGATATACACAATGTAAATAATATTTTTCAGAAAAAGTAAATACGTAAACATGCGAGTAAAAACGGTATTATTATTAGCCGCCTTTGTGATATCTAGTTCTTTATCAGCACAGGTCAATCTTCAGACCGCGCCGAAGAACTGGTTTAATGATGACTATGCAACTGATAATGTGCGTGGTGTCAGCACAGACAAGGCCTATAAAGAACTACTCCAAGGAAAAACTTCGACCCCTGTAATTGTTGCGGTAATCGATGGTGGTGTAGATGTGAATCACGAGGATTTAAAGAATATCATCTGGACCAATGAGGATGAAATTCCGGGCAATGGCATCGATGATGACAAAAACGGTTATATCGATGATGTCCATGGATGGAATTTTATCGGAGGGAAAAAACAAGATGTCGATAAAGATAATCTTGAGGTGACAAGACTGTACAGGAAGTACCATAAGAAGTACAAAGACCTTAATCCGATGGATATCAACTCCCAGAAAGTCAGGAAAGAGTATGCATATTATCTTACCTTGAAGAAACGAGTTACAGAAAATCGAGAAAAAGCATTAAAACGACTTGAAAATATCAAATCAAGAAAGAATACGCTTCTCTCCTCTATCGATGCACTACAGAAAGAAGCAGGAGGGGATTCAATAAGCCTGGAACAACTGAGTCAACTTGATCCTGGGGGTAACACTTCACTCGGAACAGGTATTGCTGTTGCTACAAGCATGCTCACAAGAAGTGGAAAAAGCACATTGTCTTATGATGGAATAAAAGAAGGCTTGGGTGACGCATTACAGCGCGCTATCGATTACTTTGATGGTCAAGCCAATGCTTATTACAACCCGGACTTTGATCCGCGATGGAAAGTAGGCGATAATTATGCCGACCAGACAGAAAGATATTATGGCAACAATCACTACCAGGGTCCTGATGGCTCTCACGGTACTCACGTAGCAGGTATTATTGCCGCAATCCGTGGTAATGATATCGGTATTGATGGGATTGCAGACAATGTCCGCATTATGGCAGTACGTGTAGTGCCTGACGGAGATGAACGCGATAAAGATGTCGCCAATGGCATCCGCTACGCCGTAGACAATGGAGCTTCAGTTATCAATATGAGCTTCGGGAAAGGCTATGTATGGAATAAAGAAGTTGTGGACGATGCGGTAAAATATGCCGTAAAACACGATGTACTCCTTGTGCACGCGGCGGGCAATGACTCTGAAAATAACGATGTCACGCCCAATTATCCCAATGCCTTCTACCTTCATTCCGGCTGGTTTAAACCAGATGAAGCTAGCTCGTGGATTACCGTAGGTGCTTTAAGCTGGAAAGGTGGTGAAAATAGCGTAGCAAGCTTCTCCAATTATGGAAAAGAAAGCGTTGATGTATTTGCTCCTGGTGTGGATATTAAATCGACTGTTCCGGATAACAAATATGCAAGCTATTCCGGTACTTCTATGGCTTCTCCGGTGGTTGCAGGCGTCGCTGCATTAATCCGTAGTTATTATCCGATGCTTACTGCAGACCAGGTAAAAGATATTATCTTATCTACTGCGGTTCCGCTCAACTTTGATGTTGTGAAGCCCGGCACAGAATCTGACCTTGTTCCATTTGAGGACCTAAGCATAACGGGTGGTGTTGTTAATGCCTATAAAGCATTGAAGAAGGCCGCTACTGTAAAGGGAAAAAGAGATCGTTCCATCAAGGTTAAAGCCGATGGGAATATAGAGAACTAAGATTGTCTCATAATAATTTTTATAAAGCCATGTTCGATAGAAAATTGAGCATGGCTTTTTTGTTTTCCGGCTTACAGCTTTAATCTGTATCGATATTATCTACCGCATCCGAGGAAATAGCAACTATAGAATGAGTTGTTAACTGGACGGATTGATAAAAGTAGGTCTCAGGGATTTTTAATTGATATTTCACCTCAATACAACCCGGTGAATAAGCTCTTTTCCTATCGCTTTATTTAATTTGTCTTTAATTTTGACGGAATTCATGGAGAGTTCTTGTCGCAGTGGCGCAGAACTTAACTTGACATAAAGGATACCACTGGAATAATAGACATTATCGGTGTATTTCACGATAAACTTTCCCATGCTCTTATTCCAGCAATCTTTTAATAATGCCTCATCAATCCCTTTCTGAATGCGTTTTCCGCTTTTAAATTGCTTGAGGACATCGGACAATTTTTTTTCTTCTTTATACCTACCCATGAATATGTTGTTCTTTTAGAGATACGACTTGATTGTCTTCTACTTCATAATATTCCACGCTTGCCTCTACATTGTCGAGCAGTTCTTGCACCCGATGCAAGTCGGTATCCGTGATAAACACTTGACCTTCACTTATTTCATTGACCAATTCAACGATAGATTGCAGGCGGCTGGCATCAATTTTCTCAAATAAGTCATCGAGGAGGACAAATGGCGTTACACCACAAGTTTCCTTCAAGATAAAGAATTGTGCCAACTTTAATGCGATGACAAAGCTTTTCAACTGTCCTTGTGAGCCGTAAATCTTGGCTTTTTTCCCATTCATACGTACTTTAATGTCGTCCTTGTGTAGGCCGACAGTCGTTCTCTCGAGCGCCTTGTCTTTTTCTCTGTTACGCTCAAGTAAGTCCAGCATATTCTCATCCTCCAGCTGACTCACATAGGTGCAATCCATTTGCTCGCGATTACCGGAAATGCGCGTATATAAATCAGCAAATCTCGCACTGAGTTTTTCAGTAAAGTCTTTTCTCCTATTGTAAAGATAATCCGTCGGCTCAAGCAACTGCTGATCAAATGATTTCAACATAACACCATCCCAGCTTCCGCGTTCAGCCATATCCTTTAATGTCTTGTTGCGTTGCTTCAGGATTTTATTGTATTTCTGCAGTTCCCGAAGGTAACGATTATCCATTTGCGAAAGCGACATATCCATAAATCTTCTGCGCGCACTACTCCCGTCGTAAAGCAACTGTTTATCATCGGGAGCGATAAAAGTGCATGGCCATTTCCCTATGTGGTCGGAAAAGCGCGTGAGGAGGCTATCATTAATATAAATCGATTTCCCTGCGCCCGTTTTATAAGTGATCTTTACAACTTCCTCTTCATCCTTGCAATGTATTTTTCCGTCGATTGAAAATTCATTCTCACCTTCCCTTACAGCATATCTATCTGTCCTGTGAAAATAAGAACGCGTCATCGATATGTAGTGGATTGCGTCGAGGAGATTGGTCTTACCCTCACCGTTGTTTCCGGTAAAACAGACGATCTTGCTGTTGAACTGCAGGTTCAGATTCACATAATTTTTAAAATTTTTCAATCTTAAGGTAGTTAACTGCACAGGAAATTTACTTTAATATGATTTGATTAATTCAATTGCCTATAACTCTTTTGGCATTTGTCAAAGTTAAGCTTATCTTTACCATTATAAGAATAATTAAGCTTTAAAGATATGGCTACAACAACAAGTAAGAAAAAAACGAAGAAAAAGTCGCTTCCTTACGATAAAGAACAGTACCTCGAGTGGTATAAGTTAATGTATAGGATACGGAGATTTGAGCGGATGGCACTTATGATGTACACACAGAATAAAATCAGAGGCTTCTGCCATGTGTATATCGGCCAGGAGGCTGTTGCTGCAGGACTTGATTCTGCCATAAGGCCTGAAGATCCCTTAATAACAGCATATAGGCAACATGGCATTGCGCTTATGAGAGGACTAGACAGCAAGAGCTGTATGGCTGAACTATATGGAAAGGAAACCGGATGTGTAAAGGGAAAAGGTGGAAGTATGCACTTTTTCTCCAGAGATCACAATTACTTCGGGGGAAATGGCATCGTAGGTGCACAGATTCCTATAGGAACCGGTATGGGATTTGCCGAAAAGTACAGAGATTCCGATAATGTGGCAGTATGCATGTTTGGTGATGGTGCTTCACGGCAAGGTGCATTGCATGAATCATTTAATATGGCAATGTCCTGGAACCTTCCCGTCTTGTATATCATTGAAAACAATGGGTATGCGATGGGGACTTCCGTCAAACGGACCTCCAATGTTACCGAGCTTTATACGCTAGGTGAGTCTTACGATATGCCTTCAGAGCAAGTGAATGGCATGAACGTCGAAGACGTTCACGAGGCTGTCACCAAGGCCGTAAAAGCTATCCGTGAAGGAAAAGGACCACACCTCCTTGAAATGAAGACATACAGGTATAAAGGACACTCTGTTTCTGACCCGGCGCATTACAGAACGGACGAAGAGGTAAATAGTTATAAAGAAAAGGATCCCGTTAAACGCGTTGCCAAGAAAATGCTTGAACATGGACTCCTTTCCGAGGATGAACTAGCAGAGATCAAGGAAACAATCAATGATGAGATTCAAGAGGCAATTGACTTTGCTAAAGAGTCTAAGTATCCTGATCCTTCCGCCTTGTATGAGGACAATTATGTACAGGAGGATTACCCTTTTATCCGTGATTAAGGAGAAGTAAAAAGTTTATGGATTATTGAAATAGGTTCGAGCTAGTGCTATCTCGGACCTATTTTTTTATTGTACAGGTTTTTAATTCCTCCTTTCTCAACATATAGTAATCGTTTCGTTCTAGGTGATTACTACTTGCTGAGGAGAAATTTATTCTTGAAGGCAGAACGATTGTTGATTCAAGGGAGTGGGTTCATTCAAGCAATTTTAGCACAGTTGAAATGGAAACATCCACTGTTTATTTGCAAGTAATGAAGCAATAGTTTACCTTTGCGCAAATTTTAAACGCATAGTATGGCTGAGAGAGAATCGAGAAATCTAAGACAAGAAGATAATAGACCTTTCTTTGAAAAATATAGCAAGTTAATCGTAGGTGCTGTTGCTGCAGTGCTTATCCTCATAGGAATATATGTAGCATATAAGTACCTCTATAAGGCACCGCTGGAGAAAGAGGCATCGGCGGCATTGTTTCAGGCTCAAGTACAATTTGAGCGAGACTCATTTGCCCTAGCATTGACCAATCCGGGCGGAGGATATCTCGGTTTCCTGGAGATTATCGATGAATATGGTAGCACCAAGGCCGGCAACCTCGCCAATTATTACACAGGAATTTCCTATCTTTACCTCGGTGAATATGAGGCAGCTATTGAGTATCTGGAAGGTTTCTCTCCGGCCGGAGACATTACACCGATCATGAAACAAGGTGCTCTCGGAGATGCGTATTCGGAATTAAAAGAATACGATAAAGCTTTAAGCAAATACAGCAAGGCGGCTTCTTATGATAATGATTATCTGGCACCGTTCTACCTCTTGAAAAAAGGCAGACTGGAAATGAAACTCGGTAAAAGCGATGCGTCTCTTAAGACATTTAAGTCTTTAAAAGATAAATATCCACAGAGTAGCTTCGCTGCCAATGTTGATAAGCTTATCTCAATGGTGAAATAGGAAGGAATCCTCGCCTGTAAAAGCGCATATTTTAGGAATCAAGCTTTTATATCCTCGGTAAATACTCGATTACGAGAGAGATAATGAACTGTATTTACGCTTGACTATGCCTAATCGGGATTTTCGCTATGAGATAAAATCATCCATTCCCAGACAATTTGCTACATATTATTTTCAGCATTATTTAATACCCAAATCATGCAATAGAAATTGAAGATAAGCACAAAAGCCTGTGAATA
>CAYTBT010000054.1:4920-14600 GCA_964436125.1 uncultured Saprospiraceae bacterium | reverse complement strand
TAAAACCACGGCTTAAAAGCCCCTCCATTTCAAGGGAGGGGTTTGGGGAGGGTGCTACCTCCCACACATAAACCGAAACGCACAATACTCACAATGCTTCTCATTCTCCGTCTTTTCAAATGGGACATCGGGATCAAAGAGCTCCGTAATCTGCTCACTGAAGCCTTCTTCTACGACAGAACGCGTGTATTCCTTATCCTTGCTCGTGTCACGACCATATTTTTTCAAATATAAAGTCGGCCCATCGATTGCATCGAGCTCTATCACATCGCGTACACCGAAGAGCTGCGGTTCAATCTGCTTGCCTTCATCCATGATGTAGGCATAGAGAAGAACCTGGAGAATGTTGCGACCTTTGGAATCGATTTTATCTTCAGTGAAAATGCCATCTCCGACTTTGGAATATTTTACTTTTCCGGTTTTATAGTCGATGATATAAATGGTATCGCCTTTGATATCTATCCGATCGATGTAACCTTTTATCTTTACTGATTCACCATCTGCATAATCAAAGTCCTTGTAAAATTCCTTTTCACATGCCTTTACCTGAAAAGGTACCCGTTTCTTATCGTAGTCCAATACATTATCCACATAGCTGTTCAGCTCATCGATGTAAAAGAGATGCCTGCCTTTTTCCAGCTCGTAATCCTGAAGCTTAAACTCTTCCTTGTACATTTCCTTTACGATAGATTCTTTTTCATTTTTAAGTTTATCGATGACTGTTTCTGTGATTGCTTCACCGGAACCCTCTTCTATGGAATATGGCTTATAGAGCTTTTCCATCGTATTGTGAAATGCGGTACCGAATTTTGCGGCATTGTATTCCGGATCAAATTTTTCACTTTCTTTCAATCCGACAATCTTAGAAAAATAAAACTTTAAGGAACACTGTGTGTAATCCAGCAAACTGCTCGCAGAAAAATGGTCCAATGACTTAATTTTCTCCATTATTGCCTCATCTTTCTCGATGATGATTTCTCTTTCTTCCTTCACCTGCAGGTCTTGTTCTACATTACGCACCGTATAATTGTCAAAGTGTTCCTTCAAGGTATCGAGCTCAAGGAGGAAGCGCGATTTCCCCTTGGCATTAAAGGCGGCAGTATCATCGGGATTGAGAAGTAAAACATTCTGCGTACGAGCGATAAGCGACCAGAAATAATAGCTGTACTCCGCTATTTCATCCTCGATAACCGGCATACCATACGCCTTTTTCAAGCTATACGGAATCGTACTTTCCTTAAAATCCGGCGGCCATGTGCCTTCCCGCATATTAAACACAATGACATTATCAAAGTCCAGCGACCGCGCTTCCAATGGCCCCAATATCTGCATTCCGGACAATGGTTCTCCGCTGAAGGGAATACGCGTGCTGCGGAATATTTGTCGAAAGAGATAGGTTAATTCTCGCAAATTCACAGATGCACTCAATGGCTGAAATATATCGCGCAATCGCAGCAATTTCTGATGAATATATTTCAATATCTCGGCAAGAAACACACCGGAACCTCGCAGATAAACCTCATCTTCATCCTCAACCCTGGCAAGATCTTTTTCTGCCCGATACAATTCCTCAACCAGCGCAATAAGCCGGTCAAATATCTCCACATTCTCCCCCAATGGCTTGAATATCACCTCATAAATCCGCCCATAATCCTTCAAATCCTCCAGCCTCGTCCACTCCTTTTCCGCCTTAAACGCATCCGCTCGCTTGGGATTCAACTGCCTGACATAATTATGCCGCAGCAGATTCAAGCCCCGCAAGCTCGGATAACACCGATGCTCCTCATCATAATCCACATGCAGCTCCAGAATATGATCAATCAGCGTCGCCACAGGACTTTCACTGACATGCCATCCCATCGACACATTCAACTTCTCAATATCTTCCGGCACAACCGTCAGCAGCGGAATCAACTGACTTTCATCGGCAAGCACAAGCATCGTCTCCTCCGGCTTCCACCCCTTTTCCGCCATAAATTCCATCGCAATCTGCGCCTGTGAATGCGACTTCGACAGATTGAGCACACTTATTTCTTTGTCTCTCTCTTCAAGAAAATCGCTTGGTTCATTTTGCATTTTATCAGGAGATATTAGCTTACGCAAATATTTGCCCGCGAGATGTGTGCTGTCCCGGTAATAATAATTATCCATGTCCCAGAAGAAATCCGCATGCTTCAAATAGTCCAGTATTGCCTCCTCCGAGGCACTGAGCCTGTTAAAGCCGGCAATGATGACGGGACAGGACTTCCATTCTTCCAGTAAATCCAAATTTTCTGCCAAATAGCGATATTTCATGCCGGGATATGCCAGTCCGTTCTTTTTTAATTTAATTGTGAAAGCAAAATACAATTCACCGGAATTTTTCCAGGTTTCCGTCCAAGCCTGTTCTTCGTTTTTATTTTTAGCTTGCAGTGCCTTACCCCAAAATTCTTCGATAAGCTGCCTCGCATCATCTTCCAGAAAGTCAAATTGTTCTTTAATCGCCTCGATGTCGTCAATCGTCTTGAAGAGTTTATCTGCCGGCACGAGGTTCTTGTCCAGCAAGTCAAAGTCATCCAGCAATTTATTTCCCCAGTTGTAAAATTGCGCAAAGTTCTCCTCCGACTCCTTTATTTCCTGCATTGTCTCATACAGCAGATGCGTAAGACTGATGCGCTCCGGCACAACCCATGGACAGTACTTATTGACAAGCTTGTCCACGGACAACATCTCGGGATTGATATAGGTGCTGTTCATCTTCTTTGCAAGCCGCTTCTGCAAAAAGAGTGCTGCCCGGTAATTGGGGAACAGCACTTTCAGGTCGGGAAGCTGCTCCCGGTAATTCTCAATGATATGGTCAGCGATTTCGTCTATAAATTGAAACATATTATGCGATTCTTTCCAGTTCTACATGGGTTGAAAGGACAAGATAAGAAGAATGTGTGAAAGAATGGTTCACGGGTGGAGGGAATGTACTTTTATGGAACGCTGATAACGCTGATGTGGCTGATTTCCGCTGACCTGATTGAGTTAATAGTGATAATTATATCTGAACGATGTTCCTTTAAGAAAGTAAAGAGTCTGATAGGCAAAATTTTCTTAAATTTATATCTCAAGCAACTTTTATTAAGATGAGAAAACTAGAATCAATGCACGATGGAGCCTCTCCTAAAATATTTAGATATGCACATATTTTACGGAAGAACATGACAGAGCCTGAATTAAAACTATGGGAATTTCTTAAAAAACACCCTTTAGGATATAAATTTAGAAGACAACATCCTATACACAAATACATTCTTGACTTCTATTGCCATAAGAAAAGACTTTCAATAGAAGTTGATGGTAAGAATCACAATAAATAAATACAAATGCAAAGTGATTCAGAAAGGACAGAATACTTAAACAATGTAGGGATTACTGAATTAAGATTTACCAATGATAACGTTATGAATAACTATGAACTTGTTAAATCCAAGATACTAGACTACTTAAGGAATAATTAATACCCTAAAAGAACGTAATAACTCTACCTATATGAAGTGTAATGGGAATTTGCTCACGCACGCCCCTCGTATGTTAGCATTTCCTCAAAAACCTAGGTTTTTGAGGAAATGCTAACATACGAGAGGGCGAAGAATGGCTTTTATTTATTTATTATTTAAAGCTGACACTAGCTATCCTTGCATAAACCTCTTAAAATACATATATTTGTAAACTGTAAATCCGATAATATAGTATGTACAGTTCACAAAACATAAATAATGACTTAATCTCAAGTATCTATCTGAGCGATAGAACCATCTTCCGCTTAATCGATATTGCTATGCTTACCGGTATTTCCAATTTCACTTCCTTGAATAAGAGCCTGAACTATTACGTAGGGAAAGGATTAATTCAAAACCCACGAAAAGGCATCTATGCTAAGCCCCGATACAACAAGGAAGAACTCGCTTGTTCAATATTCTCTCCATCCTACATTTCACTGGAATATGTGTTGCAAAAAGCCGGTGTAATTTTTCAATATGATTCACGGATTACGATGGTATCATATCTGAGTCGAAACATAATTGTTGAAAATCAAGTGTACAGCTTCCGCAAAATTAAATCCGATATCCTACTCAATCCACAAGGAATAATCAATAATGAAAATATAAATATCGCTTGTCCTGAAAGAGCATTTCTCGATTTATTTTATCTCGACAAGGATTATTACTTTGATAATATCGATGTCTTGAATAAGGATAAAATATATGCGCTTTTACCGGCTTATGAATCCAAGGCATTAACGGAACGGGTCAAAAAACTCATAAAATATGATTGACATTAACAGCCATAAATTTTACTTAGTCAATATCCTGAAAGATATCTATAAGGATATCGATCTTGCCACTTCACTCGGCTTTAAAGGCGGTACGGCACTTATGTTCTTTTATGACCTGCCGCGTTTTTCTGTTGACCTCGACTTTAATCTGCTCAATAGTGAGAAAGAAGATCAAGTGCATTCCAAGGTCAAAGATATTCTCCTTCAATACGGCTCGATTTACGATGAAGCAAAGAAATTCTATGGACCGGTATTGGTATTGGATTATGGAAAAGGAGAAAGGAAATTAAAAGTAGAAATATCTACTAGAAAATTTGACAATCACTATGAACTTAAGAATCTTCTCGGAATCAATATGCAGGTAATGGCCATTTCCGACATGTTTGCACATAAGCTCTGTGCATTACTGGACAGAAACACAATTGCCAATCGTGACATCTTTGACCTCTGGTTCTTTATGAACAGACGCACCGAATTAAACAAGGAGATTGTAGAAAGTCGTATGAAGATGTCTTTAAAAGATTATCTTTCTCAATGTATAAAGAAACTTGAAACAAAGAACAATTCCAAGCTCCTGCAAGGCATGGGCGAGCTGATGGATGAGGAGATGAAGGCCTTTGTAAGAACAGAATTGCTTGATGAAACCATTCAATTATTGAAGATTTATAGGGAATATCCTATAATTAAGACCTTTGAGGATTAATACTTAATTTAATCTGCGATGATCAGCTATAGCGGCACTGCCGTCCACACAATCTGCGTCAAAAAAAAATAGAGAATTCCGTGGGAGAACTATATCATATAGTAATCGGATCGTAATTTGCACATATCCATATCTTGTATTATCGCCCATATATTGTATATTACGCATCTATTTAATGAAATCAGAGAATTTTCATTTATGGATGAATAAATTCCAGTAGTTATAGAAAATAATTGATTTCTTACTAAGAGTACCTGCATTAAGGTGAATTTAAAATTTAAGTATTTATAAAGACACAGAACACATGAAGTATTTAAGTAGCTTGTTTATACTTATGATAATTTTAGGTTGTAATTCCACTAAAACGCCTGGGACTGTAAATTCTCTTGTTAATAGCAACTGCGAGGATAAAGTAAATATATTAAGTTCCTTTCATTTGTGGCAACTTAAAAATAGACTAGCATCAAATAATATAGTAGAGTATAAATATATAGGGTTTTCTGGCAAAAAAAGCCAGACGTATAAAATTTTTGAAAAAATGAACGAAATTGCAACAACCGGCCAATTAATATGCCTCACCTATGACAAAAGTGCCGTAGTTGCGAGCTATGCTTCTTATGCTTTACTCTTAAGAGATTATCCAGAATTATACAAGATATTTCGTAGATTTTTATACCGTGACAATGCAATTGAGGTAAACTCTGGTTGTATAAGATATTTTACAAGTCTCGCGACTGAATTATATAAAAACCTCTACAATCATGTCAATTCTACGGAAAGAATGAATAATAGTATGCTGATGAAATTTGACAGTATCGCACTATTATATGATAATACTCCACGAGACATCTTATCATATTCACTTAGGAATAGAAAGTATTCCGGACAGCTTGAAGATAGGATAAAGAAATTAGCCTTTGAGCAACATCGCTTATTAGCCATCCATTATTTTTCAAAGCATCATTACGATATGTATAAAGACTTAATTAAAAAGTCAGTAGTGCAGTATTTGAATACAATTGACCTCAATAATCCTCAAGACAAGAAAGCTTTAGATTATTTCATTATGCGTTATAGTATTCCCGGAGTTGACAGTTTGATAATAGAGAAGTACCAAGCGTTAAATTAATGAATGTGGATTTCACAATCTTCAAGGTAGGGTACCCAAAAACGTATTCCTAAAAATAAAGTCTGGTAAAATGTCCCGAAGGTCGACAATCTAGAGATCCGAAACCTTTTTAAAAGCTTACTTTACTTTATCACGTAACATGAATTCCTCTTGCATTTCCATAGAAATCTCTATTTATTGAAAATTAAGTAAGAAATCAAATGGCATTCAGTCCTTTTATACAAGCTGAATCAAAATAAGGAATGGAAAGGGATTCCACCCATTTTTTATTGGAAGTATTTTAGTACAACAGAACTAAATCTGCGCTTATCAGCTAGATCTGTGTCATACCGCTGGCACGGCACTGTCGTCTGCGTGCTATTTTCATGATGGAACGCTGATGCAACTGATTATTCACTCATCTGATTGTGTTTTAAAGAGCAAGCCATAAATTACAATTAATCTTGTCTGTAGCCAACATAAGTATACCAATGTGCTGTTTTTCCAAGATCATAACTGATTTTATAATGTATTATTAATTCTTTTCGATTGTATTTTGGGAAATAGCCATGCGCAAGCCATATAATACTATCACCTTGACCTGCTAAATACATTTCATCATACCCCTTTAAGAAACGTGCATTTCTACCGAATGTACCTCTTGGGAATCCCTTTGACCTGTTAGTTTCAATTTTATCCATAAATTCAACTAAATATTCCTCTCCCGGAAATTCATTTGATGTTCCCAAATATTTGCTATTATATCGTATTTGGGTTTTGCTCTTAGAATAATCGCTATTGATAACCAGCGTCCTTGTACTTGTATCACGTGCATATCCTGATGGAAAACAATCGCTTTTCTTAAGCGCTATCAGTCTTACATCAATACTCTGACCATGAAGATTTTTATCAAATTGAAGACTAAACTTGCTTCCTGTGAAAACCCTAGGGTCAGTGCCCACTTTCCAGTAAAAGCTATCGACATTTTCTAAGTCGTAGGCATAAAATAGGCAATATCCCGGAATTGTGTCTTGATCAAAATATATAGTTGAATCCTTATAAAATCCATTATAATAATCTCCAGTAACACCAATTGTTTCTATTGTTCCTGCACCAAATTTAGCTGAAGGCTTTTCTATAGTAAGACAGGGATTATAATTCGGTGAATTGGGATCAAGAGGATCATCCTTTGTGCACGCATAGAATAAGGATAAAATCATTAATCCTATAAATATATCTCGACTATATCTTAATAAATTTTCCATAGGAAATAGTTTTATTATTATAAACGATAATAAAGTACAAACCACTACTGAGATCTGAACAATTGATAGAACGACCTTGAAGAAGTCCATGCTTAATAAGCTCTCCATTTGAGCTAATAATTTTATATTCACAGCTCTTGCAAGAAATATTTAGATAAAGGTTATTTGATACCGGATTAGGGTAAGATATTAACTCTGTTTTTTCTTTAGTTAAATCAGTATGACCACTTTGATTTTTCAATGCAGTAACAATTGGATCATATTTACTTGAGTTACAGAAATTTGCTAGAAATACTTCACCTACAGGGAGGTCATTCCCACAAGAAATGGTATAGGCATCAGTATTATAGTTATATGCATATTGAAGTGTCGGTAAGCCATTAACAATTACCATCTTGGGAATCTTTTCTAGATTCATTCCACAAGTATCACTATTATACACTGGGAAAGGTGGAGGCGTAGGAGCGCCTACTACACGAGTTATCCCCCATGTTCTTGTATTCGCATCAATATCATTATAGTTAATTGTAAGGTCTTCCGGAACATTCAGATATGGATTGCTCGGATGATTCTGCCAATTATAATTATGGTCGGCTATTAGCTTTACCTTATAACTTTGAAAATAAGCAATTTTATTACTACATGTAAATTCTGAATTAGTAGAATTACTTTGATTGAGAATCATAGCGATTGCGATATAAACATTTTTAATATCAAATTTATATGCATTGGGATCCCCACCGAAATCAGAATTTTCAATACTAAAGAAAATAGGATAATTCTTCAAGCAGCTTGGATTCATATAGGGAGTTCTCAATTTCCTATCATTTACATATTTTAATCCTTGAAAGGCCGGCAAGGTACTTGGTTTTTGTGTTTCGTCCCATTCAATATCAAAGTATAATGCAACTTTAATATTATCAGGAATTTCGTCAATGCCTGCATTTCCATTTATTGCATATTTGAGATCAGAAGCTAATTGATAAAATCTTACTCTTTGTGAAGTATTTTCTCTTGGGTTATCAGGATATTCTCTAATCTCTTCGTCCTCGAAGTAATATATTTCAGGAGTTTCCAATAATGTCGCAACACCAAGAACATTGTCATATACCGGGACTCTTGCATCAGGCAAGTTATTGTGATTACTTCCAGGAACATATAATTGAATAGCTTGATATGGTGCTTGAGTAGAAATCTCCCCTGTACCGGTAAAACTGTGTGTAGAATTGTAGGAAACTATGTTTTTTTTCTGTGATATCCCTATAAATTTTGTGGCTGCTGTAAGCAATCCTGCAACGACCGCTATTGGATTACCTGTACCCACTCCTAAAATTGCCTGAGCTAGATTTTCTGCTATTTTTGGAGCATTGTTGTTATTTGAAGGGTCTTCATTAGTGTTGAGAAAATTCTGTACATTCTTATAAATTTCGTTCCCTTTTTTATATGCTCCTAAAATTTTCTTGCTGTCATCAGATATCCTTCCGATACTAGCTCTTATATTACCTGAGTTCGAAGATGAACCTGTAGAATAAACAGGTACGGTTTGTGATTGACCATTTAATTTAAGTGATACTGAAGATATATTTTGTAATATTGGTTCAAATGTCAGTTCTCCAGTAATATTACAAGTACAAGGATCATACTGAGTTGCCCATTCTGATACAATCCAAGTTCCATAACTTTCATTATATCTATTGACAGAATTAAGCACTATCTCTTTTTGAAAATTATCGATTGCATTGAGAATAGCATTCTGATTTTCTAATAAGGCAGAATTATAAAACACTTCTCCTACGCGAGAGAAATATGTGTTTATAAAAGCTTCACTATAAGTGTATTCATGATTAGCAGAGAGGTACATAAACATTCTGATCATTCCAGAATATCGGTTATATAAAGCAAATGCAGGATTTGCTACACCTTCTAAAGGGGTTCCAAAATCATAAAAAAGTAATTCCCATCCATCCTCAGGTTGAAAATCAGGATTCAAAGTCTGTGCAAAGAAATCTGTATTAAACTGTGCATGGTAGTTTGACAAATAAAACGGAGATGTTACCTCTGCCACATAAACTTGTTGAAACTCGTCTTTTAAATAAAAGCTAAACCCCTCAGTTCGCCAGTCGAATATATTTATGGTGCTTCCTGGAGTTGTATTCTGCGGACATTGTGCTTTAAGATAAACCACATTAGAAAAAATTAAAGTAAAACAAACGAGTATGTTGTAGCTACAACGCAATAATAGACGGATAGACGGATAGACGGATAGACGGATAGACGGATAGACGGATAGACGGATAGACG
>CAYTBT010000054.1:0-4820 GCA_964436125.1 uncultured Saprospiraceae bacterium | reverse complement strand
GATAGACATAATTTAATAAGTTTATTTACCTCAATGATACGGCTTTTCCCTTATTATACAAAATGTTTAAGAATGTTTTTAATAAATATCTGAAAGGACAACACTCTTATGCCGTCCTTCAAAGCACAAGATTATGCGATTAAAGTAGTTCGAGTTTACCGCCTATAGCTACTTAGCATGTAAGAACTTTTCATAATGGAGCATTATCAGTCATAGCAATAATTGAGTTGAAAGGACAAGATAAGAAGAATGTGTGAAAGAATGGTTCACGTGTGGTGGGATTGAGAGGAAATGGTTGAGGATGGTGATCTACTGTGTCGGACCTTCAGCCCTTAATACCTATTGTGACTTGTACCCCAGGTTCCGCTACGCTCCACCTGGGGCTTTGCTGTGTCGGGCTTTCAGCCCTTTGGTTTTTATGTCTCAGAACCACGTCTCTAAATCCCACATCCCAAGCTCTATACCGGGATTTTAAATGTCCGCCGTCGGAGGAGCACTTTTTCCCCAGTTATTAAACTTCGGTAAGGAACCTGAGATCAGGAGAAAGAATTTTTCAAATAAGTAAGACAATCTGCGCTTATCAGCTAGATCCGTGTCGTCTGCGTGCTATCAGAAGAATGGCTCACCCACTATTTATAACCCGGAAAGGCAGCGGTGGTAAATTAAATCGTGACTAATCGTAAAATTGATGGCTCGGTTTTCAATCTGCCATAAGTTAAACTATGATGCCTTTCTTACAACTGTTATCCTCTGGAAAGAAATAACTTTGTTGATCACCGTCAGTGCTGCAATCCTAGCTCACACTCAATCCAGGCGCAAGGGTTGCATCACCTTACTGCATTCACTTCTACAATTCGCATATAATTCGATGGAAATTCGCATGGAATTCGCATGTACTGTGTCGGGCTTTCAGCCCAATGTAATGAAATATTACATTATCTAAAAAGGAGATTATTCTTTCAATTCTTGCATATATTCAAGCTATTACACATTCATTAAATTATAATATATGTCAATGTTAATAAGATATGGATAAAAATATTGTTTAGAATTATGAAATCGATATATATATATATATATATATATTCCCCACCAATATCAATAGATAATACGTTTTTTAACTTATATAAAATATTTATTATGAAAAAGTTTTACGCCCTTCTTTTAACCGGAATGTTTCTTCTATCGTTGTCCATCAATACACTTAATGCACAATGTATGCACCGGAGACCTGATATATATTCTTTCAGCCCTCAAGAACGGATAGAGTTACGAAACTTGATAATGGATTATCTTGCTCATGATATGAACAATGATTATCCAAATAATGATAACTCAAATGTTACTCAATATACTGTGGTAGCTATCCATTCAGGATTTTATGGCCTTTATAAGTCTCCGTTTTTATGGCATAATGGAAACGAAGCATTTTTTCAGTGGCATAGAGCGTATATCCAAGGACTGCAAAATTATTTAATAGACAGGGGATATGATAAATATGTCCCCTTACCGGAATGGGATAATGATGATCCTATACCTGACGCTTTCTTTAATGATGCGGCAAGTGACAATAAAAATTCAATACTATCTCCTATTGTTGTAGATGATGATGATAATGGATTTTTACTACTTGAAAATCAAGGACCATTTGGAACCGGAAGTACTGATTTTTCACAATACGATGAAAATCTCAATTGTAATGATTGGGTTGATGTAAATGATTATGCTTCTTCATTAGAATTTATACCACATGATTTTACACATGGTAATATAGGTGGTTCGATGGAATGGGTTGGAAGGGCATCCGGAGCTGCCATCTTCTGGCTTTTTCATGCCTATGTAGATGATCTCTATTATTGCTATCAGAAGCAATGTATGACTCTGAACGGTCCTGATTTATGGTTGAAAGATTATAGGAATGGTACAGGTGAAGAACCATCTACTCCGGATAAATTTTGGGTGAGTCCTGATATCTTTTCGGCTGACGGATGGCTGGATGGACAAGGGAATCTCAATATTCAACAAGTACCTGGAGAATCAATTACAATTGCTGTAAGGGTAAGAAATAGAGGAGATATGCCAAATATGACCGGTGTAGGACAGATTGAATTATACTGGGCACAAGCTTCTTCCGGTTTAAGCTGGCCGGCACCTTTTGATGGAAGTTCCATGGGAACTTGTAATGAACCAATGGGTGGATTTATAGGATCCCAACCACTAAGACCGGTAAATGAAGATTATATCGATATATTTGATGTCAACTATAATCATAATGATACTGAAATACTTCATGACTATACCATATATTATTTTGAATGGGAGAACCCACCCGATCCCGATAATTATGCTGCATGTTTTGGTGAAGGATGGAAGCAGAGGCATTTCTGTATCTTAGCTAGAATCGTAGTACCCGGTGAGAATCTCGATGAAACCAATGATCTGGAGTACAATGTTGAACACAATAATGAAATTGCATTACGAAATATTGTATTATGGGGTAATGGTGAACCGGATGGTATAGTAGGGCCTCATACACCACCGAATGATCTCATTCTAGTGGGGAATTATACGAGCTCTCCAATGAACAATGTAAGATTTGAGATAACGTTTCCGACACAAGCTGATACAGAATTATTGGCTAAAGCGGACATGAAAATTAGATTAAATCAATCACTTCAATCCGACTGGATAAATTCCGGGAAACTCGGGAATCACGTGAATGAAAACATTATTGATAATCGATCCTGGATAGATATTCAACAAGCTAATGCAACAATAGATGGCATGAGTTTATCTCCGTATCAGATAGGGGAAGTAGCTATAAGCTTTGATATCATTGACAGTACAAATCTGAGGGACATCTATGTTTTTGATTTCAATCAGTATAATGGTCAGGACCTTATCGGTGGTGTGCGGTTTCAGGTAGATTTACAAGAACATCTTGCATCCTTAAGGGGAATTCATACAATTGTTAAAGATGAAAAGCCACACTTAAGGGTTTATCCCAACCCTTCTAAAGGTTACTTTACTATTTCGTCTCCGAATTTTGGGACGATGAATACAATTAAAATTTATAACTCAATGGGTGAGGTTGTATATACAAGTAATTTTTCAGGGAAAAATGAAAAATTTTATATAAATGATATAAACCCCGGTGTGTACACCATTCAAGTGAAACCACATAATTCTACTGAATATATCATAGAAAGACTTATTATACAATGAGATTAATAAATCCAACCTACATTTAACTTATAAAGCATCTTTTAATGAAGAAATTACGTTAGTGACTTGAATGAATGTAGGAAAACAAATTACATAATATAAATATTTTTATTATGCGTTATACAATTATCCTTATCATATTCTGTTTATCCTCAACTATTTCTTTTGCACAGGAAACCCCTGATTATAATCTTGACTTTGAACAATGGGTGGATTCAAGTATGCGTGATTTACACATTTCAATATTTAATGGGAATGCAAAAAAAGGCTATTTAAAAGGTTGGTTTGAACATGGCTTTAAAGTGAGGACAACGGATGCTGTTCATGGTGATTATGCTATGGTAATCTATGATTGGTATGGTTTAAATTATGATTATATTGTGTTGGGGGAAAGGGGGATTTATGTTCCGAGAACTGGAGAATGTGTAGATTGTGGAACATCGATTAATTTTAGACCGGAAGAAATAAGTTTTGCTTATAAAGGTATTTTAAATGAAGATGCAACTATAGATGAAGATACAGTAGTAGGCTTTGTTAATGTTATGTTGACAAAATATGATTCAGTCAACGGACAACGGGACACGATTGGAATAGGTAAAATTAATCTTTATCCTACATCGGATACATATAAAACCTATAGTTTTCCGATTCAATATACCTCTCACGGGGTACCTGATAGTATAATTTTTTATATTGTTATTCAGATTCCCTTTATTGGAGGTCGTAATTGTAATTCTTGCATATTCCTGTTTTTTGATAATTTTCAATTTCATCGTAAAGGCACTAGTATTATTTCACCGGATGAAAAATCACTTTTACATATCTATCCCAATCCGCTGGATAAAAGTGAATTAAATATATATAACAAGACTGCAAGTCGATTCATAAGTGTAAAAATATACAATAGCACAGGCGTTTTTATATCTGAATTGACAATTCCCCCACATTCTCGTAAAATGTATTCTATGTCAGGGCTAGAAAACGGGATTTATTATTTAAAAGGGGAAGAGAGGACGTATAAGGTGGTACATTATTAAATGCTTAAACTGGAATTTCTCAGGTTAATCTGAATCGATTGATAATTTGATAGGAATGAATAAAAACAAATATATGCCCCAAAACGTGCATTGCACGATCTAGCTTACAGTTCTACTTGGGTCGAAAGGACAAGATAGGAAGAATGTGTGAAAAAATGGTTCATGTGTGGTTGGATTGAGAGGGAATAACTGAAAATGGGGATTTTGTTGTGTCGGACTTTCAGCCCTCACTACCTATTGTGACATGCACCCCAGGTTCCGCTACGCTCCACCTGGGGCTTTGCTGTGCCGGGCTTTCAGCCCTTGGGCGATTCCAAAGAACTTAAAATGAGATTTATTATGGTAATCTTGTATCATGTCGTACAACTCGAGATTCAATCTGCTATTAATAAACCTATCCGCGTCAGACTTAAGTTGTCCACCTATGGAGGAGTGCTTATGTATTGTCAAAAATTCCTTCCAATACGTATTTACCATTGATGTCATATTTAACATTAAAAAAACTATATAAGGTTTACTAAAAAAGTCGAGTTATCCACATAAAAATCTGATATATAG
>CAYTBT010000053.1:0-15047 GCA_964436125.1 uncultured Saprospiraceae bacterium | reverse complement strand
AAGCTTACCGGATCATGATAACATCAGAGGAAAAATCTATTTTTTACAACCAAAATAAACAAATATATGACATCAATGACAACAAAATTGAACGAATTACGACTTCGAGGAATGAGTCGTAGCTGGGAGTCTCTGGTTGAGACAAGGCAACATCAGAAACTCTCCTTGAGTGAAGGGCTCGAAATCTTACTGCAAGAAGAAAAATTGGATCGAGACCAGCGCCGTTTTGACCGCTTAAAGAAAAACGCAAAGTTCCGATACCAAGCCTCAATTGAAGAGTTACATACAGATGCTGCACGCGGGATGGATAAGACGCTTATCGCATCATTGGCTACCGGTTCTTATATCACCAAAGGGGAATCCATTCTCATTACCGGAGCAACCGGCTGTGGCAAAAGTTTTATTGCCTCAGCACTCGGACATCAAGCTTGCGCACAAGGCTACAAGACAGCATACTTCAATATGCAAAAGCTCACACAAAAACTCAAAATTGCCCGTCTTGAAGGTAATTTGTTGCGTTTCTTCCTCAAATTGTCCAAGACGCACTTATTAATCTTAGATGACTTTGGGCTTACGCACTTGGAAAAACAACAGCAACTCGACCTAATGGAAATTATCGAGGATCGACATGCCAAGCATTCAACCATCATTGCTAGTCAGCTTCCGGTGGCTGCTTGGTTCGATATTATCAGTGAAGCTACGATTGCAGACGCCATTTTAGACCGATTAGTCCATACATCGCACAGAATTGAGCTAAAAGGTGAAAGTTTAAGGAAAAAACAGTAATTTTGTCAGTATAATCGCCAGAAGAAAAACCAAAATTCTTAGGGTGGGTCAATATCACCGGATTGGTGGGTCAGTATCACTGGATTATCCACCTCTGACGCATAGCATGATTTGAGTGCTATTTTTCCTTCTAAAAAGTCTTTAAGAGCATCTCTACAATAGCTGAAATTATAATTCCTCAAGCATAGGATTCACATTTGCGAGCAATTGTGTATAAACCAGAATCCTTAAAGTGCACACCGGTATTTTAATGCAGATCGGAGAATATTGCGGTATTAGTCTAGATGTTCCTTTGATAATCGATAGAATATTGTCATCTTTGTAAGACGTGTCTCATTCAAAAACTGGAATTGAGCATGATTTTTGTTGCGTATTTGCGTAAGCTAAAAAAATTAAGATAGAGAATTTACAGGGTAAAATGGAATAGGTCAGATGGTTCCTCATCCCGCATAGACGGATTAAATTATTGCGTTAAGATGTTGTATAAGACTATAGTTCAGGGCAGGCTTGAATTTGATAAGCAACGTGCTTACGACCAGGCTCTCCGTATGTATAGACATAGGCTTGAAGGTTATTATAATCTCAACCTGATCTTTAAGGAAGAGGAAGAGATTTTTAATGATGATAAACTGGCTATAGAGATAGGTCGTACAGTAATGCAGACGACAATAAAATACTGGCAGAATACCGTCGATATGATTCGATATCTTGCGCAATTTGCCATTGCGGGTGAAATAGGGATGTGGATTGTCGATAATGGCAGGGTAATTGAACATTATCATATTGCACCCGATAGTGAAAAATCCGTTGTAAGGGCATTTAAGAAAGGGAAGAAACTTAGTGAGACCAAGGGGAAGGAAAATGAAGCAATTAAATCTCTGAATAAAGCTATCCGTAAGTATGATAAGCACTCTCAAGCTTATGAACGACGCGGTTATGTAAATTTCTTGCTTGAGAACTATGACGATGCGGAATATGACTTTACCAAGGCAATAAAATTTGACCAGAATAATCCCTATGCGTATTACGGACGCGCCAATGTTTATCTTCAGAGCAATGCATTTAAGAAAGCGATCGATGATCTGGAGAAGGCTACGCGATGTGCTGTTGCGCATCAAGCCGTTTACTGGAAAGCACGTCGCTTGCTCGGCCTGTGTTATTTTAAGTGCGACAACTTACAGAAAGCAGCCTTCAACCTGAAATTATTTGTCAACAGGAACTTTGAAAAAGGGAATCCCAATATTGATTTCCTTCCATGGGCAAGAAATATGTATGGACGTATCCTTGCAGAACAAGGCAACTACAAGGCCGCGATTGAACAGTATGACTGGGCAATTCAATTACACAATAAAGAAAGGAATAAAGTCCCGCTTGATGACATCCTCATAAATCGAGGCAATGCAAGGAAAGCAGACGGAGGCAGTGGATACTTGGCAGATTGGAAAGAAGCAGCTACGCTGGGATCGGATAAAGCACAACATCTCTTAAGTGAAAATGCTTGATGATTGGATACGTTTAAGAATTGCCGGTGGCTCATTGTATTTTTTCTCTTTTGTTCTTGTCTACTCTCTACCGTAGGGACTGCTCAATCTTATGATTGTACTCAATTGTCGCGACGTGATAAACGACGATTGAAAGTTGTTCATACGGATATCAGAAAACAGCGGTTTACAAGTGCTTTGCAAGAGCTGCTACCTGTGTATAAAGATCATCCCCAATGCCCTGAAGTACAATATCTACACGGCATTCTCTCCTATAATCTCAATGTGCTTGATAAAGCTATTGAATCATTCCGTACGCTTTATGAAATTGCTCCGGATTATAAACCAACAATCTCTTTCAGTCTCGGTGAATTCTACATGAAGTCAAGAGATTACTACCACGCCATTCCACCATTACAGTACTTTTTAAGTCATTATCCACAGAATACTTATGCTGCGAAGGCTCAGAAATATCTTAAGCTTGCGCAGATAAGGCTCCAGATTCTCGCAGATACTCTACTGAATTACCACCCGGTAAAGCTTCCAGCCGCAATTAATACCGATCACCACGAATATCTGCCCGCTCTCAGTGCCGACAATAATGCTCTTCTTTTTACACGGAGAATCGGTGGGCAAGAAGACATTTATATGAGTGTAAAAGACAGCTTGGGCAAATGGATGAAAGCCCGGCCATTGTACGATATTAATACGCATACGGGAAATGAAGGAGGCCATTGTTTTTCAGCCGATGGGCGGATATTGATTTTCACCTCATGCGTAAAAGGCAAGACATTCGGTAGTTGTGACTTGATGATTTCCTTCCGAAGAAAAGGTGGGCGCTGGTCAGAACCGCGGAATATGGGACCGGAAGTGAACTCTTCTGCGTGGGATTCTCAACCGACTTTATCGCCGGATGGACGTTGGTTATACTTCGTATCTACGCGTGATCATAGAACAAGTGATATCTATTATGCTACTAGGCAAGATGATGGTACTTATGGTGACGTAAAATCGATCGGAGCGCCGATAAATACCGAGGGAAATGAAAGGGCACCGTTTATTGCATTTGATAATGAGACATTATACTTTGCTTCCGATGGTCATCCCGGGCTGGGTGGACGCGATCTATTTTACAGTAGGAAAGATAGTGTAGGGAAATGGACTACGCCGGTAAATCTGGGTGTTCCTATAAATACTCCTGGTGATGATGGAACATTATTTATTAATTCTAGTGCCACTGAGGCTTATTTCTCTTCTGACAAAGATGGTTCACTTGATATTTATAGCTTTCATCCGGATAGTTCAATATCTCCTAATCCGGTCACTTATGTTGAAGGCTACGTTTACGATAGCTTGAGCCATGAAAGACTTGTAGCTACCGTGAGCATAATGCGCCTGCGTGATAGTGCCTTGATAAGTGAGATTCATACAAGTGGAGATGGGTATTTCCTTTCTTGCCTTCCGCTCGGAGAAGATTATGCGTTCTGGGTAGAAAAGCCGGGCTATCTGTTTTATTCATCCCACCATGCACTTATAGATACGCAAGATGTCAATAATCCATTGAATATCAATATTCCATTATTAGCGATTTATGATATCACTGATTCCACGGGAATAATCTTGCACAATATCCTATTTGAGACGGCTTCTGCCACTTTATTACCGGAGGCAAAGCCGGAATTATTGAAACTCCTTCATTTTCTCGAGAATAACCCGGATATTAAGATAAAAATTGTCGGCCATACCGACGATGTAGGCTCTGAAGAGGACAATTTAATACTCTCAAGAGAACGCGCACAGAGTGTGCTTAATTACTTACTTGACAAGGGGATATCTGCCAGCCGATTGAGTAGTGATGGTATGGGTGAAAGCCAGGCTCTCGTGCCCAATGATTCTCCGGAACATCGTGCGTTAAATAGAAGAACGGAGGTTTTTATCCTAGAATAAATCTGTGGAATTACAGCCCACATCTTGTGTAGCTGCACTGTTTAATCACTATTTTTATGTGGGGCTTATAATACACGAGATCCTTTAATGTTCAAGCATGAATTATAGCTTTTCGCGCAAGCTAAAATGCTCTCGGGCATTGACTTATCAGGCTCTACTTACTTTTCTCCTCAAATTTGCTCAAGTTCCTCAGAATAATTTTCTCAACAAGTGAAGGCCAGATTCTCTGTAGAAAGGCATTGATTTTTCCTATTCTGCTGAGTACTGTAACAAATTTTCTCTGTTGAATATTTTTAACGACCGCCTTGGCAACGCTTTCCATAGATTGCACCCCTTTTCCCGTGCGCGCGCGGAGTTTTATTTTACTTCCATCGGCGGCGATAGTCTCTTTATTATGAACGATTTTAGTGATTCCTACGTAAATTAAGCCTACGTGGATGTTGTTTTTATGTTCTTCAATCCGGAGAGATTCAGCAAATGCCCTTAAAGACATCTTAGAAGCGCTATATGCGGATAGACCGGGCAATCCCCTTATTCCGGTGACGCTTGAGATAAATACGATGCTTCCATTGCGTTTCCGCAAATGTGGGATAGCGGCAATAGTAGGAAAGATCGTGCCATATACATTGCTTTCAAAAACGGTTTTAACCACTTCAGGTTTAATCTCGCCGAGATTTCCTCGCATGGATACGCCGACGTTATTCACAAGAATATCAATACCATCATAAAGCCGTATAGATTCATTAATGAGGTGATAAGCACCTTCTTCCCCTGAGACATCACAACAGATTGCTGAAACTCGGTCATGGATGGTGAGAAGTTCTTTATGTGCCTGCCCCAATCTCTCCTGATTCCTTCCATTGATGACAATAGTGCAACCATTCTGTGCGAGCTCGGTAGCAATTGCTTTTCCGATACCACGACTGGATCCGGTGATTACAGCAACTTTATTTTCCATAACTTTTATAATGAATTTCCGGATGATGTTTTAATGCGCTGAGGCTATTACTCCATGCCATAGCTAGATGGACGAAGAAAGCAATCCATATTGTTCCCGATGCGATTGTCAAGATACAGAGAACAAGCCCGAGAGGAATAGCGCCGATAGTTTCTGTAGCCCCCTTGGGTATGTGCGTTGCAGAGTACAATGCTATATTGATAGCGATAGCAGGCCATATACCGAGTGAATCTACGAGTGGAATTAAGAGGATTCCTCGGAATAGAAACTCGTAAGCTAGCAGATATAATGCCCAGCCGATGAGATTGGAAATATAGATTTTCCGCGTCCATTCCCTCGTGCGTATCTGTGGATAGTTCTTGAGATTTTCTCCCTTATGGGCACTATAGGCGGCCAGAGGAACAACAATAAGGCTGAGAATGAGAATTGATAATAGAGAAAATACAGCCGTATCCATTTTAAAACTCAATCCGTAATCTACCAGGGAAAATTCCGGGAGGAATATAAGGCTTAAAATAGCCGGGATAATTCCCAGAAATACAAATCCTGAAAGTTTGACATAGAGGAAGTGATTTGTGGAAGCTTTATCCTCTGGAAAGCGGTTATAAAATGAAACTTTTATCCCTGGCGATTGAGTACTGAACCAGTAGACAATGAAAGCAATCAAGCTCAATAAAATGGGAAAGCATACCTGGAAGTCGCCGGATTCCCAAGTCATATTCATCCCTATCTGTTTAATGATGTCTTTCACTTAAATACCCGTTTTCTTTAAACCATTCAAAGCCCTCCTTGATCGCTACCTCGATGGGTGTCTGTGGTAGATCGAGCTCTTTAATCGCCTTTTCAGATGAGTAATAGTGCTCATCGCATGAAATAAGAGCTAGTTCCTTTGTTACAGAAGGATTATATCGCAATATACGAGCAAAAAAGCTATTTATAGAACCATAGGTCTGCGTCATGGCATCAGAGAAGCTTAAACGCGGTGCAGATACGTGGATTGTATCGGCAATCTTGGTAAATGCTTCCTTAAATGTAAGATTTTCATTACCCATGATATAACATTCACCTATGCGTCCCATTGTAATAGCATTGGCAGTGCCGACAGCTACGTCTTTTACTGCAATAAAGTTTTTTCCACCCCGAGAATAGCCGGGAACTTTCCCTTTGTAAATAGATAAAATCATCTGGCCCGAGCTTGGCTTGGAGTCATAAGACCCCAGCATAAAGGTAGGATTGACGATGAGAGCAGGCAAAGCTTGTTTTACTACAGCGTCGAGGACAAGCTCTTGGGCTTTTCGCTTGGAATCCATGTAATCTAGGCCATATTTTCCGGATGAATACGGAGTATTCTCTGTGCCGGGACACTCCCTGGAACCATAGCTGAAGGAATTGGCCGTACCGATAGTGATTAAACGTTTTACTTTATGTTTTAAACATGCTTTTATGACATTCTCTGTGCCGCAGATATTCACCTGTGTAATTCCCACATCACGAGCTGGCCACACACTTGTATTGGCAGCACAATGGATAATAATGTCATGCCCTTGAACAGCCTTTTCAATTTCCTTGAATTTCAGAATATCCCCTTCATAAACGCGAATTAATAAGCCTTGTAAAGTCATTGATTCAGAGCTAGGAAAACGGAAAATGCTTACATCATAATTGCGTTTAATCAGCTCTCGTATTAAATTACTTCCCAGTATTCCATCCGGTCCTGTGACCAATACCTTCATATAATTGTATTTAATGCATGAATTGCCACTTTCTATTCATAAAAATGCAGTTATGATTGCCGAATATAGCAACACTTCTGTTTATTGTAAACTCTCTTTTGAACGGATAAATGAAGTATAGCTTCTCATAATTCAATATTGCGAAGTAGGCGTAAATGAATAGCAATATAGATTGATATAAATACCTTACATTAATAACACTTATGGTTATTTCAATTATGAGAAGCTATGATTATGAATAAGCCGGATCAGGCTTCTTCAGGTTTATAGGTGAATTCTACGTGAAGATCAAGTTTTATCTTATCACCGGCTACGGCACCACCAGTCTCAATTAAATCATTGTAGGTCATGCCATAATCTTTTCTATTTAATTGTCCGGTGATAGAGAAGCCAGCTCTGCGTAAGCCATAGGGATCAGTGATAACACCACCGAATTCCACGTCGAGTTCAAGGGGTTTTGTTACCCCTCGCATCGTCATATTTCCTTTTAAGACATAGTCTTCATCGTTCTTTTTCTCGATAGAAGTTGATTTAAAAGTGAGATTGGGAAATTCTTCTGACTTGAAAAATTCACCCGACCTCAAGTGGTCGTCACGCATTTTGTTGCCGGTGTTTATAGTAGAACTTACTGCTGAGAAGAAGGCTTCTCCTCCTTCTATTTCTTCTCCATCTGTTTCCAGCCAAGATTCAAATTGTTCAAATTCTCCTCTGATTTTTGATATCACCATGTGTCGCACAGAAAACTGTATCTGTGAATGTGCGGGGTCGATGCTCCACTTTGTCTTGCTCATAATATTGCATATTTAATTTATTAAATAGTATATAGCGTTGCTTGTTTTATCTTAAGCTCTTTCTATCGTAAACCTACAAGAAAAAGCAATAATCGATCTATTTATCTCCGCCTGCGCATAAGCGTAAAAGCATTCCCTTCAGCTAGCAATGGCTTTCAGCTTAAGGTTGATAAAAGAGCGTTTATCCTTTATTGTAACACGCACATTGCATAAAAGTTTTTACCCTGGAAGAAAGTATATCAGTTGTATGGGATAGTTGATAAAATTTCAGAGAAAGAGTTGCCTCAATGCGACTCCGCTTCAATAATGAGGGACAAGATGGTTAATAAAGTGCATTAAATCAGGATAAACCATTTAGATTCCACCTATGTTGCTAGACAAGCAAAACTCACAATCATATCGTGTAGAAAAAACAATATGGAAGCTCTTAATTATAAGAAATACGGTGATGGCGAAGCCATTATAATTCTTCATGGACTCTTCGGAATGCTGGACAACTGGAAGACATTCGGGCGGATGCTTTCACAAGATTATGCGGTTTATCTTGTAGATCAACGGAATCATGGCAGTTCGCCACATGCGGATAGCCATACTTATGCAGACATGGCTACAGATCTCAAGGAGTGGATGAATGCTGTGGGAATAGTAGAAGCACATATTATGGGACATTCTATGGGAGGGAAAACCGCGATGACATTTGCGCTGGAATTTCCGGAGAAGGCGATGTCGATGATAAGTGTTGATATGGGGGTGATATCATATAAGGGGCATCACGATCAATACTTTAAGGCGATGCGCAGTTTACCTATAGAAAAGATTTCCACGCGGTCTGAGGCTGAAGAGCATTTGCGGAAGCTTATACCCGATAAAGCAATACGTCTATTCATTATGAAAAATATCCACCGGATGAGAGATGGTTCTTACGAGTGGAAATTCAACTTAGCTCAATTATACGAGGATTATGAAGAGATATTAAGAGGGCTTGAGACGGATAAGCAATATCTGAAGGAGGCCTTATTCATCCGAGGAATACAGTCGGGGTATATAAAGGATGGAGATTTATCGGGAATAAAAGGGTATTTTCCACAGGCAGAACTGATAAGTATGAACACTGGGCACTGGGTCCATGCGGAGAAGCCAAAGGAATTACTTCAGGTGGTAAAAACATTTCTTCAATCAGTTTAACTATCTTGTGATATAATAGAGACAGTTTCATACGTTCATAAAAGAAAGGAATAAAAATATGCGTAGAACCTTCACACAATACATTCTTCCTGTGGTGCTTATCATCGGGTTTACCGGGATGTCCTTCAAGACACAGGACAATTCCAAGCTATTTGAGATAACGAAGAATCTCGAGATATTCACAGCGATATACAAGGAATTAAATACTCATTATGTCGATGAAATAGATCCTACGCATCTCATGACCATAGCAATAGATGCAATGATGCATTCACTGGACCCATATACGGTTTATTATTCCGAGAATGAGATTGAGCGTTCAAGATATATCTCGGAAGGACGGTATGATGGCATCGGAGCCGGAATGGATTTTATCGATCACTACATGACAATAACTCAACTTTATAAAGGATATTCTGCCGATAGAAGTGATATTAAAGTAGGTGATCAAATTATTGCAGTGAATGGTAAATCAACCAAGGATATGCAGGAAGATGAGGTGAGCCAGCTCTTAAAAGGAAGTATGGGCGGAGAAATAGCACTCACGATATATCGGCCGGTAGAGGAAAAGACATTGGACATTACCTTGACTCGTGACAAGGTCCGTATTCCCAATGTTCCGTATAAGGGCATGGTCGATAACGAGGTGGGCTACATTGTCCTCAGTATATTTACCCCAAATGCTTCCGCAAATATCGCAAAAGCATACAAAGAACTGAAGACCAATAATCCGGAACTGAAATACCTGATCCTCGATATCAGGAATAATGGTGGAGGCTTGCTCAATGAAGCAGTTAAAATATGTAACCTTTTTATTCCATCGGGAAAAGTTGTCGTATCGACCAAAAGTAAAGTCCCTGAATGGGATAAGGTTTATAAAACACAACGACAACCACTCGACTTAAATATTCCTCTTGTTGTACTTGTTAATGGCCACTCAGCTTCTGCCTCTGAAATTGTTTCAGGAACACTGCAAGACTACGATAGAGCGGTAATTATGGGTCAGCGCACTTATGGCAAGGGTCTCGTCCAGCGAAAAAAGGAAATCAACTATAACTCCGGAATGAAACTGACAATAGCTAAGTATTATATCCCTAGCGGTAGATGTATTCAGAGCGTCGAGTACGATGAAAATGGAGAGCCGGTTGATATTCCCGATTCACTCCGTGCTGAATTTAAAACGGCCAATGGCCGTACCGTCCTCGACGGTGGCGGCATTAAGCCTGATGTTGTTCTTGAGAAAGAAACTGTACCACCGATTATCAACGAACTTGAAAGGCAACACATGATTATGAAATTCGTGACACATTATCTCTATAAGCATGATTTCACACCACAGGAAAAAGGTATTGTATTTAATCACTTCGATTCCTTTGTTGATTTTCTACATCAAGCGGATTTTACCTATAAAACCAAGAGTGAAAAAGCCCTGAGCATCCTTGAGAAAAAATTAAAGGCAGAAGCCTATTTTAAAGATGTTGACGATGAATTGCGCGGCATTCATAAGGAGATGAAAAAGGCCAAGAAAAACAGCTTAACTGAATATAAAGCCGAGATCATTGACCTTATTGAAGAAGAGATTATGAGCAGATTCTATTATCTCAAGGGAAAAATTCAGCAGAGACTCAGTAATGATAAGGAGGTCGAAGCGGCAATTGACCTATTGAAGAACGAAAAGAAATATCATAATATTCTCAATCCATAAATGAAGCCATGGATAAATCACCGATTATTCTATGCCTAGAATCATCGACGCAGATATGTTCAGTAGCGGTACTGAAAAATGGGCAAGTTGCATCTTTGATTGAAAGCCACCTCCGATATAGACATGGAGAATGGCTTACCACAGCTATTGACCATGCACTTGATGCCGCGTCGGCAAGCAAGGAAGATATATCCGCCTTGAGTATCACAACAGGGCCGGGTTCATACACCGGGTTACGCGTAGGACTCGCTACCGCCAAGGCATTCTGCATGGCACTGGGAATTCCGTTGATAACGCATTCTTCCCTGGAAGTACTCGCCTATGGTATCCGTAATCATGTCGATTCTCCCGCTTATGTAATGCCGATGATGGACGCACGTAGGATGGAGGTTTACACCGCAATTTTTAATTCAGAAATGGAATATCTGGTGAAAGATACACCTCTTATCCTCGATGAAGTGACTTGTAGGGATTTACAAGAGAAATATTCACCTTTAATCATCGGTGGCGATGGGGCAAGAAAAAGCCTGGAATTCTGGCCCCAAAAAAATTTCTTAACTTTCTCCATTGAAAATATTTCTGCCGCGCATCAAGCATGTATCGCTTGGAAGAAATTTTCTGAAAAAAACTTTCAAGATATTGCTTATGTTTCTCCTATATATCTAAAAAAGCCCAATATAACTAAGCCTAAGCGAACACTCTGAGGGCTGATTGTGTTAAATAAGTATGAAAAAGGCTCAATAAAACCCACGATTTTAAGGTTAATATTGTAAAAAATCAGCATTTGATGAAAGTTGGTATAGTTTTGGTAAAGGAGTAGGTGTATTCCGTGAACTAAACTTTTAAATATGAGAAAACATAAAGACGAAGAAATTTCATTGGGGCAAGGTTCTGAAGATATCAACCTTGATTATACAGAATTGCGGAAAGCGGTTCTCGTCCTCCGTGCGATTAATCATAAGCTACGTCAGCGTATCATTAATCTACTGGAAGAACATGAGTCACTTACTGTAACTGATATTTATATCAAGTTGAGACTAGAACAATCTGTTGCCTCCCAGCATCTGGCAATTCTCCGTAGAGCATCTGTTGTAAATACCGATCGCGATGGAAAGTATATTTACTACTCTCTGAATAAGGATAGACTTGCTCAGATAAGTAAGTTGATAGAAGAACTTGCCGGATAGACCAGTTTTACTAGAATAAACCAATTTTTTGACCATAAAATATAATCTTATAAGCAGCTGATTTACAACAATATACAACCATACACTTAAAGTTTTTTATATCTTATTGCCGTTTTCTTAGGAGAAATGATAGATTATTGTCATATTTGTTTCTCTAAGGTCATAAAACTATTTATTTAAATAAGAAAACGCATGAAGACGAAGGTTACTTTTAATAACGATCGGCTGCAAGTTTCTGTAGAGTTACTGCGAGCTCTGGCTCATCCCCTTCGACTGAAAATACTGGATTTTATCGATAAGAATGGAACATCACCCGTGAACTCCATCTATCATTCAATCAAGGTTGAACAGTCTATTACGTCACAACATTTACGTATAATGAGGAAAGCCGGAGTCCTGAACGCAAGCAGAGATGGAAAGTTTGTATTTTACTCTATTGACTATGATATTGTCGCACGGATTTCAAAGGCTGTGCGCAATTTTATAGATAAAAACAATACACTGAATATATAAGAGATATTTACCTATCCAAGATATATATTTTAGACGCTACATTGCAGACTACTGCGATGAAGAAAACTATTGATGCATAGTGAAATTCAGTTTGCATCAATAGTTTTCTTACATTTATCCTTTTATTCCGTAATTGAACACAATTTCATCCCATGAAGAAGGATTATAGTAAGCTCTTAAATGATGTCCGCAATATCGCTCAAGAAGCAGGAGATAAAATAATGAAAATTTATAAAGACCTCAAGAGAGATGATATAGAAATCAAGGCCGACAGAACGCCACTCACCATTGCCGATAAAGCTTCACATGAACACATTGTAAAAAACCTGGGAAAGCTTAGTCCTGAAATCCCCATCATATCAGAAGAACATAAAAATGCCGACTATGCCGTGCGAGCCGACTATACTTATGCATGGATGGTCGATCCACTCGATGGTACCAAGGAGTTTATCAAGCAGAATGGCGAATTTACGGTCAATATTGCCCTCCTTTTTCACGGCTCTCCCATCATGGGCGTAGTTAATGCACCTGACCTGGATACAGAATACTATGCATATAAAGGGACGGGCGCCTATACTGCAGTAAGAAATGAAACGCCTACCGAGATGCATGTCAACGCCTATCATCCTGACGACAAAGGACTCCGTATTGTATGCTCGCGTTCACACATGAATGCCGAGACTTCTAAGTTCCTCGGTGAATTGAAGAAGCCTATTCCTATTTATAAAGGTAGTTCCCTGAAATTTATGGTTATTGCCGCGGGGGATGCTGAAATTTATCCGCGTATTGCACCCACCATGGAATGGGATACTGCCGCAGCTCAGATTATCCTGGAAGAAGCCGGTGGCGTCGTAGAGGCCTTTGCTAGTAAGGAGCCACTGAGCTATAATAAGGAAAATTTATTGAATCCGTATTTTATTGCTCGTGCAGCTTACGCAAATGACTGATACATGGACAAGAACATCACTTGTGTCATTATTACCCTAAATGAAGAAGATAATATTGCAGAGTGTATCTCTTCGGCTCGCCAGGTCTGCGATGAGATAGTTGTCGTTGATGCTGAAAGTACCGATAATACCGTTTCTATAGCTTCCGCAAATGGTGCAGTAATTATCTCTAAGCCCTGGACCGGATTTGCGGATGCGCGTAGCGCAGGTGCTGAAGCTGCAACGCACGACTGGATTTTGTCACTCGATGCCGATGAGCGACTTTCACCGGAACTCGTAGAAAGCATTTCTCAACACAATCTCGATAAGAATATCGTATATAAACTCGATATCCTCACCTACTTTGCCGATACCCCGGTATATCATTCCGGGTGGCCGGTAAAAAACGATAGGCTATACAATCGGACCACAGCTCGCTGGGATGGGAACTTTGTTCATGAAAAAATTATACCGAGTTCTCTGAAGAGAAAGACCTTAAAAGGTAAAGTCCACCATTATTCCTATATATCGGTAGAAGACCACAATCAACGTATGGATAAATATGCCCGACTCGGAGCAGAAAAAATGTTTCGTCAAGGCAAGCATTATAGCGCACCGTTAAAACATATTAAAGCTATCTTTCGTTATTTCAGAACACTTGTCTTGAAACATGGAATTCTCGATGGTAAGCTCGGTTTTTTTATTGCCAAACAGAATTATCGGCTCATCATCAAGCGGTTTAACTACCTCAGAGAAATGGAGAAGTCCCGAGACAGAGAGAACAAGTAGTATTATATTATTATCTTAAATTATCACCATGAACATTCTAAAATATTTATTTTTAACTTGCCTTGCGCTAGCCATCTATGCCTGTCCTTCTAGCACTCAGTCCGGAAAGAATACAGAAAATTCTTCTGAAGTGAGTGAGATAGACTACCGTTATTTTGACGCTACCGGAAATGAACCCTTCTGGCACTTGCAGATCCTCGGAGAGCAGAGGCTTATGTTTGATTTTATGGGACAGGAGGAAATTAATATTTCAATGGCTCTGGAAGAGATAGAAGTCAGCAAGAAAAACACTACGCGATATACGGTCCCTCTTGACAGTGGACAACTGATTGTGACAATTGAACAGAAAAGTTGTACGGATAATATGTCCGGAGAAAAATCCCCGTATACAGCTCATCTACAAGTAAAACTACCCACCGACACAGTACAATTAAATGGATGCGGTACATACCTCGGCGACTATAGGTTGAACGATATCTGGGTTCTTGAGTCGATCAATAATGAAACCATTCCTACTGGGAAAGCACAACCTCGAGTTGAATTTAAACTCAAAGGGGGGAAAATAAGAGGCTTCGGTACTTGTAATAACTTTAATGGTTCCGTAGAAATTACAGGCGATACACTTAAAATTGACCATGTTGCCGCTACATTGAAAGCTTGTGCAGAGATGGAAATAGAGGATAAATTCTTCAAGTCTCTCGGCGATAAAATCTTCCAATATCAGATTTCCCAGGGGAAACTTGAGCTTAATTCACAGAATCATAAGCTTGTCTTTAAGAAAGTCGATTAAGCGTGCAGGCCTTTTAAATTGAATGGTTCAACTTGAATCTCATCAGGGTTCAAGTAATATGTGTCGTAAGGGGTAAGGGAAATGGATTGGAAAGCTGGAGGAAAACACTTCTGGCTACGGCAATCATCTTTAATACTATCAAAAAAACAAGATTCTTCACCTACTTTGAAATCTGAGGATTAAGCTAAATCAGCGCGGAGATCCTGACTTCGACACTTTTTTTAAGCATAAATCATAAAGTGCTGATAGCGTGTCT
>CAYTBT010000052.1:0-15528 GCA_964436125.1 uncultured Saprospiraceae bacterium | reverse complement strand
TTTCCCGTACTCTTTCTGTTGGTCCGCTCTGTCTTCTTGTATTGTCAATCTCTTTATTTATACCCCCTTTTATCCTTTGATAATTTTAGGGGTTTTTCCCGCTTCTTTCAAACGGGAATGCAAATATATGAACTTATTTCTATTCCGCAAGCCTTTTCTGAAAAATAATTAATCTTTTTCTGACAATCTTCTCTTCAAATGCTTACAATATAGTCCTGGAGTGAATCCTAGCTATCAAAAAATAATTAAAATTTTTATGACTCTCGCTTATTTTTCCTCCTATTTATATGCACCTCTTACAACTTCTTAAGTCCTCTGAAAGTTCACTTCCGACTTCAAAATATCACATAATGTTTATGGTCAAGCTTTACCCGTTGATTATCAAGTATTAATAGACTATATGGTTCTGATTTTTTACATCATCTTCTTTTTCAAAACAATGTCTTACTGTAGATAATCCATCGAGTCTGCGCCTACTCTATCTATTGAATCTATTGCATAAACCGACAAACTTGTTCATTCTATTCATTCGTGTAGTAGAAAAACATTCTCTATGTGATAATCCATCTACATTTTACAGGCTGGTCGTAGCTATCCAAGATGATAAATAACCTATAAAGTCGCTTCAGCCTTAATAAATTTTAGTACTCAATGATTTTGGCTTAATATACGTGTAACGCCAAATTGCAAAACCCTCAGTTTTTTATCACTAGGGTAAATCTAAGTTGGCGTTTTGTGAAAACATTTGCGGAAGCTTGTATCTGATTTATAAAAACCAGGAATGTAACAGGAAAAGCAAAAGGGCATTTGCGAAAGCTTGTACCTGTTTTATAAAAATCAGGAGTGCCTTGCGAGAATCGAGAAAACATTTGCGGAAGCTTATATCAGATATATGAAAATCAGGAGTATCTTGCGAGAACTATGAGGACACTACCGGGAATTCTAAGTATTGCATCGAAATAAAAAACCCGGACTTGACGAGCAATATCCGGGTCTTAAAATAAACTCTATATTACTCTCTGCTTACTCCTGCTCAGAAGCAGAATCATCATTACTCAATCTATTTTTCAATTCACTAAAGGTCTCAAGTTCGCCGAGAGTAGTTCTCTCGATACGTGAACGTTGTTGTTTAATAGATTTCTGAACTTTGCGTCGTTCCTGACGCTTTTCATCTCGTACTTTATCGTGGGCTTCCTTCTTGATATCATCGAGGTATCTTCTATGCGATACAAGAATACGCTTGTCGTCGCGATTAAACTCAATAACTTTAAAAGTAAGGACATCATCCACTTCAGCCATAGTGCCATCTTCTTTCTTAAGGTGACTTATGGGTGCAAATGCTTCAAGTCCATACGGAAGTTGAACGATAGCTCCTTTCTTATCCTTCCTCAAGATAGTAGCTTTATGATAAGAACCTACGGGGAATACTTTTCCAAATGTATCCCACGGATTCTCTTCAAGTTGCTTGTGTCCGAGGGAGAGTTTTCTATCTTCCTTATCGATCTCGAGGATCATAATCTCAATGTCGTCACCGACGGAAGTAAATTCTGAAGGATGCGAATATCGCTTGGTCCAGCTTAAATCGGAGATGTGAATCATCCCGCCGATACCTTCTTCAAGCTCGACAAATACACCATAAGGAGTGAGGTTTTTCACCTCTCCGGTATGGGTACTGCCTACAGGATATTTATCTTGGATATCATCCCACGGATCCTTGGTCAATTGCTTGATAGACAAGGACATTTTCCTTTCTTCCTTATCAATAGTAGCAATAATTGCTTCATGCTCTTCACCTAGAGTAAAATATTCTCTTGCATTTATAGGTTGGTTGCTCCAGGACACTTCAGAAATATGAATAAGTCCTTCAACACCCGGCTGAATTTCCATAAATGCTCCATAGTCTTCGATATTCACAATACGGCCTTTCACCTTGGCACCTTCTTTAATTTCTTCATCGAGAACATCCCATGGATGCGGCTTCAACTGCTTTAAGCCGAGTGAAATCCGCTTTTTATTCTCATTAAAGTCGAGTACGACCACATTGACGGTATCGTTAAGGCTGAGGACATCGCTCGGGTGATTTATACGTCCCCAAGAAATATCAGTTATATAAAGGAGACCATCCACTCCACCGAGATCCATAAATGCACCGAAGTCTGTAAGGTTTTTCACAGTACCTTCAAGCACTTGACCTTTTTCTAGTGAGGAAATAATCTCTTCTCGCTGCTCAGCAAGATCACTTTCAATAAGTGCTTTATGAGATACGACAGCATTCTTAATTGCTTCATTAATTTTCACAACCTTGAATTCCATTGTTTTTCCTACATAAGAATCGTAGTCGATAATGGGTTTAATATCAATCTGCGAGCCCGGCAAGAATGTCTCGAGGCCACCTATATCAACGATGAGGCCACCTTTGGTCTTGGAGATTACACGACCTTTAATAACTTTATCGTTTTGGTAAGATTCCTTGATATCTTCCCACGCTCCCAGGAGTCGAGCTTTTCTTCTTGACAAAACAAGTCTGCCGTTTTCATCTTCGAGTTTCTCGACAAATACTTCCACCTTGTCACCGACTTCAAGATCTTCTTTATTCCTGAATTCAGAGAGATTAACTATTCCATTGGATTTATAGTTGAGGTCGAGTACCACGTCACCATCGGAAATAGAAGTCACTTCTCCGCTTACTATCTCATTGGCATTAAGGTCAACTATTGTTGCCTCGTATTCTTTTTCAAGTCGCGCGTATTCTTCCGGATCATATACAGGTCCTTGGAAGTTTCCGCTATCCCAGTCAAAGTCGTCATGTGCAACTTTTTCTTCTTCCTTTTCTTCCGGGGTATTTTCTTCTACTTTATCTTTTTTCTCTGCATCGCTCCCATCAGCATCTGATTTCTGCTCTGCAGTAGCATCTGCGTTTTCGGTGTGATTGTCTGTTGTAGTTTCTGTTTCCTGTGTTTCTAGCTCTACAACTTTTTCTTCTTCAGGAGTTGTTGCGTTCTCCTCTTGAGGATTCTTTTCATCAGTCATCATAAAAGAATCAATTTTTAAGGTTAACAAATAAAATTAGCGGCGCAAAGGTACTAATAATTTATTCATTTACAAAAAATATTCTTTTACCGAAAAATCGACCGTGTTCATCAATCGAGGAAAAGAGGAGTCTATGCTCAACGTACATTGGACCGTTTAATCACATATCTAAATAAGGCGGGGAAATATCGGCGTAAATAGATTGCCAGGATTTCAGTCTTCCCGATATAGACTTCTTTCTTATGCTGCCTTATTGCTTTTACTGCCCTGCGGGCAAATTCCGCCGGTTCTAGTCCATTTTTTGTTTTCTCATCCATAACCTGCGTAGGACTTCCGTCTTCTGACAGGGCATTGCGTGAGACATCGGTATGAATAAATCCGGGGCATATCATCGTAATATCAATTCCCTTATCCTCTAGCTCAAATCTCAGGGAATCGAAGTAGCCAAATAAGGCGTGCTTGGAGGCAGAATATGAACTTCTGAATGGGCTCCCAAATTTTCCTACAACACTACTTATCACAACGATCTGTCCGCTACCTGCATTCACCATAAGCGGCAATACTGCCTTGGTAAGCGCTACCGTGCCGAGAAAATTTATGTCCATAATCCTCTTACTGACATCTATTCCGGTTTCAATTGCCTCTGAACGTTGGCTGACGCCACCATTATTAATCAGAATATCGACACGATCAGTAAAACTGAGGATTGTATCCATCGCGGAGTCCAGATGGCTGTAATTTTCCAGATCCAGAGGTAAAATATGTTTTTCTCCCAGCCCTGAGCACTCACTTTTAACCTGCTCTAGCACCTCTTTTCTTCTCGATGACAAGATAAGATGTGCATTCATTTTATCATAGGCAAGTGCTAGGGCCTTTCCGAGGCCTGCGGAGGCCCCGGTTATCCATATCCATTTCCCTCTATAATCATCCATAATTTATCCATAATTCACGGTACGCATCTTAATTACGCACCCTGTTCAAGGAAAGCATTTTCAGCATCCAGGACGGTAAAGCTTTCCGCGGATTACGCTTCGTTAAATTCAAGTACCATCCGATTTTTTTCATAATGGGAATTCTGTGTGTTTCCACAAATTCTATCAAGGCGCCATCTGGATCTTCTATGTATGAAAAATGTCCGGCGGCTTCCCCCATATCAAATGTCGGATCGCTATCAACTGTAAAAGCAGCTCCATTCTCGGCGCAATGCTCTCTCAGTGCATCCATATTACTGATATCATAACACAAGTGAATAAAGCCTATATCCCCCCAGAATCTATCTTCATATATTTTCCTACCCTGAAAATCTGATGCTTTAAACAGCTCTATTTCCGTATTACCCAGCAAGCGTGAGAAAGCACCCTCAACCGGTTTTGTTCTTCTTAAAAGCACCCTTTCGCCCTGTACCGCATCTGTAGCGAGTCCTTTAAGGTCCTCTTGAAGACCATCTGTTCTGTACACAATCTCATCATATCCGAGTACTTGTTCATAAAAGCTTATGCTCTTGTCAATATCGCTACAGCCCATTGTAGCACCTATAATTCCACCGGAGGGGAAATCCGGTTTACTGAAGGCAATATCACTCTCAACAAGCTCAAATTTATTGCCATCGGGATCCGCAAGAAAATAATGCTTTCTCCCATCCGGCATTTCAGTAAGCTCTGTAAGCACATTCAATCCTCGCTTCCGATGCAATTTAAATGCTGCTTCAATATCATCCGACTTTACCTTGACACAATTTATTCCCAAATCACCATATCGTATATCAAATTGAGCCTTCTCCGGAACCCTGCCAACGTATTGCCATACTTCTAGGCCGCCTCCACCTTTCATATTCAGTGCCAAGACAGCATGTCGGTCCCGAGGCTCACCTCCGGTATAGGGAAGCATTAATTCAGCAGTAGCCCTTTCCTCAAATATCGGTACATCAAAACCAAGGTTTTCCCTATACCACTTCCACGATTTGTGCACATCCTTAACCCCGATACCTATCTGTTGGATACCGGAAAATATCACATCATTCATATCACACATTTATCCATGATCACGCAAGATCGGCCTCCTTATTTTTTGTCCCGGAATACTTCCCGGCGCTTAGGTTTTCCTTAATAATTTTAAACGCCTCAATAGTTGCTTCAATATCTTCGCTTGTATGTGAAGCAGTAGGAATTAATCGCAATATCATCATTCCTTGTGGAATAACGGGAGGCACGACAATGGAGCAGAAAATCTGATGATTCTCCCGCAAGTCATACACGAGGCCCATGGCTTCCTCTATTGTACCTTCAAGATATACCGGCGTAACCGCAGTATTGGTTGTACCTATATTAAATCCGTCTGCCTTCAAGCCTTTCTTCAATGCTTTCACATTATCCCATAGTTTCTGTTTAAATTCCGGGTTCTGTTTAATAAGCGCAAGGCGTTTCAATGCACCTTCAACGATAGGCATCGGCAGTGATTTTGCAAATATCTGAGAACGCATCAAATACTTCAAGTACTTAATTACCTCTTTATCTGCTGCCACAAATCCCCCTATGCTCGCCATAGCTTTCGCAAATGTCGCTAAGTATATATCTATCCCGTCCTGACATCCTTGATGGACTCCGGTTCCTTTCCCCTGACTTCCCAGTGTTCCGAAGCCATGAGCATCATCCACCAATAAACGGAAATCATAATTCTCTTTCAAGGCGCATATTTCCTTGATATTTCCTTGGTCGCCTCGCATGCCATATACACCTTCTGTAATCACAAGGATACCACCACCGGTTTTCTCTATGCGAGCCTTGGCGCGCTCGAGTTTTTCCTTAAGACTCTGGACGTTATTATGCTCATAAGCATAGCGTTTTCCATTATGTAAACGTACTCCATCAATAAGGCATGCATGAATATCCGCATCGTGGATAATTACATCATGTCTATCCACAATAGCATCTATAACAGACATAAACCCTTGATAACCATAATTAAGAACAAATGAAGCATCCTTCTCCACAAATTCTGCAAGCTCTTGTTCAAGTTTTTCATGGTATTCAGTCTGTCCACTCATCATCCTAGAGCCCATAGGATAAGCAAGCCCCCAGCGTTTTGCTGCTTCAGCATCGATTTTCCTTACCTCCGGATTATTGGCCAGTCCCAGATAATCATTTATGCTCCACATTACGCATTCTTTTCCATTAAATTTCATCCTGCTATCTATCTCGCCTACGAGTTTCGGAAACATATAATACCCTTCTGCTTCATCGGCATAGTTTCCTAGATTTCCACGATGTGAATCAAATTTATCAAACAAATCTGCCATAATATCAAGTAATCTTTTCCTTGTTAATTAATTACATTTCCTCTTATTTCAAAGGACAAATGTACACATATCTTAATTAGTTGTATAATCTATCTTTTATTTTACCCTTAAGCCATATCAGACTATACTCTGAAGTGCGCGCGTAGAAATTGAAGATGACCGCTTGAAGTTTCATATAAGCGAAGCTTATATGAAACCATTGACATCAATTGTATCAATGATGAGGGATCCTCCTACGACAGCTTGACATTCAATCAAGCTGGTTCTGGCAAGTAATAACTACTCTTATTCATATTTCTACCGTGTATGCATCTGGCGTATTGCTTGTTTTAGCTTTGGAGTGTAGGTAATCTGGTTACTGCACATGGAGGCATCTGAGAAAGTACGCTCGTTAGTCTATCGGCATAATAAAGTCAAAAGTTACGCACTTTATAGGACTTTTTTGTATCTTGAGCCTGAATTTAAGAACAACACAAATTAATAACGAGATATGAATAAACCATGGTTAGCCAATTACCCGAGTGGTGTTCCGGCAAATATAAACCCTGATCAGTATGCGACGATGAATGAATTCTTTGATTATTGCTTCAAGAAATACCGGAAGCAGACGGCATTTTCATGCATGGGGAAGGAAATCACCTATGATGAAGTTGATAAGAAGTCGCGGAACTTTGCAGGATATTTACATTATCGTGGTTTAACACCGGGAGATCGCATGGCAATTATGATGCCCAATTTACTGCAATATCCTATAGCGCTCATCGGTGCGATACGAGCAGGTATAATCGTCGTAAACACCAATCCATTGTACACGGAGCGAGAAATGCTCCATCAATTTAAGGATTCAGGCGTAAAAGCGATACTCATTGTTGAGAACTTTGCCTCCAAGCTTGAGAATATTCTTCCCGACACCCAGATAGAGACTATCATGCTGACTAGCATCGGTGAAATGCTCGGCTTTTTCAAAGGCGCATTTGTCAACTTCGCGGTACGGCGTATTAAAAAAATGGTTCCCGACTTCAATCTTCCCAACACAGTATATTTTAAGGAAGCCATTGAAGAAGGAAAAGGAAGAGAAATTAAAAGTTTCAACAATCACCCGGATGAAGTTATCTTTCATCAATATACCGGCGGAACGACCGGCGTTGCCAAAGGAGCAATGCTTACCAATAAAAACATGGTTGCTAATATGCTCCAGATTTCTGCAATCCTGACTCCCAAGTTGAGCGATCAGGCAGAAGTAGTGCTATGTCCACTCCCACTCTATCACATATTTGCATTGACGGTAAATTGCTTTGCGATGATGTATGTCGGAGCACATAGCGTACTTGTAACCAATCCGCGAGACCTCAGCTCGCTCATTAAAGAGTTTAAGCGCAATCCGATATCCTTAACTACCGGAGTCAATACCTTATTTAATGCATTGACACAGAATGAGAAATTTAAAGATGTAGATTTCAGCTCTCTCTCTATTTCTGTCGGAGGCGGTACTGCGGTGCAGAAAGCTGTCGCAGAAAGATGGGAAAAAATTACCGGTTGTCCTTTAATTGAAGGCTATGGAATGACGGAATCTGCACCGGTAGCAAGTGTGAATCCAGTTGACGGCAGTGGCCGAATAGGAACAATAGGCTTGCCTGTGCCATCAACGGATATGCGTATTGTCGATGAATCGGGTGCGCCACTTCCCGTCAATGAGATAGGAGAAATTCAGATTAAAGGCCCTCAAGTAATGAAAGGGTACCATAACAGACCTGAAGCAACCGCAGAGGTGTTAAAAGACGGCTGGCTTAGCTCCGGTGATATGGGTAAAATGTATGAAGACGGCTACTTTGAGATTGTTGACAGGAAAAAAGATATGATTAACGTCTCAGGATTTAATGTCTACCCCAACGAGGTCGAAGATATCCTCTCTATGAATGATAAGATTCTGGAATGTGCTTGCATCGGTATCCCTGATGATCACAGTGGCGAGATTGTAAAGGCTTTTATCGTCAAGAAAGATTCTTCACTGACCAAGGAAGAAGTAGTTGCATTTGCCAAGAAGCAGTTGACCGGCTATAAAGTACCGCATGCTATTGAATTTGTCGATGACCTGCCGAAGTCCACTGTAGGGAAAATACTCCGAAGAGAATTAAAAGAAATGGAAGCAAAAAAACACAAGTAGAATAAGCTCATAACTGAAATTTCCGGGTCATTAAGCGTGTTCTCTTCTTATGAAAGAAAGTGATGTTGAAGGAATTGTACTCAAGTCCTTTAAATATAGAAATAGTTCTCTTATAGGTGAAGTATATACTGCCGACTATGGACTACGCACCTTTATTTTAAAAGGACTTACGTCAAAAAAGAATCGCGGTAAAGGAATTCTTTTTCGCCCACCCAATATCATAAATTTCACTGCCTATTTCCGTGAAAATCGCGAAATAAATTTAATGACGGAGATAGAATCTGCTTATCTGTATCAATTCTCTCATCGCAATGTCAAGAAGGCCGGCGTTGCACTATTTTATGTTGAGGTATTCCGCAATATGATTTATGACGGCGATATTCATCCGGAATTATATACATTCATGAAAGATTATTTAATTCAACTAGACCGCGATCTTTTCAGAGGATGGAAAATTCTCACCTTCCTTACTGAACTATCACAACTTATCGGAATCGGTCTCCCATTGCCTACCGTTCCTACGCGTTACTTTGATTTACTTCATGCGGAATTTACCGACTCACTTCCCGGCCATAGCTACTGCCTTAACGAGGTTGATACAGCATTAATAAGGAATTATCTTATGAGTAAACAAGGAGAAAAAACCTTCTCCGGCAGTGATAGGAAAAAACTCTTTCGCATCTATATTAGTTACTTGCGGCTACAGCTAGATAACTTTAAAGAACTTAAATCACCTGAAATCATTAAAGAAGTATTATTTAAACCATTATAATACATATAATTTATACATATATTTGCGCCTTATGGAAACAAATTCAATTAATACAGCAACCACCATAAATTACCTAGCAGACGGCTATTCCACTGACTACCTAAAATCTCTTTATAAGAAACTCCTATATCCTCGGATGATCGAGGAAAAAATGTTAAAGCTCCTCCGGCAAGGACGCATTACTAAGTGGTTTTCAGGAATAGGCCAAGAAGCCATTTCCATAGGAGCCACAGAAGTTTTACTCCCGGACGAACTTATTTTTCCCATGCATAGGAATATCGGTGTATTCATTAATCGAGGTATTCCATTGTCCAAGCTTATTATGCAATGGCAGGGGAAAGACGGAGGTTTCACGCAAGGACGAGACCGCTCCTTCCACTTTGGAGCGCCAGATTATGGCATTATCGGTATGATATCACACCTTGGACCACAATTATCCCTGGCCGACGGTGCAGCGCTAGCACATAAATTGAAAGAAGAAAAGCGCTTGAGTATTGCCTTTACAGGAGAAGGAGGAACTTCAGAAGGTGAATTTCACGAAGCATTAAATGTTGCCTCCGTCTGGTCTCTCCCGGTAATCTTTATCGTGGAAAATAACGGCTATGGTTTATCCACTCCGATATATCAACAATTTAACTGTGACAATATCGCGGATAAAGGCCTAGGCTATGGTATGGAATCTATCATACTGGATGGAAATAATATTCTGGAAATGTTAACTGAGCTGAGGAAAATTGCTGGGGATATCCGAGAGAACCCTCGTCCATTCCTCGTGGAATGCAAGACGTTCCGCATGCGTGGACATGAAGAGGCATCCGGAACCAAGTATATCGCCGATGAACTATTTGAGTATTGGGGGAAAAGAGATCCGGTAAACAATTATGAAAGCTTTCTCCTGGACCGCGGCATCTTAAGTGCTACTGAAATTGAGGAGGCGCATCAGGATATAAAGCACAAGATTGAGGAAGAGATAGAAATCGGATTCAATGCACCTGCTGTGAAGATTGATACGGAGAAGGAACTCAGTGAGGTATATAAAGCCGTTGAGGAGGGAGGCGAAAAGACATTTGCGGAAGCTGAGATAAAAGAAATGCGCTTTATCGATGCCATATCAGGTGCTCTCGATCAAGCAATGGAAGAAAATAAACAGCTTGTCTTAATGGGACAAGATATCGCAGAATACGGCGGTGCTTTTAAAATAAGCAAAGGCTTGCTGGAGAAATACGGAAAAGAAAGAGTCCGCAATACACCACTCTGTGAATCAGCAATTGTCGGTGTGGGAATCGGCCTGGGAATACAGGGATTTAAATCGGTCATCGAAATGCAATTTGCCGATTTTGTTTCCTGTGGTTTTAATCAGATAGTCAACAATGCAGCCAAGCTTCAATATCGGTGGAATGGAAATGCCGATATCGTAGTGCGTATGCCTACGGGAGCAGGAGTTGCTGCCGGTCCATTTCACAGTCAATCTACTGAGGCATGGTTTACACATGTTCCGGGCTTAAAAGTTTATTATCCATCCAATCCCGCAGATGCAAGAAACATGTTGCTTGCAGCAATTGAAGACCCCAATCCGGTCCTATACTTTGAGCACAAGAAGCTCTATCGTTCTATTCACGGAGAAGTGGACATAAATTCACGTGAACGGGAAGTTGAGAAAGCAACCTATGTGAGGCGCGGCACAGATGGAACGATTATTACCTACGGTCTGGGAGTTCACTGGGCTCTTGAACAGGTGGAAGAAAATGGGTATTCTATGGACATTATCGATCTGCGATCACTCGCTCCGCTTGACTATGCAACGATGCTTGAAAGCGCCAGAAAGACCAATCGCGTCATTGTCCTCCATGAAGCCAATCTCACGGGAGGCATCGGTGGCGAAATCGCTGCATATCTTTCTGAACACGCATTTGAATATCTCGATGCACCGGTGATGCGTGTTGCAAGTCTGGACACACCTATTCCATTTAATGCAGAACTCGAAAAAAACTATTTGGCTGAAAGCCGTTTACATGAAAGCATTGAGAAATTATTAAAATATTAAACTTATATGAATTTAGACGATTATATCGCCGTAACAGGGAAGCCAGGTCTCTACAAGCTGAGTGCCAACCGGCATAATGGGCTCATTCTAGAAGATATTGAATCAGGGAAAAGGCGTTTTTTCTCCGGGAGACGCAATCAATTTACTCCCTTGAGTTCTATCGCTATTTATACCATGCGCGATACCGTCCCATTGGATAAGGTTTTCAGGAATATGCTTCAACAATACGAAGATAACCCACCGGTGGATACAAATTCCGACAATGAAGAGCTCGAGGATTATTTTATGGATATTCTTCCGGATTACGATACCGAGAAAGTCTTTACCGGAGACATTAAAAAGCTCATAAAGTGGTTTAACTTCCTCAAGGAACGCAATTTGATTTCTCTGGAAGAAGATGCACTACTTGATGAAGAAGAATAAATACGCAATAAGCACATTGTCCAATGTATAAAGGGAAAAAGGTCATCGTCGTTATGCCTGCCTATAATGCGGCAAAAACATTGAATAACACCTTCAATGAAATTCCCCTATCTATCGTTGATGAGACTATACTATGCGATGATGCCAGCACGGATAATACCGTAAAAATTGCGCGTGATCTCGGAGTCGATTACATCATAGAACATCAATCCAACAAAGGTTATGGCGGCAATCAGAAAAGCCTTTATAATTTTGCACTGGAACGCAGAGCGGACATCGTGATTATGTTGCATCCCGATTATCAATACACGCCGTCTCTTATCCCCGTGATGGCCGCAATGTTGATTGACAACCCATTTGATGTGGTACTCGGTTCACGCATCCTCGGTGATGGAGCTTTAAAAGGAGGAATGCCGCTTTATAAATATTATGCAAATCGAGTTCTCACGCTTACGCAAAACCTCCTTGTCAATCACAAGCTCTCCGAGTATCATACCGGTTACCGCGCTTTTAAACGCGAGGTGCTTGAGTCTATTAATTACAATGAGAATTCCGACGATTTTGTCTTTGATAATGAAATGCTTTCGCAAATAATTTTTCAAGACTATCGCATCGGTGAAGTAACATGTCCTACAAAGTACTTTGAAGAAGCTTCATCGATTAATTTTAAGCGATCGGCAATTTATGGATTGGGCGTATTGCGGGTCTCATTCACTCATTTTATGGCCAAAAAAGGATTAATTACATCAAATCTTTATAAAGAAATCCACAAATCATAATACATTTACGTTTTACAATGCATAAGAAGGAAATAAGTTATCGTCGAGAAACGAAAAGTAGTTTATTTCTTATCTTTCCCTGAACAAGCAAATTCTAAGAATAATGGCAGAAGAATTAACACACATTTTACTCGTTGAAGACGATCCTAATTTTGGAGATGTATTAAAGTCTTACCTTGAATTGAACGATTACAAGGTCACGCATGCCGTTGACGGCGAGGCGGGACTGGAAGCATTCCAAAAAGGCACATTTGACCTTGCGATTGTCGATGTCATGATGCCCAAGATGGATGGTTTTACCCTTGCAGAAAAGATACGGAAAGAAGACAACGCTATTCCTCTCATTTTTCTCACAGCCAAATCCCTCAGAGAGGATGTGTTAAAGGGATTTGATGTGGGTGCCGATGATTATGTCACCAAGCCATTCGACTCACAAGAGCTCCTCTTACGCATAAAAGCAATACTTAAGCGTTCAAACCAGAACTCCCCAAAGAACGATAATAGGTCAGAATTTACATTCGGCGATTTTCACTTCAATTATCCATTGCGCATACTCACCTATAAAAATGGAAAAGAGGAAAAGCAAGATAAACTCAGCCCCAAGGAAGCAGAGCTTCTCCGGATGTTCTGCATTTATAAAAACGAGGTATTGGAAAGGTCTCTTGCCTTGAAAGAGATCTGGGGCAAAGACGATTATTTTACTGCTCGTTCAATGGATGTCTTCATTACAAAGCTACGGAAGTACCTCAAGCTCGATGAGGATATTGAAATTATAAATATTCATGGAAATGGTTTCCAGCTCCGCGTGAAAGAAGATTAAGCAATCCTGAAGAACATAAGGCTCGCCGTGAGTTCATTCAAGCTCACACTTAATTTAACATGTCATGGAATTTCTCTATGGACTCTGTCGAGCCATTGATATAGACAAGATCACCTTGTTTTAATACATCAGTAGGCTTCACGTCCTTCAGCATTTCCCCATTCCGAGAAATAGCAAGTACTGTAACTCCACAAGCATTCCTCAGGTCCAGCTTATTTAAAGGTGTCCCCAGCACCTTACCACTGTCTTTATTCACCCGTAAGCAGGTGATGTCGAAGTCCGGTATATGGGAGGATTTAAATGTCCTGGGCAGTTTCTTTTCCTGTTCCAGGAGTTCATAATTACTAGCACGTATAATTTCTTTAATGTAGGCAATATCCCCTTCAGGAATAAGAAATTCATGTAAAATACGAGAAAATATCTCAATAGAAGTTTCAAATTCTTCCGGGATAACGGCATCAGCACCGAGGGCTAGTAATTCTGAAATCTGTTTCACGTAGCGAGTCCGTACGAGCAGATACACAGAGTGTGAGATAGCACGTACAGAACGTATTACTTTCTTAGTTGCCTCAGCATCTGAGATCGCAACGACAACGGCACGCGCCTTGGCAAGGCGGACGGAATGCAGGAGGTTCTCATGTGCGGCGTTACCGAAGATAATCGGAACGCCATTGGCTTTTTCTTCTTTAACTGTGGCGGCATTAAATTCAATGACGATGTATGGAATGTTGCTGAAATCAGCTGCCTTGGCGAGATTTCTGCCGTTGATACCATAACCGATAATGATAAGATGGTTCTCATAAACAGCATTTGCGTCAAGCGATGGCATATCTTTAACCGCATCATCACGACCTTGCATCAGCCTACGCAAGAAAGCAAAGCGTAAAATCCCATCCGACAAGCGATCGGCATACATCAACACAAATGGGGTCAACAACATCGTTATAATCGATACGGCAAGAAAATATTGATTGGTCTGTTCCGATAGCAAGTCATATTCAATACCTATTTTGGACAAGATAAAGGCAAATTCCCCCACTTGAAACAAAGAAAAGCCTGTAAGAAGCACAGTTTTCGGTGGATAGCCTAAGACAGCTATGGCTATAAAACCGGTAATCGATTTTAATACAAGCACTGCAAATGCAATAAGCAAGACCCATAAGATGTGATTAAAGAAGAAGCTTATATTCAACAGCATTCCCACAGAGATAAAAAATAGACTCGTAAAGAGCTCCTTAAAGGGAAGAATTATCCCCGTTGCTTCATGACTATATTCCGATTCAGAGATAATAAGCCCGGCGAGGAAAGCTCCTAGTGCAAGAGATAAACCGGTTGCAGCTGTTAAATAAGCAACCGCAAAACAGATCGTAATCGTCGCAACGAGAAACAGTTCCTTACTCCGCGTAAGGGCAATCGCATGTAATAAGCGAGGAACCACATAGCGCGCGAGAATATATGTTATAGCCAGAACAAGTACTGTCTTGAATAGTAGGCTTAAAATGCTCATTGTAAGATTACTGGATTGACCCGCCATAATCGGTGTCAAGAGCATCATCGGCACAACGATAATATCTTGAAATATGAGAAGTGCTAGTGCATTTCTCCCGTGTGGAAGAGATATTTCATTCCTGTCCTGAAGTATACTCAATACAATAGCCGTGCTCGATAGTGAAAACAGGAAACCCATGAATACGGATTCCGCCCATGTCCTGTCAAGAAAATGAAAGATTACCGCTGTAAGCGCAATTGATAAACCCACTTGAATAAATCCGCCGAGGAATACCGTTTTCCGTATCGACATCAACTGCTTGATCGACATCTCCATCCCAATGACGAATAAAAGCATAATCACTCCTATTTCCGATATCGTCTCTACCTGCTCTACAGCGCGTATCAATCCCAGCCCAAATGGGCCTATAATTATCCCCGTTAATAAAAAACCGAGTATCGAAGGCAAATTAAACCGTTGCAAGAGGAATACTATAGCAACGGAGAAACCCAGTAGCACGAGTATATCTTGTAATAATGATAATTCCATTGCTTTAATTTTCTCAATCCAGCCGGGTGCCTCACCCTCTTTACCTTTCTCGCACACCACTTTGCCTTTAAAGTCTCTATAGGCTCAAGGGGATTTTTATCCGCGTATTCACACCTGTCCAAAACGTTTAAAAATGTGACATGATTTTCCCTATATTAGGGGG
>CAYTBT010000051.1:0-15560 GCA_964436125.1 uncultured Saprospiraceae bacterium | reverse complement strand
AGCGACAAGGCGAGAATGCAGAGCCGGAGGATATTGATGATCTGCCGTTTTGAGGTTAAGGCTGAGGTCTCAAGGCGAGACTACGAGCTCAGCTTGCTGAGTGAGATAGCTCGACCTAGTCCGCCGTAGGCGTGATATAGGTTAAGGCTGAGGCTAAGGCTGAGGCTGAGGCGGCCTCGCCAACCTTGTATGTCGCCCTGTGAAATGCCCTGAGCGATAGACTGCGTTCTTCTGAGTAAAGTCGAAAAATCGCAAATTGGAAAAGGAAGGGACGGTTTCTTAAGTCAAGTTAAGTTTGAAAGCTTAGTCGTGGTAGATTTTACAGCATTTTTTCAATGAAAAGCCTTATTCTGAAAAAGACTTATAAGGGATTTGCCCAAGGAATAAGCGGCGATTGTTAAACCGCATACTATGACCTCCATAGTGACATAATTCATAAAATTATAGGCGAGAATTAATACCGCACTCATTATGATAATAAAAGCGATATCATAAGGATATTTCACTTTTTTATAGTCCCTGAGAAATAGATCAAAGTTGCTTTCGACAAGTTGACCAAAATAATAAGCTACCAATATGGGGATTAAGGACAGGCCAATCACCATATTCTCATCTACTTTGTTAAACAAGAATATAAGAGATATTATTCCCAAAACGTAAAAGGCTATGTCGATCTTCAGTTGTTTCACTGTCTATGGTTTACATAAGTTGTTACTCAAATATACAGTATTCAATCTAAGCCACATATCACAATGAATACCGCATTTCATTAATCTTTATCCAAGGTTGTATTCCACGAGGCGAGCCGGCACTTCATCCAGGTCATTTTCAATTTTTACCCTGTGTACCTCTGGAGTTTTGCATGTTTTGAGTAATAGCGCTTAACCTTGAAACTCCTCAACCAACCTTTCCGCGACCTCCATTCCTATATTACGTTGCGCTTCCGGAGTAGAACCGCCGATATGTGGACTTATGGAAACCAGCGGATGCTCTAGAATTGCCTTATCAGGACTAGGTTCATCTTCATAGACGTCCAGCCCAAGGCCGGCGAGCGAGCCCTTGTCCAGGGCATTCAAGGCCGCTTTTTCATCGATAAGGCCTCCACGGGCAGCATTGATGAGAATTGCCGTATCTTTCATTGATGCGATTTCATCTTTGCCGATAATTGTGTCACCTCTGAATGGAACATGCAGAGAAATAAAATCACTATTACGGAGTAATTCCTTTTTACTTACCGTAGGAATGTCAAGAGATAGACCTTTCTCTCCGGCAAATTTAAAGTCGAGTGTAACTTCATTGCCGAGCTTCGGGTATTCAAGCGCGATAACTTTCATGCCTATGGCACTTGCAATGCGCGCTACTTTTATGCCGATATTTCCTAAACCGATAATTCCGAGCGTTTTACCATATATTTCATGACCGGAAGAATAGGATTTCTTCAAAACTTTAAAATCAGTGCTTCCACGAGAAGGCATCTCGCGATTGGAGCGATGGAGATTTCTTGAAAGAGCCATGAGATGCGCAATTGCAAGCTCAGCCACGGATTGTGAGGATGCGGATGGAGTATTGACAACCTTAATGCCTTTGGACTGTGCATATTCCACATCAATATTGTCAACACCTACACCGGCTCTAGCGATAATCCGTAAATCAGGACATCGGTCGATGAGTTCCTTCCTTACTTTTGTCGCTGACCGTACTACAATGCCTTGATACGCCGGAAGTATTTCTGTAAGTTTGTCTTGTGCTACTTTATCCGTATGCACGGTGAAATCCCTTGATTCAAGAAATTGAATTGCGTCGGAATGTAGGCCATCATTGGCTAGTATTTTTACCATATATAAATTGTTTAAATTTGTTCTCCTTGATAAACCTTGGCTTACTGGTGAGTATCGGTTTGTTTTAATTCTTTAATAAGCTTTTTTAGTTTCATATTTTCAGCCTGTAAAGAATCCATGGACTTCACTTGACTCTGTATTTTCTTCTCAAGTGCTTCTATCGATATGGTTTTGCCATCAGGTTGCATACTCTCGGCTTCCTGTTTTACTTCTGTAGTTTTTTGTTCCTCATAAAATATATACTTAATTAATTTTAAACCATCTTGACCCGTAATAAATGATGCAGCGACATAGGCAAGTGGTATAATAATAAGCAAGGCTAAGAAAAATCTTGCACATCCCGTCATTCTATATTTTCCAGAGGCCATAAATTGAATTGTTTAATGAGATAATCCTGAATTATTGACTTTAGATATGAAAGTTACAAAAATAATCCGGAATTATCCAATTCCCACATAGCATATAAACACAGATTAGATTGAAATGATTGTATTATTGATTAAGCGAGGTGTATAATCGACAGATAATTTCTACTACCCAAATTATGCAATGATTCAGTGGTGCACGCATAGAGATAAGAAATGAGACAAGGCTTGGGACATTATCCGTATTTAGGAAAAGCGAAAAGGGGAGTCTTCCATATCAATAGTCCGCCGGAGGCGGCTCCTTCATCATTGATTTTGGCTGAGTGATGAACTAGCTGCTCGCTTTCCCACGACAACTTGACATTTAGTCAAGCTGATTATGACTTCGTCATAATTTCTCTCGGTCATTTTGAAATGGAGTGGCTTTATGATACCAGTAGGGAACTCAGAAAATATTGACAAGCATTATTTTATCTATTCTCACGACATCAGCTTATCTGTCCCCACATCTGATATTTCCTGCCGTTATTCTGAATAAAACTTAAAAGTCGTCGATTCTTGTCCGTAGAAAGTGATGGATCCGCATCCAGTACTTTCCTGGAGATATTATGTGCAACACTTAAGACACGAGCATCCTCGGCAAGTGCAACAATTTTAAAATTCAGAGAACCGCTTTGCTGGGTACCGACGACATTTCCGGGGCCGCGCATCTCGAGATCTTTCTGTGCAATTTTAAAACCATCCTGGGTAGAAACCATTGCCTGGATCCGTTCACGAGCTTCGGAGCTCAATTTGCCGGATGACATAAGAAAACAATAAGCTTGATCCGATCCACGGCCGACTCTACCTCTGAGCTGGTGTAATTGAGCCAATCCAAATCTCTCGACATTCTCAATAACCATTACCGAGGCATTGGGGACATTAACCCCGACCTCAATGACAGTTGTAGCTACCATAATATTGGTCCTGCCGGAAACAAAGCTCTGCATTTCTATTTTCTTGGCATCTGGTTTCATCCGACCGTGGACAATACTGAACTTGTACTTCTCATCGGGAAAATATTGCCTCAGCCGCTCATAACTACTCATAACGTCTGCCAGTTCCAATTTTTCGGATTCTTCTATCAGCGGATAGACAAAGTATATCTGCCGACCATTATCTATTTCCTGCTTGATAAATTGATAGAGCTTCATCCGGTCGGCATCGGTAAGATGCACGGTCTTTACAGCTTTTCTTCCCGGAGGCAGTTCATCGATGATAGATTTTTCAAGATCACCATATATCGTCATTGCCAGTGTACGTGGTATAGGTGTTGCCGTCATTACAAGAATATGTGGAGCGAGGCTATTTTTCTTCCATAGCGCAGCTCGTTGTTGTACGCCGAATCTGTGCTGTTCATCAATTATGGCTAGACCGAGATTGTGAAATTTTACCGGATCCTCAATCAAGGCATGTGTACCGATAAGAATATCGATATCACCTGACTGTAACTGCTCAAGAATAACTTTTCTCTGACTTCCCTTGACAGAACCGCTGAGAAAAGCCACCTCAACATCTTGTGCATTGAGAAGCTCACTGATTGATTGATAATGTTGTAAAGCTAGTATTTCTGTCGGTGCCATAACACAGGCTTGAAATCCATTATCGATAGCCAGAAGCATCGTAAGTACTGCAACAATGGTCTTTCCACTTCCTACATCACCTTGTAACAATCTATTCATCTGATGTCCACTGCCCAGGTCTTTCCTTATTTCCTTAATAACCCGCTTCTGCGCACCCGTCAGCTCAAATGGTAGGTGATTCCGGTAAAAATCCATAAACTGATTGCCTACATCAGGAAATGGAAAGCCACTCGACATTGCTTTATTTTTCTCTCGCCTGTACTGGAAGGTTAGCTGAAGAAAAAACAATTCCTCAAATTTTAGTCGCTTCTGTGCAGCAAGCGCGCTTTTCTTGTCATCCGGGAAGTGAATTTGCCGAAAGGCAAGCTCAAGAGGAGCAAGTTTCAAGGCATTCCGTATATAATCCGGCAAACTTTCTTCCAGGCAACCTGAAGGCCTACCATGCAATAATTGAGCAGTGAGTTTTTCAATTCCCTTGCTGTGCAGTCCTACACTATGGAGTCTTTCAGTGCTCGGATAAATGGGCTCCATAGAAACCTTCTTGGCCTCGTCCTCGGAATAAGGCTCGAGTTCCGGGTGGGGAATACTGGGCTTGCCTTTATATCGGTTTACTTTCCCATAGGCATAATACAATTTGCCCTCCTTTAAATTCTTGCTGAACCAGCGTATTCCCTTAAACCAGACGAGCTCGATGACACCACTTTTATCTTGCAGGATTGCTATGAGCCGTTTCCCCCCGCGAGTACCTTTTACTATTCTGACATTGCGGAGCACACCGAGAATCTGCTTAGGTTCATCTTCCCTGATAGCTTGGGAAATAGGATAAGTAACGGACTTGTCCACATACCTGAAAGGGAAATGTATTAATAAATCCCCAAAACTTTTTATCCCTAATTCATCTTTCAATACACCGGCTCTCCGCGGACCTACTCCCTTGAGGAACTCGATATCGGTGTGCCAGTATGGGTGTGAAAAAGTGAACATGTTATACTTTATGTAATTAGGCAACAAAGTACTAAATTTACATCAAGACAAAACATTTGTGGAAGCTAATTTCTTGTAATAAGGGAAAAAGAGTGCGCATCATGCAGACCAAAAGGCAACAACAAGTCCAGGAACTTATTAAGAGGCATCTTAGTCTCGTCTTGCTTCAAGAGGGAAATTACCTCACGGAAGAAGACGCATTCATTACGCTTACCGAGGTGCAAGTCAGCCCTGACCTCACGCTGGCCAAGGCCTACTTGAGTATTTATAATACCGATAATAAACAAGCTGTTGTGCTGGAGCTGTCGGAAAATATACCGCGCTTGAGGAAGCTTCTCGGCAATCGGCTCGCAGGCCATCTGCGTCGGATTCCGGAGCTGAATCTTTATCTCGATGACACCCTTGACGAGATGCAACGCCTCAATGAGCTATTCGATCGCTTGCATGCGGAAAATCAGATGGGTGAGGAGGAATAGCATAATTATTGCTCATTAGCTTACGCAAATGCCCTTCTTTTTCCTCTATGAATATTGACTTTCTTGTGTACTATTCATTCTTATCGATTAATAGATGTATCAGCTTACGCAAATGCCGTTTCAACATATTCTCAATATGAATGTAATCATACGCTAGGCACAGACATTTCTCCACTCTGAATAAATGAGAACATTGCCGGGTTTAAAGTAGCCATTAATCGTGAATCAGAGCGAGTCTTAAGCATTAATATAGCCGGCTGTCAGTTCTGTGTAGGCAACATAAATACACGGTGCAAATGCAATTCTATGCAAGCACAACTTATTTCACCGTGTCAGCAGTCGGTTGCAATTGTTTCAATACATTGCTGAAAAAGCTAAATGCTCGTTTAGTAATCATATTGTGATGAGTGATTTTATTGTGTTTGCGGAATCTGATGAATGAGCATTGCCCATTCATAAATATTTCGGTTGCATATAAAACGCCGGAATCCCCGGTAAAAACAATGGATGCAAATGGTTGACATTGTGAGATATCCACACTTATACCTTCAGGAGAAATGAAATAAGCGGCATTGGCAACCGCCGGGCCATCTTTAAGGCTTATAGTTGAATTGTAATGATATAAATCAATGAGAATGCTCGTTGCATTTTCTGCTAGCCAGCGGATAGAATCGGATGGAAGTGGCGGCATAATCCCCGCCGTATTTTCTACTTGCTGCACTTCTTCAGTAGCTTGTGATTGTTCCTGTTTACTTGTATCGGTATTACAAGCAAGGAGCATACATAAGATAAGGAGTGTTAAATACTTCATTTTAGCTGTTTACGAGATTATATAAACCAGGGTTAAACTGACCAGATAAGAATTTAACCGGCCTAGGATATCTTCTTTGAATTTTTCGCCTATCCCATCGACGCTTAATGGTATTACACCGTATGAATACCTGGCGTGAACTCCGATGGATTTATTGATAAATATACTCACTCCGGCCAGGAGAGAGAGGTCATTCTTTCTGAAATATTGTTCCAGAGGAAGTCCATCAGTACTCATGACAAAGCCTTCTGTCGAGGATGAAATAAGTCTGCCGTAGGAAATGCCGGCCATCAAACGTGTGCGATAGAAAGATTTACCTTCAGATCGCTTCTGATACCAGTCTTTGATAGAAATTAAGATCGGTACCTCAATATAAGAAAGGCTGATGCGGTGAATTTTCTGCCCCCTTCTGTCCGTATAGCTGCCTTTCTGATTAAAGAGAAGTTCCGTGTGTAAATCAAATTTTTCATTCAGACGAGTTACTACCTTTATTCCACCGTGCAAGCCGAGCTTATGATATCCTGCATAACCATCATTCCTGACTTGAGCAAAGTTCAGACCGGCCGTTAAACCTGCAGAAAAACGCGATTGAGCATGGATGAAATTTATGGAAGTGAAGGAAAAGAGCACAATGAACGATGCCAGTAGAGAATAATATGTCGGAGACTTAAACATATCCTATTATTTCAGAGTTTTCTTCAATGAACTAAAGCTTCAATGCAAAGGTAAAATTTATTATACAGTAATTTACTATCTGTGAAATATACAAAGAATTTTCTACGTAAGATTGAATCAATTTATGAAGATATAGATTACAATATTGTATATGGTAAAGGAAATTTTCGCTCTTCTTATTGTGTTGTGGAACACGAAAATAAAGTTGTTGTGAATGCATACTTCGGTTTACAGGGCAAGATTGAATCTCTGATGGAAATCATACTGGAACTTGAGATGGACCACGATAAACTCTCACCATCGTCCAAGCAGACATTAAAGCGCATCCATCAACATTTTAAAAATACAGACGAGCATGGAAGTTGAATTTCTCGGTACGGGAACATCACAAGGCGTCCCGGTAATAGGGTGTTCATGTGAAGTGTGTACTTCCGGAGATGAACGCGATAGGCGATTGAGGGCATCGATCTTTATCCGGTCCGGAGATGTACAGATTTTAATTGATATAGGGCCTGATTTTCGTTACCAGATGCTGAGGGCTTCTATCAGTGATCTCGATGCAGTATTAATCACGCATGAACACAATGATCATATCGCCGGCCTGGATGATATACGACCGATTAATTTTCTGAGAGATAAGCTTATTGATGTGTATGCTTTACCGAGAGTAGCAGGCGTCTTACGGAAAAAGTACGATTATGTATTTGCTCATAATCCTTATCCGGGAGCTCCGCGGATTGCATTGACGGAGATTGTCTCCCAGAATATAAATATCCGAGGTGTACAGATTGAATGCCTGCCGGTTTATCATGGGAAGCTTGAGGTGCTCGGGTATCGGATCGGAGAAATTGCCTATATAACGGATGCCAATCAGATACCCGAAAAAACATTTTCTCGTCTGCAGGGCGTTAAAATTTTAATACTTAATGCCTTGCGGAAAGAAGTACACCATTCACATTTTAACTTGGATGAGGCAATACGGATAGGCGAGAAACTCGAGGTTAAGAAACTCTATCTGACACATATTTCTCATGCTATGGGGCTCCATACCGCACTCCAGAATGAATTGCCGGATTGGGTTGAGCCAGCCTTTGATGGTATGCATATTAAGATATGAAGGTGCGGCGCTATACATACATTTGCCCTAAGGCTCGATAAAATGTGTATGAGATAAAGAGGCATTCAGCCTGCCCATATCTTCCTATAGAAACGGATGAAACAAGAGAAGTATCTCCATGGCCCCTGTATGTCATAGATTCAACTTATCTTCCGAGAGAAGGTGATTCTATAATATGCGATTACAGGGATAAGGGCTTATCGGATTATAATTTAATTATGAAAGCTACGTATAACGCAGATTAGGTATTAATGATGTATAAAAATCGCTTGAATATGTTAATTGTCTCTTAAGAATGCGTATCATTACACTGAGAATTAAATTTTCTTATGATATTGAGCCTGTTAAAATTGAGGATTTATTATACATACATAAATATAATCGTCTTAAGTATAGTGTTCATGCTGTCTGAAAATAATGCAATATCGCAACAGTTGCCGGAGTATACAATGATACAGGAGAACCCGTATTATTACAACTCCGGAGCAGCCGGGATGAATAATACCCTGGAGCTTATAGCACAATATAGGAATCAGTGGAATACGCTTCCGGGAAGTCCGACTCAATATTTATTATCGGGACATCTTCCGATATATCGCTGGAATGCTACGATCGGCTTTTTATATGAAAGTGACAATGTCGGAGTTGAAGCGATAAATAGATTTGGTGGGAGTATCGGATATGTGATTCCTACGCCGGCAGGATTGATATCACTAAGCGGTAGAGCATTATATGAACAACTAGAATTTAAGGGAAGTGAATTGATAGCGCAGGAAGGAAATTATGAGAATGGCATTATAAATCATAATGATCCACTCTTGCCAAATAAGGATATAACAAGCTCGGCAATGCGTGTCGATGCAGGAATGTGGTTTCAGAGCAAGCGTTATGCAATAGGGATAAGTTATAATGGCTTTTATCATTCAGGTTTTCAGGTAGGACGTGTATTGAGATATATTCCTGCTGGTATTTTAACAATCGCCGGAAGCTATAATGTCAAGCTATCTGAAGAGGCGAGTGCCCATACGACTTTAATAGTTGAAAGTGATTTTGTAACTTTGCAATCGCAGATTGGCTTCAGTTATAAATATCGGAATAAATATCAAGTAGGAGTTGAGTTGCGCGGGTATAGTCCCCGGACATTTGATCAACTGGGTATCCATGCAGGATTCAGCTTGAACAAGCACTTTAAATTTATATATCAATATGGGATAGGTTTATCCGCCTTGGCAGAGGTGAGTAGCGGTTCTCATGAGATAGCAATAAAATATACACTGGGTGGCCCAGTCGGGACAAGTGTTTTACCGAGGATAATATATAATCCTCGATATGTGGAATAGTTTTTGCCATCTGAAGGCAAGGGAAGGGAGAAGTTTCTTTAAAGTAGAGATGCAATATCAGTTAAGTCGCATCGTTCAGTTAAAAGATGACGGAAAAACTACATTAAAGAGATAATTGTTGAAAAATATTTTTTTATTAGCTGAAAGCCGTTAAATTTACGGCTCTAAAAATCCTTGATTATTAAAAAGGAGTTGAAATTATGAAAAGATCATCACAACTAATCGTAATTTGTTTACTGGCTTTATCCATGGGATTGGGTTCATGTGGAAGCAATGAAGTAGGCCAATTGTACGGCGTGCAGGACAGGCCTGACTGGAATGGAATTAATCCATATGGAATGGTGTACATACCATCTGGCTTTACCCACGTGGGGCAGAGTTCCAATAGTATATTTAATACTTCCAATAACAGACCCAAGGCAATAACCATTAACGGGTTTTTTATGGATGATACGGAAATCACCAATAATGAGTATAGGCAATTTGTCTATTGGGTGAAAGATTCCATTGCTCATGTTTACCTCGATCACTTTGAAGAAGATCAATATGGAAATACGAGTATTGACTGGACACTTCCTATAGATTATAGCGACGAAGCCTTAAATGGCTTGTTTATAACAGCGGATGAGTCTTTATATGGCAGGAGAACTTTTAATAAGGATAAACTCGTGTATAAATTTAAGTGGATTGACTTAAAGAAGGCAGCTAATCATCCGGAGATTCCCAATAGTGAATTAATTCACGAGGAAGAAACACCGATTTACCCCGATACACTGGTTTGGGTAAGAGACTTTGCATATTCCTATAATGAACCGATGGCGAGGAATTATTTCTGGCATCCGGCATTTGATGATTATCCGGTAGTAGGAGTGAACTGGGATATGGCAAGGGCATTTTGCTACTGGAGAACCAATCTCTGGAATACACACATGAAAGATCAGCCAAATACTGAGAATTTCCGCTTGCCTACCGAGTGGGAGTTTGAATACGCAGCGAGAGGTGGACACGATATGGTCCCGTTCCCTTGGGGAGGCTATTATGCTAGAAACTCCAAAGGTTGCCTCCTGGCAAACTTTAAGCCCGGAAGGGGCGACTATCGTGAAGATGGTGGTGCCAAGACCGTGAATGCATACGCATATAATCCCAATGATTATGGCCTTTATAATATGGCAGGTAATGTCGCAGAATGGACAATAACCGCATATCAGGAAAATGCTTATGAATATATTCACGATATGAATCCGGATATTAAATATGATGCCAAGGATGATGATCCTATAGCATATAAGAGAAAAGTAATAAGAGGTGGTTCATGGAAAGACATTGCATATTACATTCAGAACGGAACGCGTTCTTGGGAATATCAAGATACGACAAAGTCCTACATCGGATTTAGATGCGTGTTGACTTATCTCGGGAGAACCCTAGATGATTAAGACATAAACATCAACGAGACTCTGTCTATCGATAGAAAGTGAACAAGCTTTTAATCACAGAATTAATCACATTTTAAAGAAGAAAGTACTTGACAATAACACTTTGTAAATAAGTGTTATAGGGCAAGTAAAATCATTACATCATTGTTAACTAATATTAAATTTAATCATTCATTATGGCGTCAATAGTTCATACTAATTGGTTCAGATATTTCAGAAATTTTGTTATCGGTATCGGTGCATCGGTGGTGATGCTCGGAGCATTATTCAAAATCGAATCTTGGGAAGGTGGTACAATCATGCTTACCCTCGGATTGTGTACGGAAGCATTCCTTTTCCTTTTCTTAGGTATTATCGGTCCGGATAAGGAATATTACTGGGAAAAGTTGTACCCGGGACTCGATCAATATAAGTCCAATATTAAACCGATTACTGCAGGTGGTGGTGCTGCCGGTGAAGGCATGTCCAAGCCCCTCAATGGCGAGGTTGTTGAAAATAAACTCGGTGGCATGCTTACCGAATTACAATCTATGTCCAAGAGCCTCGGTTCATTAAAAGCATTGCAAGAAGTTGATTTCTCCAAGACCGGAGATCAGATTAAGCAGATGAACAGCTTTTATTCCAAGATGAACGAAGCAATGGAAGTTATGAGTAGTTCAGTGGACGACTCCAAGAAGTATAGTAAGCAGCTCAAGAAGCTTAATACCAATCTGAGCTCACTCAATGGAGTTTATGGAAATATTCTTTCCGCAATGAATCCACAGGCTAAGTCTTAAGCACAAGAAAGCCCTATTTATAACATAAAAAAGTAAAATTATGTCAGGAATTCCTAAGGAACCGAGGCAGGTGATGATTAACATTATGTATCTTGTGTTAACTGCTATGCTTGCCTTAAACGTATCGGCGGAGATCTTTAATGCCTTTGATATTGTTCAACGTGGCCTTGAAGAATCTAATGAAGCGCTAGATCAAAATATTAAAGCCGTAGTCGCCGCTATTAAGAAAAACGCTGAGAAAGATCCGGAAGCGTATCAGCAATACGTGGACAAGATTCCCGAAGTGAAAGCTGTATCGGAAAGCCTTGTTTCATTTATTGATAGCATATCCAACCACATGATTGTGAAATCCGGTGGATATACAGAAGAAGGTGAACTCGCAGGGAAGAAGAATAAGAATATCACTACCCGATATCTCGTTGATAAAGGTTATGGTGAAAAATTGAAGGCTAAAATTCTGGAAACGAGAGAGAAATTTCTCCAGCTCGTTCCCGATTCACTGCAGGGTGAGATTGCACAGAAACTTCCTCTGCATATTGATGATGAAACATGGAAAGAAAGTGAAGATAAAGTGTCTTGGGCTGATTTTAACTTCCGTCAAATGCCCCTGAAGGCTGTTTTGCCGATTCTTGTGAAATTCAAGAATGATGCCAAGGCATCGGAGTCAGTTGTATTTAATAAATACCTGGAAATTATCGGTGGTAAACAGATTGTCTTCGATAATTATAAGGTTGTTTCTTCTCCCAAGAAATCTTATATTATTCTCGGTGAGACATTTGAAACCGAGGTCTTTATGACGGCTACATCTAAAACCGTTGAAGGACTACAGATATTTGTAAATGGTCGTGAGTTGCCGATTGAAGATGGTGTTGCTACATATAAAGCTACACCGAGTTCTACCGGTATTAAAAAATATACGGCCAAAGTCCTTATTACTAATCCGGTAACAGGTGAAGTAACCGAAGATGAACAAGTTTATGAGTATGAAGTGGGAACACGGTCTGTATCTGTTTCTGCGGATAAAATGAATGTCTTGTATATCGGTGTCGATAACCCGATGACAATTTCTGCTGCGGGTGTTTCATCCAATGCCTTGAATGTCTCTGGTTCAGGTGGTGGTATTTCACTTACACATAATGGCGGTGCAAGTTATACCGCTAGAGTAACGACTCCAGGTATAGCCAAGATTAATATTTCCGGTGGAGGATTGCCCAATACGGTTAAGAAATTCCGTGTTAAACGTATTCCGGATCCAGTTCCGATGATCGGTGGAAAATCCGGTGGTGGCTTCGGTACTGGAGCATTTAAAGCTCAGACAGGTATTTATGCCAAGTTGAAAGACTTTGAATTTGATGCTCAGTGTGATATCGTAAGTTACTTGCTCGTCTATATCCCACGTGGTGGTGATCCATTGACGGCTAAATGTACCGATGAAATATATACTGGAGAGGCTAAAAGACTCGTTAGTAAAGCACAACCGGGTGATAGGTATTCTTATGAACAGATTAAGACGCGATGCCCGGGAGATAAAGTATCGCGGAAATTACCTTCAATGGTTGTAAACATTCAATAATTGAAATAATAAGCAAAGATGGATAATTTGTTAAAAATATGCGGTGTTTTTGTTTTTGTCTGCCTTGTGAATGCTGCTTATGCGCAGGTTCCCGAAGGGATAATTACTGAATCAGGTGCCCAAGTGGTTACAGAACCTGAAGATTCTTCCGTGACTACTGAAAGTGATTTCATGAATGGTATTGTGGAGCATAAACTCATCAAAGAGAGTCGCCTGCTGCCTTATGATAATCCTCGTGATGCCGATGTGCCTTGGTCAAAGAAAATCTGGAGAATTATCGATGCACGGCAGAAAATTAATGCACCTTTTTCATATAGAAAGAAACCTCTTGTAAGTATCCTTCTTGAGGAAGTTGAAAAAGGGAATATCGTTGCCTTTATCGATCAGGATTTTAAGCTTGCACAGACCTATGAAGAAATAATGTCCAAGCTAAATCTCCGTGATACGGTTAAACGAGTGGACCCTGAAACTCAGACGGAAGTATGGGTTCCTGTCGTCAACGAATTTAATCCTGAGCTTATTAAAAAATACCGTGTGAAGGAAGTATGGTACTTTGATAAGGAAACTTCACGTATGCGTGTAAGAGTGCTGGGTATCAGTCCTGTGCGGATTGTATTGGACGATAATGGCAATTTCTTAAGAGAGGTACCGATGTTCTGGGTGAATTTCAACCAGGCTAGAGAATACTTGAATGATTATCCCGTCTTCAACGCATTTAATGATTCTGCGACAATGTCGTGGGCAGATATGTTTGATGCACGGAAATTTGCTAGTTTTATCTATAAAACGACCAATGTGCGCGATACGCGACTCGACATTAAGTATGAGAAAAACCCAATTGAGATGCTTTATGCTTCTCGGGAAATTGAAGAAAGATTGTTTAATATGGAACAAGATTTCTGGTCATATTAATCTTTATGGATTAACTATATGTAAAAGCTCCATTGGAAGGAAATTCAATGGAGCTTTTTTTTTAATGATTTCAATGCTGAAAGTGCAAAGTATATGTTAAGTCTGGATATAGGAGAGAGAGCTGTGGAGCTTGAAAGGCATTTGTGGAAGCTAAATAAGAGCTCGAGTAATAGGATAAACTATGGCTACGGGTTGTAATTTAAACAATGGAATCGGAATTCCTTGTATTGAAGGCGCGGATCGCGAGTTATGATGACAGAGAATTTATCAAAGGCAAAGAAAACGAGAATCAGAGCCTTACATAGGCAAAAAAATCGGATGCGATACCGACAATGTATTGCTGAAGGTATTAAAATTGTCGAGGAATTGTACCGGTCATATAGCTCACATATCGCTTTTATATGCCTTGCCGCGGATTTAAAAGCAAGTGGTCGTCTGATGGAATTTCCTGGAGCGGAAGTATATGAGATATCCACGGCTGAGTATAAAAGTCTAAGTGGGCAAGTCTCGCCGGAAGGAGTACTTGCCGTTGTTGATTTCTCTATTTTCAACCGGAAAGAAAGAACGGGATTTTTGTCAGTTTATCTCGATGGCATAAAGGATCCGGGCAACCTCGGATCGATTATCCGGACCTGTGACTGGTTTGGGGTGAGGCAGTTATTTCTGTCACCCGACTCGGTTGATATGACCAATGAAAAGGTCATTCGGGCAAGTATGGGTAGTATATGGCGACAAGCTATCGATACTATCGGAGAAGAAGAGCTGCAGGATGAAAGTTATATTAAGCGATATTCGCATGTTTATGCAGCGGATATGAATGGAAAAAGTATTAAAGATATTCAGTTGCTGGACGGAAACAAGACGGAAGAAGAGTTTCTTCTTGTTATCGGCAGTGAGAGTCACGGCGTAAGGATTAAATTACCCGGAATGGAGCTGATATCAATCCCGGGAGAAACGGAAATGGAAAGCCTGAACGCATCTATCTCAGCAGCAATACTTATTGCCTGGTTTTCCTTGAGCTAGCATAATGCGAGAGTAGTGAAGGCGCCTCAACCTCAACCTTAGCCTCAACCTAAATCACGCCTACGTCGGACTAGGCCGAGCTATCTCACTCGCAAGCTGAGCTCGTAGTCTCGCCTTGAGGCCTCAACCTTTAGCCATTGGCCATTAGCTCTTGGCTGAGTGCTGTAAATGATTTTGTTATGTGCTTTTATTGCAAAGTCGTAAAGGTGTGATTTGTAAAGTTGAACGGTTGAAGCAATCCATCATCCATAATTCATAACCCATCATTCCGCCTACGGCGGACTAGGTCGAGCTATCTCACTCAGCAAGCTGAGCTCGTAGTCTCGCCTTGAGACCTCAGCCTTTAGCCATTGGCCATTAGCTCTTGGCTGAGTGCTGTAAATGATTTTGTTATGTGCTTTTATTGCAAAGTCGTAAAGGTGTGATTTGTAAAGTTGAACGGTTGAAGCAATCCATCATCCATCATTCCGCCTACGGCGGAGCCATTAGCCATTAGCTGAGTTGAAAAAATGGTTTAAGTGTTTCAATTTTGTTGAAGAAGATTATAGTAACCTATCATCCATCATCCATAATTCATAACCCATCATTCCGCCTACGGCGGACTAGGTCGAG
>CAYTBT010000050.1:0-17039 GCA_964436125.1 uncultured Saprospiraceae bacterium | reverse complement strand
TCAGGCCTTAGAAGGAGCAAGACAAAATAGAAAAGAGGAAAGAACCGCAGGAATCTATTACCCAAATCATGCAATAGAAATTGAAGATAAGTACAAAAGCCTTTGAATACAAGCACTTGCTCGAATTTGGTTCTCACCATGACTGAATGAAGTCTCGGCTTGCCCGGTGGAATACGACCTTCGGTCGTGCCGATTCTCGGCATTCCACGGGGCTTGCTCGAATTTGGTTCTCACCGTAGTCTTACTACGATTCCGAGCCAAATTCTTGCGCGAGCCCTTGTCTTTTGTGGCTTTTGCACTTCCTTTTGCATTTCTATTGCATGGTTTGGGTATTACTGAACACCGAGTCACAAAAGCATGAAGCGATAAGGCGAATCAACGGTTTCATCCGCCGAGGTGGATGAAAATCGCACTTCGGCTCGCACTTCGTGCTTGCTCAGCATAACACCTTTGAAGCTTCCTAGATTTTTGCGCCACTTTTCATCAATGGAAAAGTGGCAATAGAAAATATGGGTGTCCCAATGGTGAAAACAGGACTTTCCGATACTTTAACTCATTCTTCTGAGGGTAAAAGCAATATTCTAGTTTATATCTGAATTTATGCTATTATACATAAAGGTTATACTATAAAATACTAGATATTTATACTGCTGAAAATCAAGAAATTATATCAAATTATAAGCTTTATATGAAAAAATACGTATCTACTACGTAGGTTTTTACGTATCTATTTCTGAGGGGAAGACGTAGATAGGCAATATCTTTGAAGTGTTGAAAAAATAAAGATAGGATAAGGAAAACTAAGCCGACGAACCCTTAACGTAAAAAACTCTTATAAAAACTGAATGCAAGGTTTCCTTATTCTATGAACTAAATTTTTCAAAAACCGGACTTAACCAAGTCGCGATGGGAAATATGGAACATTTGAAAGAATGAACCATATTTCTCATTATATATTCTTCCACGGTAACTTCACTTGCGTACACCTCATATTTGAATTCCGATTTATATATCTCTATTTTCATCGAGCATTTTATAAAGCTGAATTTGCCCCGCAATTCTACTATCCTCATCAAAAATAAGAGAAAAGTGTAAAATTTCTTATCTTGGTAACCGATATAGAAGATACAGGAAATGAAAAAATGTCTCAGCGACTGGATATTGGCTTTAATCGGATGGAAAATTTATGGAATCCATCCACACGAGGTTGATAAAGCTATATGTGCAGTAGTTCCCCACACATCCTGGGTAGATGTACCTATAGGAATATTGGTGAGGAATTCATACAAGGCAGACATCAAGTTTTTAGGGAAGAAAAGTTTATTTCAATTCCCATTCGGTTCTTTTTTAAGGTGGCTAGGCGGTTATCCGGTTGACAGGTCAAAGCGCAATAACTTTGTCGACACCGTTGCAGCAATATTCGATGCACATAACAGATTTTACCTTGCCATTACCCCTGAAGGGACGCGAAGAAAGACCGAGACTTTAAAATCCGGCTATTACTGGATAGCTAGAACTGCTCAGATAGCAATAATTATGGTGAGCCTGGATTATGCCGATAAATCTGTAACATTTCACGATCCATTTTACCCTACAGAAGATGCTGAAAGCGATATGCAATACCTAGAATCGCTTGTATCCGGCGTAAAAGGGCGTATCGGACGTTATTCCTATAAGTAAAAAAGCCATAGAGTATTCATTCTATGGCTTTATCATCTCCTATCGTGCTTATGACTTATTTTTTCTTGGCTGTTATCTGCAGTGTAATACCGATTGCGTCATTGATAAAGCCATCTTTTAAGTTATCGAGAATGGACTTAGATTGAAACATTACGCCCCACTTAGTCCTATCAATTTTAAACTTGGGAGCCGTAGCTTTCAATAAATCTCCATTGATATCTACTTGGGCTTTAAACCCGACATTATGCGTAGCATCTTTTATCGTTAAATTACCATATATCATAGTATTGGCTTCCGTGCTGCCATTCAAGTCCACGACCTTCGTAATCTCAAATTTTGCAGTGGGATACTTATTCACATTAAAGAAGTCATCCTCCTTGCCTTCAGCAGTTCCCATAAGGTGAGCTTCAAGATAAGATTGATAGGGTTCTTCCAGATCAAGATCATTAATTGTCGTCATGTCAATAACAAAGCTTCCACTCGTAATTTTCCCATCGACAACATGAATTTCACCACTCTTTATGTCAATTGTTCCGTGATGCGTCTTACCGGTGGATTTAGTTCCTTCCCAGAGCACCTTGGATGTGGCGACATCTAAAGTATAATCCAGGGCTGTGTGTGGTTTTTCTGCAACGTCTTTGGCCGTTGAAACTTCACCCTCAGCTCCTGCACTGTCACAAGCAACTGCTATAAACATAGTGAGTATAGCAATTCCTACATAATTGAATATTTTCATAAATTTATCAGATTAGTTAACAAAATGTCTTGATAAAACTCAGCTCAACACTGTTATATCAAGATTTTATTGCATAAAACACTAGTAACAGAATGTTATTGTAAATGTTTTAAGAAATTTTTCACCTCTTTCATATTCCGTATAAAATGGATGTTCTTTTCTGCAAGGTGAAGTCCTTGTATAGACGGAGTACTCAGAATTAATAATGTACTAGACTTAAAGCGTTGCGCATAATCTTGAAGTCTTTCTATATTATTGTCTATTAATTTTTCCTTATGAAGAGATAGGAAAATATATTCAGGTTGAATATTATGATATATCGTATCGAGTTGATCGAGTGATGCATGAAAATGTAATCCTCGGACGTCGTAAGCAGCTTGTTTTACCAGATAATGAACATGCATGGCATAAACCCTCTGTAGGTAGCGTTCAGTAGCTGCGATTAAAAAGGATGGTTTCCGTGGATTCATACTGAGAGAGAGTCCATAGATATTTCCCAGAAGGCAGTAACTTAAGCTTTGATAAAAGAAATCTTCTTGAGCCTTGTTTATAGAACCGGATAGAAATAAGACATTCACCTTATTAATTAAGGGATAAATAATCTCATTCATACTTGCATCCAATCCGTGTTTTTCTACACAGTTTTTAAAATTTCTTTCAAAACTATTGGAGTCCATCTGATAAGTGGAATGAATAAAATTATCAGAAACATCAGTCGGTCGCGGCAATTTTTTATCATCCACATGTGCGATGATTTCTTCAAGCGATAGCTCAGCTATTTCTGAGATGCGCATCCCCTTTTTCTTTAATTCAACTACGTGTAATAGGAGGTTTACATCTTCCTCATTGTAGTAACGAAAATTTGACGAGGTTCTTCCCGGATTGAGAAAGGCATAGCGCTTTTCCCATATCCGGAGAGTGTGGGCTTTTATGCCGGTAATCTGTGAAACTTCTTTTATTGTATATTCAGACACAATATGTACAATTAACTTTACATTGAATGAAAGGTCCTTCATTTTCACAACCCTGTTGGGAATAGAATAGTTATGTATAAAAGCAGAATATGAAAATAGGTATAGTGTGTTATCCGACATTCGGCGGGAGTGGAGTCCTAGCTACTGAACTCGGCATCTCTCTGAGTAAAAGGGGACATCTGGTTCATTTCATTTCTTACCAGAAGCCTGCTAGGCTCTCGAGTTTTTATAAGAATGTATTTTTTCATGAGGTCAGTGCGATGGATTATCCCTTGTTTCAGTTTACGCCTTATGAAAGTGCCTTGACAAGTAAAATGGTAGATGTAGCATTACACGAGGATCTCGATATGTTCCACGTTCATTATGCCTTGCCCCATGCGTCAGCAGGATATCTAGCGCGCAAGATTATATTTGCCAAAAGGCAGAAATACGTTCCTTTCATTACTACATTACACGGAACGGATATTACCATAGTAGGAAATGATGCCTCATATAGTCCGGTAGTAGAATTTGGGATGAATCAATCAGATGGGCTTACGGCCGTTTCTCATTTTCTGAAGAACAAGACAGAAAATTTATTCCATATTGAACAAGAGATCAAGGTTATCCACAATTTCATTGACTTTGATCGGTTTCAGTCCGTGGATTCCAGAGAAATAAGGAAGGGGATAGCACCGGCAGAAGACTACGTCATCACTCACATGTCAAATTTCAGGAAAGTCAAGCGTGTTCAGGATGTGCTTAAGGCTTTTTACAGGATAGAAAAGGCACATAATGCTTCCCTAATCCTGATCGGTGATGGTCCGGAGAGACAACAGATGGAGACCTTATGCAGGGAATTAAGCCTCTGCGACAAGGTCAAGTTTCTCGGAAAACTCGAGGCTATTGAAGATGTTCTCAGTATATCTGATTTATTCATACTTCCGTCAAAAAACGAGAGCTTTGGGCTTGCTGCCCTTGAGGCTATGGCATGTGGCGTACCGGTTATTTCTTCCGATGCAGAAGGTATTCCGGAAGTGAATATCAATGATGAAACAGGCTATTTATGCTCCGTAGGGGATGTTGATTGTATGGCTCGACAGGCAATTTCTCTACTCGATAATCCTGCGAAACTTCAGCAATTTAAGCAGCAAGCGAGAGAGAGGGCAAGGGACTTTGATATCAGCGCTATTGTGCCGCAATATGAACAAGTTTACAAGGATGTACTCCGGAAGAAAAAACTACCGGAAGATAAGCTTATCTGATAATAAGTACCTTAGTAGTAGCGGCATCCGGCTTACGCATTGTGCCATAAGCAGCAGAATAGATAACATATACTCCGCTCGCCACTTTTTCATTCTTGAGATTGGTTCCATCCCAGATTGCTTGTCCTCCGTAAGCCTGTAATTTCTTTACCAAAAAACCTTCTTGATCGACGATTTTTACATTGGCATTTTCTGCGAGGCCTTTGATAGCAATAGGTCCATCGTAGCCGGGACGCACGGGATTGGGATAGGCGTAGATGTTTTTCTTGTGCATGGGACCTCCTTCAACGGCTTTAATCTTAATGCCCAGAATACCTTTTTCAGTACCGATATAAGCGATGCCGCGCTCATTGTCAAATGCAATATCCAATATCACATCGGAGGGTAATGCGCTGTTCTCTGTTGTGAGGCGCAATTCATTAAAAAGTCCATTGGGCGATTGCACGATAACGCCATTATTGGTTCCAAACCACTTTCGATTGGCTGCATCGACAGCTATTGTAGTCACAAATTGATCCATGAGCAGGTAATCACCTATTCCATCTTGGTCAATATCAATGGCAGGTCGTTCACCGCGATCATTATATGCCGAATAGAAGACATAAGCTCCATTGCTTGCGCCTACCCATACAGCTCCGTTTCTATCGAGGGCGAGCGAACGGACATCGCCGGAGAGAACACTATTGGAGCTGCTGATTATTCTGAATTTATCTTTATGTGGATCATAAATGAGGATCCCACCATCATTTCCGGTGATACTTGCCCATAAAATACCTTCTTCATCGAGAATCATTTCTCCGAGCTGGGCACTCACCGGTATATTATAGGATTTACAAGTCCCTTCGGCACCGATATATTGAAGGCCGTGTCGAGCAAAGAAATTGCTGAGCCACAGATTCCCCTCATCATCCATAACCATGGCCGGAATACGGATTGTAGAATCTCCATTTCCTACAACTTCCAGGCAGCTGTTATAGCTATCATAGAAAGTAAATTTCTCAAAATCAAAGACGGCGAGTCCATTCCATGCTGAATTAAGATATACTTTACTGCCATCCGGTGAGGGAAGTGCTTGCATAATATCTCCAAAATCTCTCCGTCTCAACTGTGGATCACTGAGCAGGGAATAACTGTGCCATTCTTTTCCATCAAAATAGGAAAATCCGCCATTATTTCGCTGCGCATTATAACTCATTTTATTTACCCCGCCAGCCGCGACATACAGAGTATCGTTCCTGAAGGTTAAGCCATAAGCTTGAACACCTTGCGGTCCCGGTAGATCAATGACATTACACATCCCCATGTTATTAATGTAATGAAATCCAAGCCAGCCATCACCGATTAAAATATCACCTGTACTCGTCTCTAGATAATCGCTGATATCATGCATGCAAGGTGAATAGACACTATCGACTATTGCACAAGTCCGATCTATTTTTAAGACATGGTCTTTCCCTGATTTCAGATTAACTCCGATCTGAATCTCTCCATTATCAGTCTTCATAAAAGGAATAACTGCATTCTTCTCAAGCGTCATCAATTGTCTAAATTCTAGCTCGTTCTGCCCGGCTATAAATAATCGATTCTTATCCATAAGTACAACGCAATGCTCATTGACTCCGATTAATCCCGGTGTAATATCTGCCGGAAGCTTGTTTTTTATGCCTAGTGTATCCCAGTTTACAAGACTCACAATAAAGCCCTCTCCCCGGGTTCTATCATAGGTGTAATATGCTTTATCGGTACTGATAAAGAATCTATCCTGCGAATAATTAAAATCTCTGGTACGCGCATCGGTAAAGAGGCTTAATATAAATTCTTCATTCTGCAAATCATAAATTGAAAGCCCATAATCAGCTACAATATAGAGCTTGCCATCTTCTGTGAGGAGCTTATGTATATTACGTCGCCCGGTAATTTTCCGATTGACAAGAATATCGCGGACATTAAGTGTATGGTCCGGGTATAGGATATCTATATTGGAATTTGCGTAAGCTACAATAACCGCATCGGTAGTCTTATCGTAGGCAATCTGACTAGGCTCAACATCGCTCAGTCCATCAACCTTAGATAAGAGTTCATAGGAATAGTCGTTTTTATCCCATTTTACGAGGCCCACGTCGGCGGTGGAATAATAGTATCGTGGCGTTTCTACATGATGTGAAAAGATCTGGTAGGCAAGATAGTCAAATTCATCTCCGATTCTCAATGAATCCTGGGCATTCAGCGGTTTCAGCAAAAGGGAGGCAAGCAACATCAGGAGAAAAGTGCTCAGATATTTAACAGCTAGAGTATTTTTCATATAAGAATAACGCATAAAACAGTTATTTGTACATATTGGAGCCAAGGAGATATTTATAAACGGCATCAGGGACAAGATATTGAATGCTATCTCCGGCTGCAATCCGTTTTCTGAGGTAACTTGCACTTATATTCATCTGTGGTACATCTTCATAAACGGAAACTGCGGGGTGATCCTTAAACCGACCTAGCTCATATTGAGGACGCTTGTACACGTGAATATGGTAATCTCTCAAGAGGAGTTCATAGTTTTTCCACTTGTGCAGGGTCATGAGATTATCTCCTCCCATAATTAAGGAAAAATCCTTCTCGGGATACTTTTCTTTTAGGTAAGTAAGGGTATCAATTGTGTAAGAAGGCTGTGGCAACTTGAACTCAATTGTTGAGCTTTTTAAGCGTGGATTATCATCGATGCTTATATTGACGAGATGCAATCTGTCATAATCGGGGGCTAGAGTAGATTTATCCTTTAAGGGATTATGCGGGCTTACAACAAGCCACACCTGGTCAATTGTGCTTCGCGTTGCCATATAATTGGCAATGATGAGATGACCGATGTGTATCGGGTTAAATGAGCCGAAGAATAATCCTATAGATTTATTCATAACGCTTGAAATAATTGAAATACAGGAAATGCGATAAATTGTACGACAAAGCCGAGAATTATTCCGCTATACACTTGCAATGGTGTATGTGCCTTTAAATACAATCGTGCGCTCATAACGATACCCGCCAAGAGCACAATAATAAAGAGGATGACAAGTAGCGGAGTGTAGTAAGTACCGAGAAATCCCAGATCAACATGGACATTTATATTGCCATAGTAGAAACATGCATAAACAGTCATGGCCAGCATTGCCCCCATTCCGATGGCATGCAGGCTTATTTTATAAAAGATCGTAATGATAAAGGCGATTGACATAGCCATACATGCACCGAGCGTCGCAACTTGAAAGATGTCCGGGCTATCCACTTGCTTAAATAGGAAGGCGAATACAGAGTAGTAGCAGGTCATAGCTATCAAAAGGGGAACGATTCTGTCCTTGTGCTTGGGCATTTTTATGCTTTTAACAAAGTCAAGTTTATAAAGCATGACTACTGCAAGCGCGGGAATGAGAAAAGTCGAAAAAAAAGTCATTGCCAGCAAACCCTTTTTTCCACCTACAGAATAGGATGCAAAGACCGTCGGGTCAATCCACATCAAGATAATTAATATGTATGTTAAAGCAAGGAGAGGATGAAAGAGATAAGAAAAAACGGTAGTAATAGCTCGCATCATATCCGATAATTGTGTTTTCTACTTTATAAATGAAATCTCAACGCGCCTATTTTGTTGCCTTTCCTTCTCGCTAGAATTATCATTTAATGGTCTCTTAGCTCCGTAACCGATGGTTTTTATCCTCTCCGGATTAATGCCTTTTTTAACCAGATAAGCTTTTATCGCTTTTGCCCTTTCCTCGGAAAGTTCCATTAAAAGCTTCTCCGGTCCTACGTTGTCGGTATGTCCACTGATAAGGATAACTTTCTGTGGATTCCTGACAAGTGATCGATATAAATCATCCAGTGCCGGCCAGCTTTTTCTCAGTACAACAGCTTCAGATCGTTTAAAATAAATATTGTGCAAGATAACAGATTTCTCGATATAGAAACTATCGATAATCGTGGGTTCACTTTGTTTTAAAATTGCGGTGGCTACTTGTTTTTCCACCTGGTTTCTGTAGTCGTCAATATTTTCCTTTCGTTTTAAAGCAATGCGGACGTGAATCACTGAGTCTTTCAGTAAATTATACTGTGAAAGATGCACATCGACAATACTAGAATTATATCCGGGCTTATCCGCATAAAACACATAAGATGCACTGCTCATAAGCTCTGTGTTGAAGTCACCGGTTGTAGAACGGAAATAATGCGGCATCTTATTGATTCTTGTACCGGCTTTTCCCCAGCTGATTTCAGCGGCAATGGGTTCATCCGTCTCGGCATCAACCACAATACCATGAATCGGTATAGGTCTTTTCTCAATTTCTTTTTCTTCGGTAGGAAAAGTGTATTTATAAATATCACTGTTGCCACTGCGCTTGGAAGTAAAGTACAGATGTTTTCCATCGGGTGATGGCATAGGTTGAGAGTCGTCGTAGATCGAATTGATCGGTGCCTTCATAGAATGAATGCGTGACCAATTTGTCCAGCTATAATCAAGCCGTTCTGCATAGAAAATATCCGTTCCACCGATGCTTCCGGGCTTATTGGAAGAGAAATAAAGTGTTTTTCCATCCCGGGAAAGATAAGGTGCACTTTCTCTGAAGGGCGTATTTATATCCGGGCCGAGATTTTTGGGCGCTGTGTATGTGTGATAAGCTACTCTGAAAGAAACATAGAGGTCCCTATCTCCATATCCACCCTCTTTCTTGAGCGACCATACAATTATCTCTCCATCATGGCTGATACTCAAGTTTATGGTATTGTCTTCTGATCCATAATCGTACACAGTAAGTGCTTGTGGAAGGGAATAACTCTGTTCTTCCGGCTCATTGCAGATGCTTATTCCTTCATAGGTGTAATCAGAGGGTTTATATTGATTTAAAAGGATAAGATCACCTGTGTCATGTATGACACTGAGCACCGCATTGGGCAAAGCATTATTTATCGGAGATTCCGGATGCCACACCTTCTCAACATTTCTATTATCATCTAAGTCTGCTATCCAGATATCTTGATTGTACCTCGATCCCATAGGATTCTGGATGGGGCGGTTTGCAAGGTCTGAATATATAATACGCAATAAGGAGTCTTGGCTGAATCCCTCTCTTATGCTCTGCCTATTCACTTGAACGATACTCTTACTTGAGATAGGATATCCGACGCGAGTAAAGTATAAACGACTTCCATCGGCAGATAATACAGGTAGAATCTCATCGTATGCCGTATTTATCTCCGCGGGGAGCTTTTCCAGCTTCTGTGAATAAACTAGAGAGTTACACAAGCCTATAAGTACAACAATAATGACCAATCTTTTACACATATCGACTCTTTTACAGTACAAATATAACATATTATATTTAATCATAATATATTGTGGGAGATTTTTTATAGTTTATGCCTACCGCTTGATACTATTTAACGTTCAATGGCTTGAAGGATTACGCTATATTAAGATAAATTTTAAAGATTTTAACATTCCTTAAGAACATATCGAGGATTATTATACGTTACAGTGCTGTAACTTATACGTAATATGAAATACCTGTTTTTTACATGCATCTTTTGCTCCCTTTTATTTGGGGGTAAATTACTCGGTCAAGATACAACAGCCGGGACGATAAAACTCATGATAAACGGAAAAGAGTACAATGCGATTATTGATGATGGAGACACTCTGATTCTCGCAGAATTGAATGAAATCACCTATGTCTCTCCGACTGCATTTAAAAGTAGGCTGGATTATGCGCGTTACAAGCGATATAAAAAGTATGCAGAGATTGTCTATCCTTATGCTGTGAAAGCCGTCCGTTTATTCAGAGAAACGGAATACGTTACAGAGCACATGGATAAGCGCCATAGAAAAAAGCATATACGGCGACTGCAGAAAAAATTAAAGCATGAGTTAAAAGATAAGTTAAAGGATTTAACCAAGCTACAAGGAACCATTCTCACCAAGATGATAGAGAGAGAACTCGGTAAATCTACTTATGAGCTCGTGGCTTCATTAAGAGGAAATTTTATAGCAACATACTGGCAAGGTATAGGTATGTTTTTCAACTACAATCTTAAAAGAGGCTATGTGGAAGGTGATGACTATATTATGGATATCGTTTTAAAGGAATACGACATCGATTATAGCTTAAAATCGGAACTCGAGACCAATAAAAAGAAGCAGAAAAACCGTTTTATCCCTGAAGTGCTCGACACAATAGAGTAGTTAATTTTCTTATCGCTATTCTCATTACATCTTTCCAGCTTTTTTTCACCGGATTCAATGGTTGATTTCATCAGATTAAATCCAATGGACAAAAATATTGATTCCGGAAGGATATGTATTGCTTCATGAAAATGAATAGCTTATAATTTATTATTTTATTTATATAAACAGAAAACTGCTAATGGCTGGAATTTCTGAAGTAAAAATTGTAAATTTAATGGTGCTTCAAGCTTAAACAGAAGCGGTATTCTTTCACCCATAATTATATTACTTATGGCATATCCTACAGAAAAAATAAGAAATGTTGCACTCCTGGGACACCATTCTTCCGGCAAGACCACGCTTGCTGAGACAATGCTTTATGAATCTGGGAGTATTCCTACACGTGGGACTATCGAAGACAAAAATACAAGTTCAGACTATACCTTTATTGAAAAGGACAAAGGATATTCCATATTTACATCGCTCATGCATACGGACTGGCGTGGTACAAAGATAAATATCGTGGACACTCCGGGTTCTGACGATTTCATCGGTGAGATACTATCGGCATTAAAGGTTACTGATACTGCTTTATTACTTCTGAATGCCAGTGAAGGGCTAGAAGTAGGAATTGAAATCTTGTGGGATACAATTCAGGAGGAAGGAACGCCGACAATCCTCTGCATAAATAAACTTGATCATCCCAAGGCGGATTATGAAAAAACCCTGGCTCAGGCGAGGGAACAGTTTGGTAGTTCAGTAATTCCTTTTCAGTTTCCAGTCAATGAACGAGAGGATTTCAATGCGATTATCGACGCTTTACGGATGACTATGTACGTATTTCCGGAAGGCGGGGGTAAGCCGAAAAAAGAACCGATACCCGAGGCATATATGCAACGTGCCAAGGAATTACATAATGCCATTGTTGAGGCTGCTGCAGAGAATGATGAGGAGCTGATGGAACTTTATTTTGAAAAGGGGACATTGAGTGAAGCGGAATTAACGCAAGGCCTCCGTATTGCACTTACCCAGCAAGAGATCTACCCCGTCTTTTGCGTAAGCGGATTAAAAAATATGGGCTCAGGAAGAATTATGGGCTTCATAAACGATATCGCTTCAAGTCCGCTGGGAATGAAAGATAGTGATGGTGAGCTTATAAAATGTGATGAAAGCGGGGACACAAAGCTCTTTGTCTATAAGACCATGACAGAACCTCAAGTGGGGCGAGTATCGTATTTTAAGCTTGTTTCAGGGAAATTAACGCCGGGGACAGAGCTACGAAACTTAACAAAAGACGATTCTGAGAGGATAAACCAGCTGTTCATCTGTTATGGAAAAGAAAGGTCCGGTGTCAATGAGCTCTCAGCGGGGGATCTCGGTGTGAGCCTAAAGTTAAAAAATACGCATACCAATGATACTCTAGTCAATGGGAAGTCAGATTCCCCTGTCCGTAAGATTCAATTCCCACAACCCTTGATAAGAACGGCCATTAAAGATCCGGGCAAGGCGCACTTTGAAAAAATGGTCAAGGCCCTGCATAATCTTCAAGAAGAAGATCCGACGCTGAAAATAGAGCATAATAAGGAATTAAAACAGACGATTTTGCACGGCCAAGGACAATTACATCTTGACCTTGCCGCATATCGCATTAATAAAGTAGATGGCGTAAAAATTGACTTTGAAGAGCCGAAGGTTCCCTTGCGCGAGACAATAACAGGCTCGGCAGAAGTAAATTATAGACATAAAAAGCAATCTGGAGGCGCAGGACAATTTGCACAAGTACACCTGCGACTAGAACCATATCAGGAAGGCATGCCGGAGCCTGCAGACCTCAATATCCGGGCGCATAAATCAATTGAACTTGAGCAAGGTGGTATTCTTGATTTCCTCTGGTGTATAGTAGGCGGTGCTATTGATAGCCGTTATATGAATGCCGTTGAAAAAGGAATCAGGCAAGAAATGGAGGCCGGACCTCTCACCGGATCGCCGGTTCAGAATGTCAGGGTAAGCATACTCGACGGGAAGATGCACAGCGTTGACAGTAATGATATGGCCTTTCAGATAGCTTCCGCAAATGCCTTTAAGCAAGCCATGGAATCCGCCGGAGTTATCGCTCTGGAGCCCATTTACGAGGTCTCAATTCTCTGTACACAAGATGTTATGGGGGATATAATGAGTGATCTCCAGAGTAGGCACGGCGTTATCCAGGGAATGGATACCGTCAAAAACTATCAGCGCATCACAGCTGAAGTACCGCTGAGTCAGTTATATAAATACAGCTCTACGCTGCGTTCATTATCTCAAGGCAAGTCAAAATATACGCGGAAATTTTCCCACTATAAACGTATGTCTCCTGAAGCGCAGAAAGCACTTGCCTAGCCTGACTACCTTATTCTTCTTCTGAGTTTAAGGCAGCAATCGCAGAAACATTCTTTATGCGATTGGTCGCAAGCTTTTCCGGAGGAGTCTGTGATGTCCCCTTGGCTTTGGCCTCTCCTTTTATCGTAGCAACAGCATGCTTAATTTTTTCATTGTCAATATTTTTCTTCTGCTGTTCAATAGATTTATCAATCTGTGCAGCTGCAGCCTCCTTGGCTTTCTTCAATTCTTCTTTCTTGGCTTTTTCCTCCTCTTTTTTCAGTAGCTTCTTGAGACGGCTTTCAATTTTTGTACGCGTTTTATGCATATCTTCAAGCTTGTTCCGTTTAGAATTTAAGCGTTCCTGAATCATCGCAAGTTTTGCTTCTCTCAACTGGTCCTCAAGCTGTCCTTGAGATCTGTCTTTCCGCTTTCCTTCATAATAAAGGTCGTCTTCATCGCGCTTGATAGAATTTTTCATTTTTTTGATGGCTTTCATGAGACCATCATATCTGCGTTGCATTTTATTCACCGGAGTCGAGTCCGTCGATTTCTCGCCGAAGAGCTCTTTCTTCACTTTCTTAAATAAGGCATCAATGCGTTTATACACCTTATTCTTGTGGTCTCTGACCATGTCGGTTTTATTAAAATTCCGCTGTATCTTCTTCAATTCTTCAAAGATAGGTCTGAGCCCCAGTCCCTTTTTAATGCGCTCCTCTACCTCGTCTAGAGTTTTAAAAAATTCTTCCGATCTCTTGCTCGACTCTTCCCTGAATGCTTTATCTCTCAGCTTACGCAAATCTTTGAGCTTGTCAAATACCGCATCAGTTTTCTTCCTCAAGGTATCTGCATGACTCCCATAGAGATTCTTGTCGTATATCTGCTTCTGAACTTTGTTCCAGTATGCCTTCATCTCATCCCATAAACTCGGAGAGAATGAATCGAGAGAATTGGCTTTATCATTCAGGTCGTCCACCTCGGCATCATAGGTAGAAAACATCTTATTGGAAGCAATGACAAATTGCCATTCTGCCTTGGCTCGTTGTACCAGGTCAGTATTGCTTACCTTGATATCTACCGGCAATAAATCTTCCGCCAGATTAATTTCCAATACTTTTTCTTGGGAGCTCTCCGGAAAACTTACCTCTTTCCCAAATCTCCACTCATTCATCATCAATTGAAAAAAGTCTTCCGATACTTCACTGTGTGGAAATGTCCACATTTTTACCTGATTCTCCGCTTCCAATAAATCTAGCGCTATCAATATCTTTTCTTCCTTGGAGTTTTCACCCCACAATACAAGCCTTGTCTGCATAATTCCGTACTTACTTATCAACTATTTCTTTAATGTAATCTGTATTTTTCTTAAGATTAATCAATTATTGTTCCTTAATTCATCTTTTCTGCTTTTATAACAGAAATTTTTTCTGCTTGTTATACAAGTCTTTAAATAATAACGTCATTAGTCCTCAATTTATGCCTGCCATATAGATTTTATTCCAGAATCGTGCCATTGAACACTTAGGAATTCTTCCTTCTCCTTATGTCGGCACTTCCTCCATGATTTATAATCCTTGTGGAGAGAATCGTTTAAATCGGCTTGAGCTCCATCACCCAATAATCAAACATGCTATGCTTTTCCATGAGTTTACTCGAGACTATGCCTAGCTTGTTTCTCCGCAGAAATTCCTCGTATTCTTCACGTGTATATTGATGTGGATGAAGGATGTCCCATTGAAAAAGAGCAAATATCCGCTTTAATGACCTGTATTTATGGGCATCTATGGATAAAAATATCCGTGCATCGGGTGCTGCGCGTTCCCGCAATTTGCGGAAGCTTAATTCAATGTCTTCAAAGTGATTGATAGCATTTAAACAGAAAATCGTCTGAAATTTATCCTCGCTATGAAAATCTTCAAATGAAGAAGTGCAAAAATCAACATTGGGATAATTCCTCTTCTGCAATGCTCCGTCTTCTACATATTTATCCAGCAATGGGTCGAGCGCATGCACAGTGCCCTCTGTAAAGAGAATAAATATTCCTGCCGGACCACATCCGATATCTAGAATCGGGTCCTGAAAATCAGCTCTGTCATATCCAAATTTTTCAAGGAATTCCGCCCAATATCGATTTTTCCACCGGAGATATTCCTCCGGATCTTTCTTCTTCAGGTAATTATTCCACCATTTTCTCTCAAAATATTGTGCAATTTTCCAGCGTAATTTTCCCATGACTGCAACTTACAATTATTCTGCGATTTCAAGAAAATATCTCGCGGGCGGAATCTTCAGAAATTTGATGTGATACTTGGATATCCAGATGCATAAAGATGATCGGTGATGATTTAGTTGATAAATGAAGTAATCTGAAATGCTGTCTTTATCTCATCACACTTTTACAGAAAATATGTATATCCGCAATTCTCATGGTTCAGCATCCGCCTGCCGATTATATAGGAAACCCAATGATAGATTCCTGTCTTGCTCACTGTTCCATAAAATCTATTCACCCAATCTCGACTTATTCATAGCTTATACACAGTCTTAAATAGGCTGTCAATTCCGCACATCATGCCTTCAGCAGTGTCCTTTAATAGCCGGAAAAAGATGCGCGATTCTACACTCCTTCCTTAAATTGTAACAGTACATTTATTCTCTATAATCCTGATGATCGCACGGGCGTGGATCTTTTCAATTCGTTTACGGAACATGTAGCGGTTGAATTGTATTACATATACTCTGAGGAATCAGTCAAATATAGCTGTAAGCGGCTCAAGGCTGTTTCAACAAGGATCGATGACGGCTTAAATTTTACTATTATGATAGGTCCTCTGTCTGAATAGAGAAACAGAATATTATAAATCCTCGAATTAAATTCGAGTTAAAAGAATAGGAATGAATACCAAGCGAAAAATAGGAATAGGTGCTATCTGCGTAGGAATTGGATTATTTGGGCTCACCCTGGATATTGATAAGGTAGGCCATTATTTCGGAAATGGCGCATTATTTGGGATTGGGGTGAGTTTAATAGGCTCGGAGGTCGCCAAGATAGGGAAAAAGAAGATAAAGTAAGCTAGTAACTAGGTCACACACTACCTATAGGCAGATACAAAACACAAGCTACGAGATTCGACGCCTCGTATATGCGGAAATCTATACCTATCGTGAATCCCAACCATGATAAGATTCTCCCGGTAGCAAATATTGCAATGAGGACAGGAAGAAATTTTATCTACTTTGATTTTATTACAGCTTACGCAAATACCATCTATCATTAAAACCGAGTGCCTGGAAGATATCGAATTATGGTCGCTCTCTTATGAAAAATTAAAGCAATTGCAATCGCAAGCACTAGGCCTGCGCATCACTAACACCATTCTTGAAGCCAGATACATCGAAAAACAACGTGAGTAAATTAATTTATTAACATTAACACCTACAGAGCGCTATATCAAACTTGTTGAAGAAAGGCCTGATATTTTTCAGAGAACACCCCTCAAAGTCATAGCAACCTACCTCGGCGTAACCTCTGAAAGTTTAAGCCGCATCCGTAAGAGACTTTCAGAATAAGCAGGTAAGGAAATCGTAGTCTAGCATATTCTTATCCATTAACAGAAATTGCGCATATTGTATATATCGAGACAAACGCGCTGTAAACATATGAGAAATACGCAATGCGTCAATACGATATGCGCAATAAGAAAAATGTCGATCTAATGTAAGCTATTCAATAATTGTGGGAAAATTAGGATAGAAAAGGAGAAAATGGTATTATTGCGTATATATACAAGTTATGTGCCATTTTTGAATGACAATGCGAATAGATACAGACAAACAAATGAATT
>CAYTBT010000049.1:0-17821 GCA_964436125.1 uncultured Saprospiraceae bacterium | reverse complement strand
GTTTTTGCCCACAAGTTAATTCTATTTCCACTACTTTTATTATAGACCCCTTTTAGTTCCATCTTCCCATTCGTAATCGTAATTGCTTGGGGGACCATTTAGCCCCATTTGTACATATCCCTTTTCAAGCTCAGTACACACATGATATATTTTATCAATATATGCCATTCCTTGACTTTGAATATAACAGGAGAAATTTATTATAAAACAAATTATTAAGATTAGGTGCTTCATATTTTTTATACAATAGTTCTCTTAAGAATTCAATGATTGAAATATTTTCCCAAGAGTAATAATAAAAATGAAGTAATAACAATTATTAGATATTTTTTTATAAACAAGTCCACACATTTTCATAATTTGTTAATACCTAGATTCCGAGAATCTTAACTCTAAAAATTCTAGAAGTTAAGTGAATATAGAACTCTGAGCTTATTATCTAAAAAATATCGTATCTTACCTTCTTGAAGCAGCGATTTTAAGCAAAAAAGTCTCTGTAACAGAAATTAAGGTTCAAAATCCTATTTAGCATCATTACAAGAAATAGATATTTATGAAGAATTTATACTTAATCCCTTTGAAAGCTATCTTATACGCTTTCTTTATTTTCTTGGTCTGTCATGGAGCACCACTTTCAGCACAGCCTGGTGAGGAAGTTGAACCGGCATATACTCCATGTGATGCTGAGCCTCAATGCGGCTTTCAGACAATTAATAATTATTTCCTTGATATGGAGAATACACCCTATAGTGGTGGATACCCGGACCCCCCCAATAATGGATGTGGGTTAAATAATGCCAATTGGTTTGCCTTCGTTGCCGGATCTTTTGAGGTCACTCTGATTATTGAATTAAAAAACTGTAATAATGGCAATGGGGTTCAGTTGACAATTTATGATGGAGATCCCGAGTGTCAAATTAACGGTTCCAATGTTACTATAACCGGCTTAAATTCCATAGCAGGACAGTGTAATCCACCATTGGGACCCGGACAATATACCTTTACTTTTAATACAGTTCCGGGCTATACGTATTATCTGGTATTGGATGGGTGGAGTAGTGATTTATGCGATGTGTTAATCACTATAAAACAAGGAGGTCAGCCACCGCAGCTAGATGATACGGTAATGCCACAAGATATTCAATTGCCGGAGTTCAATGGGCCGGATACAATATGCTTGGGCGCTGATGAGATAACGATCTGTGCAGATGAACTTCCTGAAGGAGCCGCCTATACTTTATGGATACTCCCCAATGGCGATACCATCAAGTCTGATATCGGTAGCCCCTGTGTAACCTTAGAGAATATTTTCAACCAGGAAGGGAGTTTTGATGTCTGTGTAGCTGCCGCAAATGACTGCGACACCTCGGACTACGAGTGCAAGACCTATTTCATAAGAGACTTGACACCCATTGAAGAAACGGCGACGATCTGTGAAGGGAGCGACTATAACTGGCCCTATGATCCGAGCATAGATTTTACAAGTCTAAGCCCCGGAGAGCATGAGTTCAGTGCATTTGTCGAGACAGCTACAGGAGGATGTAGTAGAGAATATATCCTCCATATAACGGTACTGGACGAGAACGATGAGAATCCGACGGAGGTCGATACGATTATCTGTTATCCGGGTCCGTACTTTTTTGATATAAATCCGAGTACGGGGGAGAGTTTCACGACGACGGATCCGACGGAGAATGCGGAGTACGTAGATATATCGCCGATAACGGGCTGTGATACATTTTTCAACATGACAGTAGAGATGGTAGGAGGTCTATTTACGATTACGGATCCCGTGTGTGCTACGGGAGGAATCACCTTCAGTTATATTTTTACGAAGTACGCCTCGGATATGATGGATATCGATGATCCACGCTTGACGGTGACCTATGAATGGTATGATGTATCGACGAATACGCTTATAGCGACGGGGCAACAATTGACCCTTACCCAGGCACAGTTGGAGGCTTATGGTTCACCGGACGGTCGATTTGATATTGTGTTGCGAGTGACCGTTGACTTGGGGAATGGACAGATCTGTACCTTTGAATCCGATCCCTATACGATAAACATAGAAGACTGGATACCGGAGATAGTCTCAGTAGAGGGACCGGATACCTTATGTCCGGGCACAAGTGGGAACTATCTGGTGAATATCGACTTTACGCCCTTTTTGCCGACAGATTTCATCTTGCAGGTACAATTCACGGAGAAGCCTGATGGGATATTGGTTGATGAGATAGTCCCCAATGAAGAATATAAATTAACGGCCTTGCCGCATGCGAAGGCAGGCGAAGTGTGCATAGAGGTCATGACGGCCTGTGGTTTTACGGATGAATACTGTTTTGATATCGTAATCAGCGATGTAGCACAGCCGGACGTTGGTCCGGACAGGACGGAATGTGCACCGACCTTTACGGTGACGGCAGATCCGGGGAACACCGGAGAATGGAGTTATGCGAATACGCCTTCCGGCTCTACGGTAAGTTTTGCAGATGTGAGTTCACCGAGTACGGAGGTGACGGTAGATAAGTATGGAAGCTATACATTAATCTGGACGGAAGGCCGTCCGGGCTGTCAGAAATTTGACACCTTACTCGTGGATTATGTTCCGGGTCCTGAATTTAGTTCAGTGAGTTATAATTGCAATCCTGCACAGACGGAATACACGGTGAGTTTTACAGTAAGTGGAGCATCGCCGTTTACGGTAACGAGTGGGAATGGAAGTGTCGATGGGAACGGGAACTTTACAAGTGATCCCTTTGCTTCAGAGAGCAGTCAGACCATCACCATCGAAGATGCCAATGGCTGTGTAACAAGCATCGATGTAGAACATACCTGTAATTGCGATAACGCAGCGGGAACCATGGAACAGACGCTTATAGAATTATGCGCGGATGGCGTAGCGCAAGGGACATATAATGGAGATGGGACATTAGATAAGGATGATACAGAAGGCTATATTTTGCACGATGGTAGCGGAAGCGTAATGGGGACGGTATATGGCATGAATAAGACAGGGGAGTTTAGCTTTCAAGCAGGCATGACCTATGGAGAGACGTATTATATCTCACATATTATCGGAACGGATGACGGGACAGGCGTTGTAGATACCCTTGATCCCTGCTTGCAGGTAGCGATAGGGCAGCCGGTAGTGTGGTATGCCTACCCTGAAGCAGATGCGGGGAATGATACGACGTTCTGTGGGCTATCAGACACCTTGGATGGCGGCCCAATGCCCGGGAAATGGGAATTTGTAAGTGGTCCGGGCACAGCGACCTTTGCGGATTCAAGTCGAGGGAATACAGTAGTGACGGTAACGAAGGTAGGCGACTATACATTCCGCTGGATAGCGAGCAATCATATGTGCAGCGATACATCGAGTGTGAATGTGAGCTTTGTGGGAGCTCCGATACAGGCGAGCTTTAAGATAGACTGTTCACCGGATAAGACGGAGTATCGCGTGATAGTTGAGCTTACCGGTGGAAGTGGTTCTTATGTGTTGCAGAGTGGAAATGGGACGCTGGTTGATTCCACGGTGACCTCAGACTGGACAGATATAGACGTAGTGGATACCTTAGTGATTTATGACAATCTGGGCTGCGGACCATTGATGGTAGAGATGGTGGGGAATTGTGATTGTGAGAGTGAAGTAGGCACGATGGATACGACGGGTATCTTGACGGCCTGTGAACAAGGCGGTTGTGTGCAAGCGCTATATGATGCATCAGGAGAATATATGGATAATAACGATGGCGGGCTGTATATTTTACACACAGATACAGTCGGGATGAGTTTTGGGACGATATTGATGAGCAATACGACGGGCGAATTTTGTTTTGGTCCACCCTTACAAGCCGGAGTGGAGTATTATATAAGTTATATAGTAGGGAATAAGGTAGGAGCAGATAGTGTAGATATCCTAGATCAATGTCTAGCGGTTACGGCAGCACAAGAGGTGATGTTTTATGAACAGCCTGAAGCAGTCGTGATGAATGACACGACGAGCTGTAGTACGACATTCAATATAAGTGCGATACCATCGGTAGGAGCTGGTAAGTGGACGATTGTAAGCCAGCCGCAAGGCAGTGGCACGGTAACAATAGCGACAGCGAATAATGCTCAAACGGAGGTAACAGTAGACGGCACACCGGGGCAATATTGTTTTCAATGGACGGAGACAAATGGCTTGTGTTCAGATGAAGCTCAGGTATGTGTAAGCTTGTACGATTCACCGGTAGTTGATGCTACATCGATAAGCAGAGATTGCAATAGTGATGGAGAGACATATACGGTAAGCTTCACAATAAGTGGCGGGGATGCAAGTAGCTATGTCGTAACAGGAGATGCCGGACAGCTGACCGGGGGTACATTTATATCAGATCCGATACAGAAAGATTCCACCTATACATTTTATATAAGTGATGGCAATGGCTGTGATACAATAGTCTTGAGCGATAGTTATAGCTGTCCATGCCTCACGGAAGCGGGTCAGATAAGCGTGGAAGATGCGAATCTGTGTGAGGGAGAGACGGTACAGATAAGCTATAGCGGGAATGCCGGTTCCGATGACAATGATGTAGTGGAATATGTCCTGAAAGACCAGAGTGGGACGATATTGGCACAGAATACGACAGGGGAATTTGGATTTGACGGCAGTCAGATGAGCTTAGGAGAAGGCTATGAAGTTCAGGTGTATGTTGGCGATCCGAGTGGAAGTGGCGTAGATATGAGCGATGAGTGTCTGGATAGTAGTAATGTGGTAGTAGTGACGTGGTATGCTGATCCTGTAGTGCATATAAGTGCATCGTCTCAGACGATTACGTGTACGGTGCAAGAGATAACGCTGGATGCATCGGCGAGTGAGCCTGTAGGGGAAGTAGAATTTGCCTGGGAGGCACTGGAGAATGGGTCGATAAAGGCAGGCGATGAAGATAGCCCACGGCCGGTGGTACTCTCGGGAGGCTTATACCGAGTTACGGTGACACATACGCTGAGTGGATGTACGAGTGAAGGGGAGATCCGGATCGATCAATCGGAAGATGTCCCGGTACCCTCGATAGCGCCGTATGAGAAGCTGACATGTGCTCGGGAAGAGATCCACCTTGATGCGAATGCATCGACAAAGGGTCCATCGATCATAGCGATCTGGCGAGACCCGCAAGGGAATGTTCTGGATACGGCCTATACGTTGACGGTAAATAGCACAGGTGTATATACGTTTACGCTGTCGGACACGGTAAATAATTGTGAGATAACGATAGATGTGCCGATAGAAGAGAATAGGGAAGCGCCGGTAGCAGTTGCAAGTGTAAGCGAGATGCTAGATTGTAATACGCGGAGCGTAAAGATAAGTGGAGCCGGCTCCTCGAGCGGGACGAAGTACAGTTATGCGTGGAGTACGAGTGAAGGGCATATAAGCAGCGGCGCACAGAGTCTTGAGGCGGTGGTAGATTCAGCGGGAATATATACGCTAGAGGTAACAGATACAGAGAATGGATGTACGAGTACCGCGAGTGTTGAAGTGAAGGAGAATCCGACGTCCCTGACAGAGGTGAACATCGATCTAAGTGGCTTGGCTTGTGTGGGAGGACAACTCGGGACGATCCGCGCGACGGCAGTGGATGGGACATCCCCATTCAGTTATCGCTTAAGGCCCGGAGAGACGAATACAAGTGGTGTATTCAGTGATTTGGAGCCAGGGGAATATGCCCTGGAGGTGGAGGATGCCAATGGCTGTATCGTGCGCGATACAATAGAGCTTGAAGCCCCGGAAGAATTTACGGCAACGATAGATAGCACGATACGGATAGAGGAAGGAGATTCAGCGGTCATATATATATCCTCAGTAACGACGATTCTGTCCGAGGTAAGATGGGAAATAGAGGGAGAATATAGCTGTATCAGTACAGGGGAGATATGTGATAGTATTCTCGTGAAGCCGGAGCAATCGCAGATAGTATTGGTGACTTTGATCAATGAGAAGGGCTGTGTGATTGAGCGGATAGTTCAGATACTCGTGGTGAAGAACCGCGATGTGTATATTCCGAATGCCTTCAGTCCAAATAAAGATGGAGTGAATGATGTGTTGATCATCGGAGCAGGTCCCAAGGTAGTAGGTATCAAGGATATGGAGATTTATGATAGATGGGGAGAGCGAGTATATTATCTTGAAGAGGCGAGTTTTGACAATAAGCTGGAGACATGGGACGGACAATATAAAGGCGAATCGATGCAGCCGGGCGTATTTATGTATCAGATGGATGTCTTGTATGACGATGGCGAGGTATTGCACTTCAATGGTGATGTGACTTTATTGAAGTAGGAGTGGTGCAAAGGGAAAAGATGGCACTCTGCTAGAAATGGATATTGTGCTCGGAGACGATTATAGGGAGATAGAAGGTGGCCCCTGGAAATCAATGGACGTTAATACCCAGGCCTAAGTCATAGAAGTTGAGATTCTCTATGCGATTTGATATTTATTGTATAGTCTTAATGTACAGATTGAATTAATTCATAAACTTTAAGTGTTATTGCCTGGCCACAGAGGACACAGAAGATAATGAATCTGATTACAGAGATTACTCAGGCTTTGAGATAGAAAATGCCGCTATCAAAATCAAGCAGGAACAATTAACATTAAGACTATCAGTATAGTAATGTTGAGTGTATGCACTTAATTACTAATTAGTATTTTTATTCTTTTCTGGGAAGCTTACTTCGTAAATTGCGCACTATTCAAAGGCTTTTGCACTTAACTTCAATCCCTACGTGTGCCTCTCTGGCGTATTGCATGATTTGGGTATTATGACTCTATCAAGGTAAGTAAAAATCTTAACTGTTTTATAATGGGACATCAAAAATGCCTTAGTAAATATATTTTTACTTAACTTTCCTCGCTCAAGCAGCAGATGAAAGTAAAACCTACTCTTAATAGTACCATATTCATCAGAATATTTATGAAAAACATAGTACAAATACTAGAATTTATAATATGAAAAAACTTTACTCCTTTAGTCTTAAAAATATTGCCTATACATTAAGCACCTTCTTAATCTTACTGTGTTCTGTTCAGGTTGAAGCTCAACCTCCTGTGACGGTTTATCCAACCTTTATGCCTTGTGAAGCAGAACCTGTCTGTGGATTTAAGCAGATAAACAAGTACTTCTTAGCAATGGATGCGCATCCGGGTCAATATAATTATCCTGGATTTCCTGTAGGTTGTGCTCTGCATGATCCTAATTGGTTTGCTTTTGTTGCCGGAGCTACACAAGTTTCGATAACCATATCAATAGCAAATTGTAGCGGGGGCTCTGCATCCCTACAGTTTACAATTTATAGTGGTGACCCTGAATGTCAAGAGTCACCTCCACATGTGTCGGGTCTTGACGTAGTAGCCGGGAATTGTGATTGTATTAATGGTACGCAGACCTATACTTTTAATACAACGCCGGGATTTACTTACTACATGGTTTTTGATGGATGTGCCGGTGCCTTATGTGAAGTTACGGTAACTGTTGAACAAGGAGGTCAGCCACCGCAGCTAGATAATACGGTAATGCCACAAGATATTCAATTGCCGGAGTTCAATGGGCCGGATACAATATGCTTGGGCGCTGATGAGATAACGATCTGTGCAGATGAACTTCCTGAAGGAGCCGCCTATACTTTATGGATACTCCCCAATGGCGATACCATCAAGTCTGATATCGGTAGCCCCTGTGTAACCTTAGAGAATATTTTCAACCAGGAAGGGAGTTTTGATGTCTGTGTAGCTGCCGCAAATGACTGCGACACCTCGGACTACGAGTGCAAGACCTATTTCATAAGAGACTTGACACCCATTGAAGAAACGGCGACGATCTGTGAAGGGAGCGACTATAACTGGCCCTATGATCCGAGCATAGATTTTACAAGTCTAAGCCCCGGAGAGCATGAGTTCAGTGCATTTGTCGAGACAGCTACAGGAGGATGTAGTAGAGAATATATCCTCCATATAACGGTACTGGACGAGAACGATGAGAATCCGACGGAGGTCGATACGATTATCTGTTATCCGGGTCCGTACTTTTTTGATATAAATCCGAGTACGGGGGAGAGTTTCACGACGACGGATCCGACGGAGAATGCGGAGTACGTAGATATATCGCCGATAACGGGCTGTGATACATTTTTCAACATGACAGTAGAGATGGTAGGAGGTCTATTTACGATTACGGATCCCGTGTGTGCTACGGGAGGAATCACCTTCAGTTATATTTTTACGAAGTACGCCTCGGATATGATGGATATCGATGATCCACGCTTGACGGTGACCTATGAATGGTATGATGTATCGACGAATACGCTTATAGCGACGGGGCAACAATTGACCCTTACCCAGGCACAGTTGGAGGCTTATGGTTCACCGGACGGTCGATTTGATATTGTGTTGCGAGTGACCGTTGACTTGGGGAATGGACAGATCTGTACCTTTGAATCCGATCCCTATACGATAAACATAGAAGACTGGATACCGGAGATAGTCTCAGTAGAGGGACCGGATACCTTATGTCCGGGCACAAGTGGGAACTATCTGGTGAATATCGACTTTACGCCCTTTTTGCCGACAGATTTCATCTTGCAGGTACAATTCACGGAGAAGCCTGATGGGATATTGGTTGATGAGATAGTCCCCAATGAAGAATATAAATTAACGGCCTTGCCGCATGCGAAGGCAGGCGAAGTGTGCATAGAGGTCATGACGGCCTGTGGTTTTACGGATGAATACTGTTTTGATATCGTAATCAGCGATGTAGCACAGCCGGACGTTGGTCCGGACAGGACGGAATGTGCACCGACCTTTACGGTGACGGCAGATCCGGGGAACACCGGAGAATGGAGTTATGCGAATACGCCTTCCGGCTCTACGGTAAGTTTTGCAGATGTGAGTTCACCGAGTACGGAGGTGACGGTAGATAAGTATGGAAGCTATACATTAATCTGGACGGAAGGCCGTCCGGGCTGTCAGAAATTTGACACCTTACTCGTGGATTATGTTCCGGGTCCTGAATTTAGTTCAGTGAGTTATAATTGCAATCCTGCACAGACGGAATACACGGTGAGTTTTACAGTAAGTGGAGCATCGCCGTTTACGGTAACGAGTGGGAATGGAAGTGTCGATGGGAACGGGAACTTTACAAGTGATCCCTTTGCTTCAGAGAGCAGTCAGACCATCACCATCGAAGATGCCAATGGCTGTGTAACAAGCATCGATGTAGAACATACCTGTAATTGCGATAACGCAGCGGGAACCATGGAACAGACGCTTATAGAATTATGCGCGGATGGCGTAGCGCAAGGGACATATAATGGAGATGGGACATTAGATAAGGATGATACAGAAGGCTATATTTTGCACGATGGTAGCGGAAGCGTAATGGGGACGGTATATGGCATGAATAAGACAGGGGAGTTTAGCTTTCAAGCAGGCATGACCTATGGAGAGACGTATTATATCTCACATATTATCGGAACGGATGACGGGACAGGCGTTGTAGATACCCTTGATCCCTGCTTGCAGGTAGCGATAGGGCAGCCGGTAGTGTGGTATGCCTACCCTGAAGCAGATGCGGGGAATGATACGACGTTCTGTGGGCTATCAGACACCTTGGATGGCGGCCCAATGCCCGGGAAATGGGAATTTGTAAGTGGTCCGGGCACAGCGACCTTTGCGGATTCAAGTCGAGGGAATACAGTAGTGACGGTAACGAAGGTAGGCGACTATACATTCCGCTGGATAGCGAGCAATCATATGTGCAGCGATACATCGAGTGTGAATGTGAGCTTTGTGGGAGCTCCGATACAGGCGAGCTTTAAGATAGACTGTTCACCGGATAAGACGGAGTATCGCGTGATAGTTGAGCTTACCGGTGGAAGTGGTTCTTATGTGTTGCAGAGTGGAAATGGGACGCTGGTTGATTCCACGGTGACCTCAGACTGGACAGATATAGACGTAGTGGATACCTTAGTGATTTATGACAATCTGGGCTGCGGACCATTGATGGTAGAGATGGTGGGGAATTGTGATTGTGAGAGTGAAGTAGGCACGATGGATACGACGGGTATCTTGACGGCCTGTGAACAAGGCGGTTGTGTGCAAGCGCTATATGATGCATCAGGAGAATATATGGATAATAACGATGGCGGGCTGTATATTTTACACACAGATACAGTCGGGATGAGTTTTGGGACGATATTGATGAGCAATACGACGGGCGAATTTTGTTTTGGTCCACCCTTACAAGCCGGAGTGGAGTATTATATAAGTTATATAGTAGGGAATAAGGTAGGAGCAGATAGTGTAGATATCCTAGATCAATGTCTAGCGGTTACGGCAGCACAAGAGGTGATGTTTTATGAACAGCCTGAAGCAGTCGTGATGAATGACACGACGAGCTGTAGTACGACATTCAATATAAGTGCGATACCATCGGTAGGAGCTGGTAAGTGGACGATTGTAAGCCAGCCGCAAGGCAGTGGCACGGTAACAATAGCGACAGCGAATAATGCTCAAACGGAGGTAACAGTAGACGGCACACCGGGGCAATATTGTTTTCAATGGACGGAGACAAATGGCTTGTGTTCAGATGAAGCTCAGGTATGTGTAAGCTTGTACGATTCACCGGTAGTTGATGCTACATCGATAAGCAGAGATTGCAATAGTGATGGAGAGACATATACGGTAAGCTTCACAATAAGTGGCGGGGATGCAAGTAGCTATGTCGTAACAGGAGATGCCGGACAGCTGACCGGGGGTACATTTATATCAGATCCGATACAGAAAGATTCCACCTATACATTTTATATAAGTGATGGCAATGGCTGTGATACAATAGTCTTGAGCGATAGTTATAGCTGTCCATGCCTCACGGAAGCGGGTCAGATAAGCGTGGAAGATGCGAATCTGTGTGAGGGAGAGACGGTACAGATAAGCTATAGCGGGAATGCCGGTTCCGATGACAATGATGTAGTGGAATATGTCCTGAAAGACCAGAGTGGGACGATATTGGCACAGAATACGACAGGGGAATTTGGATTTGACGGCAGTCAGATGAGCTTAGGAGAAGGCTATGAAGTTCAGGTGTATGTTGGCGATCCGAGTGGAAGTGGCGTAGATATGAGCGATGAGTGTCTGGATAGTAGTAATGTGGTAGTAGTGACGTGGTATGCTGATCCTGTAGTGCATATAAGTGCATCGTCTCAGACGATTACGTGTACGGTGCAAGAGATAACGCTGGATGCATCGGCGAGTGAGCCTGTAGGGGAAGTAGAATTTGCCTGGGAGGCACTGGAGAATGGGTCGATAAAGGCAGGCGATGAAGATAGCCCACGGCCGGTGGTACTCTCGGGAGGCTTATACCGAGTTACGGTGACACATACGCTGAGTGGATGTACGAGTGAAGGGGAGATCCGGATCGATCAATCGGAAGATGTCCCGGTACCCTCGATAGCGCCGTATGAGAAGCTGACATGTGCTCGGGAAGAGATCCACCTTGATGCGAATGCATCGACAAAGGGTCCATCGATCATAGCGATCTGGCGAGACCCGCAAGGGAATGTTCTGGATACGGCCTATACGTTGACGGTAAATAGCACAGGTGTATATACGTTTACGCTGTCGGACACGGTAAATAATTGTGAGATAACGATAGATGTGCCGATAGAAGAGAATAGGGAAGCGCCGGTAGCAGTTGCAAGTGTAAGCGAGATGCTAGATTGTAATACGCGGAGCGTAAAGATAAGTGGAGCCGGCTCCTCGAGCGGGACGAAGTACAGTTATGCGTGGAGTACGAGTGAAGGGCATATAAGCAGCGGCGCACAGAGTCTTGAGGCGGTGGTAGATTCAGCGGGAATATATACGCTAGAGGTAACAGATACAGAGAATGGATGTACGAGTACCGCGAGTGTTGAAGTGAAGGAGAATCCGACGTCCCTGACAGAGGTGAACATCGATCTAAGTGGCTTGGCTTGTGTGGGAGGACAACTCGGGACGATCCGCGCGACGGCAGTGGATGGGACATCCCCATTCAGTTATCGCTTAAGGCCCGGAGAGACGAATACAAGTGGTGTATTCAGTGATTTGGAGCCAGGGGAATATGCCCTGGAGGTGGAGGATGCCAATGGCTGTATCGTGCGCGATACAATAGAGCTTGAAGCCCCGGAAGAATTTACGGCAACGATAGATAGCACGATACGGATAGAGGAAGGAGATTCAGCGGTCATATATATATCCTCAGTAACGACGATTCTGTCCGAGGTAAGATGGGAAATAGAGGGAGAATATAGCTGTATCAGTACAGGGGAGATATGTGATAGTATTCTCGTGAAGCCGGAGCAATCGCAGATAGTATTGGTGACTTTGATCAATGAGAAGGGCTGTGTGATTGAGCGGATAGTTCAGATACTCGTGGTGAAGAACCGCGATGTGTATATTCCGAATGCCTTCAGTCCAAATAAAGATGGAGTGAATGATGTGTTGATCATCGGAGCAGGTCCCAAGGTAGTAGGTATCAAGGATATGGAGATTTATGATAGATGGGGAGAGCGAGTATATTATCTTGAAGAGGCGAGTTTTGACAATAAGCTGGAGACATGGGACGGACAATATAAAGGCGAATCGATGCAGCCGGGCGTATTTATGTATCAGATGGATGTCTTGTATGACGATGGCGAGGTATTGCACTTCAATGGTGATGTGACTTTATTGAAGTAGGAGTGGTGCAAAGGGAAAAGATGGCACTCTGCTAGAAATGGATATTGTGCTCGGAGACGATTATAGGGAGATAGAAAAACAGATAGGCTTAATTGAGGACTACTTTAATGGCACGGCAAGCGTTGCCCTTAAAGTGGTTCTTGGCCTTCTGTTTAATACGGAGAGAAAGAGCTGTGAGATGATTATCTTTTGCCTTATAGGTGAAACTTATACGGATAATTTACATACAATAGGAAATGATGGCGCAATCACTTCGTGATTTTGTGAATTGAATTTATTTGACGAAAGTCAGCAGAAAGAATTCATATTATTTTAAATCTTTAAGCTCTGCCATCTCTTGGATTTAAGGTACCACCAGGATATGATCCCCACCGGAATCCAATACGTAAGCTCCAGTGCCCAAGCAACGGTTAATGGTACTTGCAGGTGGATTATTGCAATGTAACAAATAGCTAGATAGATTACCGTGATAACAAATTGAATAGAAAGGCCAAATAAGGTTGCTGCGGTACCTAATAAACCGTTAAAGTACACAGAGGCGATGCTGAAAGTTATCATTATGATGAATATCACATAAAATACGGGCTGTGCAGCCGTAAATAAGGACATATCCTCCGAGCCTAAAATTGGGTATAAGGTGTACTTGGGGAAAAAGATAAAGGGAATGCTGAAGATAATCATCGTAATCAGACTCATAAAAGCTGTGCGTTTACAGATAGGGAGAATTGCCATCCTTTTTCGCCTCCCGATAAATTGACTTACCAATGTGTTTATGCCTGCTGAATATCCAAATACAGGAATAGTCAAAATAAGATAGACAAGGCGACCTAAATTAGTGATGGCTAGTTGATGTTCTCCCATCTTCTCTATCAAAACAAAGAAAACAAACCACGAGCCGACGCCTACTGCTGATTGCAATACAATCGGACTTGAAATTTTAAATAGCTTCCTGATACGTGCCATTTTAACTTGGGGAATTCGGTTGAGCCTATATTTCTGAAGCTTTTTATCAAAAATCATATAGATGAAAAAGACAACTACGGCTATTACTTCGGCTATTGAACTAGCAAGGCCGGCTCCGGCTATTCCCATCTCAGGAAAACCAAATTTCCCAAATATCAACACATAATTAAGAACAAGATTTACTACGGCTAGAATTATTGTGTCGATAATGATGAACTTAGTACGCGATATTCCGGTATATAAGGCCATGACTGCTATGCCCGTGTATGCAAAGAATATTCCGTAGGCTCTCGTTGAGAGATATTCTATACTTTTCTCATAGATTATAGGCGATTTAACAAGCCATGCGAATAGCCAAGGTGTGGCATACATCATGAAGAGAAACATGACGATTGCCAGCACGAGGACAAAGGTCAACATCGTATAAAAACTCGTTGCTACTTTGTCGTATTGTTTCTCGCCATGACGACGAGCTATTAATATCTGCCCTCCTCGACTGAAACCATAGCCTATCGCAGCTATTGCTAGATAAAACACACCGACAAATCCAATCGCCGCAAAATCATTCTCCGACTTGAAATATAGAAGTACGCTGTCACTCAATGCAATAACATTCTGTGCTGCACTCCCCAGCATCAATGGAAACGATAAATTGAAGATGTGTTTGTATGTGGTTTCTCCGCTCATAACCCTAGTGTAAAGATTAGCATTATTTTCGTAGGAAATGGAGTATTCTGTCTTTTATTTTAAGCTTAATTCTACTTATCCCCTGGAAATCGCAAGAGATGGAGTGAGAGAAATCCTTTTTGCTCCATGGCTGATAGCTGTGGCCTGGAAAGATTTTATATAGGCTTTTCCCAAGAATAATTTACAACAATGCTTTGTTAACCCTCTTTAGATTCGAGAGAAACCACGCCTCAAGCTCCTCTATTTTCGCTAGAAGAGGTTTGATTCCAAAATCCTTGCAATTCCTTCTTTATTTCCAGGCTTCACGCCAAGAGGATTTTAGTATCAAAACGTTTTGGACAGGTGGGATAGTTGAATAGTTGAATTATTCTGTTCCTGCAAGCTTTTTTAGTTCCTCTGAAGCATAGATAATAATCTCAGAAACTCAAGATAAAGCCATACGAGCGTTACCAATAATCCCATAGCGCAATACCACTCGATATAAATAGGTGCTCCATGCTTTATTCCCTCTTCAATATTGTCAAAATCAAGAAGAAGATTTAAGGATGCAACAACGATTATCACAAGTGATATTCCTATCCCTATCCATCCACCTTCATGGAGATAAGGGATATATATCCCAAAAAAGCTCAAAACAAAGCTCGCAAGATAAAGGAGGAAAATAGCACCGGTGGCCATCACCACACCCATTCTGAATTTCTGCGTGACCTTTATGAGACCGCTTCTATAAATCATGAGCATAATAAAAAGTGTCCCGAATGTCAATCCGACAGCTTGCAGAACTATTCCATTGACAAAGGATGCATAAAATGCCGAAATTGAACCTATAAACAAGCCTTCAAATAGCGCGTATATCGGAGCTGAATACCGTGCCGTCGTCGGCTTAAATACACATACCAATACCGCAATTAATCCACCGATTGCACCGACGATAATATTGGTAGTAGAAGCGTACATAAAGCCGATTAAGGAAGTAATCAGCAGTAGCCCGAGCAAGATGAAAGATTTATTGATCGTGCCTTCCAGAGTCATCCTTTCTACAAGTACACCGTCTCCGTCATGCGTTCTTTCTATTGCTTTTTCAAGTGTAGAATCACGCAGTACAGGATTTCCTGACCTTAATGCATTTGCCATAATAATTTTATTTTTAGTCAAAAATAAGAAAAAGAATCATATATATTTTAAGCGCTTTGGAAATGTATCCGTTCAATATGCCTTTTATTCGTATTCCTCCGGATGTCTCGCCTCGTACAAGGACATAATGCTGATAGAATCAATAGATATTTCATCCACCGGGTCAAGCAATGTTATTTTCTTAGTTTTTCCCGGTTTTAAGTCAAAGTAATTATCGCTCAATGCTCCCTTGTAACCGGCAATATCTATGCGTACATACAATGCAAGTGAGGAACATGTCAGGAAAATTGTATCATTTTCAAGCCTATAATTTATCTGTGGATTATGCAATTCTACCTCAACCGGCCGCAAGGAATCTCTACTCATATTATTGATGCCCAGATATGTATTCCGTATTGCATACCAGCCTGCGTATGGACTGTAATCTTCATAACTGAGAAGGCTCCAGCTGATTCCCGGCCATGTATTATTCAATTGCCAGACCATTGTGCCGGAATTTGCCGGTTTCTTAGATAAATGGATTAAACTACTGTTTTTCAATGCGTAATATTGCATGCACTGACTGAGATAGGAATAATCCGCTAGACTTAGGTCCTTTAAGTTTTCCTCAGCTATAAAATATCGCGTCAGATAATGATTGAGTTTTATAAATCCATTATTTGCTTTCTGTCTGTCCTGTACTATGGAATCATTTATGCCGCCGAGATCATTGCCCCAGTATTTTTTAATATCCCGTAGCAGAGGCAAGGCCTGCATCCCATATTCGCTGACAAAGCGCCCCGTCTTCTCCTCAAATACCTCAATATCTTTCATTCCCCACCATATTCCCCAGTAATGACTATCGTACTGCGTATAGCTTCTCTGGTCGCCCCAGCCGTAATGTGGCGATGTGCTGATATAATCCGCTGTTCCTCCTGCAAGTTTTATCCAGTGAGGAATACTGTCCCTAAATAGTCGCACATAATCATGCCATATCTCTGCGGAATCTCCGGTACTTAAATGAAAACTTTCTTGCCAGCCCCAGTTATGCCATGCTTCATCAATCTCATTATTTCCACACCACAAGGCAATACAGTCAAATTTCTTGAGGCGAGAAACTTGATAGAGAATCTCCTTTTTCACATTGGCAAAGAAGCTACTATCGCCGGGAATCATGGTATTGGCAAACATAAAGTCCTGCCAGATATAAATGCCGTATTTATCAGCGAGTTCATAGAAGTAATCGCTTTCATAAATTCCGCCTCCCCATACACGCAGCATGTTTATCCCCGCTTGCTTAACGCGCTTGAATAGTTGTCGATAATCGGAGCTGTCCACACGCGTAGGGAAAATATCTTGTGGAATATAATTTGCTCCTTTGATGTAGATTTTTGATCCATCAGCTTTCGCAAAATAGAATGAAATACCATAATCATCCTTTTCGGTAACAAGATGAAGATTTCTATCCTTCGCTTCTTCCTCCTTTTCTTTCCTTTGATTGAATGCTAGAATTTTCACCCCTTTCCAGATGCCCATCGTTACCGCTTTCGGTCCCCAATCCCATCCAAATTGATATGCGGCTTTTCTTGCATAAGTCCGCGAGCTCGACGGAAGTATGAACGGAAGTCTGCTCTCTGCCATAGAATCCACAGTCACCACTGCCGAGCTAAAATGAATGAGAATCTCGTTTTTCATTTGCCTGACAAGGCCCGTAATCTCGTATGACCACGGAATAAACATATTATCAAATTCTCCCAGGAGCTTTCCATTGAGATATACTTCACCATAGGTATCCAAACCCATAAATTTCAGGAAAATATGCTCTTTCTGTAAGACGCCTTTCGGCAAATTGAACCGACATCGGTAAGTCCATTCTTTTTCTCCTACCCACTGAATGGCTTTCTCATTGTTCCCGTAGTTGATATCTGGAATAATACCATGTGCCATAAGATCTGTGTGAATGCAACCGGGAATTTCAGCGGACAACCATTTGCCTTGAAGAGGTGCGTAAAAATACCAATCTTTATTTAAGGGGATTTCAACTACTCCACTTTTCTTGCAGGACTGCAAGAGAAAAGCAAGTACAAATAGGAAAATGAGCTTTCTATCCATAAAATATACCTTGAATAGTAATTATTTTACCTCTTCCGGCCTTAAAGATATAAAATTTAAGGAATAGGCTATTGGGATTTAATGGCTGAGAAGTATTCCCCTCTAGCATTAATTCAAGCAACTATATAATACCCAAACCATGCAATAGAAATATGACTGAATGAAGTTTCAGCATGCTGAAACCAATGGTCGTTA
>CAYTBT010000048.1:13965-17939 GCA_964436125.1 uncultured Saprospiraceae bacterium | reverse complement strand
GTTGCAATCTGCGCTCAATTATGCGGAGATCGGAGATAAAATAAAGCTGTGGTTCTATCCGAGGGACTTTAAGCGATAATATACGGATTTATAGGAGGAAAACAGGGACTTTTCCCTCGATTTACATGTAATCAGTCCTTGCACTCAACTATTGAAAATTCAGACTTGTTTCCATACTATTCAGGCACAATAAATTACGATTATGGCTACACAAGTTATGCAAAGTATAAACCCGTGGGATGGGAAGATAAATCATGAATATCCGCTACTCGATTCTTCAACGATTCAAGCGAAGCTTGAAAAGGCGGAAGAGACTTTCGTCAAATGGCGTTCCGTCCCTGTTCAAGAGCGTGCGGCAAAGATGCTTGATCTTGCCGAAGTCCTTGAGAAAGGAAAGGATAAATATGCGCGTCTCATGACTATTGAAATGGGAAAGCCGATTACACAAGCCATTGCAGAGATAGAAAAATGTATTTGGCTGTGCAACTTTTATGCGGAGAAAGGCCCGCAGTTTCTCGCAGATAAAATCGTGGAAACCGATGCAGATAAGTCCTATATCAGCTACGATCCACTCGGTGTCGTTCTGGCAGTCATGCCGTGGAATTATCCCTTTTGGCAAGTGTTCCGATTTGCTGTACCGGGACTAGTGGCAGGGAATGTCGGCGTATTGAAGCACGCTTCTTCCGTTCCGGCTTGTGCAGTAGCGATAGAAGAAATATTTGCGGAAGCTAATTTTCCTGAGAATGTATTCCAGACACTTTTAATAAAGGCATCCCAAGTCCGGTCTGTCATTGAGAATCCGATCATCAAGGCGGTGACATTGACCGGTAGTAAAAAGGCCGGTGAATCGGTTGCTTCCATAGCCGGCGCGCAGATTAAAAAGAGCGTGCTGGAACTCGGTGGAAATAATGCGGTAATCGTCTGCGCAGATGCCGATCTCGATAAATATATCGAAAGGATTGCGTGGAGTCGGTTTCAGAACACGGGACAGAGCTGTATCGCCGGTAAACGCTTCTTTGTACATAGAGATATCTATGGAGATTTCCTCGAGCGACTCCTTGCGATTGCCGGAGATTATAAGTCTGGCGATCCCTTGAATGTAGAAACAGAAATCGGGCCGATGTCGAGTGAAAAACAAGCTATCGGGCTCGAGAAACAAGTGCAAGAGTCTCTGGATAATGGCGCGCGGCTTGTCCATGGCGGGAAGCGGGAAAATGCATACTTTCAACCGACTATCCTCGAGAATATAAAGCCGGGAATGCCGGCATACGATGACGAATTATTTGGTCCTGTTGCAGCTTGTATGAAAGTCGGTTCCATTGAAGAAGCAATACAACATAGTAATAATTCGGAATTCGGCCTCGGTGTGTCGATTTACGGCAAAAATATCCACGCAATAGAGAAGCACATAGCATTGATTGAAGATGGAGCGGTTTTTATCAATGAATTGGTGAAATCGGATCCGAGACTTCCATTCGGAGGGACCAAAGCTTCCGGTTATGGCAGGGAACTATCATTTCACGGCATTCAAGAATTTGTCAATAAGAAAACGGTGTACGTGAAAGCTTGATAAAACACAGTGACACTTCCTGTAAAAGCTCTGTAGGACTATTTCTGAGTATCGGGAAGCATGGAGAATTTATGCCCATAATCCGGCATTGTCCTCTCGGAACATATTCTCGCGTAAAGCATCAAGGAAAGCTTGACCTGTAATTATTTCTGCTCCCATAGATCTCAAGTGTGGTGTATCTTGCTGGCAATCAATAAGGACAAATCCTGATGATTTCAGATATCGGACAAGCTCGATGAAGCCAAATTTAGATGCATTGGGCCGGAAATTGAACATGGATTCTCCGTAGAAGATCTTTCCAATGGCTATTCCGTACAAGCCGCCTACAAGCTCCTTGCCTTCCCATACTTCAACACTATGAGCATAGCCTTTTTTGTGCAAGTCAGAATAGGCAGAGATAAAATCCTCGTCGATCCAGCTTCCTATTTCCCCTTTTCGGTACACATTCTTACAAGAGCGGATAACCCGATTAAATTCTTTGTCAAAACTCACCCTATATTTTTCTTGATTAAAGTATGGGCGCATACTCTTGGATACGTGTAAATTTTCCGGAAAGAGGACCAGACGCGGATCGAGGAAAAACCATAGAAAATATCCGACTTCATTTACCCATGGAAAAATCCCCCAGCGATAAGCCATGAGAATATATTCCGGCGTGAGTTCACCGGTGATATCGACCAGGCCATTTTCCAATGCCGTCATCGGATGTCTGAAGGCATATTTATTGTCTAAGGTGATATCCCCAAATAAATACATGTTTATGCAGCTTCACCTATTTCTTCAATAACTGCAGATAATCCGCGGTCAACGAGAGCTTGCCGTAGTGGGCGCAAGGTCTGCAAGGTGCCGACCTTTACTGTTGCCTTTCCTTTATAATGTATAATCAGACTTAATTGCTCTGCTTGTGCTTCAGTGTGTCCGATAATCTCGACAAAACACTTAATAACCCAGTCAAATGTGTTGTGCTCGTCATTATAAACGATAAGTTCACTCTTATTTCCCGTATCAGTTTCATCCATAACAAGCACTTCAGTATCCTCTTTTACTGCTACTGAGCTTGTAAAATGCGTTTCCTTGTATGCCATTGCTTGTTTTTTATACTTAAACTAGATGTTTTATTTTCTTTAAAGATGCCTGAATCCCTTCAAAACTCGGTAGAATACTCTGGTCATCCATTATTTCTTCATAGACAATATACCCCTCTGCATTTAAAACAAATACTGCTCGACGTGAAACCCCGTGCATCCCGTAAGTAAAGTTATTGTCCAGAACCCCATAGGCACGAGATACATCTTTGTTATAATCAGACAAGAAAGGAAAATCATATCCATATTTCTTCTTGAATTCTGCCAGAGTATGCACTGAATCCGTGGAAATACCGATAACTTGAGCATCTAAGCTGTTAATATCCTGTATCATTTTCTGCATCTGGTTCATCTCGTCCGTACATACATCGCTGAATGCACAAGGGAAAAATAACAGCACGACCGGCTCACCCTCAAAGTCTCCGAGGGAGCGCAATTGTTTCTCTGTATCATATAATGAAAATTGCGGCGCTCTTTCTCCTATATCTACCATAAAATTCTATTTACAAACTTAACAATTTTTTGAGGAGATTTGTTCCTTTAATCCACCCAATCATAGATTCAACCGGCTTTTTTCCCTTCGATATCTTTAAATAATTCCGGCAGGAGTTCTAGTACTGAATTTTTCACAAAATCGCGTTTATAGACGTCGTCATCAACGATTTCCCCTTCATAGACGATGAGATCGAGATCGATTTTACGCGGTCCATTCTTGAACATAGTTCTATCGCGTTGCATTTCATCTTCAATCTCTTTTAATCCGGCGATCAGTTCTTCTTGGCTGAGAGTAGTTTCAATCATGACCGAACCATTTAAAAATTCTTCCTGGTCGGTGTACAACAGTGGTTCTGTGTATATGAATTCCGACATTGCAAGAATGGAATATCGAGCATCAATTGCCTTTAATGCGTATGGAACGTGGTATTCGGGCTCGATATTGGAGCCCATTCCTATTATTGCTTTAATTTTCATAGTCAGAACGTCTTACAATGAGATTATCGCAGAATCTTAAGGCATGAACTTTCTGAACCTCCACTGCGACGTGAAGAACATGGTCAATGCGCTTTACCTTTTCATATAAGGTGTCTGTCAAGGTCTCGATAAGATAAAATTCCGATGCCTCGACAAAGGCGATTAAATCCTTGGTGATTTTCTTGTAATCAACCGCTGATGCAATATCCTCGCTCTGTATTGCTGCTGCAGCATCATAATTGAAGCGGATAGAGATGACGATATCTTGTTTCTTCTTTCGCTCCCAGTCATTTATCCCCAGAATAGCGCGCACACGCATATTCTTTATCTCAATTTCAGTTATTTTC
>CAYTBT010000048.1:0-13865 GCA_964436125.1 uncultured Saprospiraceae bacterium | reverse complement strand
ACCTTTGTGGTATTACTATGAAGAACATAAATTATACGACTTTATAGCGATAGATTAATTTCCTTTGTTTTATCCTACTCTTTGCTTGAAACCCTTAGCAAAAAGGTTTTTCACGACTTCAAAGATAAAGAATTTTCTAGAGAAGCCTATAAATGTTCTCCTCCGTCAACATAGATTATCTGACCGGTGATGAAGTCTGCTTCAACAAGGTACAGCAGTGCTTTACATATTTCATCGGTATTGCCCGGTCGTCTTAAGGGGATGGTTTGCGCAAGCTTATCGATATATTCTTGACCTTCACCTTCAGGCGGCAGGATTATTCCCGGAGCAATAGCATTTACCCTGAACTTTGGTCCGAGCATATCGGCAGTTAATAAGGTAAAATCGCGGAGAAGTTTTTTTGTCAGGAGATAGTCGAGATGCTTTGTTTCATTGCGGACAACCTTGGTATCGAGTAAATTGATAATATGTCCTTCTTCAGCAAGGCCGGCGTATTGCTTTGTGAGAAGGTAAGGTGCGACAAAATTGGATTTCATCAGCTTGTTGAAGAGCTCATGTCCCTTGTCAGCCATGCTAGACTCTACAAATCTCGATGCATTATTCACGAGCAAGTCGAGTTTTCCTTGCTCCAGGATATGTGGTATAAGAGCACTTACCTGGGCCTCATCGTTAAAATCGGCTTGTATTATGGCACTTTCACCACCGACTTCGCTGATTAATTGCTGCGTTTCAATCGCTTTCTTTTCCGACTTATTGTAATGTATGAAGCAATAGAAACCCCTCTGTGCAAGTCCTATTGCAATGGCGCGCCCGATTCTGTCGGAAGCACCCGTTATTAATGCTGATCTTTTCATCCCTTCCTCTTCTAAATATTGAACTGATTTAAATATTGAATTGATTTCCCGGCTTTCCTGAATTCAAATCTTCTAGCTTGCTCAATTTCAAGGTTTCTACATCGTGAATATACAGATAAATTAAAAAAACCGATGAAATGAGGAACATTTATACAACTTCACTACACTTACTATAAAACAAGTGAAAGAAGAGGTCTTACACTTTATATGGGAACAAGGATACTATGAAAAACACGACCTGAAGACGGTCAGCGGTAATGAACTGGAGATCATATCGGCCGGCTCGTATAATAAACGCGATGCCGGACCCGATTTTACCGCCGGCGAGATTTTTCTGGATGGCATTAAATGGATAGGTCAGATAGAAATACATTACAAGTCATCGGATTGGATGAAGCATAGACATCACGAGGATTCAGCTTACGCAAATGTCATATTGCATGTTGTCTATGAGCATGACAGAGATATTTTTAATCAAGAAGGAGAGCAGATTCCCACTCTTGAGCTCGGAGAGCGGATTCCGATCGGACTTATATCCAAGATGGAAAACCTCTTCAATCGTTCAGATTTTATTCCCTGTCATAATACAATTCACAGCTTGTCCAAGCTTCAGATTCACCAATGGCTCGACAGACTTGCCGTGGACAGACTTACTGAAAAAGCCGAGGAGGTATTCAAGCAGCTAGAAAGTAATTCCGGTGACTGGGAGGCGACTTATATCGATACTTTATGCGCTGCAATGGGCTTTAAGGTGAATAAGGAGGCATTTCTCATGCTTTCGCAAATAATTGACTGGAGATGGATTCAGAAAAATGCAGCAGATATCGGAAAACTCGAAGCTTATTTTTATGGCTTGGCAGGATTCCTTATGCAGAAACCACGCGATAATCATGAAGCTAAGCTTATAAAGGAATTTACTTATTTGAAAAGTCTGCTAGATTTAAAAGCATTGCCTCTCGTTGTGTGGAAGTTTTCCCGGATGCGTCCGTCCAATTATCCTACCTTACGCATTGCGCAGCTCGTTTCTTTATTTCACAAGCACACGCAGTTATTTCCATCTATGCTTTATTGTACAGAAAAGGCTGATTTCTACAAGTACTTTGAAACGGAATATCCCGTTTATTGGCAGCGACATTATGCCATCGGTAAGCAGTCAAAGCGGGCGAGGAAAAAGCCCGGGAAGATGAGCATACAGCTACTTCTTATCAATGTTATTTCCCCTGTCCTTTATGCTTATGGTAATTATATCGGGAAAGACACCTATACTCAACGAGCTATCAATTTATGGCAGTCGCTTCAAGCAGAGAAAAATCGCATTACCAGAGCCTGGGAAAAAGTAAATGTCAATGCTGAAAGTGCTTGGGATTCTCAAGCTCTGATTCATTTGCATAAACGATATTGCAGGGAGAAGAAATGCCTCCAATGCCAGATTGGCCGCGCTTTACTGCGTGAGGCTGTGGTGGAATATCTGCCGGTCGGTTGAATACCTTAAATTTTTCTGATGTAGTCAATACAGCTTGATATGCATCCCTCTACTGAATAAAGGCGTGATAGGATGGATTTCTCCTTGTTCCGAGATGCCGGAACGTAGCTTATCCGTTATTTACTGAAAACAAAAGCCCGAATATCTCCGAATTTCTTTTGTTCTTTATATCCATTGGCGATGAGTTCTTCTTGTAGCCAGTTCCTATAATGCTCTGTTGATTTAAGTAAAAGTACGGGCTTGTAGCGTTTCATTGTCTTAATCGCACCGCGCAATGCAGCTTCTTCATCATTGCCGAGATCCAGATAAATAAGGCTTATTCTCCGTTTACTAGGAAGAATATCATCGAGAGCAAGGCTGTCTGCTAGCCCAATCGATACGGAATCCTTAAAGTCAAATGTCGTTTCATCATCCTCCGTATGGCTGTTGTCGAGATTCAACTGGAAGAGGTGAATCTGGTGAAGCCTGTTGAGGAACATTGTTAAATAAGCATGACGATAGTCCTCGCTAGTGCCCTGGAAAGCCCAGATATGTGCTTCGTCACTCATGCTAGTCTCAAGAGCAGGATAGAATTGCCAGGCATACTCACCTGATAAGACAATGTCACCGTCTTGAATACATGATTTCATATATTCTATGCACCGAGCATAGGGTACTTGAGTATTTTGTAAATTTTCAAGAACCGGAGAAAGACTAGAATCGGACGGAATGCAATAAGCCCCGTATTTATTATAAGCAATTCTCGCGTCAAGGACGTCTAGTCCTTTGCTTTTATACCCACTTCTGAAAGCCGAATTATCGACTTCATCAGGCTTAAATAAATTTTTTAAACGTTTCAGCACACCCATGTTTATATATTATAATTCTTTATTATTCTGGATCATTTAAATCATATAAGCTTCTTCAGCACAACATAAAAGATAATAATTGGTTATAAAAATCTTTTATAAGCATTATTTTATTCACTTTACGCACTATCGATCGGAGTAATACTTATCCATGAATTAATAACAGTAATTTTTTCACTAGATATTAATAAACAAGAAGATGGTAAGCAAGTTTATTTACAATTGATTTCAATCTCTTTTAATTATCGAAAGCAGATTGCGATTTGATAAATTCTTGTGGATTAATGGGACTCGGCAATCAGGATAAAATTCTTCTGGGAGGACTTTAACAATTTCTTAAGAAGCTATGTGAAAAAAAGTGTTATATTTGCACCTTAGAATGAAGTATATTTTGCTCATATCGATGTTATGCTTTGCATTTACGCCGCAAGGAGTGGCTGCTGCCGGAGACAGTTGTTGTCATAGTGGTGCTGATATGCAAGTGGAAAAAACGATGATGGAGTCGATGGACGATTGTCCATTTGCCTGTTGTCATAAAGATATGGCTGCGGCGGATGGCATAAACAAATCTACAGGAAATACTTCAAGTACCCATTCTTGTCATTGCGTGATGATAAACATCACACCTTTCATATTTGCTGAGTTCAGGTCATTTATTCCTATGGAATATGCGACTGAAATAAACACAGAGGTACAAGAACTCAGTACGCGTTATTCATTTTCAATCTGGACTCCACCCAATATCCTTGCATAAGGCTGAATAGCCATAACTAGGTCAACTTTATTGGGAATTAATGTACACCTATGTAAATCTACAATCTAGGGTGTCAATCAGAAAATGAAAAAACGTAAAACATCATGAATAAATTTATCTATCTATGCCTATGCTTATGCATGGTAGCATTTCAGGGAATCACTGCGCAGAATACGGAACAGAATACTAGGCAGAACACGGCTACTGTGCATGAGAGTGAGAATACATATTCCACGCTAGTCTACGGGATATGTGGGATGTGTAAAAGCCGTATCGAAAAAGCGGCAAATACTGTAGAGGGAGTAAAATCTGCAGACTGGGACATTGCGACAAGAATTTTAACGCTTGAAATCGACTCGATATTTGACGAAAGTCAGCTCCACAAAGCTGTGAATGCTGTCGGGCATGACACTGAGCTAAGCAAGGCAGGTCAGAAGGCATATAATGCACTGGATGATTGCTGTAAGTATCGCGATCCGGAAGTGATGGCGGATCATGGGCGAGATGAAGGAATATATAGTATCGGTGTCAGTGGAAATTGTGATATGTGCAAGGCGCGTATCGAGGAGGCTGCAGAAACGATGCAAGCGGTAAATAATGCTACATTTGATATTGAGAAGCAACGCTTGTATGTCAGCGCCGATAGCAACTTTAACATTGTAAATCTTCACGAGGTAATCTCGGCAGCAGGCCATGATACCGATCAACTTATTGCTGATGAAGAGGCTTATGAAAATCTTCCTCAATGTTGCCAATATCGTGACCCGGATGCTCATCATTCTCATCTGGAAGACCGTGGGAATACGGTAAGCGGTACAGTCTATCAGATGATCAGTGGTGAAAGAATGCCTCTTGATCGGGCGGAAGTGAGACTCCTGGGGAGCGATGATTTTGTTTTCACAGATGCTGATGGAAACTTTGAAATAGAGTTGCCTACGGAGTCAGCACAGCTTATCATCAGCTTTTTATCTTATACACCGGATACTATTCCCGTGAGTAGGGGATCCGAAATTGAAGCTCATTTATCGAGCTATGCCAATCTTCAGGAGGTAGTTATCTCTTATCGGAAGAAGACTTCCGGAGTGAGTAGTCTGGAGACAATTAAGACTTTCCGGGTCGATGATTCAGAATTGCTGAAAGCAGCTTGTTGCAACTTGTCAGAGAGCTTTGAGACATTGCCGGCAGTTGACGTTGCTACAACCGATGCCGTGACAGGGACGCGGCAGATAAAGATGCTTGGATTGGCCGGGCCTAATATTTCTTATTCGCAAGAGAATCTACCGATATTACGTGGATTGTCTGCTGTACAAGGCTTGAGTTTAATTCCCGGGCCGTGGATTTCAGGGATGCAGATTAATCAGAGTGTGGGTTCTGTTTCCAATGGCTACGAGAGTGTCAGTGGGCAGATTAATGTTCAATTGCGCAATCCGGAGACAATGGATCCACTCTACGTGAATGTTTATGGCAATGAAGAAGGACGTATAGAAGGGAATGTTCACTTCGGACACATGTTTAATAAGAAAGTAGGGACGGCTGTACTCCTGCACGGGAATATGAGAATGCGTGAAATCGACAGAAACAAGGATGGTTTCATGGACGCGACAACCGGAGATGGATTTGCAGTGCTTAATCGCTGGAAGTACAATAGTTTTAAGAATATTGTTATCCATGGAGGCCTAAAATATGCAGAGAAAAATACGATTGCAGGTCAGGTTTCGGAACTCGATCGGCCCAATTTATGGAGAGCTCATACGGATGTAAACGATTTTAATGCATGGGCAAAAATCGGCTACGTTTTTACCGATAATAAGTTTCAGAGCATAGCGGTGAAGATGAATTACGGCAATTATTCTCAGATTAATGATTTTGGGAACCGCTTATACTCAGGTAAACAAGATCGATTTCATGGGCAATTGCTTTATCAGAATATCATAGGAAGCGAGGATCATGAAATCAGAGGTGGGGTAGGAATTAATTATCGGCATTCACTGGAAAGTCTAGGTGCTATGAATTACGATATCGAGGAAATCGTTCCACATATCTATGCAGAGTACACCTACACTTATGAGGATATCTTTTCAGCAGTTCTAGGTGCTCGGTATGATCAACACAATATTTATGGCGGATTCTTCACTCCGAGACTGCATTTAAAATACAATCTGGATAATGGAATCACTTTCCGCCTTGCGGTGGGACAAGCCCGGAGGACGGCGAGTGTACTTTCAGAGAATATCTCATTCCTTGCAAGTGCCAGAGATATTGTCATAAAGACTCCGGAGAATAATAGTTCAATGGCTTACGGACTACCACAGATTAAGTCTGATAATTTCAGCTTCAGTACGGTGTATCGATGGGATTTTCTGGGGAATGAATCAACCTTGAGTCTCGATTATTTCTATACACAATTTGACCAGAATGTTATTGTCGATTATGATAAGAATATTCATCAGGTCAATATATACAGCCAAAAGGAGGATTCACGGAGCCATAATGTACAATTGCAATGGGATTTCCGTCCATTGGAGAGATTTGATGTGAGACTTGCGTACAAATGGCAGGTTTTAAAGCTTGGTTATGCCTCCGGTCTCCGGGAAGCACCGTTTACGCCCAATCACCGCGGTTTCTTAAATCTCGCATATTCGACAAGGGACAAGTGGAAATTTGATATGACATTTAATCTTACCGGTTCACAGCGCATACCGGACACGTATATGCTGCCTGAAGATATGCAGATGCCGGAGCGCTCACCGGCTTTCTTGCGGATAAATGCTCAGATAAGCAAGGAGATATTTGATGGCTTCGTGCTGTATGCAGGAGCTGAAAATCTTACGGGATACCAGCAGGAATATGCGATAATCGGAGCAGATAATCCATTTTCCGACACATTTGATGCGAGTCTGATATGGGGACCGATTATGGGAAGGAATCTATATATGGGTATCCGATATACGATCCTCGAGAAAAAAGATCCGATGGCAGGCATGCAGATGTAATGTCGGCTGATTAAAGAAGTAGTTTTAACAGGTTTTCCGGTCTATGTCTCTCTTGTGAGGTGTAGGCCGGCTTTTATTGTGGTCCGGTGTCGCCGATTCTATTGGATGTAATGCATACTTCTTCCAATAGTAAAAATAGGGGATACTATAATAAACTATGGATAAGCTTGATCGATAAGGGTAAATGCATTTAAAATGGCATAGGTAAAGCAATTGAAAGGGCCTGTCATGGATTTTGTGCATTTGTTTAAATATTGGCTCATATTTCATGCTGAATTGTGCATTCAGTATTCCTTCCTTGGGGAATTGCTTGCTTTATTCCTTCAGCGGGAAGTTGAAAGTATTTGAATATCGCAATGGAATGCCGTACTTTTGTGCCTTAAGTGCAATTTAAATCATGAAAGTTGAAAGAAGCTGACATTTGCGGAAGCAAATGCTGAGAAAATATAAGCTGTTTACAAAAAATACGAATAGACTGATTATGAAGTCATATAAGCAATATGAAAACCTGAATCTTCCTGCGATAGACGAGGAAGTTCTGAAATTCTGGGAAGAGGAAAATATCTTCCGGCGCAGTATTGATGAACGCGATCCGGAGAATTCATTTGTCTTTTATGAAGGTCCGCCTTCTGCCAATGGCAAGCCCGGTATTCACCACGTTATGGCACGGACGGTAAAGGATTTATTCTGTCGTTTTCACACGATGAACGGACAGCGCGTGGAACGTAAAGGTGGCTGGGATACGCATGGTCTGCCGGTAGAGTTGCAAGTGGAAAAAGAGCTCGGCATTACCAAGGAAGACATCGGGAAATCGATCAGCATTGAGGACTATAATCAGAAGTGTCGCGAGACGGTGATGCGATATAAAGATCTGTGGGATAAACTCACGGTGAAAATGGGATATTGGGTTGATCTCGATAATCCATATATCACCTTTAAGAATGAATATATCGAGACCGTCTGGTATCTGCTCAAGGACTTGTATGACAAGGATCTTATTTATAAAGGCTTTACGGTGCAACCATATTCACCGGCTGCCGGCACAGGGCTTTCTACGCATGAATTAAATCAACCGGGAACCTATAAAGAGGTCAAGGATACGACGGTTACGGCACAATTTGAGATAGTGAAGAATGCGGATTCTGCGTTCTTGTATGAACTGGTCGATGAAGGCGATGTATATGCGCTTGCATGGACCACAACGCCGTGGACACTTCCGTCAAATACCGCTCTTGCCGTAGGCAAAAACATTACTTATGTCCTTTTAAAAACCTACAATCCATACACTGAAAAAAGAGTAAATCTCCTCATTGCCGAGGACAGATTATCTGCTTATTTCAAGCCGGAACAAGAAGAGGCTGAATGGGTCGATAGCCTGGAAGACGCAGATGTCATTCCTTATCGCATTATCAAGAAATTCAAAGGGAGCGATCTTGAAGGCTTGCGCTATGAGCAGTTAATGCCTTATGCACAGCCGGAAAATGGCGATGCATTCAGAATCCTTATCGGCGATTATGTATCGACGGAAGATGGTACAGGAATTGTGCACCTTGCACCTTCATTCGGTGAGGATGATAAACGTGTAGCTGACGCAAATGGAGTCGGTGCTCTGACTCTTGTAGATAAGCAGGGACGATTTACGGAAGACGCAGGGCCATTTGCCGGAAGGTACGTGAAAAATTATACGGACGATCCCGACTATGTCAATGTGGATGTTGATATCGCGGTGGACTTGAAGCTGAACGATAAGGCTTTCAATATTCAGAAATATGCCCACAATTATCCGCATTGCTGGAGGACGGATAAGCCGGTGTTGTACTATCCGCTGGATAGCTGGTTTATTGCTTCAACGAAGCTGAAGGATCGCATGGTTGAGCTGAATAAAACGATAAACTGGAAGCCGTCGTACACGGGTGAGAAAAGATTTGGGAACTGGCTGGAGAACTTGAAGGACTGGAATCTGTCACGGTCGCGATTCTGGGGTATTCCATTGCCTATCTGGCGCACGGAAGATACGCAAGAGCAGATATGTATCGGTTCTATAGCACAGTTGAAGGATGAAATCGATAAAGCCAATGAGGCTCTGGGGCTTCAGCAGGAAGTGCCGGAGGACTTGCACAGACCATACATCGACAATATCGTGCTCGTGAGTGATTCAGGGAAGAAAATGAAGCGGGAGACGGACTTGATTGATGTGTGGTTTGATTCAGGCTCGATGCCTTATGCACAATGGCACTATCCATTTGAGAATAAGGAGAAGTTTAAGCGGAATTTCCCTGCGGACTTTATCGCCGAAGGTGTGGATCAGACACGTGGATGGTTTTTTACCTTGCATGCGATTGCGACAATGGTATTTGACAGTGTGGCATACAAAAACGTGGTTTCCAATGGTCTTGTCCAGGACAAGAATGGGCAGAAAATGTCCAAACGACTGGGAAATGCCATTGAACCATTCTCTACTATTGAGAAATACGGCCTCGATGCGACGCGCTGGTACATGATCTCCAATGCCCAGCCGTGGGACAACTTAAAATTTGATCTTGCCGGTGTGAAGGAAGTGCAGCGGAAGTTCTTCGGGACATTGTACAACTGCTACTCCTTCTTTGCCATGTATGCCAATATCGATGAATTTGACTTCTCGGAAGCGAAGCTTTCTGTGGCCGAGCGCGAGGAAGCCATCGACCGATGGATTTTATCCTTGCTCAATACATTGGTCAAGGAGGTGAAGGCAGAATACGAGAATTACGAGCCGACCAATGCCGCTCGGAGGATACAGGACTTTGTCGGTGAGCATCTAAGCAACTGGTACGTGCGCCTGAGCAGAAGGCGTTTCTGGAAAGGTGAATACAATGAAGATAAAATTGCCGCTTATCAGACCTTATACGAGTGTCTTGAAACCGTCCTTAAGCTGATGGCGCCGATTGCGCCGGCATTCTCAGAGTGGATGTACAGAAATCTGAACACCGTAACGGGACTTGAGCAGCACGATTCAGTGCATTTGTCGTATTTCCCCACGGTAAATGAGGAATGGATTGACAAGGAACTCGAGCAGAGGATGGAATATGCGCAACGCATTTCTTCACTCGTTCTTTCACTGCGCAAACAGGAAAATATCCGTGTAAGACAGCCACTTCAACGCATTTTATTGCCGGTTCTAGACAAGGATTTCAAGGCACAGGTGGAGAAAGTCGCCGATCTGATCAAGCAAGAGGTGAATATCAAGGAAATTGAATACGTCGATGATGCAACCGGCGTGATAAAGAAAAGTGCAAGGCCCAATTTCAAGACATTGGGACGGCGACTCGGTGCGCACATGAAACAAGCCAATCAGATCATCAGCAATCTCGATGAAAAAACGATTAACGAGATTGAGAAGAGCGGCACATACACGCTTGAAGTCGATGACACAAGCTATGAATTGACCATTGAGGATTTTGATATCCGCAGCGAGGACATTGAAGGCTGGATGGTCGCCAAGGATGGCGGGATTACCGTGGCACTTGATGTGCAACTCACGGACGATCTCATCGCCGAGGGAACGGCTCGTGAGCTTGTGAACCGCATTCAGAATATCCGTAAGGACAAGGAATTTGAGGTGACGGATCGCATCAATGTACGCATCGAGGATCGCCCGGAATTGAGGCCTGCCGTGCAGAATCATGGCGACTATATCAAGCGCGAAATCCTTGCTGATACACTGACACTTGAGGAGAATGTGGAAGGTGTGAAAGTGGAATTATTTGACGATCTCACGACGACGATCGAGGTGCAGCGTGCTGCGGCTTCCGTGACTTCATAACTTCCGCAATTATGCGCATCGGATACGACGCCAAGCGACTTTTTCACAACCGCCGTGGCCTAGGCAATTACAGCCGGAGCCTGGTAAAAGCATTGGGAAAGAGTTATCCGGAAGAAGAGTATTTTTTATACACGCCATCGGCTCCACAAGATGAAATGAGCAATGACTTCCGTCAAATGCCTTTTCATATCAAGACGGCTAGTGGTTTATTCTCCTGGTATTGGCGTACTCGTGGTATCTTGAATGACTTTGTCCGCGATAAGATCGAAATCTATCACGGATTGAGCCATGAATTGCCATTGGGCATACACAATTCCAGCGTAAAATCGGTGGTGACGGTTCACGACACAATTGCCTTTAAGTATCCGCAATATTTTAGTTTTATTGATCGCAATATCTATCAGACTAAGCTGAGTTATGCCGTCCAATCCGCCGACATTGTACACTGCATCAGTAATTCGACGGCGGCGGATGTGATAAATCAGTTCAAGATCGATGAAGAAAAGATCCGAGTCATACCGCCGATTCTCGATGAACATTTTCTACTTGAAGATAAACCGGTAAAGCCGAAGGCTTTACCGGAGAAGTACTATCTCTATGTCGGTGCACTTGGGCAGAGGAAAAACCTGATGAATCTCTTGAGTGCATGGCATCATTCAGGAACAGATGCACATCTTGTGTATATCGGAAGCGGGGAAATGTCTCATCAGTTAAAAGGACTTGCGGAAGACTACAATGAAAACTATCGCTTTCATATATACAGTGATGTAAGCTATGCGGAACTGCCGGCCTACTACGCTCATGCTGAGGCATTGGTTTATATATCCGAGTACGAGGGATTCGGTCTGCCCTTGATGGAAGCGGCAGCAGCCTCTTGTCCGGTCATCACTTCGGATGTATCCAGCATGCCTGAAGTGCTCGGTGATACATCGATACAGGTAAATCCATTGAATGTCGATGCAATCGCAGATGCGATTAAGGCATTTGAGGAAATGAGTGCAGAGGAAGTGAATGACTTGAAAGATAGAGCACGCAATTTTATCGATCGATATCGCGCTGAGGTGGTGAGTAAGGATGTGATGGAGATGTATGCACCTACTTCGCCGGAGCTGTAAGATGATAATAGTAGCCATTAGCCGTCCGGCCTTAGCCTTTAACTGTACAGAAATGGTGAGATAAACTAGACACAAGCCTCAAAGTTTTTGGAACTCTTGAAATGGTTTTTACGCTCAAAAATTTTCTGCCTCGGCGGGCGAGGTGGTTTGTATTGAGAGATGCGGAACCAGCGGTGCATTTCACAACAGCTGATGAAGGCTGTAAGTCGAGGAAAAGAAACTCCCTCAATAACAATCAGAATAGTATCTTTGGGTTGATTTATGTGTTCCATTGCATTTATGTACGACGAAAACTCTTCCGTGGAAGAGAGGAAGAAGAGAATCGAGACTATGAACAGACTCGCTGTCCATAGGGGACCGGATTATACCGGTACATATCACGATGGGGTTCTATCCATGGGGCATAATCGCTTGTCAATTATTGATACAGATAGTCGTAGTCATCAACCATTTATCGTGGGGGATTACGTGCTTATCTTTAATGGATGTATCTATAATTACAGGGAACTCAGAGACGAGTTGAGGAGATATGGGCACAGATTTGAGACGGATTCTGATACAGAAGTCCTGTTAAAGGCCTATATCCAATGGAAAGGGACTTGTCTGGATCGGCTGAATGGCATGTGGGCATTTATCCTTTATGACAAGAAGAGAAAAGAGATATTTGCCGCAAGGGACCGATACGGAGTGAAGCCTTTTTATTTTATTCGGAGAGCCGGATTTCTTGCAGTAGCGTCTGAGATAAAACAACTACTGCCATTTGCGGAAGCATATATTGATGATGAAGCGGCTTATGCGTATTTTAACCGGGGAATTGTTGATTACAGCGAGAAAACCTTATATAAAGAGGTGGAGATGCTCCGGCCATCAGAAAAGTTTCACTGGCATATCGGAGCGGACGACATAGACATACAGAGATATTATCACATTCCCATGGAGAAAGATCGGGTGGAAGAAGATGAGATAGAAGCACTGATCCAGTCTTCCATAAGCTTGCGCAGGCGGGCTGACGTGCCACTGGGATTGACGCTGTCGAGTGGATTGGACAGTAATATAATTGCTTATCACCTCGGTAAAGGAGAGAAAGAAAACATCCATGCCTATTCATCGGCATTTCCCGGCTATGAATGTGATGAGAGTGTCCTCGCGGGGAAATCTGCTGAAGAATTGGGCTTGAATTTCCACAGCCAAGCAGCTAGCTGGGAGAAGATGAAAAAGCAGATCGGGCAGCTTTCCTATGTGCACGATATGCCGTTGACCGGTTATGCGACTTATGCATCATATTGCTTGCAGAAGAGGATCTCCACAGATGGAATTAAGGTAATCTTGAATGGGCAGGGGTCAGATGAGATATTCGGGGGATACGATACTTACTTTCTGAAGTATTTATATAGGCTTTTGAAAACTAATCCCTTAGGCGCAATCGCGGAGTTTTATTATGGATTTAAGCTCAATCAGTACGATGTGAGATCGCTGTTTTACAGGGGCTGGAACTATGTATATGGGAAGCAGAGGCAGTGGATTTCTACTGATATGAAGCTCATTTTTCCGACTGAAGATTATGGGGGACTTCCATTTCTCGGGCGACTGGGAGCGCAGGCATTGTTCAGTTATGCCCTGGGGAATATGTTGCATTCTGTAGATAGGAATAGTATGTCCAATGGCATTGAAAGTCGCACTCCCTTTCTGGATTATCGAATTGTCGAGCGCGCCTTATGCATTGCCAATTCCCGGAAAATCAACATGGGATTACGGAAGAAAATTCTTCGGGACATTTATCGGGATAAGTTGCCTCAGCACGTACTTTCCAAGTTAAAGAAACAAGGTTACAGCAGTCCGCAATCCATCCTCCTCAAGCGCGATATGAAAAATATTCTCAATGAAATAAGAGAGCTGAAAGCTTATCTGCCGGAGTGGATAGATGACAAGGAACTTATGGAAAGTGGTGAATTACGGGAGGATATGCAACTTCTCTGGCGTGTGTGGACTTGGGTGCGCTGGAGAGAATATAGCAGTGCT
>CAYTBT010000047.1:0-17991 GCA_964436125.1 uncultured Saprospiraceae bacterium | reverse complement strand
TTCAGTGTTCATCCTAAAAGGTTTTAAGTTTCAAAACGTTTTGGACAGGTGTGATCAAATATACAAATTATTTTTTAATTTTTTATTATCCACAGTGGAACTTAGGAAGCTTTTAAAATTAGCATCCTTCTATGTGTATGTGTAAGATAAAACTATAATGTTCCGTTTTTATACAGGAAAATTAAAGTTAAATACCATTTTACCTTAATGAATCCCCGCTCCTGCTGCCGCAAATAAAAATACGCAGAGTGAATCTCTGGCAATGTCATCGTAGAATCCTGTCCTCCAGCCCTTGACTGATTGTGTTAAAATGAATTGGGACTCCATCGTGAGATCTCTTGCCAGACAGAGATTGATGTCTGGGTGTAGAGTTGTGAGTAGTGCCTTGAATGTTTTCTGTGCGCGATAAGGTGTTTCAATAAATAAATGTGTGGTTCCGTTTTTTACACTTTCAGCTTGTAATTTGTCAATTTTCTGGCTTAAGGCATTTTGTTTTATCGGTAAATAGCCGTGAAAATGGAAATTCTGACCGTTTAGTCCACTGGCTGATAAGGCTAGCATAAGACTTATCGGTCCGGGAATAGGAGAGACTGTGATATTATGTCGATGTGCCCATAGAACCAGTCGATTACCGGGGTCGGCGATTGCAGCTGAACCGGCTTCGGAGACATAAGCAATCGATTTGTCATTTTTTAGCGGTTGCATAAGTCCATCGATGTCCATTGTGGAGGATTTCTTATTGAATCTGTGAACCTGAATTTCCATTTGCGGAAGCGGATGATTGATCTGATTGATAAAGCGGCGAGCAGTTTTGGGATTTTCAGCGATGAAGTAATCGATTTTATGATATATTTGTAGAGCATAATCCGGAATGAACTGCCAGGAATCGGGACTCAGGGGTGCGGGGAGGAGGTAAAAAGTGGGATTCTGCATCAGGTAAAAATTTAAGTTTAATCAACAGTATTTATGGCATATCAGGTAAAACTCGAGCAATTTGAAGGTCCATTTGACCTGCTTCTCTTTTTTATTGAAAGAGATGAGCTCGATATTTATGATATTCCGATAGCAAAGATAACAAATGATTATCTCGCATATATCAAGGAACTGGAACGATTGAATATTGATGTAGCCAGTGAGTTTATTCTTGTTGCAGCGACATTGATGCGGATTAAAGCGCGTATGTTGCTCCCGCGTAAACCTGTCGATGAAGAGGGGAATGAAATCGATCCGCGCGAGGAACTCGTCAATCGCCTCATTCAGTATAAAAAGTATAAGGCTACTCTTGATGAGTTGAGGGCTATGGAGGAAGAAATGGCTCGGAAGGCGCCGCGTGGCAATGTGAAAAGGGAAGTGGAGAATATTGCACGTGAAGCTCTCGTGGATATCGAGCTAGAGTCATTGACACTCTATGGCCTTATGAAAGCCTTTAAAAATGTGCTTGAGACTTTCCAACGTGAAAAGCACAGAAAGATTCATACCGTTATGCGGTATAATTATACGATTCAAGAGCAGTCAGAGATAATAATGAGCCGGGTTTCCCTGTCAGAGCGTTGCTCATTCCAGGAGATTTTTAGCTTATGTGAGAGCCGCATCCATGCAATCGTAACTTTTCTTGCACTCCTGGATTTATTGAATAAACAGAAGCTGAAAATCTATAATGGCGGCGAGGTGAACAGTTTTTCCTTGTATAAGAGAGAATATGAGGAAGAATAAGGCGACATTGATTTAATAGCTTCCCTTTTTATGATACCTGTCTCATAGTGCTTGTGTGAAGAGTAGGTTGTATGCTGTGACTTATTTCCAATGATAATACTCTAGAAAATCATTGCTTATGGCTCGGTGGCTATGGATATAGGAAAGGATTTTCAATAGGTCTTATTGCAATACGCCGATCACCTAAGATGTCCGTGCCTTGTCTTGATAGATAAATGAGCGTAGAAAAAAAAAGAAGGGTGGATAATCGGGTTCGAACCGACGACCTCTGGAACCACAATCCAGCGCTCTAACCAGCTGAGCTATACCCACCATCTTGCTTAAAGGAATAAAATGCTACCTTTTAAGCGTGCGCAAATATACATATATTTCCTTATTTTAACCAAAGACTTGAAGCAATCTAAAGGAAAAAATTATTGTTTGGCAGGATCGGCTTTAAGCACGATTCTTCTGCTTACCTTATTTAAGGGAGAATCGACGAGTTCTCCATCGGAGTCAATCAGGGAAAGTGTAATGTTATTTACACCCATCGGCAATCCTACAATATAATAAGGTTGCCATTCAGTTAGTGTGAAGCTGGCCTTATTATTGATATCGACTTTAACCTTATACGCATCTTTCCCGAGTTCTGCTTTAATAGGATAGAAGTCAAGCATAACTTTCTTAGTGTCATCGCCGACATAAGTTCCTTTAGGTCTCGAGTAAAATATCATCGGTTGATTGATCGGCGCAACGGAAGCGAAGTTATTATCTTTCACTTCTACTTGCATAGCGCGATGCGCATCCGGTGTTTTTATACTCTCGTGGTAGGAGCGAGACAAGAATGTGAGAATATAGTGCTTCCCATTCATTATAGTCTTCTCAAATGTCGGTGTATAGAAAGAATAATACGGTTGATCATCGATAATAAGGTGAATGTGTTGTCCCTTCGCACTATTGGCACACATCTTAATGTCAGCATCGCTGGTCTGCTCACCGAGCTTATATTCTCCTTCCGGTATTGTGTATGTGAAATTTCCATCCTTATATTCGAGACTTTCTATGATAGCATTATCATAAGATGGTGATTCACCGAATGGGATGAGCTTAATGTCACCGCCATTCTCATCGAGGATTGCATTTTCGGCACTTACCGATTCAGCGGCACTGTTTTCTTCAGTTTGAGCGGCATTTTTCTCCGAATTGCTCTTTGTTCCGCATGATGTTAAAATGAATGCAGAGCATAAAATACTTAATACGAGTAATCTCATTAGTTCAATATTTTTCATAGTTAAAGATAACAAGTAAACGAGCTTCCTTGAAACATGTTTAAACTTGAAGAAAAATAATGCTAAGGTTTTTGAATAATTAGAAACTTGGTTATATCTTTGTCGCTCGATAGGATAGCAGCCGCAGATTGTGGTTGCATTGAACGGAGGAATGGCAGAGCCTGGTTGATTGCACTGGTCTTGAAAACCAGCATACGTTTGCGCGTATCGGGGGTTCGAATCCCTCTTCCTCCGCAAAGAGAAGCCGTGCTTTATGCATGGCTTTTTTTGTATATAAGCGCGATGAGTTAAGGTAAAAATGTCATCCACATAAAGAGCCGAAGGAATATATCTAGGTTCTGAACAAGTCAGGGCAATGGTTTTATGCCCTACGCTCTAAGAAGCGAGGCTGCAGATTCAGCAAGCTTAACTACATTTTTTTAATGGTGGCAATATCTATAGTTATTATTAAGCTTGTGCTTATACAACATACTTTATCTGTGAGATAGTCTATTTTATTGCCGGTCCGGGACTTCTGAGAATGGGAAACTCTATAAAAACAGCTCTTGATATACTCGTGGAATCAGTGCCATATCTTCTTATTCTGCAATAAAAATTTGATCATTATCGAGTTTCCATTGTTCTAAGAGACGCCCTGAGAATATCGGGGCTTTAATGTTGCCATGTACGTCATGCTTATTTTTAATACAACGAATTTGGTCGTAGAGGCCTGCGTCGAGGAAAGCATTTAAGACCTTGGCGCCACCTTCCACAAGTATGCTTGCTATTCTATGCTTGTATAATTCCGATAATGCGTCGCTTAAGAAATTTTCCTTGTCCAGGACAATCTGTTGTATGTGAGCCGATAAATTTTTATTGGCAGATAGGGTAGTGCAATAAAATACGCGGCAGCCATCTTCTCTAAACACATTTTCACTTCCACTTAAGCGTTTTCTGCGGTCGAGGATAATACGATCAGGAGAAGAGCCGGGCATTAATCGATTATCGAGGCTAGGATTATCGGTAAGCACAGTGCCTGAGCCGACCAAAATAGCCTGAAAACCTGCTCTCCATTGATGTACCTGAAATTGTGCAGATTTTCCGGAGATGAAAATTCGTTTGCCTTTTTTGCCTATAAAACCATCGTGGGATTGAGCCCATTTTAAGCAGAGGAAAGGACGTTTCTGTTCAATATGGACAAGGAAGTGATGAATTAAAGCACGGCATTTACTTTCCATGAATGGCGAAATTACCTCAATGCCATTATCCTTCAATAAATCTATGCCACGGCCGGAAACCTTGGGATTGGGGTCTTGACAACCGATAAATATGCGCTTTATGCCTATATTGACAAGTCGCTCGGCGCATGGAGGTGTTTTCCCATAATGTGAACAAGGTTCAAGAGTTACATAAACCGTTGATTCAGACAGGTATTTTTTATCCTCATCTGCGACAGAATTGAGGGCATTTATTTCTGCGTGATTGTGCCCATAGCATTGGTGGAAGCCTTCACCGATAATGCGATTACGATAGACGATAAGGCAAGCTACAGGGGGATTAAGTTTGATCTGCGGACCGGCATTTGACGCAAGTCTCAGTGCACGGCGCATGAATAAATGATGAAGATCCATAATGCACAATTTCTCTTGTGTAAAGATATGGAAAATATGGCTACCGCAGGGAAAGATATTAAGCAACCGGCTTTAAAGCAAAGATATCCTTCAGCACTTTTATCGTTGTATCGACCTCGGCTTTCTTGTTCAAGTGTGAAAAAGAGAAGCGGATATTGACTTTATCGGCTTGATCACAATTTATCGCTTTTAAAACATGTGAGCCGGTATCAGCGCCTGAGCTGCAAGCACTGCCACTACTCGCACAGATGCCGTGTAGATCGAGGTTGAGCAGCAGCATATTGTTCTTGGGATGAGGCGGAAAGCACACGTTGAGAATGGTCTGAAGGTAATTCTCTTGACAGCCATTGAATTGAATGCCGTTTATTTCAGCAATCAAATTTTTCTTAAAATAAGTCCTCAAGTCTCTCACTTTCTTACAATAATCGTCAAAATGCTCCATAGCGTCTGTAAATGCAGCATTTAAACCCATTATACCGGCGATATTCTCCGTGCCGGCACGCATTTCTCGCTCTTGACCGCCACCGTGTATAAATGGATGGAGCTTGTTTTTCTTCTTCATAAAGAGAATTCCCGTTCCCTTGGGACCGTGAAATTTATGTGCTGAACCGCTGAGAAAAGAGAGATTGAATTTCTTAACATCAATGGGAAGATGCGTAAGCGTCTGAACGCAGTCAGAATGAAAATAAGCCCCGTGTTCCTTGCAGATATTTCCGATTTTCTCAAGGTCATTGACTGTGCCTATCTCATTATTGGCATGCATGATGGACACGAGGATGTTTTTCCCTTTATGTTTCATTAATTGCTCTTCCAGACCCTCAAGTTTTACGCGTCCAGTATCGTCAATCTCGAGATAATGTACAGCAGCTTTACCTGATTTCTCAATAGCTTCCAATGTGTGTAAAACACTGTGGTGCTCAATAGGAGAGGAGAGGATTAATTCTACGTCGAGGTCGCGCACAGAATTTTTCAATGCGGTATTATTGGATTCAGTACCGCAGGATGTAAAATAAATTTCACCTGTTTCAGCGTGAATACCTTGAGCAATATTTTTACGTGCTTTCTCAATGTGAGCACGGGATTTTCTCCCGGCAGCATGGATAGAAGATGGGTTGCCGTAGTCCTCTTTCAGTGCCTTGGTCATTGCTTCCAATGCTCGGTCGCACATCGGGGTCGTTGCTGCATTGTCAAAGTATATCATAAACGGGTAATTTAATCTTCTTGTAAATGAAACTATTTAAGTAATTCTTTTTCAAATCTTCTTGTCAGGGCATCGGCTTGTTGTTTGTCGGTATCTTCGGCATAAATACGGATAATCGGTTCCGTATTGGATTTTCTCATGTGCACCCAACTCTTTTCAAAGTATATTTTAACGCCGTCCTGGCGGTCTATTTCATAATCGGCATATTGGTCCGCGATATCTTCAAGGATTTTATCGACATCCATATCATCCGTCAGTTGGATTTTATGCTTGGAAATAATGTAATCCGGATATTTGTTTCTCAACTCTGAAGCGGTGATGTTTTGCTTTGCAAGAATATGGAGTACCATGGTTATTCCTACGAGTGAATCCCGGCCATAATGGAGCGCCGGCAGGATGACTCCACCGTTTCCTTCGCCGCCGATGATGGCATTGGTTTTCTTCATGACATTCACGACATTGACTTCGCCTACTTTAGCCGCTGCATAGGAACCGCCATATTGCTCGGTGATGTCTCGCAATGCACGGGAGGAAGAGAGATTGGAGACGGTATTTCCCCCCATTTGCGAAAGCAAGGAATCGGCACATGCTACGAGCGTATATTCTTCTCCGAAATAAGTCCCTTTTTCAGTGACGAGTGCGAGCCTGTCCACATCGGGATCAACGGCTACGCCCAGGTCGGCGTTTTCGGCTTTCACTGTATCCATCAGTTCTGTCAGATGTCCCTCCAAAGGCTCGGGATTATGGGCAAATCTGCCTGTGACTTCTTTGTTAATTAAGGTGTAGCTACAGTTTAACGCTTCAAAGAGGATAGGGAGCGCAATCGCTCCTGTGGAATTTATACAATCGGCGACGATATGGTAATTCTGTGCTTTAATTGCATCGACATCGATACAATCCAGGTTGCAGATTGCTTCTACATGCATTTTGATGGCATTGTCGAGCAATTTATTGCTACCCGTATGACCGATTTCTGCAAATATCAGTTCTTTATCGGCGATAATCCGGAGTATTTCGTTTCCATCTTCTGCGGAAAGAAATTCGCCTTTATAATTCAAGAATTTTAAGGCATTCCACTGCTGTGGATTATGGCTGGCTGTAATGACGATTCCGCCGCCGGCATTGCATTTATCAACCATGAATTCTACGGTGGGCGTTGTGCTTAAACCGACATCGATAGTGTCGATTCCCATTGCATTCAAGGTTTCTATGACGTAGCTCTGAACCGATGCGCCGGAAATTCTACCGTCACGCCCTACGACGACGGATGGTGCCGCGCCTTTATTGAGTAAAAATGTCGCATAAGCTGCGGTGCATTCAACAATGTCGATCGGTGTGAGATTTTCACCTACTTTGCCGCCGATGGTCCCGCGGATTCCTGAAATTGATTTTATTAATGTCACAGTGTTATATTTTAAGGTTGCAAAGGTACAAAGAACTACAAAAGATGACAAGTTTTCCGATTTGCGTGTCGGTTTCCGAGGAAATTACTTACTTTGCTCTTGTTATACAGCCTATGACGGATAAACTGAAGATAAAATATATGCGGTAATATGACGACGATACTCGACTGGGACTATGCCCTATTTAATTTTTTTAATCACGCTTGCGCAAATGGTTTTTTGGATGCCATCGTGCCGCACTGGCGTGAAATGGAGTTTTGGTTTCCATTTTATGCGATGCTTATCCTCTTTCTCTTGATGAATTTTCCGTGGAAGAAAGCGCTGATTCTTATCGCATTTTTATTTGCAACGGTAGGTGTGACGGATTTTACCGGCAGTCAGATAATCAAGGATACGGTAGAGCGTCCACGGCCTTGTCACGAGGGGACAGTGGTTGATGCGAGGACATTTGCTCTTGTGGGTTGTGGGAGTGGATATAGTTTTGTCAGTAATCATGCTGCCAATCACATGGCGATTGCCGTTTTTCTCGTGGTGACAATAGGATTTATCAGCCGTTACTTTAATTATTTTATCCTATTCTGGGCGATTACGATTGGATTGGGGCAGATATACGTCGGTGTGCATTACCCATCGGATGTACTTGCCGGTTTTATTCTGGGAGCACTCATTGGCTATCTGCTCGGTAGTCTGTTTAACCGGTTTTTTACTCTGAATAAGGAAGCCACATAGTGCTTCTGAATTTAAGGGGAATTGATCATACGAGGTCATCGTCATTCCATTTGGCTTGTTTGGGCTTACTCTTGCTTCCTTGCATTGATTGCAAATCTTGAAGAGCTTGTTCAGAATCCGCATCGTCTTCCAAAGAATGTCTTTTAAGTTGTTTAAGTCTTTTCATCTCCTTTTCAATTTCTTTGTCCTCACTGCCGAAGACATCATAGATCTTGAGGTATTCTGAAATAAGGCCGATTGCCCATCCACCTACAGCAAATAATGACCAGGGAAAGCCGCGGGCTATTCTGAAATTAATGAAAAGCAATAAGGGAGCAATAATACAGAAGGTAATGAGGCCTTTTCTGAAATTTTGCTTTCTTCTTACTCGCTTTTTTGCTTCTTTATAAATATCCTCCATCATAGAATATTACGTTATTCATGGTGAAAAGGTTCCGTATCTCAGGGATTAGTATCTTCCTGAGGTTCCTCGGGAATAAGAGGGAATTGTATGGTTAATAAACCACCCAGCCAGCCGCCTATAAGTCCTCCTATACCACCGATCAGGCCGGTGACTATCCAAAGGGTAGTAGAGCTTAATCCACCGAATAATTCACCTATTTTACCACTGAGGATTGAATTGTTCTGCACATCAGCTATGTATGCAAGCGTAGCCCAGCTGATAAAGAGTGCGAGAAAGCCAATGATGGCAGCTTGAGCGGGTCTTGCCATAAATATATAGCATAAAATAGCAGTAATAGGCATAATCAGATACCATGGCAGCCAAAATAAGGCAATGTGATTGATGAGGATTATTAAGAAGATTGCAATGAGGTATCTGACGAGCTTATTCATTATTCAAATGTCCATTTTTTTATCGGTTCTGCAATATTGCTCGGATCCTGCGGATGCTGCAGGAGGTGATATTCTCCATTTACCCAGTCAGCAATCATGTTGTCGTAGTAAGGCGAGCCGGGATTGCCGCTTTGCCCTCCCGGATAGACACCATAAGCCTTCACCGGTGTGCTCAGCGAAACGACCATACGCCAGGAAGGACCGTGATGTTCTTTCTGTGCATTTAATGCTGAATCATGGCCACCGGAATAGAGTGTGTCGGATGAAAAAGCGGGTATTCCTGCGAGATGCATTATCCTAGTGCCTTTATAATCTGCCCATTTTAATTCGGAATCTGCTTTGAGCTGTTGATTGTAATCTTTACAGGCGGCAAGAAAGCTTTGTTTTACGAGCTTCAGCTTAGATGGATAAGTTGAACCATCTGTTTTATGGAGTAAATAGCTGAAGCTTGTATCTGCTTCCAGCAATCTGATGGTTTTATAGATTCCGGGATATCGCAGGATGTCCTGATCGACTTCTACATTGAATTCATCCCAAGCATTGTGCATTAAATGATCGATAAATAAGGAGTAAAGCACAGCTACCTGAGAATCCTTGTCAAATTCATAGTTCCAGTCTTTTAATTGCTTGATCAGGGGTTTTGCCTCTGCATTCAACTCTACATTTTCAAGAATAGGGAGTAAAACATTCAATGCGAGTTCGGCTTCCTTGGAATAATTGGAAAGCTGGAGAGCTTCGATGTCCTGGATGCTTAAATTGCTTGCAGTATCGAGATAGGAATTCATATACCGGTTTCTGAAATGTTCAAATATCGTGCTATTGTAGTAGTACGGATAGCCGCTTGCGGTCGAAACCTGATTTGCGGAAGCGACATAATTCCTCTCCGGATTAATCTGGTGTGGCAATTTGTCGGAAGGGATAAAGTTCGTGTACAATTGATCCGAATCGGTGAATTTCTGAACATATTTTCCAGCATCGGCGGCTTTTATCGGGAAGCGACCTTGCACGGTGAGCGCGATATCACCTTCCGTGCTGGCAAAGACAAAATTCTGCGCCGGAGAACCGAATAGTGCGATTGCCGCCCGATATTCTGCGAGATTATGGGCAATATTGAGATTGTGGATGGCGATAAGCTCATTGGCGCCGGCCGGTTCATGATGAGCGAGCCAGTAAAAAGCCAGACCATAACGGACATCTGTCGTATCTTGCGTATAAGAAACGATACCCGCTTCCGTGAGATAAATAGGAAGGACAAGCGTGTCACTGCCTTTAATTGCAATCTTCTCTTTCCTCAATATGGTCTTATGTATTGTAGAATCGAGAATATAGCTATCAAAATCCTTGTCTTGCCAATCGAGTTTGCGCCAGTCGGCAACATCCTGACCGACATTGGTAAGTCCCCAGGCGATATGATCATTAAAGCCGATAACTACGCTAGGTACACCGGGAATACTCACGCCGTAAACGTTCATCTTGTCGGTATTTAAGTGATTTTCATACCAGATTGAAGGCAAACTTAAGCCGAGGTGTGGATCATTGGCGAGAATGGGCGTTCCCGTGGTGGTAATTGCGCCGCTGACCGCCCAGTTGTTACTTCCGTTATCCTTGTCGATATGTGCGGCTTTATATTGTTTCTCAAAGGAAAATGGGACTTTATAGATAATGGAATCCGGCATAATCGGGATATCTCGAGGAGTCCAGTAATCTTGTGCAGGAATTACGGGATATGTACGATCGAGCATTGTGGTAAATAAGGAATCGTACTTTGCCGCTCCCATGTATTGCCTTGTCAAGGTGGACTCCATATCGTAATGGATGTAACAGAGATCATAAGCCATCTGCTTGAAAATAAGCATGATATCAATCGGTTTCCATTCTCTGGGTTCAAAGTTCATCAATTTATATTCCAGAGGATATTCACTTGCATCGAGGCCATTTACATAAGCATTGACGCCCTCGCAATAGGCATTCAGAAAAGCAATAGCTTTTTCATTCTTTTTAATTTCTTCCAGGGCATTTTCAGCTGCGTAGAGCATACCTGCTTTACGTTGATGGATGTCGTGTTGCAAAGCAGATTTCCCGAGGATTTCTGCGAGCATGCCACCGGCTGCCCGGGAGATCATGTCCATCTGCCACAGACGTTCACTTGCGTGCACATATCCTTGTAGTCGATAGACATCTAGTGCATTATCGGCATAGATATGAGGAACTGCATATTGATCAAATACCACGGTGCCTTCTGATGAAAGTTCAGATAGATTAAATTCCTTTTTCACTTCTGAATTATTAATGGGAACAGCATTTGCCCAGAATCCCGTATATGGATTCATGAATTTAACTATAGGTGGCAATTGCGTGCCATCAATTGTAAAAGTAGTTTCACCCAAGTAGGTGTACAATCCGACGAGGATTACAGCTATGATAAGCCCGATTTTATGCATAAATCTTATAGAATTTTATGACAAGGTAGTTTATTTCTACAATTGTTCATAGGATATGGGCTATTAATGCAATGGGATGTGAAAAACCTGTAGGGTAAAGAAGTAAGCATAATCTCGTTAAGAGAATGGGAGAGAAAGCTTAGCTGTCCAAGGCAATTTGCCGTTGTAATCTTCCTTCACGGAGTCCTATCACTGCGGAGAAACTTCACTCTTTAATAAAGAGGAAGCTATTTTCATCACTTCCATCGACATTAAAGACATAGTCATCATAATCAAATGCCTTCAGATGTTCCTTCTTTTCTATGCCTTCTTTCAAGATGAAGCGCGTCATTAAGCCCCGTGCTTTCTTGGCATTAAAAGAGATGAATTTAACCTTTCCGTCACGCCTCTCGCGGAAGTCCACCTTAAGGATAGGAGCATTGATGATATCCGGATTAATTGCTTTGAAATATTCATTGGAAGCGAGATTGACAAGCAGTGGATTGTCTTCCATCATAAGATCATTATTTAATTCTTGTGAAAGTGTATTTCCCCAGAATTCATAGAGGTTTTTATTCCGTTGAATTTTCAACGGAATTTTCATTTCCAGTCGATATGGCTGAATAAGATCGAGTGGACGTAAAATCCCATACAATCCGGAAAGAATCCTTATCACGCTCTGTGATTCTATCAATTCAGATTTACTTAATGTATCTGCATCCAATCCTGTATAAACATCGCCGCGGTAGGCAAGGATGGCCTGTTTGGCATTTTCATTAAAGGCATATTGTTCCGCATATTCCTTGTATCGCTTATAATTTAAGGAGGTGAGTTTATCGGAAATCGACATGAGGTCCTTCAATTTAGGCTTGGAAAGGCGCTTCAGTTTTTTCACGAGTTGCCATGCTTCTTCATTGAACTCCGGCATGGTATATTTCTGAAATTCTGTCTTGCCAAAGTCCATTGTTTTGGCAGGAGAAAGGAGTGTAATCATTTCAATTTTGCTTTATTACTAGTTGATTTTCATCAAATATAATTTCTTACATATTCCGTCGGTACTGTCCTCCGACCTCGTAAAGCGCATGAGTAATCTGTCCGAGGGAACAGCATTTTACCGCTTCCATGAGATTGTCAAAGAGGTTTTCATTGTCCAGAGCCGATTGTTTCAATGCCTCCAGTTGTGCGTCGCTTACCTCGGCTTCCACATTCTGTAAAGCTTGAAGATTTTCAATCTGGCGTACTTTTTCATCTTTATTGGCTCGGATAACTTCCTTGGGTATAACAGTCGGAGAACCATCGTCGGCCAAGAAAGTATTTACACCGATAATCGGTAGTTTACCACTATGCTTCAAGGACTCGTAGTAAATACTTTCATCCTGGATTTTACCACGTTGATACATAGATTCCATCGCACCGAGCACTCCGCCACGATCGGTAATTCTGTCAAATTCTGCCAGTACTGCTTCTTCAACGAGGTCGGTTAATTCTTCAATAATGAAACTACCTTGAAGCGGGTTTTCATTTTTTGCCAGGCCGAGCTCGTGGTTGATGATTAACTGGATTGCTACGGCGCGACGCACAGACTCTTCAGTCGGCGTAGTAATTGCCTCGTCATAGGCATTGGTATGGAGGGAATTACAGTTGTCGTAGATTGCATAAAGAGCCTGCAGAGTTGTTCTGATATCATTAAAGGCGATCTCTTGAGCGTGGAGGGAGCGACCCGATGTCTGAATATGGTATTTGAGTTTCTGTGAGCGCGGATTTGCTCCGTATTTATCGCGCATAGCCTTGGCCCATATCTTTCTTGCGACTCTGCCGATGACCGCATACTCAGCGTCGATGCCATTGGAGAAGAAGAAGGAGAGATTGGGGGCAAATTTATTGATGTCCATACCTCGAGAAAGGTAGTACTCGACGATGGTGAAGCCATTGGATAGCGTGAAGGCAAGCTGGGTAATGGGATTGGCACCGGCTTCAGCAATGTGGTACCCTGAGATAGAGACCGAGTAAAAGTTCCGCACGTTGTGGTTGATAAAATATTCCTGCACATCGCCCATGAGTTTCAGTGAAAATTCAGTACTGAAAATACAGGTATTCTGAGCTTGATCTTCCTTCAAGATGTCGGCTTGCACCGTACCGCGCACGGCAGAAAGTGCTTTTGCCTTGAGCTTTTCATAAATCTCCGGTTCGAGCACTTCATCTCCGGTGATTCCGAGCATCATTAAGCCGAGTCCATCATTGCCTTCCGGCAAATCCCCGTGATATTCAGGCCTCGGGAAGCCTCTATCGTCAAACTTTTTCTTTTTAACTTCTTCAAGCTTGTCTTCTAGTCCGTTTTCTTTGATATATAACTCACATTGCTGGTCGATAGCGGTATTCATAAAAAATGCCGTCACTGTTGCTGCAGGACCGTTGATCGTCATTGAAACGGAGGTCTTGGGATTACAGAGGTCAAATCCACTGTACAATTTCTTGGCATCATCGAGCGAGCAGATGGAGACGCCGGAATTCCCTATTTTACCATAAATATCGGGTCTATGGTCAGGATCTTCACCATATAATGTCACGGAGTCGAATGCCGTTGATAAGCGCTTAGCGGGCATACCGAGTGAAAGGTAATGAAAACGCTTATTGGTTCTTTCCGGACCTCCTTCACCGGCAAACATCCTCGTGGGATCTTCACCCTTCCGCTTAAAGGGATACACACCGGCTGTGTACGGGAATTCACCGGGTACATTTTCCTGATAAGACCAGCGGACAATTTCACCCCAATCCTTAAATTTAGGTAGAATTACGCGTGGTATCTTGGTGTGCGACAATGTCTCTACATAGGATTCAACTGTGATGTCTTTTCCCCTTACCTGATAGGTAAATTTATCGGCTGCATATTTCTCTTTCTTTTCATCCCAATTCCGTATGATATCTTTACTGTGTTTGTTGAGTTCATCGTAGAGCTCATCATATTTTTTCTGAAGTACTTTCTGAGTTTCTTCGTCATCTATCTGGCGGATACTTTCATGGAGTGTAAAAAGATTTCTTGCTATATCCTCTTGTTTGCGTGCATTTTTATTGTAATCGCGATTTGCATCGGCGATTTCAGAAAGGTAGCGCACACGACGAGGCGGAATGATATGAATCTTCACACTTTCAGAATTCTCGGAAACGACATTTGACTTAAAGTCAAGGTCTAGGGCTTTATTCACGGCATTAAGAATAGCGAGATAAAGGCGGTTCATGCCTGGATCGTTAAATTGAGAAGCGATAGTGCCGTACACAGGCATGCTTTCCATATCTGCATCCCATAAATGATGGTTGCGTTTATATTGTTTCCGTACATCGCGCAGAGCATCTTGAGCACCTTTTTTATCAAATTTGTTGATCGCAATGATATCGGCATAGTCAAGCATGTCGATTTTCTCAAGCTGTGAAGATGCACCGTATTCCGGTGTCATTACATAGAGCGATAGATCGGAGAGATCCACGATGGACGTATCACCTTGGCCGATTCCCGATGTCTCGAGGATGATAAAGTCATATCCGGCTACCTTCAGTACATCGAGTGCAGCCGGGATATTCTTGGAAACGGAGATATGCGCTTGACGCGTCGCAAGCGAACGCATAAAAACCTTGTCATTATCGGCGCTATTCATCCGTATTCTGTCTCCGAGCAATGCACCGCCGGTCTTCCGCTTGGATGGATCGACGGAAAGGACAGCGATATATTTATCCTTGAAATCCATAGTGAAGCGGCGCAAGAATTCATCGATTATGCTCGATTTTCCTGCTCCACCGGTTCCTGTGATACCGAGAATAGGCGCATTGACCGTTTTCGCTTTCTTACGGATACTTTCTCCGTATTCCTCGTATGTTTCCGGTGCATTTTCTATGCTTGTTATCAACCTGGAAACAGCACCGGGATGTAGAGTATCCAGTTCATTGACTTCGCCATTCAATGAATATCCCAGCGGAAAATCGCAGCGCTTCAGCAGGTCGTTTATCATGCCTTGTAAACCCATGCGTCGGCCATCATCCGGGCTGTATAATTGTTCAATACCGTATTCCTCCAGTTCTTCGATTTCCTTCGGTAGGATAGTGCCGCCACCGCCACCGAATATCTTGATGTGTCCTGCTCCGCGTTCCTGGAGGAGGTCGTACATGTACTTAAAATACTCCATGTGGCCACCTTGATATGAAGTGATGGCTATTGCTTGCACATCTTCTTTTATAGCAGTATCGACAATCTCCTGTACTGAACGATTGTGACCGAGATGAATCACCTCAGCACCTGAACCTTGCATAATCCGACGCATGATATTTATCGCAACATCATGTCCATCAAATAATGATCCTGCGGTAACGATTCTTACATGATTCTTGGGTTTATAGACCTCAACTGTTTCACTCATTGCTTCCTCTTTTTGATATCTTATTTTCATCTTTGTTGCCGTAAAGGTACGAAAATTTCACGGCTCTTGAAGTATCATACTTATACAATAGTGCAACAGAAAACGGTGGTAGAAGGTTATTCCATGCTTTACTCCGCCTTCTCTATTCCTTATGCAACTAAGGAAGGATGGAGTGAAGCAGGGATAAAGAAGGGATATGCCTTTATATTTACTTGCTTTTAAAGATGAATTGAGCAATCTGGGCAGCATTTAAAGCCGCTCCTTTCAAGAGCTGGTCTCCACAGAGAAACAACTCAATGCCGTAATCTTTAAAAACGAGGTTATGCCTGATTCTACCTACTTCAACCAGGTATTTATGTGATGCGGTCAATGGCATGGGATAACGATTATTCCGGATATCATCGACGAGCTCTATGCCTTCTGCAGAGTCCATTAAGGCTCGGACGTCTGCAATATCCACGGCCTTGTGTGTGTGAATGATTACGCTTTCAGCATGAGCTCTGAAAGTCGGAATGCGCACTGCTGTACAAGAAATTTCAAGCTCTTTGTCGTCAAATATTTTCTGTGTTTCCCAGACGACTTTCATTTCTTCCCTAGTATAGCCATTGTCCTGAAAAGTATCGATAGCGGGTATGAGATTGAAAGCAATCGGATGTTGAAAATGTTCTGCAATAGGTTCCTCGCCTGCAAGATATTTCTCGGTGCTGCTCTGCAATTCAGTCATTGCTCGCTTTCCACCACCTGAAGTCGCTTGATAGGTTGAGACAAATAATTGTTTGATCCCGTATTTTTTATAAATCGGAGCGAGGGTCATTGCGAGGATAGCCGTCGAGCAATTGGGATTGGCGATAAGCCTGGCATCTTTTATACTGTCCCCATTAATCTCCGGAATTACAAGCGGCACTTCAGGATCATAGCGGAAGTGGGATGAATTGTCAATGATATAAGAATTTTGCTTTCGCAAATCTGCGGCATATTTCTCCGAGAAACTTCCGCTTACACAGAGAAAAACAATATCATAAGCCGTACATGAATCCAGGTTGAAAGCCCGAAGCACTTTTTTGCCGAAAGGCGTCTCCAATATATTTCCTGCGGAACGTGGGGACGCGAATAAATCGAGTTTATCGACCTCGATGTTCAGGTTGTGTATGCATTGAATCAGTTCTTGACCGACAAGGCCACTTGCACCACATATTGCTATAGAATGAGCCATATTTATATCAATTATACTTTTAACTCGGTAATGCTGACGAGGGATTTTGGTTTAAGATTATTGCAATGTTCTTGCCATTTATTTTAGAAAATCAACCTTTGCAACGGGCTTTAAATTAGCCATCGGTAAGTGGAAATACTCTTTGAATAAGCCATAGGAAGCGCAAATAGATTTGATAAGCTGTGGATTAGTCTCAATAAAGCAGAGGTCAAAAAAAGGGATACAACTTGTGGATAATCTGTTGAATCTGATTCAAGTCGCCGGAAGCTTCCTTTACACCGACGATATTGTCAATTTGCGCAAGCTTCAATGATGTCCCAGCCTTGATAATTCTGCATGTTATGATCAGTACATTGAAGAGGATAATCGTTGTGTTCACACTATCGGCAACCGGGAAAAATTATGATAAATTTTGTCTTGTGTCGGTTTTTTGTAATATGATGACACAACGAGAATGGTATCGCAATCGGCGTTTTCAGCCCAGCAGGAATACTTTATCGTCGTGGCGGGTAGTTTTGGAGCCCACCCTCATATTTAACAGCACGCGGTCATCGATTCTCTTGAGGATAAAATCAGTAAGTTCCTTCCGCTCATCATCGGTAATTGGTGGTTTTTTAATTGTCGTACCGAGGGTGACGTGTCCCAAAATGCCAATGAAAATCTGGTGTTCGATAAGTGTGTTTAATGCGGTATAATCGATACTTTGACTTTCGTCAAAAAGTGTTATAAGAGCCATATAAGTACCTGTAAATTTCATGTGATGCGATATTGTCTCCCTAAAGTAAACGTATCGGTAAGTAATTCCGAGTACAAAGGTAGGGAAAACAATCGTATGTTGCGAATTACAGAATTCCTGATAGCATTCGGGACGGATTACATTGCGTATTTGAGAGTGCTTAATAAGGAATCGGATGAAACAATAAATACCGGCAACAATCTCCCGTAAATGCTGCACAATAGATATTATGATAAACAACAATATATTGAAAAAATTAAATTAATAGGTGTAAAATTGTGATATATATATATATATATATATAACTTTGGTTTTGTTATCAAAAAATGAAGACATCTAAACTATATTTTTTAAACATAAAATCACACCTGTCCAAAACGTTTTGAAACTTAAAACCTTTTAAGATGAACACTGAAATATAGCCAATATTTAAGGGATTTCCCAAATCAAACCCCTTC
>CAYTBT010000046.1:0-18475 GCA_964436125.1 uncultured Saprospiraceae bacterium | reverse complement strand
CCCCCTAATATAGGGAAAATCATGTCACATTTTTAAACGTTTTGGACAGGTGTGACATAAAATGTTAAAATTGTAAAGAATTTAGTACCAATTACATTGCTTCTTGCGATCTTAATTACAAGTTTTGGTTGTAAGAAGGATGATTTTTAAGACAAGTTGAATAATAGTGTAAAAGCTGTTGCTCGATCGCAGGTGAGTGTGAGACAAGCATTTGCAGAAACATTATTGTCATCATTACAAAATGAGCCGGCATTGAGAAATTTTGTATATAATAAAATACAGAAAGCAGATACATCGAATTATGAATTAATTTATCTAGCTGAGAAAGATGAAGTAATATCCAATGGTAATACATTTGCCGATATTATGAATTCTTATGCGTCAAGTCAAGTTGTGAGTCAATATGGCAGTAACTATTTTAGTAATACAATAACGGATGATCAACCTCTCCTTTCGATTTCCATGTCAAATTTTGATGGATTGGATATAAGTAACTGGAAAGTTGATTCTATTCCGGATGTGGTTGCCTTATCTACCACTGTAGATAATCAATTTACAAAATATTCTATTTATAATACTGCTCCACAATTATTCAATGTAACGCAAAGCACAAACCCAACTTCAATTATTACGCGATATACTCTTGTGGTTAAAAATGCCGAGATTTATTACCTTTTTAATTCTAGTGGAGTTTCAATTAAAGGAAATAATATTGCTCAATATATTCCTTCATCGGGACAAGCCATAAAAGATGCTGCTGATCGACAGAATTTGATAAATGAGATCAATCCTGCGAATTTCACATCATATACTATTAATAATTCTACTTATTATTTAATTAATCATAATGATTTATTGCAGAAGTTTAGTAATATTCTTGGGCCGAATCCTTATTATGGGTTTGTAGATCTTAATTGTGTACATTGTCCGAGGCCACCTGTAGACACAGTAGTCATTAGGGATTGTGTTAAACCGTGTGAAAGAGATTGTGAAGATGAAGATGAACATCTGGTTAAATTTAAGATAAATGGATGGGGAGTGTATAAAACTATTGATAACCAAGGTCCATGGGGATGGTTTGAGAGATATTTTGTATTTCGTGCTCAGTTTTTACTTGGAGTTAATAATAATGGAGAGCCTTTTGGTTTTTCTCCTAAGTTGGTGACGAGATCTTATAAAAAAGATGATCTTTTGGATTGCGATCCAGACCCATGTAGAGGAAGAGATTTATATGTTAATTATAGGATATGGACAGATTGGGATAAAAATGAACTTGGAGACCCGTATGCAGTACAATGGTATGAATATGATCAAGGATCAACGACAGTAGGATTTACTATTCCATTGGAAGTTACATTTGGAACAGATTCTTTTAAAGTTACCACTGGTGTTGATTTTAGTTATTCTATAACTGGTGACAAGATAGTAGATCTTGGAAACCAAAGAGTATTTTATTGTGATGATATTATGAAAGCTAATGATACCGGTTCCATTACATTTTATTGTGATTAATCATAAAAATAATGAGTAGTAAGTCGACTTTAAAAAGTTTATTGATAGTGTTTTTATTCTCAGCGATAAGTTGTCGGATGTTAAACGCACAAAATACTATTTCTGAGAGTAATAACGCTATTTTCTTTACCCTTGGACAGGGTTATGAAGATGGCATGATATCTATTACTAGAATGCCTACAATAGGACTTGGGTATGAAAGAAAGCTAAATGAATATTTTAGTGCCTATATACGTATATTTACATTTTATAGAACTTCATCAAATGATGATAAGAATTATCTTAATACCCTGAATGCGCAATTAATAGGTACTAACTCTTCAAGTAAAAACAAGGGAATAATTGGATTGAAAGACATTAATGAACGAATCAAAATTCTTAGTGTACCATTAACACTAGGGATTAGGTTTGAATTTGTGGAATTTAGCCATCATTCTTTTTCGTTGCACGCCGGATGGACGATTGCTTATGAATCTTTTGGTTGGTGGAAAGATTATTTACCTGTAGATATTTATACAGAAGAGGGACATGTAGGAAGTGAAACATATTATGTTTCTATACCCACTGAACATCGACATATAGTTATGGGTTGTGCAATCGGGCTGAGTTATCAATATACATTTCCTCATTCTGCATTGACTCTGTTTTTTGGAGATCAATATCATTATCTTGGTGATACAAATAAATATGGATTTTTTGACTTGGCTCTTATGTATAAAATTTATTTCTGATGAAAAGCATTGTTACATTTATTTTATGCTTATTTTTTGTTCTTAAGATTTATTCACAATCTTTTATCGGTTCTTTGAATGGGGTTTATCGGGTTGATAATAAATCTAGCGGATATTCAGTAAAACTTATGTATGAATTTGAAAAAATTGGTTTAAGAATAGGACTCGGACAGACGATGGCTTCATCTCTGCGTCCTAATGCACCGGAAGGTTATACTGTGGGGATTAGAGAATATAAGCAATATTATCCTTATGGAGGTGTATCTATTTTTAAATGGGATGCATCCGCATTTCCCGGAATTAATCTTCGTACTAGGGATAACAAATATTTTAAATTTGAATTATTTTTTTTATTGACAGACATTATTAGGAAAGGTAATTTTAATGTGAATACCGGTTTGGTACTAAGCTTTAAAGATGAACAAGAGATACAAGGATATATAAAAGCAGAAAGGATGGAATTTATTTTTCCACCAGGTGCTATTGTATACAATAAATTGATACCGATATTTAATTATTCAAGATTTATTGATGTGGGAGCAATGATTCAAATGGAGTACAAACTATTAAGTTTTAATAGATTAGACTTAGGAATAGGAAGTGACATTTTCTATTATCCTATATCCAACGAATTGTCTTTTCAATTGGGATTGATTATAGATATTTTGGTAGGGGAGAAAGAGTAATTTTGCTGATACTTCTGTTTCCCTAACCTCGCGTAGTGTTGCACGACATCTTGATAGAATACATATTGGGTAAGTGCATTGCTTCAGTGCGACGTCGTTTGAATCGCCGTCTTACTTGATTTAATGGTACACTGACCTAAGTAACGCTTCATCATTTATGACACAGATTAAGGAATTAGGCTCGGTAATCCTTTGCTAATTCACGGCCTTTTGCTGCGAATACCAACTGTAACGCTATAGCGTCAATAACCTGTGAGGCTGAAAGCTTCATCCTTCATCATAAATCCGGATCCCTATGCTTGAGATGTAGTGTATTAAGCGAAGCCGAGATGCGAAGCATCGAGAGGTTAGTGAGCCTATCATTGTAAAATATTGCAAAACAATCCGTCCACTCAGTAATAATCTCTGGAATCTGTGAGATTTAGAGAGCTACAAAGCTAGCTTTCGGATAAGTCTATGGCACAAGCTTTGCATCTCAAGTTTGTATTCTGGATGAGAGTGATTTATGTTATAAGAAAGTTGAAAGGATAACGCTTTCGGCGTCACGCGGCCGCTAAGCTTGAAGCACGAAGTGCTGAAAGATAACGCTTGCTGCGTTACAAGGTTGGTGAGCCGTATTTAAGTTACTGTGAAGTTGTAAAGTTGGTAGGGTAGAGCGAGGTGAAAGAACAAATCAGAGAAGAGATACTGAATAAGCGAAATTAACCGTACGATACGTAACGAACCGTTCGTTACGGCTAAATGCAGTATAAATAAGCACTCAATGGCATAAAACACGAGGAAAAGCGATCGACAAGTCATGAAGCGCTGCGCTGAGTGTAGGATCGAACATTGTCGAGATGTAAAATCGATGCGTTGCAAAGTTGTGAAAAGTGGATATGCTTATATTGAAGAAGGTACTTGGAATAAAGAATAGGAGAGATTATGTTGCATAAACGTTTTTAACCGTACGATACGTAACGAACCGTTCGTTACGACTAAACACCGTATTATAGCCATAATCAAGTTGCAGTAACTAAAGCACGTTACGATTAATTAATCTACTTTATCCTAATAATCAGAATTTTTCCTTTTGAGAATTGCATCCAGGCAAAGTCATAAACAATATGGTAGCGTTTCCCACGTGCGTTTTCATAATAACCAGTAATATAGTCGAATCTGAAATTTTTCTTATCAAGAATATATTTATCGATTTCTTTTTTTGCAATTTCTTCACCCATAATTTCAAAGAGTATGGATCTATTCCTGTGAAGTATTTTATCGATTTTACGTGTTGCTTTCCATGTAATGCGTCTTAATTGACGATGATATCTTGATTTACATGTAGTAGTGCAGAAAATTTTATCCGATCTCCCAAATACTGGTCCTTTGCAGTATTTACATTTCCGGTCAGCCATGATTATTAGAACTTAATTTATATTGTAGTTTATCCTTAAACAAGGACTACCATTAAAGAAGTTCTATAAAAGGTAATTAACCGTACGATACGTAACGAACCGTTCGTTACGGCTAATGACCGTATTAAAACCATAATCAACTATACAGTAACGAACCGTTCGTTACGGCTAAATATATCCTCACTGCTACGTCTTGTGTGATTTACTGAGGTGACTCGAAACAGAATTTACTGGATTAAAACAATACTCTTACTATCTACTTCACAACCATAAAGGGCAATCGTGCTTGAACACCTTCCATCTCCTGAATATTTTCGAGCTGATTAAGAATGGTTGTATATTCTGTCGGCAGTGCGGAAAGAGTGATCTTTTTGGCACCATTTTCACCGGTAATCTCCTTAATTAATTGTTCGAGTGGTGAGCTGACCTCGGGATATTCATCGATATCATAGACATCTATATCCAATATAACTACCATTTTATTGATTGCATCCTGTAGAGAGCCTATCTCATCCACCAATCCCAGGGATAAGGCTTTTTTGCCAGTATAAACGCGGCCTTGGGCGATCTCTGCTACGCTATCTATCGGGATATCTCTTCCCTCTGCGACGCGGCTCATGAATTGTTGATAAATTTCATTAACGGAAGACTGGATAATTTCAGCTTCTTGTTTATCACGTCCCATAAAAGGTGTAAAGCTATTGGTGAATTTTCCTGTCTGAACGGTATCGAATGTAATGCCGAGCTTGTTGTTGAAAAAGTCATTGGCATTGAATAAGACGCCGAAGACACCGATTGAACCGGTTAACGTAGTGGGCTCTGCAAAGATATAATCTGCATTACAAGAAATGTAATACCCTCCACTAGCGGCATAAGTACCCATAGAAACGATTACCTTCTTGCCTGCAGCCTTGAGCTTTTCTATTTCATGCCATATATTATCGGATGCAAGTGCCGATCCTCCGGGGGAATTGACCCTGAGAATTACACCGCGGACATCGTCATCAAATCGGAGCTTACGCAAGAGTTTAACATATTTGGAGTCTGCAATTTTCCCTATGGCCGGTTTCCCGTCAATAATGGAACCTTCTGCATACACAATAGCAATTTCATCCGCATTGCTCGGGCTAGGAGTGAGTTTTTTATTGTATTTATTGTAATAGCTATTAATATTATAAGGCATGAACTTTGTGTTTTTCTCCATGCCGATACGAGCTTTTACTTTATTTATAAAGTCGGAATAATAGCTCAAGTTATCTACAAGTCCCCACTTGAGTGCATCCTCGGCGCTTCTGATGAGAGCATTGTCAGAAATATATTCCAGTGTGTCCGGATTCAGATTTCTACTCTGAGCAATATCGTCAATCATTTCAGAGAAAATTGCATCCAAATATTGTTTTTTCTGTAAGCGGTCTGCATCACTCATATCGGTACGACGGAGCGGCTCAGTGGCACTCTTAAAATCCCCGACATAATAAATTTCTGGTTCTATGCCGAGTTTATCGAGGGTGTTTTTAAAGTACATAGTCATCAATCCCATTCCCGTGAAGCTTATACCGCCATTGGGGTTGAGGAAGATGGAATCAGCGACGGAAGTGAAATAATAACTCTTTTGCGACATCCCTTCTGCATAGACGTAGATGAATTTGCCCATACTCTTAAAGTCTATGAGTGCATCTCTCAATAGATCGACGGTAGCATAGCTTATTCCGGCTGTTGCAGGGTTTAATATGATACCTTGCACATCATCGTCAAGCTTAGCTTTTTTGATTAGGCGGATAATGTCTTGGATACCTACTTGAGCTTTATCCGAGATTTCAAATTTGACCGGCTCAGTATTATTGGTCAGTTCCGGAGTGTTTACAGGAAGGTCTATGTACAAGACCTCCTCGCCGGAGACAGCAGCCGGAGACTTAAAGTTGCTCATATCGGAGAAGAAGGAAATCATTCCCATCGCGACGATAAATAATATGCCACAGACAATGATTAAAGCGGCCATTGCACCGAAACAAGAGGATAAAATATTCTTTATAAAATTTTTCATATATACAACTTTGTTCAACTCAATTTAAGAATTCATAATTAGCTATTAGTACTTCTCTCCATAGAGAATTGAATACAAGCCCAAATGTTGAGAATTCTTGAAGAGTACATAAACTTATTGTACCAATGAAGGGGATTTATCGAAGAATGGAGAGGAATCTGTGAAGATGTATAGCTGTGAAGTCGTGAAGTAGTATCTTGTGAAGGTGGGGTTGTGGGGTAGAATGTAATACAATACTTTCAAGCCTATTCCTCTATGTAATCAATAATTTTATTTTCTTGTGCTTTAGTTAGTCCACAAAAATGCTTTTGGTAATCTTACCCAGGTTTCGTACTTTCGGTACTATGTATAAAATAACGGAAAGTCACTAAGCGAGCAAAACAAGAATGCATGGCAAGAAAGAAGAAAACTAAAGAACCACTGGAGAAACAGCTGTGGAAATCAGCTAATAAACTGAGGAAAAATATTGATGCGGCAGAGTACAAGCACATTGTCCTCGGCTTAATATTCTTGAAGTATATCTCTGACGCTTTTGAAGAGTTGTATGAAAAGTTGAAAGCCGGAGAGGGTGAATACGCCGGAGCCGATCCGGAGGATAAGGACGAATACAAGGCTGAAAATGTCTTCTTTGTGCCGGAGAAAGCAAGATGGTCCTATCTGCAATCTCAAGCCAAGCAGCCTACAATCGGTAAAACGGTCGATGAAGCCATGGATACGATCGAAAAAGAAAACCGTTCTTTAAAAGGTGTTTTACCCAAGGTATATGCCAGGCAGAATCTCGATCCGACAAGTCTGGGAGGACTTATTGATTTAATAAGCAATATTGCCCTTGGAGATGCCAAGTCCAGGAGTGCAGATGTACTTGGACACGTGTTTGAATACTTTCTGGGGCAATTTGCGCTGGCAGAAGGAAAGAAAGGCGGTCAGTTCTATACTCCGAGAAGCGTTGTGGAATTGCTTGTAGAAATGCTGGAACCATACAAAGGGCGAGTATTCGATCCATGTTGTGGAAGTGGTGGAATGTTTGTCCAAAGTGAAAAATTTGTGACGGAGCATCAAGGGAAAATTAACGATATTTCTATTTACGGTCAGGAAAGCAACCAGACCACCTGGCGCTTATGTAAAATGAATCTGGCTATCCGCGGTATTGACAGCACACAAGTCAAGTGGAACAATGAAGGTTCTTTCCTCAATGATGCACATCCCGACTTAAAAGCCGATTATATCATTGCCAATCCACCTTTTAACGTCAGTGACTGGAGCGGTGATTTATTGCGCAAGGACGGTAGGTGGAAATACGGTGTTCCTCCGACCGGAAATGCCAATTATGCCTGGATTCAGCATTTTCTTTACCATCTCGCTCCGAGCGGACAAGCCGGCTTTGTCCTTGCCAAGGGAGCCTTGACTTCCAAGACAGGTGGCGAGGGCGATATCAGGAAAGCATTAATCGAGGCAGACTTGATTGATTGTATTGTGAACCTTCCGGCAAAATTATTTCTCAACACTCAGATTCCAGCTTCACTATGGTTTATGAAGAGAAACAGAAGTAAGGATAAATCTCATAGCCGCAGCGGTAAAATACTGTTTATTGATGCCCGGAATCTGGGATATATGTTAAACAGAAGAACCAGAGCATTCGCTGATGAGGATATTCAACTGGTCGCCGATACCTACCGATTGTGGAAAACTGGACGGATTGAAGAGAATGAAGAAGTAAATACAATCGAGGACTGGCAAGGTCTGATCGCTGCTGAACCGATAGCGGAATATGGTGAAGAAACTAATCTTCATTATATCGACATTCCCGGCTTCTGTGCCTCAGTACCGATAGAAGACGTTGCGGAACTGGATTATGTACTTACACCGGGACGATATGTAGGGCTACCTGAGGAAGAAGATGACTTTGACTTTGAAGAACGTTTTACCGACCTGAAAGCGGAATTTGAAGCACAGTTGAAAGAAGAAGCAAGGATGAATGACTTGATTATGAAAAACTTGAAGAAAATTAAAATGCCTGAGTAAATGAACAGCGAAATAGTTTTATATCAGGCAGATGACCTACCGGAGAGAATTACGGTTCGATTGGAAGACGAAACGGTTTGGCTGAATCGCCAACAATTGGCATTGCTTTTTGGTAGAGATATAAAAACGATTGGGAAACATATCAATAATGTATTTTCAGAGGGAGAATTGCCAAAGTCTTCAACTGTCGCAAAATTTGCGACAGTTCAAAATGAAGGCGGACGAAGAGTAGAAAGGAAATTAGAATACTATAACCTAGACGTTATTATCTCTGTGGGTTATCGCGTAAAATCCAAACAAGGCACACAGTTCCGTATTTGGGCGACTAATGTGCTGCGCAATTATCTTTTAAAAGGCTACGCCCTCAACCAACGGATGAACCGTATTGAGAACACCGTGGAAACTTTAGCGGACAAAGTGCAGAAAATAGATTTTCAAATTAAAAGCAAAGACCTGCCCCAAAAAGGCATTTTTTACGACGGACAAGTCTTCGATGCTTACAATTTTGTAGCAGATATTATTCGCAAAGCCAAGACCTCTGTTATTTTGATTGACAACTATATTGACGATTCTGTATTTACGCTGTTTACCAAACGAAAAAAAGGCGTTGCTTGTACGTGTTATACCCAAAAACTCACCAAAAGCTTGCAATTGGACTTAAAAAAGCATAACCAACAATATCCGCCCATTGAACTAAATGTCTTGAACTATGATAGAGTGATAAACTTTGATAGACTATGATTGACGAAAACTATAAATACTCTGAACTTACTTCAAAAATCATTGGCTGTGCTATGGAAGTCCATAACCGCTTGGGTAATGGTTTTCAGGAAGTCATCTATCAAAGGGCTTTGTCTATCGAGATGAATTTACAAAACTTAAACCACGAAAGAGAAAAAGAAATGCCGTTAAGCTACAAAGGTTTTGATATAGGAACCAGAAGAGTGGATTTCTTTGTGGATGAAAAAATTATGGTAGAAATAAAAGCAGTAAAGGAATTAGAGGATGTGCATTTGGCACAAGCCATCAATTATTTGGAGGCTTACAATATGGAAGTGGGCTTGCTCATTAACTTTGGCAACACCCGCTTACAATTTAAAAGAGTGATGAAACCCCAACCCAAAAAATCATAGTAATCATGAATATCAAAAAAATCATAGTTCAGACAATGTGGGACAGCTTGTGCCAAGATGTGTTGAATAAATTAAAAGGAGGAAAGGATGAGTGAGTGGAAAGAAGTTAAGTTAGGAGATATTGCTGAAAAGCTTACTTCTGGAGGCACCCCATCAACAAAAGTTGGTGAATACTACAACGGTGATATTCCTTGGCTAAATACTAAAGAAGTTAATTTTAATAGAATTTGGAGAACAGAGAAGTTAATTTCTGAAAAAGGCTTGCAAAATTCTTCAGCAAAATGGATAAAAGAAAACTCTGTAATAGTAGCAATGTACGGTGCAACAGCGGCAAAAGTTGCCTTAAACAAAATCCCCCTGACAACCAATCAGGCCTGTTGCAATATCATTATTGATAATTCAAAGGCAAATTATGAATTTGTGTTTTATAGTATTTGGAGTAAATACAATGAATTGGAAAATATAGCGGTTGGTGCAGCTCAACAAAATCTAAGTGTTAGTGTAATTTCGGATTTTGATATCTATCTCCCCACACTTCCCGAAAAACGTGCCATCGCCGGGGTACTTTCTTCTTTAGACGACAAAATAGACCTCTTGCACCGCCAAAATGAAACCTTGGAAAAAATGGCTGAAACCTTGTTTCGGCAGTGGTTTGTGGAAGAAGCTGAGGAGGGTTGGGAGGAAGGAAAATTGGGAAATATTTTAACTGTTAAAGGTGGAGCAACTCCTAGCACAAAGAATCCTGGATATTGGAACGGGAATATAAATTGGACATCTCCGCGAGATATTACTACATTGAATTCTATTTTTCTTTTTGATACTGAGCGTAAAATTACTAAAGAAGGATTAAGTAAAATCAGCTCAGGATTATTGCCAAAGGGAACACTATTAATGTCATCAAGAGCCCCCGTAGGAGTTTTAGCATTCTCAGAAATACCAATAGCAATTAATCAAGGCTACATCGCAATTTTAGACAACAAAGGGTATTCTAAAGAATTTATCTACTTATGGTTAAAGACAAATATGAACTATGTTAGAAGTTATGCAAACGGTTCAACTTTTCTCGAAATTTCTAAAACATCATTTAAATCTTTAGATGTCCAAATTCCACCAAAAAAAATTATTGATAAATTTCAGAAATTAATTGGACCAATTTTTAACAAAATCAAACAAAACCAAATCCAAATCCGCACCCTCACCGCTTTACGCGATACGCTCTTACCCAAATTGATGAATGGGGAGGTGAGGGTTGAAATGGATACGGTAAAGACGCACGGCCGTGCATCTCAACGAGAAGATCAACAAGAAAAGGCGTCTCAACGGGAGGATAACCTTGACCAGCAATCAAAAAATAATGAAAAAATACAAAAATAAATATCGGATACAATCCCATCGCTTGCCCGGATGGGATTATTCTGCCGCAGGCATGTATTATATCACATTAATTACCCAATATAGGGAATGTAAGCTAGGTGTCATATATGATGGCAGAATGGAATTATCCGATTTTGGGGAAATTGTGGATGATGAATGGTTAAAATCATTTGAAATACGGCGTGAATTAATATTGGATGAATATATAATTATGCCCAATCATCTGCACGCCATCGTGAAATTGATAAAACCGATTGATGAAATGGATGTGGATGACCGTAATGTTGATGGGGATGACCATAATGTTGATGCACACGACCGTAATGTAGAGACGCACGGCCGTGCGTCTCTACAATCATTACAATCATTACAATCCCCACAACCCGAACAACCTGCACAACCCGACCAACCCGGAAATTCAACCCATCAACGATTACATCGTCAACCAAAATCCATTTCATCATTTATTGCAGGATATAAATCGTCAATAAATACAAAAATTGATGATTATATCGATGAACATCAATTGAACATACCGAAATACAATAAGGAAAATCATTTTTTTCAACCCAATTATCATGACCGTATCATACGAAATGAAATTGAATACAGACGGATAAAAAAATATATTATCGAAAATCCATCAAATTGGATTGATGATGCATTCAATAAATAAATTATATTAGCGATACGATGCACATCACCGAATACACCATAGAAGAATTTGCCATTCAATTGCTCCGGAGCATAGGTTACACCTATATCTATGCTCCCGATATCGCCCCGGACGGTGAAAACCCGATGCGCAGTTCTTATGAAGATGTATTGCTTGTGGATAAATTGAAATTTGCCGTAAGGCGTATAAATCCCACTGTTCCCATGAATGCCCGAGAAGAAGCTATCAAGGAGATTCAACGCATTCATTCTCCGGAACTCTTGACCAATAATGAAAATTTTCATCGCATGATGACCGAGGGTATTAAGGTCAGTTACCGGAAAGATGGTCAACAACGCGGTGATCTTGTATGGTTGATCGATTTTGAGCATCCGGAAAACAACGATTTTGTCGTAGCAAATCAATTTACCGTAATTGAAGACGGAGAGAACAAGCGACCGGATATCATTTTATTTGTCAATGGCCTTCCACTGGTCGTTATGGAGCTCAAAAATCCATCCGATGAAAATGCTACAGTCAGGTCAGCCTTTCGGCAAATAAAGACTTATCAAGATAAAATCCCGAGCCTCTTCACCTACAATGCCTTTTCGGTAATTTCAGACGGCCTTGAAGCACGGGCAGGCACTATTTCGTCGGTCTTTAGTCGTTTTATGATATGGCGTTCTACTGATGGAAAAAAAGAAGCTTCCAATCTCGTGAGCCAGCTGGAAATCCTTATTAAGGGAATGCTGAATAAGAAAACGATGCTTGACCTGGTGCGACATTTTATTGTATTTGAGAAATCGAAGAAAGAAAATCTCAAGACGGGAATAACGAGTATTATTACCGTGAAGAAAATGGCTGCTTACCATCAATATTATGCGGTAAACCGAGCGGTAGAGTCCACCTTAAGGGCATCGGGATATCTCGATTCCAGTTCCTTAAGTGAAATAGAATTGTCAGAAGGAAAAATAGCGGCAGAAGATCCGGTGGAATATGGCTTACCGGATGTAAAAACACAGACGAGCGGAGATAGGAAAGGTGGCGTTGTCTGGCATACTCAAGGCAGTGGTAAGTCGCTATCCATGGTATTTTATACAGGAAAAATAGTCCTGGCACTCGATAATCCGACTGTAGTAGTCATCACGGACAGAAATGACCTCGATGATCAGCTCTTCGACACCTTTGCTGCTTCCACTCAACTATTGAGACAAGAGCCTAAACAGGCAGAAAGTCGAGAAGACTTAAAAGATAAACTTAAAGTTTCCTCTGGTGGCGTGATTTTTACTACCATTCAAAAATTCCAGCCTGAAGAAGGGAATGTATTTGAAACACTATCTGAAAGAGAAAACATCGTTGTCATCGTTGATGAGGCGCATAGAACGCAATACGGTTTTAAGGCCAAGACGATTGATGAAAAAGACGAGCATGGAAATGTGACGGGAAAGAAGATCGTCTATGGATTTGCCAAGTATATGCGAGACGCTTTACCCAATGCCACATATTTAGGCTTTACGGGAACACCTATTGAAAGCACAGATGTCAATACACCTGCAGTATTCGGCAATTATATCGATGTGTATGATATTGCACAAGCGGTAGAAGATGGAGCTACGGTTCCCATTTACTATGAAAGCCGCCTGGCAAAGGTAAATCTGAGTGAGGAAGGACAAGACCTTGTCGATGATCTCGATGAACAAATAGGAAGTGATGAACTTGCAGAAACCCAAAAAGCAAAAGCCAAATGGACACAACTGGAAGCCTTAGTCGGGAGTGAAAATCGGATTAAAAACATTGCTCAGGATATCGTTCAACATTTTGAACAACGGCAAGAAGTTTTTGAGGGAAAAGGGATGATAGTAACGATGTCCAGGAGGATTGCTGCAAATCTCTACGATGCAATCATCAAGTTACGGCCGGACTGGCATTCAGACGACTTGAATAAAGGTATAATTAAAGTAGTGATGACATCAGCCTCATCCGATGGTCCGGAGATTGCCAGGCATCATACAACAAAGAAAGAAAGAAGAATCCTTGCAGATCGCATGAAAGATCCACAAGACGAACTTAAACTCGTTATCGTCTGTGATATGTGGCTCACGGGATTTGATGCGCCGAGTATGCATACACTGTATATCGATAAACCCATGAAAGGGCATAATCTGATGCAGGCCATTGCGCGAGTGAATCGCGTATATAAAGATAAGCCGGGCGGGCTTGTCGTCGATTATTTAGGAATTGCTTCTGACCTGAAAAAAGCACTTTCTTTTTACTCAGATTCAGGAGGAAAAGGTGACCCCACTATTGCACAAGAACAAGCAGTAGAACTAATGCTTGAAAAACTTGAGGTTTTATCTCAGATGTTCAATGGCTTTCCTTATGAGGATTATTTCCAGGCGGATACAAGCAGGAAACTTTCGATTATTCTTGCAGCGGAAGAACATATTCTCGGCTTAAAAGATGGGAAGAAGCGATTTATTAATGAGGTAACCGCCTTATCCAAAGCCTTTTCAATAGCCATTCCACATGAGCAAGCGATGGATGTGAAGGATGAAATTTCCTTTTTTCAAGCCGTGAAGGCCAGGCTGGTAAAATTTGACAGTACCGGAACCGGAAAAACGGATGAGGAAATTGAAACTACGATAAGACAAGTAATTGATCAGGCATTGGTGTCAGAACAAGTTATTGATGTTTTTGATGCTGCAGGAATCAAGAAACCGGATATTTCGATTTTATCGGAGGAGTTCTTGATGGAATTGAAAGGAATGGAGCATAAAAATGTGGCACTTGAAGTCTTGAAAAAACTACTCAATGATGAAATAAAGGCTCGTTCCAAGAAAAATCTAGTGAAGAGCAAATCGCTGAAAGAAATGCTGGAAAAGTCTATCAAGAAATATCACAATAAGATATTGACTGCTGCCGAGGTAATAGATGAACTCATTAAATTGAGTAAGGAAATTATCGATATGGATAGTGAGGCAGAAAAACTTGGCTTAAAAGATTATGAATACGCATTTTACACGGCCGTTGCAAGTAATGACAGTGCAAAGCAGCTGATGCAGCAAGATAAATTAAGGGAATTGGCCGTTGTTTTAACGGAAAAAGTACGGAAAAATGCCTCTATTGACTGGACAATTAAGGAAAGTGTCCGAGCTAAGTTAAAGGTAATCATAAAACGTACTTTACGGAAATACGGCTATCCTCCCGATATGCAAAAACTTGCGACAGAAACGGTATTGAAACAAGCGGAGTTAATTGCTGAGGAATTGACGAGTGAAAACTAGTTTATGTCTAGTCTCAATTTGTCCTCTCCAGACTCCTCTGACACCAGATTCCTCGCAATTCACGTAGAGTCGAACGACCGATCGCCTTTTTTCACCATGGCCGAAAATAATTGCAGATGTGCAGTCGTGAAGTTTCATATCGACGACACCTAGCTAATTTCCTCTGGCTTTATCACCTGTTGCTGTTCTCGCTCGGTACTGTGAATCTGCGCCTTCAGATGCTTCAGAAAAGATTCATTGTGAATATCGATATCCTCAAGTTGATAAATGATGATGTCATATTGTGTAATTGTGTCCAGATACTGGCGATAAAGGTGATCGAGGTCTCTCAGATAATCGGGGGAAATATTTTCCTCATAAGAGCGACCGCGTTTTTTAATGTGTTTCATGAGGACTTCAACCGGCCTTGCCATATACACGAGAAGGCTAGGTTGCGGGATTTTATCGGATAGCTGATTGAAGAGGCTTTTGAAGAGCTTGCTTTCTGCCGGTGAGAGGTTTTCCTGGGCAAATATTGAGGTCTTGGGGAAGGAATAATCTGCCAGATAATAATCGATAAACATATTGCTTCCCGAGAATGCTTCGGTAAGTTGATTTATCCGTTCATTCATGAAAAATAGCTCGAGGGGAAAGGCATAGCGATGTGGTTTTTCATAAAATGCCTTTAAGAATGGATTTTCATCAAATTCCTCCAGAATCAAATGACAGTTTTCACTTTCTGCCAGATGTTGACAGAGGGAAGTTTTTCCTGCGCCTATGACACCTTCGACACATATATATGGTTTCTGTAAATAATCCATTAGCCCTTTCTGAGTAATTGTACATTATTCTTATCCGTGGAGTCAAGATATAACTCACGGATGGATTTCTGAAATACGGGGTGAATTTTATCTGGAGCAATTTCCATTAAGGGAATGAGGACAAAGTTTCGTTCATGCAATCGCGGATGGGGGAGAGTGAGTTCTTTACTATCGAGGATAAGATCATCGTAGAACAAGATATCGATATCCAATGTCCGCGGTCCCCACCGGAGTGTTCTCTTGCGACCGTATTTGTCTTCTATCCCGTGAATAAACTGGAGAAGCTCCAGTGCTGTATATTTTGTTGAAATATATAATGCTTGATTGATAAAATCGGCTTGATCTTCCATGCCCCATGCTTCGGTTAAATAATATTGAGAAGCGGCGAGAATTGTGCAGGAACCTGCAATGAGATCGTCATTTGCGGAAGCTAATATAGCTTGAGTATCGCCTTGATTTCCTCCGAGATGTAAATATGCGAGCGCCATGGGCTGCTAAGGTAAGAAATGGAAAGTGAATGGAAGTGGTCTATCCACAAATAAAAAAGAGACTGCACTCTTAAGAATACAGTCTCTCTTCATTAATTTATTGCGATGTGATTACATCATTCCCGGCATTCCGCCGCCCATGCCACCCGGCATACCGGCAGGCATATCGTCGTCATCGTCCGGTGAATCGCTGATTGTAGTTTCAGTTGTAAGAATCATTCCTGCAATTGAACCTGCATTTTCCAGTGCGATACGAGTGACCTTGGCCGGATCGATAACACCAGCTTTCTTCAGGTTTTCAAATTTGTCGGTACGTGCATTATAACCTTCATCGTCGTTCTGAGCATTTAAGACAGTCTGTAAGATTACGGAGCTTTCTTTACCAGCATTCTTGGCAATCTGGCGAAGGGGCTCTTCAAGTGCTCTCTTGATAATGGAAATACCGATATTCTGATCCATATTTTCACCTTCAAGGCCTTCGAGCGCCTTGATAGCGCGCACAAGTGCTACACCACCACCTACGACAATACCTTCTTCAATCGCTGCGCGAGTTGCATGAAGGGCATCATCAACACGGTCTTTCTTTTCTTTCATTTCAACCTCAGTGGGTGCTCCTACATAAAGGACAGCAACACCACCGGAAAGCTTGGCAAGTCTTTCTTGTAATTTTTCCTTGTCGTAATCAGATGTTGAGCTTTCTATCTGTGACTTCAACTGAGCGATACGAGCGTCGATATGCTCTTTTTCACCGGCTCCGTTGACGATAGTTGTGGAATCCTTGTCAACAACGATTTTCTCTGCTGTACCGAGTTGATCCAGCGTTACATTGTCAAGCTTGTATCCTTGCTCTTCAGAGATTACGGTACCTCCTGTAAGGATAGCGATGTCTTCAAGCATCTGCTTTCTTCTGTCACCAAATCCAGGTGCCTTAACCGCTACGACCTTCAATGAAGCGCGTAATTTATTGACGACGAGTACTCCGAGTGCCTGGCTTTCTACGTCTTCCGCGATGATAAGCAATGGACGGCCGGCTTGCATAGATTTTTCAAGTAATGGCACGATTGCCTGCATGCTTGAAATCTTCTTGTCGTGAATAAGGATATAAGGATTTTCATATTCCGTTTTCATATTCTCTGAATCGGTAACGAAGTATGGTGACAGATAACCTCTGTCAAATTGCATTCCCATTACTTCATCCACATACGTATCGGTTCCTTTAGCTTCCTCGACTGTGATTACTCCATCAGTGGATACTTTTTTCATTGCATCGGCGATAAGAGTTCCTATTTCTTCCTCGTTATTGGCAGAAATGGCACCTACTTGCTGAATTTTATCAAAGTCATCACCGATCTGCTCGCTTTGTTGCTTGATGTTTTCAATTACCTTGCTTACAGCAATGTCGATACCGCGTTTAAGGTCCATTGGATTGGCACCTGCAACGACGTTTTTCATTCCTGTGTTAATAATTGATTGAGCTATTACGGTAGCGGTAGTAGTTCCATCGCCTGCAATATCAGCAGTTCTTGAAGCAACTTCTTTCACGAGTTGAGCTCCCATGTTTTCTACGGGATCTTTTAATTCAACTTCCTTGGCAACGGATACGCCATCCTTGGTTATAAGTGGTGCCCCAAATGATTTATCGAGGACGACATTACGTCCTTTGGGACCAAGGGTTACTTTAACGGCATCGGCTAGTGCGTCAATACCTTTCTTGAGTCCTTGTCTTGCGTTTTGGTCAAAACTAATTTGTTTAGCCATAATTTTTATATATTTTTATTTGATCTATGAATAAATGAATTCTATACCTCTTCAAGCATAATGAGATATGTTGATTTTTACAGAATTATAAGGATGTCATCCTCTCTCATAACGAGATAATCAGTGCCTTCAAACTGAAATTCAGTGCCGGCATATTTTCCGTAGAGCACGATGTCACCTTCTGCAACGGTCATAAGATTTCCATCTTTTCCAGGACCTACGGCAACGACTTCGCCTCTTTGTGGCTTTTCTTTGGCCGTATCAGGAATGATGATTCCGCCTTCTGTCTTTTCTTCAGCATCGGCAGGTCGTACGACCACTCTGTCATTTACTGGTTTCATTATATCGCTTTTAAAATTTTACAGGTGTATGTGGTGAATTTATACCACCATTTATCCTGTATTCAATAATTTTTACACTTTATATGTCCTACATAAGACGTGCCATTCCTGTTTTTCTGACAGTTTAGCAGACCTTAAGGAATCTTTGTCGTTTCTAGTCAGGGAAGGCTTGACAAGATGGCATATTTTAGTCGTAAAGTCGGTAGAGTAGAGCGAGGCGAAAGAACAAATCCACTTCGCCTCACCCCCT
>CAYTBT010000045.1:0-18787 GCA_964436125.1 uncultured Saprospiraceae bacterium | reverse complement strand
TATATATCAGCTTTTTATGTGGATAACTCGACTTTTTTAGTAAACCTTACTTATAGCTTTAATGTCATTCAAATTATAGGAAGCATAATCATAAGCTTCATTACTTGGATTTGTAAATGTTTGGTCAATAATGGGGGTTGCAGATGGATCAGATGGAGAATCATATTCATTAACTTGAATCGTAATTGCATCTGCATAATTCTGTATATTATGAATATCATCCAGAACCGGATAAATTTCACTTACGCCTGTTAATATTATCCCTCCGTCTTGAGCAGGTTCCGTATGACTCGCATCCGTAGAATTAATACCATCTGCTATTAAATCATTTTCGAGAGCATATTCTCCGGGATAAAAATTTCTGGAATCTTGAGTAGCACTCACTAAGATATTAACCGGATAATCATCACTCCGCGACTTAAATTTAATGCCATCCATATTGGTACAACCATCATATATAGTTGTAAATCGCACTTCAAGATAATGCATAGATGGAACCTGACTCATATATTGATTAAAGTGATCCAATGGAATCCCATGTTTTAAACACCCATTATTCTTAAAGATGTCAGTTTCTGCACCTAAAGTCTGAATAAAAGTCCCGTCCCAGTCCAGCTCCACATATTCAAGAAAATAACTGGCACTGGTATTGCAATTTAATGCAATTGTGGGATATAAGGTATAAGGAGGGTAGCAGATTACATCATTCACTTCAGTAGAAGTTATTCCGGCATCATCTGAAACATGTTCACCATCAGAATAGGTGATTTTAAATTCTGAAGTAAGTCCTAGTTTAATATTGACATCTCTATAATGATAACATACATTTACCCTACTATCATCTTTAACTCCTTCAGTACCCCATGTGTATAGACAAGTGACCTTAAAAGTAGTTGGTCCCTCACCTTCGGGGTAATGCGGATAATATTTAAAAGGTGTACCATAATTAGCATAACCAATAACTTCATAAAACGGATCGCCATCTATATTGGCTTCGACCTTAATTCTGAAGTCCGAATTAATTACAGTAAACTTAGCCCACATTTGCCCTCTACATATATTATCATTGTTGAAAAAGTAATAGGAATAAACATCTTGACAGCGAGCATAAGGTGGGAAGGTATTTCCCCCATCTTCGAAACCTCCATCTGTTCCGGGGGGCTGCCCCACCACACTTGATGGTAAAATTAATGTTATAAGGGTAAACACAATTAAAAAAGTTGAAAAAAGAGTTCTAGTTCCGTAGTTCCGTAGTTCCGTAGTTCCGTAGTTCATAATAATTCGATTTAAATGAATAAACATTAAGGTAAATATATAAAAAAACAATTACAATTAAAAACTATTTCCTTTAATTTACCTTAAATCTTCTCAAGTTTATTTAAAATGGATGTTTTGTTTATCTTTTAAACCATAAAGGCATGAGGGGTAGGCAAAATCGGGTGCCAGAAAATAATTCAGGGAAGGTTTTTTAAAACTACGTTTAAAAACCTGTGAGGTTTTCGAAACCTCACAGGTTTGGAACTTAAGGAATAAGGCTCATCCTTCGACGTACACATAAAAAACCGAAAGAAAAATACTTTGTTGTTTCAACGGTCCACACGATCCTTCGGCAAGCATTTCGACGGAGCATCTCTACAGAGCTCGATAACCACTCAGGAACCGCCGTGCGAACCTACAGGTGAAATTTTTGCGAATTTCTAATAATATATCGTTACGATGTTACCCATTCGCGAACAATTACGAAATAACGACTTCACACCTTTACAACTTTACGACTTCACACCTTTACAACTTCACGACTTTTCCTCTTCACCTCTTTACGACTATAACAATACGAGTCACGAATCACGAATCACGAGTTTCAAGTCACGAATCACGAATCACGAGTTACGAATCACGAATCACGAATCACGAATTACGAATCACGAATCACGAATCACGAATTACGAAATAGCATCCCTTAAAGTGGGCACTTCATTTTAATACCGTTATCGTTCCGGTTTCTAGCTTTATTTTTCCTTCTGCGGTTCTATACTTAAACTTATATGTATAAACTCCAGTGGGAACTTTCTGACCTTTATACATGCCATGCCATGCGATATTACTTTCCGTCCCTTGAAATATCAAGGCGCCCCATCTATCATAAATATTAAGGCTTATGGGGGTAAAATTCAGCCCTAAAGGTCGGAAAACATCATTTATCCCGTCGCTATTGGGCGTAAAAGCCGTAGGAATGTACACGGATTCCTTACATTGTTTTTCCTGTATCGTGAAACGAAAGGTATGCTCTCCACAGTTCGATGTAGTATGCAGCACATACAAGCCACTGTCAGGGAATGTGCGATACAGGCTTTCTTCCCCGTCATTCCAGCTATATTCCAGACCATAGCTGCATAAGATTTCTCCATTCTTAATTCTCGTACTATCCAGTTGCCAGATTGGGCTCTCCGTACAGTAGCTTATCGTATCTCTTATCGTAGTTGAATAGCTTACTTTCCTTACACTCACAGAATCGAGGTAATAGATAATACCTTGATAGCCCGAAGCATTCATAAGAAGCCAATCAGGAGCAATATTAAGATATTCTTGCTTCCTTTTTTCTATATTATCTGAGTATAGATATGATATTAATAAACTGTCTTCACGTATATTAATATCAAATGCAAAATACAGGCTCTTCTCCCCTCCGTGTGCCTTATAACAGGCAGTAAATTTAGTCCACTCGCTTATTTCATCTAGGCATAAACCTTTGGGAGATTTATAGGCTGTATAAAAAGGACTCAGATAATCCTCTATATGCATATCCCATTCTGTCGTATCTACTTTCTGTTGTGAAAAATACCACCCGAAATCGTCTGCCGTATAATAGGTATATGGTGTACTCCGGAGGAAAAACTCCATTTTATAAATGGAGTCCTTCTGTAAAGTCGATTTTAAATTTGTGATAGGGGTGGTAAACCAATTGCGATTTGTATTTAAAGATGCTGTTCGCAGCATAATTATACCTGAATAAGGTTGAGGAGTACCAAAGTTATAAATATCTGTAAATGGTCCTTCTTTCTCACCCCAACAAAAATATCGAAACGGATAAATGATGGAATCAATAAATGGGCTCTCACCAATAAAATAAATAGGATACAGCATATCCGGCTGATAAATCTGATCTTGATGCTCAAGCGCTTCCCACGAGGATATTTTAATAACCTCAAAATATATCCCTAATGTAGTATGCACCTTACAACTCTCATATTTTTCAAATGAAGGGTTGGGGACAAGATTCTGTCCCCAAGCACCTTTATATACTATGAGTATTAATACTATTGTAGATATCCTAGCAATCATAGTTTCATCATTATCGGATAAATACTTTCTTGGATTCCATACTCCCATCCTCATATTGAATTACTTGAAAATACACGCCCATATTCATGTCTTTCTGTAATTGATGAAATTTAGGTAAATCTCGATAACTGTTTATCAGCATGCCTTGTAAATTATATATCCGAACTGAATGTACTACCGGGGATACTTTTTGAGTGTTTTGACCTGATGTCCTTTTAATTGAATTAATACTCAGCTTTTCAGTAGGAGTATCTGTTAATGGGACAATAGGGTTATCTTCAATGTCAAAGCGTTGTTTACCTGAAATCACCTTACCACAAGTAGTTTTAATTTTAACAATTACCTCATAAATTTTAGTAGGAGGATTATTGTAATAATAACTATTCGTAGTATCATCAGCATAGACACTTCGTTCAAAAAAGTCCTTTCTCGTTTGTACTGGTAGTCCAGGAAAGAAATTACTTATAGCTTTAATGTCATTCAAATTATAGGAAGCATAATCATAAGCTCCATTACTTGGATTTGTAAATGTTTGGTCAATAATGGGGGTTGCAGATGGATCAGATGGAGAATCATATTCATTAACTTGAATCGTAATTGCATCTGCATAATTCTGTATATTATGAATATCATCCAGAACCGGATAAATTTCACTTACGCCTGTTAATATTATCCCTCCGTCTTGAGCAGGTTCCGTATGACTCGCATCCGTAGAATTAATACCATCTGCTATTAAATCATTTTCGAGAGCATATTCTCCAGGATAAAAATTTCTGGAATCTTGCGTAGCACTCACTAAGATATTAACCGGATAGTCATCGCTCCGCGACTTAAATTTAATGCCATCCATATTAGCGCAGCCTTGATATATGGTCGTAAAGCGCACTTCAAGATAATGCATAGATGGTACCTGATTCATATATTGATTAAAGTGATCTAATTTAATAGATGGATCTAAGCACCCATTACCCTTAAAGATATCAGTTTCTGCACCTAAAGTCTGGATATAGGTTCCATCCCAGTCCAGCTCCACATATTCAAGAAAATAACTTGCACTGGTATTGCAATTAACTGCAATGTTAGCATGTAAGGTATAAGAAGGGTAGCAGATTACATCATTCACTTCAGTAGAGGTTATTCCGGCATCATCTGAAACATATTCACCACCAGAATAGGTGATTTTAAATTCTGAAGTAAGTCCTAGTTTAATATTGACATCTCTATAATGATAACATACATTTACCCTACTATCATCTTTAACTCCTTCAGTACCCCATGTGTATAGACAAGTGACCTTAAAAGTAGTTGGTCCCTCACCTTCGGGGTAATGCGGATAATATTTAAAAGGTGTACCATAATTAGCATAACCAATAACTTCATAAAACGGATCGCCATCTATATTGGCTTCGACCTTAATTCTGAAGTCCGAATTAATTACAGTAAACTTAGCCCACATTTGCCCTCTACATATATTATCATTGTTGAAAAAGTAATAGGAATAAACATCTTGACAGCGAGCATAAGGTGGGAAGGTATTTCCCCCATCTTCGAAACCTCCATCTGTTCCGGGGGGCTGCCCCACCACACTTGATGGTAAAATTAATGTTATAAGGGTAAACACAATTAAAAAAGTTGAAAAAAGAGTTCTAGTTCCGTAGTTCCGTAGTTCCGTAGTTCCGTAGTTCATAATAATTCGATTTAAATGAATAAACATTAAGGTAAATATATAAAAAAACAATTACAATTAAAAACTATTTCCTTTAATTTACCTTAAATCTTCTCAAGTTTATTTAAAATGGATGTTTTGTTTATCTTTTAAACCATAAAGGCATGAGGGGTAGGCAAAATCGGGTGCCAGAAAATAATTCAGGGAAGGTTTTTTAAAACTACGTTTAAAAACCTGTGAGGTTTTCGAAACCTCACAGGTTTGGAACTTAAGGAATAAGGCTCATCCTTCGACGTACACATAAAAAACCGAAAGAAAAATACTTTGTTGTTTCAACGGTCCACACGATCCTTCGGCAAGCATTTCGACGGAGCATCTCTACAGAGCTCGATAACCACTCAGGAACCGCCGTGCGAACCTACAGGTGAAATTTTTGCGAATTTCTAATAATATATCGTTACGATGTTACCCATTCTTGAACAATTAAGAAATAACGCCTTTACACCTTTACGTCTATAACAATACGAGTCACGAGTCACGAGTCACGAAATAGCAACTTTACGACTTCACACCTTTACATCTTCACGACTTCACACCTTTACACCTTTACACCTTTACACCTTTACAACTTCACGACTTTTCCTCTTCACCTCTTTACGACTATAACAATACGAGTCACGAATCACGAGTCACGAATCACGAATCACGAAATAGCACCTTTACGTCTTTACAATTTCTATCTAAACTCCCCTTCTTTCATCCTCTTGATCGATGCTCCCAGCGCATTCAACCGTCCATCAATATCTTGATATCCTCTATCAATCTGATTAATATTATGGATAATAGAAGTCCCCTTGGCAGATAAGGCTGCAATAAGCAAGGATACACCGGCTCTGATATCCGGGCTACTCATACGGATTCCTCTCAGTGGAGTCTGTTTATCCAGTCCGATAACTGTAGCTCTATGCGGATCGCATAAGATAATCTTAGCACCCATATCGATTAATTTATCTACAAAGAACAAACGCGACTCAAACATCTTCTGATGGATTAAGACTTCTCCACGAGCTTGTGTAGCGATTACAAGCACAATACTCATGAGATCCGGCGTGAAACCCGGCCATGGTGAATCATAAATCGTCATTATAGAGCCATCAATATAGGTCTGTATCTCGTAGTGCTCCTGCGGTGGTATGTGGATATTGTCACCTGATATTTCCAGTTCAAGTCCCAGTCGGCGGAAAGTAGGAAGAATATTACCCAGATATTCGACAGCACAGCCTTCAATTGTTATATCGGAATTTGTCATTGCGGCAAGACCGATAAAGCTTCCTATTTCTATCATGTCCGGCAACACACTATGCTCCGCACCGGAAAGAGAATCAACACCGCGAATTGTAAGGAGATTGGACCCGATGCCATCGATATCTGCTCCCATATTTGACAATAGTCTGCATAATTGCTGCACATACGGCTCACAAGCCGCATTATAAATACGAGTAACACCATCAGCCATTACCGCACTCATAACGATATTGGCAGTACCGGTAACGGAGATTTCATCCATCAGGATTGAAGCGCCTTTCAAGCCATCGGTATTGAGATAGTACACTTTTCTGTCTGCATCATAACGATAATCAGCCCCGAGTTTTCTAAAACCGAGAAAATGCGTATCGAGCCTCCGTCTCCCTATTTTATCACCGCCGGGATTGGGGATAAAAGCTTTGTTGAAACGCGCAAGTAATGGCCCCATAAGCATCACGGAGCCTCGTATTTTCTGTGCAACCTCTTGATAGCTTTGCTTACTCATATACTCGAGATTTACCTCAGCTGCACATATTTTATACGTCGATTTATCGATCCTGTCAACCGTCACACCGAGTCCTTGAATCAGTTTCAATAACTTCTTGACATCAACGATGTCAGGCACATTCTTCAAGACCACCGGTTCATGGGTCAAGAGGCAAGCACAGATGACCTGTAATGCTTCATTCTTGGCACCCTGGGGACGCAAGGTCCCCTGCAATTGATTTCCGCCTTCAACAACAAATATTTCTGAACTCATATTCTATTCTTAGGATAATAATGATTATTTTACGTAAATAAATTAACTCGAGAAATTCAATGGAATTATAGATAGGACAATACCTCTTCAATTATGAATGAATTGCACCTGTCTCATATTCATTTTCTCCCGATACAGGGATTAAAATCAATCACAGCTTCCCGTGTGAAGTCTGACAAGTCACCGAGCATCAATACTGTGCGGCAAGCTGAGTTAATGAATAAAACGTGTTAACATTTTTGCTAATATAAGAATAATCATGAAATCCGTGAGAAAGAAAGCGTAAATCGAGATATACTGTAAAAATATATTGCAATGAGTAGAATAAAAAAAGTGGCGCTAGTATTAAGTGGCGGCGGTTTTAAGGGAATCTTTCAGCTAGGAGTTATAAATTATCTCGACCATCACTGGGAGCAATTTTTTCCTGATGTCCCGCACATGGAATTTGACGTCATAGCCGGCGTATCGGCCGGTTCTTTAAACGGTGTCATGCTAGCTTCCGGCAAGCTATCCCAATTAAATTATATTTGGCGGAAGATAGGCCGCAATGGCTCCGGAGAGATATACGAGAATAATTTTCTTACGGACAATAAGGAGGCTGACGACAAGCTCACCATTGATATGCAAGCTATCAAGAAGCAATTCTTTCCAGATTTTTCAGCAGATATCAGCTACACAGAAGGCTTGAAGCTTCTGACGAGTAAGGGGGAAAGGCAGCGATTTTTATACAAGCTCGGAATGCGGATATTCAATGAATTCAAGGGACATTTTAATGATTTGAGGGGGCTTGCGTCCAATGCTCCCCTTTTGCGTAAGCTTGAAAAACACATTGATAAAGACAAGATTGATTCTGATTTTCTCTGTGGATTTGTATCCCTAGATACGGGTGAATATATTTCAGCACATCCAAATGACTTTGACAGCAATACTGATTTTATCAAAGGAATTCTAGCATCAACGTCGATACCTCTTGTATTTCCACCGATTGATCGCATAAGCATAAAAGGGAAGGAGTACCGCAACCTCGTTGATGGAGGGATAGTGAATGTCAGTCCTATAACGGACGTTATTAACTTCATCCACGATAAAGGTGGCAATCCGGAAGAATATGCTCTCGTAATAATCAATCTCGGCTCCACACATGTTCAAGAAATATCCTACGATGAGGCGGATATTATACGGATTGCACTACGTTCCGTAAATGAAATAGGCAGTGCCAATAATTTCAATAATGACCTCCAGGTTCTCTTGCGTATCAACGACCTTGTCAAGCAGATTTTACCCTCCAAAGTTCCGAAGATTTACAAATATAATCTGGCGGAAAAGAAGCGTACAAGCCAGGTAATAAGCTTTTTCAAAAATATCATTATTCAGCCTGACATAGGAACCCTGGGCGGCACACTTCAACTCAATGCACATTTAAATGATCAACGGTATATGCATGGTCGTTCCAAGGCTTCGGAGGCACTGGATAAATTATTGATGGCAGAAGACCCGGAATTTCTGTCCATCATTGTCTGACAGCACCTATGGGCATATCTTTATCAAAATTTCCCGCAAGGAGAGGAACTTGCCTCCCCTTGGTGTATTCCTTGACCCCTTTATAAATATAGGAAAAGAGCTCCTCCACATCAATGATATTATCTCTATTTTTATCTGCGCTTCCCTTTAATCCATGGATCAGATAGTAACTAAAAACGCCTTGCCGCATTCCTGAATTTTCAAGGGATATTTCCGTGCTTCCACAAGAAAGAATCAATGCAGTTCCCGGATGTACGTCGCCAAAAGCATTATAAAATAACTGCACGGTTTTATCTACGCCTACACGTGTGCCCACCATACTACCGGAATAACAAGCATCCGCATAACACAATTTCTGTCTCGCAGCGGAATTCCCAAAAATTTCTTTAATTTCCTTGTGTGAAATAAGATTCTCGTATCCATTATAGTTTTGTGCTACAAAGTTATTCTTAAGACCGTGTCCGGAATAATAAAAGACGAGAACATCATTGGAGTCCGCCTTGGCCGCCTTTTTCCGGAGAGCAGTCAGAATATTCTTCCGGCTAGCAGCCTCATCAATCAAAACTGTAATCTGATTATCGGGCAATGCTCCACCTGCAGGGCTTTTATAAAATGCATACATCCGATATGCATCGTCATCGGAAAATTTTAAGGTAGGTAGGGCATCATAACTCGCTATACCCACAAGTACAGCCCATATTTTCACTTCATTACTCTTTACTTGCTTTACTTGTTGCTTCACAAGAGAAGTAGGCATAGCTTTCTGTTTTTTTAACATCCCATTATCCCACACTCCATAACTCACTGTACCATCGGGATAGTAGAGCGCACCGAGTCCCTGCGGATGATTATTATACCAGAGACCTTCATAGCGCCGTCCATCTTCAAATGTGCATGTCCCATATCCATTGGGTATGCCGTCTTTTATCGGACCATACCATACACTTCCATCGCTGAAGCGGTATCCTCGATCAGCCAAAGTATCTTGTGATGGTTTCTGCTGTGCTACTAGGCTCGCAAGATTTTCTTGCCCATTGTGCAATGCTTTACAACTATTGAATGTCGTATTTACAGACTTCCCTTTGTAGATGCACCTGCCCGGTACAGGTACAGGCTTTCCGCGCAGCCATTTGCCTGTAAATGACCAGTTTTCATGTGATAGAAATTTCACTTTCCCGTGCAACTTATCATCTTTCCACTCGCCGATATACTTATCACTATTGGGTAAAGTTAAGGTGCCGAAGCCTGCTCTTTTACTCTGCTTAAAGCTTCCCTCATAAACGCTCCCATTCAGGAGGAATAATTTTCCCATCCCTGAAAACTGAGACTTGTAAAAATTCCCTACATATTTCTTTCCATCGGAAAAATGAAATGTCCCGTGTCCCTGAAGCTGCCCATTGTGAAATTCTCCGTGATATCTGGATCCACTCGGAAACTTTAAGGTACTTATTTCATTATAACAATCCCCTTGGATGCATTGCGCTTGTGCGGTGTAGAATGATAATGACAGGCATAACCATAATAATAATTGAAGTCTTTGCATGTGAAAAATTTTTGTGCCGTGTAGATAAAAGACTTCATATTATACTTAGTTTCATTCAGAAATAAGAATGGCAATGCATTGCAATTGTTTACTTACATATTAAACCGTCATCCTATATAAATAATTGTATGAAAGCTCATTTTTTCTCATAAATTCAAGAAAAATTCACAGATTTATCTCAAGCAAATAGTCGATACTCGACACTATATGTGAGATTCTGAAAATTTTATATCTTTGTATGCACATTTAAACGTAATGAATTATGAAAAAGACTTATTTAATCGGGATTATTTTCAGCTTATTTATTTTACCGCTTTGCGCAAATGCGCAGAATGAATCTGCAGTGGAGGAAGCCGTATCTGAAGTAGAAGCTGCGACCGCAGAGCAGACGCAATTCGGATCTCCCATTTCCGATACCGAAATCACTCCACTACTGAAGGTTTCTCAGATAATGGAACAAAAAGACAGTGCCGACTTTAAGACTAAAGCCGTCGTTCTTGAATCTTGTCAACGTAAAGGATGCTGGATGACCATCAACACTTCTGATGGTGAACTTGCAGAACCGATTATGGTGCGTTTCAGAGATTACGGTTTCTTTGTCCCTAAAGATATCAGTGGCAGCACAGTTCTCATTGAAGGAACGGCATATCGACAAGTCACTTCCGTTGCCGACTTAAGACATTATGCATCTGATGCAGGCAAGAGTAAGGAAGAAATAGAAGCAATCACAGAACCTAAAGAAGAGCTTGTTTTCATCGCCGATGGGGTGAAGATTATAGGAGGCTAAGGCTAAGACTGAGGTCTCAAGGCGAGACTAGGAGCTCAGCTTGCTGAGGGAGATAGCTCGACCTAGTCCGCCGAAGGCGTGATAAAGGCTAAGGCTAAGGCTGAGGCTAAGACTGAGATGAGTTATGAATTATGGCTTATGGATTATGACAGGTAATCGGTAACGGGTGATCGGTAACGGGTGATCGGCTCATTGTTCAATTTTCATTGCTCATTGGAATACAGCTATCTTCTTCATCAAAATTGAAACACTAAAACCATTTTCCCAACCCAGCCAATGGCTAATGGCTTCGCCGCAGTCATAAGTCGTGAGTCGGGTAATCGGTAACGGGTGATCGGCTCATTGTTCATTGTTCATTATTCATCGCTCATTGCTCATTGTTCATTGCTCATTGTTCATTGCTCATTGTTCATTGCTCATTGGAATACAGCTATCTTCTTCATCAAAATTGAAACACTAAAACCATTTTCCCAACCCAGCTAATGGCCAACAGCTAATGGCTAAGCCTTCGATAAGGCTCAAAGACCACAGCTATCGCTGTTTCCCGAGTTCAGCCAATTGCCTGCACCACCTGAATAGAATCAGCTACCGCATAACTAAAAACTTCCCACTTGCCGTCTTGCTCTGATTATGAACTTTCAGATAGTACATGCCGGTCTGTAATTCTGTAGTCCTGATGCGTAGGTACTTATCGGACACCTTAACAGATCTTGAGAGAACTTTTTCTCCTGCAGCATTAATTACAGCAACTTGAATATCCCGCTGTAGCGTCCATGAAGGTAGCTTTATGAACGTATAATTGACGGCCGGATTGGGAACACAGACGAGTTTCTCCGCTTGTCTAGGGCTTTTTATAAGCTCAGTAAGTAATCGTCCCGCTGCTTGATTTTCATAGGCTCCCATATCTATGGTATCATTGATTATTCTCGGATTTCCAACAATATCAATTGCTATCCCGTTTTTATCTACGGGAAAAATAGATAGATCAGTGTCCGGATCACCGGCATTAATTAATGGAGAATCATCCGCAAGTGAAAAATCATCCGCTGAGCGAAAATGAGGATCATAATTTACCACTCCTTCCCCTATCGTAATTGTCCCATCCTCGGTATATATATCTTCAGGATCGGTGGAGATATTACTGTAGGAGATATAAAGATTTCCCTCATGCCTCGTTCCAATATATTTACAATATATATCATTTCCCATCTCCTCCGAAGTGTTGCCATAAAAAATACAATTTATTATTTCTGGATTTATCGGATTTTCAAAAAACAATGCTCCACCTTTTCTTTTTGAATTTTGTCCTCCAAGAATAGCTTTATTATTAACAAATGTATTATTTATAAGTACATGTCTACTTACAAAGTCTGAATGAATCGCTCCTCCCTCAACTCCTTCATTACCTTCAAATAGAGTATTTATAACGATTAGAGTATCGTCATTCCTGGGAGGAAGACATATCCCACCCCCAGATCCAGCTGTATTATAACTGATAATAGAATTTGTTATTAACATAGAAGCACTCGGGTACATTGAACTTAACCATAACCCTCCACCCTCAAGGGACGTATGATTATTTTTAAAAATCACATCATTAATCCGAAGGTTAGCCTCTCCAATAAGGGCTCCATAATGTAGGCCTCCACCTGCGAATTTACTTTCATTTTCAAGAACTTTTCCATGCGTTAATACAGTGTTTTTTCTTGTCTTAATTACAACTCCCCCTCCATAGCCTGATGATGCAATATTACCCTGAATAAGGAATGTATCCATGAATAAAACATCTCCAGCAAAAAACAATCCTCCACCTGCGACAAAGTCAAAATCTGCTCTATTATTCTTAAAGATCGATCCTTGAATATTCAGATAGGGGCCTTCATAAAAAATCCCCCCTCCTCGGGAAAATGCATGATTGCTATAAAAATTTATATCACGGGCATTTACCTTTGATCTCTTGAAATAGGCCCCACCTCCATTCTCTTTTGATTGATTCTCTCTAAATGTCGTTGACTCCATCTGTACACTATCAATATTATAGAGAAAGAGCCCCCCACCATGGGAGCCACAAGAATTATTGATGAATTGACAATTTCTGAATGTTTTTGCCCAGTAATCCCCAAACATCCCACCACCTAATATACCGGCTTTATTATTGATAAATTGCACATCGACAAGTCTTGTACTCCCTACATCACAGAGCCCGCCACCATAAGCATCGGCATAGTTATTTACAATCTTTACATTCTTTAAAAATAAATCAACTTTATTATAGATGCCCCCACCACGATTATCCGGGAAATATCCGGTAGCTCTTCCATTCCGTACTGTCAATCCCTCAATAGAGACAGACAAGGAATCTTCATAGTACTTATCCACATATATAACCCTATCTCGAGCACTATCTGCAATAGAATGTGCCTGCACTATTGTGGACTCCGGTCCTTCTCCTACAAGATGCAGCTCTTTATTGATATACACGGATTCCGTATATATGCCGGCTCCGATAAAAATGGTATCCCCAGCCTGTGCCATGTCTATCGCATGGTTTATTGTCCCGCATGGTAATCCGGCTATGCTGCAATCATTTCCTACATCCGATCCCGTATCACTCACATAGCGGTTCTGTCCTTCTAAGCCAAAAGTAGTGAATAATGTCAAGAGTAAACAGCTTAATAATCTTATTATTCTCTTATATTTCATGGGATTTAATCTTTTATTCCACCGAGAGTGTTTTATCTTTAATTCTCGTTATCACACATTTCTTTCATTTATTGTATTATTACCTGTTTTCTTCCGTAAACTTCCCCACTTTCCTTATACAAGACAATAAGATATACACCGGCTGAAAGCCCACTACAATCAATTTTTTCTTCACCATACCCTTTGATTGATTTGCTGCTTACGCAAATTCCATTCATATTAAGCAGCTCCATGGATCCCGTAAAGCGCTGTGGTAATATCATCTTAAAATACGCATCAGCGGGATTGGGATATACGAGAAAATCTTTGACAATGATATGATATGTGCTTGTCGTATTATTATCATAGATTTCAGGACAATCATTAGCAAAGCAATTTCCGCTAGAATCCAGGTGCACTACCCATGCATTCTGGTTCAGATAGCCACCACCTACCGTATCGATAATATTGCCGGCAAGCATTATTGATCCATCATCCAATTCCTGAACCACATAAAAGGCCATCCCTCCACCCTCATCATCGGCATGATTATCTGTTGCGAGAATGAACCTCTGCCATAGGATATTTCCGAATCTATCCAGTTTTGCAAGCCAACCGTAATGCATTTTTCCATTTTCTATATCTCTATCGTATCCGCAGACCAGGATATCGCCTTCATCTGTAATACTTATATCATATATTCTTGAATTGTAATAAGTCTTAAATTTAAATTGCCATAGAGTATCGCCTGCTGTATTTACACATGCTAGGAATTTCTTTTCAAACCAATAATTATCGCTATGTGAATAATTACTCAGATAAATTTTATCATATTTATCATCAAAGGCAAGACAAGTATATGAATATGGAATATCTGTTTTATAAAATACCGGATGCATCCATTGTACCTCTCCTATGGAATTTAATTTAAGCACCCATAGCCTCTGATCTAGCACTAAGTGTCCTATAAATCCGGATATATACAGATCTCCATTTTCAGCACAATCGATTTCAAGGTATATTCCCCCTTCCGTTGAGAAAAGGCGAGGATTATAATTCCGATGAATGATTTCATTGCCCTCTCTATCGACAATAGAAAGAAAATAGCTCCATCGTTTGTAATACAAGGTGTCTAAATATTCTATTCCTGCGATGTAAAACAGCCCATTTTCCCCTCTGTCCATTGCACGTACATTACAGATATTATCCGAGTAATAGTGGTAATGCCTTAACTTATTTCCGGTACTATCCACAAAGACTAAGGTGTATTGACGATTAGTTTCAGCATCATAATTCTTGGCAATAAATGCAATTCCGTTCTCTGTACTTGTTATTCCGTCATAGACATAATCCGGATCTAACCTTCCATGATGTACATTAAATTTTTTTTGCCATTGAAGTTCACCGTCCTTCCCGATCAGAGATATATAAACATCATCAGCAGTACGATTACCTTCTAATGTGTTTTTCCTTTGATATAGATACATCCCTTCATCCTTTACGATCCCACATTGTACAAACTGATCATAGATAAGCTCATCTCCGTAATCAATATCATAAGATCGAGAATAAAATTCTTGTGCATTCCCGGAAGATGCAATAACCATCACGATCACGATGATTATTGCATAGCGATGCTGTATATACTCTGTCATTGTATCACAAATTTTATAGTGGATGTTTCTCCATTCTCATCGCTTATTGAAAGTATATACGTTCCTGAAGGCAAATAATCTGTACGAATAGATTGACCCTTCCTTAAATACTTCCCTTCACTTACCTTTCTTCCCTGGATATCATAGATTGCCCATTCTGATACAACTTTCTGTGCATTATTCCAGCTTACCGTAATCTTATCGTGCGCGGGATTAGGGAATACACTATAGTTTTTCGTTGACCTATTTACTTGTCTTCGTAAGAGCGGATTATTTTTGTTACACCCTTTATACTCAATTGCAATCGGTACATCATTACCGGCAAGCTTTAGTAAGGCTTTTGCATAAGCTGCACTCATAACATCAGAACGTGCGATGGTATGTAAAAGCTGCCTTTCCTGTAATGTCCAGTACACCGGCCATGCATTTTCATTGAGCCTTTCCAGGTTTAATTCCTGCACTTGTTTAAAGTATTGATCATCAAGTGTGATTACCGGAATATTATTCAGGATGATTTCCGCTGAATCCAGCTGCCCAAGGGCAATATATACCCCATACAGCTCTCTCTTACTGTGGCTTGTTCCTTTGTTTCTTAAGACAGTCTTCACTTTATTATAATTCCCCTTTTCCCAATAATATGCGACAGAATCGGATAAACTTGCTGCTCCAGAGAGCATATTGCCACTTGTATTATTTGTATAGCCATTTATGGATTGTAAGCAACCCTCAACTCCATGTGATGTGGTATCTAAATGATAGCGATTAGTTCCACCATCATCCAGATTATTGGTAGGGATATAGCAAGCATTCATTTCACTTGGTGTCGGAATCCAATAATTAAAGATTGCCGGGTGATCTCTGGTTTCAATCTCCAGCCGTCCATCCTTGGTAAAACAATTTCCTGCCGGATGTAAAATTGAACCTTGTTCAGGAGCAACAACTTGTTGCCCCGGCATTAATGCTATCAACCGTACATCAGGTGCACATGCACCGGTTGTTATGGAAAAAGTATTATCCAAGAACTTAAAACTACTGTTCAAGCCTATCGCTTGTATGCCTATGGGGGTTTTCCATGATGATGTATTATTGACATTATAAGTCATCGAATTACATATAAAAAAACCAGGATTTTCTCCACTATTTTCTACTTGAAAGGGGCGCAATATATCGGTAAACAAATTATTCTGCACATCAAAACTTGTGCTACCTTCAATAAGTATGCCCAAGGTAGCAAGCTTATCATAATCCGGACTTATTGTAAAACTATTATAAAATATTTGTGCACCGCCCAGTCTATCACCTGATTCTACACTAACTGATAGTCTATTATTTAAAAATACATTGCCAGTTGTAGAAGAGTTTCCTACAACTGATATAGCACCTTGGAATGGTGCAGTATTAGAACTCCCTACCGCTTCAGATATACCCTTAAACACACACTCTTTATGTATTAAAACCCCATAATCAATCCCCGCAATTCCATAGTCGTCTAGGTCTTTAAATAAGCAATAACTAAATTCAATTCCATAGGTACTCCAAATAGTTACCCCTGTAGTTACAATATTATCAGGGGCATTATTGTCTACAAAATTACAATTTTTAAAAAAAGATTTGTTTGGCATCTGTTGCATAGTTACATCACCGTATTTCATAAAGGCTACTGCACGATCATTATTAATAAAATTCGTATTGCTAGCATAGATAACACCACCAAAAAGGCCACTATATCGATCATCTGCTGTATAAATACCGATCTCAGCGTAGGATATTTGAGCATTTTCTGTTGATCCCGCATTTGTTACAACCATGCCGGATTGGTTAGGTAGTGGCATTGTACCGTAAGCCGGTTGGATTAATGAAGGATTTCCTTGTACTCTTATCCCTTTCCATAAGAGTGTAGGACAATCAGCTGTCAATGTACCTCCGTCGAGAATGAGTTTTGCTCCTTTTTCTACATAGAGTGCAGCATCCGGGACAAAACGCAAGGTTGATCGTACGGTAAGTACCACACCGGCATGTACGACAATGTCCTTGGTGATCGTCATATCCGTGGTGTAGGTCGTATTCTGGTTAATGTCGATCTGTCCGGGTTGTGCACAATCGCAATATGCAAGTGCTTCTTGCTCAGTAAGTTGATAATCTTGAAAGAAAGTATTATTTTCAAGTAAAGACCGCATCCTATCCACTTGTCCAGGGGTAAAATGATCCCGAGCATCTTGTTTAGGATTTTCACTCATATAATTTCTTAAGACATCATCTATGATGATATCTTCTGTTGTGTTCCCATCGTTGTCACGATCGTTTACATCTTGATAAACGTAGTAGGGATTGCCTTGAGGTCCGACTATGTATGTAAAGTAATCCTTATGCTTTTCCCCACAATAAAAAGAATTATCTACATCCCATGTAGGCATGGAAGAAGAATCTAGTAGCAATCTATTTGGCCAGAATTTTAAATCATAATAATCAGGCCATGTATTTAAAATATCAAGATTTATCACATTAAGCTCAAGGCAATGATTTGATGCTTTGGTATCTGGGACATAATCACCTGTTATACTACCATTCATCCCATTAACGCTCTCAGCTGAAGGGGTTGGATATAAATGTCTATTTCCATCCTCATCCACCCAATAATACTCAAATAAATAAAAATGCTTCGCATCCTCAGTATTGATTAAGGAATCTCCATTAGTATCTTCTTTATAATCGTAATACACATTTTTATTTTTTCCGGAACCATAAGCTGTATGGTACAAACCAAGACAATGACCCATTTCATGTTGTATCATGGATATCCATGGATAATCATTTTCATATTGATCAATTTGAAGATCAGTAGTTATATAAAAATAATTATTCCCTACTCCTCCTGATGTGGCAAGTGTACCCGTTCCACCCAGTTTATTCTTTCTTAAGTATATATTAATGACAGTAGAATCAATCGGGACTTTACTGTGATTAATTTCATTCCATATATCGGTAGTGAAATATGGATTTATATTATATATTTCATTATTCTGAATGTAATGTGTCTCACAATCATATATAAAATTAATATTATGCGGATTAAAGGTATTGTCTAGTGCATTTTTAAGGTCTTGAATCCTACTTTCCGGAAACTTATGAGAACCATCTGTCTTACAAATAATCGTAAACCTCACTTTTACATAATATTCCCCAACAGGATGACTAATTTGATAATCTGTTACCTTTTGAGGTCCTATGATACTGCATTCTCCTCTTAAAAATGGGTTATCTTGAGATTGTACATTACCAAAGCAGAATAAACACATCAAGAAAATTGCGTATTTCATCACAATCCTCTTACGTTTAATGTGTGTGTGTGTGTGTGTGTAATCGTAGGAAGTAAACTTGTATTTATCATAGTAACAGAATTAAATGATGAAAAATAATGAACTATCTGATTCAAATGTAATGCTTTTTTTTATATTATCATAATTATACCATTAATTAAGGTTTACTAAAAAAGTCGAGTTATCCACATAAAAAGCTGATATATAGG
>CAYTBT010000044.1:7073-18877 GCA_964436125.1 uncultured Saprospiraceae bacterium | reverse complement strand
CCAGCGTCCCGGTCTTCTTTATCACTTTCTCTGACAATGGAAGCCTAGCTTTTATCCTGTACACATAAATACCTGCCGGCATCGCTTCTTGTTTAAACGTGCCATCCCAGGCACAATCCCTTCCGCTACAAGTATAAACGCATTCTCCCCAGCGATCGTAGATTTCTATTTCGGCATCGATGGGCTGATTGCTGAAAAGTTTCCATATATCATTAATTTTATCGTGGTTGGGGGTAAAGGCATTAGGGATATAAACAGAAGCGGAACAACCGGATTGTCTGCGTTGAATAGTGATGGAGTCCGTCCACTGACAATGCTTGTTCTGTAGTTGTACAATATATTTGCCCGGCTGTGTAATGTGGATAGAATCTCCTGAACCGAGTAGCTCACCGGATGAGGTGAACCATTTCACGGAAGTGGGTAATGTGTGAAGGGGATGTGTAAATGTAAACGTCGCAGTATCGTACATACACAATTTATCAAGTGAACTATTAATGCTCCCATAATGGGAACTTAAGAAAGTGGAATCGCTATGTCTATATTTACACCCGGCATAAAAGACGATATGGTCGATAACATAAGTACCGACAATCGGTGTGTAATGTGTAAAATGCGGTACTCTACCAGTATCTTGATCAACTAAATTGGTATTCTTATACAATTTCCATATCGATGAAGCATCTTGTAGATAGGGATTGAGCTGTGAGAAATTACAGACCGTATCCGATACAGTGAAAATTGCTTTATTTTCAGGTACAGTGGGACAATCCCGAGCCTGCAATTCAAACTCAATGGAATCTTCCTTAAGAAAGTAATCTTCAAGAGTTACTTTTGGTGCAGAGAGTAAAGGCAAAGTTTCAGTTTTAGTGAGTTGAAGATTATTATCCGAATTCAGAGTAAAACAAGCAGTATCAAGAGTACAAGAACCTTGATTATCCATAAATAGATAACCGATGAAAGGAGTATGTTTTCCCTTGTACAGATAATTTCCTGCTATATAAAAGGTGTCTTGAGAGAGCTTTACATCGCTGACATAATATGGAAGTGAGTATGCAAATAATGGATTATAAGCATCATCACACTCAATGATGATTGTAGAGCTAGGGGTAATATTAGGGATTGCTGTAATAAAAAAGTATATCTTATTATCGAATTTTTTAATATTAATAAAGTCGCCAAGATCGATATTTCTAAAGGTTATCCTTTTTAACCATAGTGTCTGCATCTGAGCATTAAGTTTCATTATGTAAAATGCGGATTCTGATGCATTAACTCCAAAAAGTAACATACTATTATTAAGGAATTTCAATTTTAAAATTCGCATGTCTTGATCGAGGTTATAATAGGTTGCTGAATCTGTAGAGTAATTTACAATTATGAGATTATTTCCTGCGTGAATAATATCAATAGGTTTGAAAAAACTCCTTGCATCATAAAAATTATACACAATCCCTAATCTATATTTCGGATTATTATAAAACGGATAGCGAAATTTTAAGCTTTGAATAATAGAATCTCCACTTATGTTGAATCTTGTTATAAAGAAATGACTTTTAAAAAAGATCATAGCAGCTTTTTTATCAGCATTGTTGATGAAAAGTTTTGATTTTGCGGCAATAAAAGACAAATATTTTGAAGCTGAATCTGCCGGTATTGATGCCTCCTGGATATTGAGTTTTTTATAAGGTGTGTAATAGTCAAAAGAGGAAAAGCGATAAATCAATTCATCCCATGAATTAAATTTATGGCCATTTGAAGACATTGCAATAATAGAATGTAAACTATCAGAATAGTTATTGTCGTAACAATAACTTATTTCTTCATCTTTAATCATATTCAACATTTCTGATATGGGAATAGTGGAGGGATTTTGGTAATTAAGCGAAATTGAGAAATATATATCATGGGCTCCAGTTCGTTTGACGAAATTATTAGAAATATTTAGGATAGGACGATTTTCCAGGAAATTAAAGTTAGTTGCTTCCCAAGAGAAATAGGAAGAATTATCTGAATGATTAATAATATTCATTAATGTAAACGTCTGTGAAAAGCAGACGCATACATTAATGAAATATATGATTATACTTCCAAAGAAATATTTTTTAAAAGTAATCACATTTTTACCCATTTACCATTCTTTATAATATCCCCAATTTTAAATATATAAAAATAAACTCCCGGATTCCATAAATTCGATGATTTGATTGTTCCGGATTTAGGAGTATTTGATTTTTCGTATATAATATCCCCATAAATATTCATAATTAATAATGAATTTTTTACGTTATTTTGCGGTTTTATCTCATAATCAATCGTATATCTAAATACGGTAGAGGGGTTTCCTTTCAATACAAAATTGAGATCTGACCGATTATTTCTTAAGCCTGGTTCTGATAAATCTGGAAACTCTTCGACTACTGGAGGTCCCCAAATTTGAGTTCCTCTATGGAAATAAAAGCTTCTGTTTTTTATACCGCAAGCATCCTTAGTAACCACTCTCAATTCAAAGCACTTACTCGGATCGTTTAATGAAGGTTCGTAATATGCCCAATTTACAGGATTATAATGATCAAGGAAATACATTGTTGGAAAGTATGAAGTTTCATATAAGAGCTGTGGAGATATTAAGGAACAATTCTGTAATTCAAAAATCTGCATTTTTGATTCGGAGTTCGCACTTACATATTGCAAGTATTGAAATGAACTTACAACCCCTGAATGGTAAAGCATAGGCCCAGGAAAGGAGTTATCCCAATCATACTCAATTGATGTCCCTGTCATACCATCCTTTACTTCTCCTGTCCACTCAACACTTTCATAATACTCGAAGGCAAAGAATCTTTTACGATCGTCCCCGCTCTGTATATTACTTAATGGAGTAAATTGATTGCTACAACAAGTTACTGCGATGGCAAGGACAAATTTCTTTCCTGTTTCTCTAATGTTACGAAATAAGCTTGCCAGGTCGATTTGATCTCCCGGAGAATAGTTAGATATAATGTCATAGGTCAGCATTTCCCCGTAGTTATTATACGGATAATGAATTCCAATTTGAACGGGATCAGGACCGGTCCACTCATGCACAGATAATTGTAAACAAATATTGGATTGATGAGTAGAGTTTAACTTAAACCATTTATTGTTGTACCCATCAAACATTTCCAGGGGTATTTTATCCTGACAATCAATAAATCGTGGCGTATTATCCTTTTTATTATAGGTTTGTTCCGAAGGAGGTAATGGAGTTACCGTATTTAAGTTTGGATTAGCGTCCCATGTGCAGATATCCGCATACATACCATATTGCCATGCTTTATAATTATGCCCAGCAATTTGCATTTCCCACGGCAGTTCCTTATATACTTGTAATTCAAGATCACCAAGATCAAAACAAGGATTACAAATTTCATAAGCACTATTTATTGTACAGAATGTGATGGATGTGATATTCTTTCCGGCAAGTTCATTAAAGCATACAACCCAACTGTACTCTTCATTTAAGAAACTCGTCCTTTCAATGTGGTCACTTAGAATTCCTTGTGGCGTCATATAAGAATAATCAACGCTGATATTAATAGGTCCCGGATTGAATTCATATTGAAATTGTCCTTGATTACACACTGATGTAATATAATAGCATCCGTCTCCAGGCTCTTGGGATTCTACCAGTACCGGCATCATTAACATTGCTATTAAGAGCCAAGCTCTATATGCCTGCTTAATGCGCCTTATGAAGTGCCTAAGTGCGTAAGTGCGTAAGTATTCATAGTTCATATCTTTAATGATTATTAATATCTGCAATCTACTCAACTATTGCGTAATAAGCAAATATTGTACAATATTTTTTTACCTTATTCCGATATCTAATGGAATGTTATTCACTACGCGCATATCATAAAATAAGATAAAGGTCGATTTTAATGTATCATTTTACGTATCCTACAATCAGGACAATCGTAGCTGCGTATTACCCAAATACTATAAATACATTAAGAGATGCACAAGTAGGAAGAAGATAAGCATTAAGACTTCAAGACGAGAATGAACTTTACCCTACCTACATAGATAATCTCCTGAATAGTCGGATTTCAATCTCTGATAACGGACCAAATCCTCTCGTAATCCCCGGCACATTCAGTTGATTCCAAAACTTCTTGATTCCTATTATCATTAATTGTACAAGTACGGTATTATTTTATAAATTTGGTTGCAAAAACATTTATTATGCATTACTATACATTGGGAAAAATCCCACATAAACGACATACACAGTTCAGAAAGGAAAACGGAGATCTTTATCACGAGGAACTTTTCTCCACACAAGGATTCAGCAGTGAATATTCCAATGTGTATCACGTACATCCACCTACGCAGATATTACAAGTGGGGAAACCGCGTTCTATCGCACCGGATATCGTTGAAGTGGAGCATCTGAAGCACCGATGCCTCAATGGCTTTAATGTGCCTCCCGAAGATGATTATCTCAAGAGTAGAAAGCCTCTTCTCGTCAATAACGATGTTAAATTAATTGCCGCAGCACCACGGAAGAGTATGAGGGATTATTTTTTCAAGAATGCAGATGCCGATGAAGTAATATTTGTCCATAAGGGAACCGGTACATTTCATTCTATGTATGGTCAATTGAAATTCTCTTATGGCGATTATATCGTTGTCCCGCGTGGAACAACTTATCAGATTGAATTGGATACGGAGGATAATCGCTTCTTAATCATAGAAGGTAGGTCGCCGATCGTAACGCCTAGAAACTATAGGAATGAGTTTGGGCAATTGCTTGAGCATTCACCATATTGTGAACGCGATATTGTAAAACCAAGCAATCTAGAGACACATGATGAACAAGGCGATTTTCAGTTTTTCATTAAGAAGAAAGAAATGCTCTATCCTTATGAATATAAGAACCATCCATTTGACGTAGTGGGCTGGGATGGGCAGGTTTATCCTTATATATTTTCCATCCATGACTTTGAACCGATAACCGGAAGGATACATCAACCACCACCGGTACACTTGACGTTTACGGGGCAGGGATTTGTGATATGCTCATTTGTCCCCAGGAAGTATGATTATCATCCGCTTTCCATACCTGCACCATACAATCACAGTAATATCGATTCTGATGAGGTGCTTTATTATGTCGATGGACAGTTTATGAGCCGCAAACACGTAGAAGCAGGCATGTTTACACTTCATCCGGGCGGAATACCACATGGTCCTCATCCGGGTACAGTTGAAAAAAGCATAGGAAAAGAAGCTACAGAAGAACTAGCTGTAATGGTAGATACATTCCACCCATTATCCTTGACAAGAGACGCAATTAATGTAGAAATAGAAGATTATTATAAAAGTTGGTTAGAAGATTAAAATAATTTTATGGAAACACAGACAGTAAATAAAACACAGAAATCCACAGATGCATTCCCCATTAATGGGACTGATTATGTTGAATTTTATGTCGGGAATGCCCGACAAGCCGCATTGTATTATCAGGCGGCATTCGGTTATGAGCTCATTGCATACCGAGGACCTGAAACAGGTCATAAAGATTCTTGTTCTTATGTATTAAAGCAAGATAAGATAAGACTCGTTTTATCCGGTGCAATGAATCAAGATCATCCTATTGCAGATCATGTAAAAAAACACGGAGATGGCGTAAAAGCAATTTCATTTTGGGTTGATGATGCCCAGAAAGCTTGGGAGATAGCGACTGAAAGGGGAGCTGAATCGGCATTTGCCCCTGAGGTGAGAAGCGATGAGCATGGGGAAATCAAGATTGCAGGTATAAAAACCTATGGAGAGACTATCCACACATTTGTCGAAAGGCAAAATTACAATGGCGTCTTTATGCCGGGATATGAAGCTAAAAGTAGCGAGAGAAAAGTTGAACCGGTAGGGCTGAAATACATAGACCATTGCGTGGGAAATGTTGAGCTCGGAGCAATGAATAAATGGATTAAATTTTATCAGGATGTTCTCGGGTTTAAGCTGCTAATTACATTTGACGATAAGGATATTTCCACTAAATATACGGCGCTTATGAGCAAAGTTGTCTCCAATGGCAACGGTTATATCAAGTTCCCGATTAATGAGCCGGCCAAGGGCTTAAAACGATCTCAGATCGATGAATATCTCGATTTCTATAATAGCCCGGGCGTACAGCACATCGCTGTGGCAACGGATGATATTATTTCAACGGTTGCACAGTTGCGTCAGAACGGTGTTGAGTTCCTCCGGGTACCGGACAACTACTACGATGATGTTCTGGACCGCGTCGGAGAGATTGAGGAAAATCTAGAAGATCTTAAGGAGCAAAATATCCTTATCGATCACGACGAGGATGGCTATCTCCTTCAGATTTTCACAAAACCGGTTCAAGATAGACCGACTGTATTTTATGAAATAATTCAACGTAAAGGTGCAACTTCATTTGGGAAAGGCAATTTCAAGGCTTTATTTGAAGCCATTGAGCGTGAACAAGAACTCCGTGGCACCTTGTAAGGATGCGCATGCTTGAGTAAGGTATTTATTTATATAGCACTTTTGACACTGTCCGGTGAATTAAGTATATTTCATCGGACAGTGCTTTTTATATCTTCTCAAGGCAATTTATTCTTCGACATGACAGGATAGAAACGCTCTTTCTCATCCTTTTTTGGCAACAGAATAGGCGCCTTAATTCATCGCCATTTTTCTTCCCTTTCACCCCATTCCATCCAAGCAAGATTTATCACTCTCATCATTTTTTCTTAGATTGGGCGTTCAGTAAAGGATTGGATAACACAAAAACGATACTTATGGATGTACAGATTAAAAGCTGGGAAGATTATCAGGAAACATATAAACGCAGTATTGAAAATCCGGAAGACTTCTGGGGTGAGCTTGCGGAAACTTTTACGTGGCAGAAAAAATGGGACAAGGTTCTGGAATGGGAATTTGATACGCCGGACATTAAATGGTTTCAAGGTGGACAATTAAATGTCACAGAAAATTGCCTTGATAGGCATCTTGAAGAGCGCGGCGACCAAGTTGCTATCCTATGGGAACCCAATGATCCATCGGATAAGGTGAGAAAATTCACCTATAAAGAGCTTCATGCAGAAGTCTGCAAGATGGCCAATATGCTTAAGAATCTCGGTATTAAAAAGGGAGACAGAGTATGTCTGTACATGCCCATGATTCCGGAACTTGCTATTTCTGTGCTTGCATGTGCACGTATCGGAGCAATTCACTCTGTGGTATTCGCCGGCTTTTCGGCCAAGGCACTTGCAAGTCGTATCGAGGATGCACAAGCCAAGGTTCTCTTAACAGCCGATGGTTCATTCCGCGGAAAAAAGACAATTCCATTAAAAGATATCTGTGATGAGGCAATGAATCAAGTCACTTGTGTGGATTCATGCGTCGTATATAAAAGAACCGGTTTAGATGTAAATATGCAGGATGGCAGAGATATCTGGTGGAAAGATGCATTGAGCGGCTCATCTACAGAATGCCCTGCCGAGGTGATGAATGCTGAGGATATCTTATTTATCCTATACACATCAGGGAGTACAGGCAAACCCAAAGGTGTAGTCCATACCTGTGCAGGATATCTACTGTATATCTGGTACACTTTCCTCAACGTGTTCCAATATCAAGATGGAGACATTTACTGGTGCACTGCCGATATCGGCTGGATAACAGGTCATTCTTATATCGTGTACGGCCCACTGGCGGCAGGAGCGACCACGGTGATGTTTGAAGGTACCCCGACATATCCGGATCCCGGAAGATTCTGGGCAATCTGTGATAAACACAAGGTAAATCAACTGTATACAGCACCGACAGCTATCCGAGCATTAATGGCCAAAGGACTGAAATATGTCAAGGAGTACAGCCTTGATAGTATCAAGGTAATCGGCAGTGTAGGTGAACCGATTAATGAAGAAGCATGGCAGTGGTATCACAAGAATATCGGAAAGAGCAATTCACCGCTCGTCGATACCTGGTGGCAGACTGAAAATGGCGGAATTCTGATATCTCCTATTCCCTTCGCTACCGATAATAAACCGACTTATGCTTCCTATCCACTCCCCGGAATACAAGCTGTAATTCTCGACGATAATGGCAAGAAAATAACAGAACCGCATGTTGAAGGTTATCTCTGTGTGAAATTCCCTTGGCCATCCATAATCCGTTCTATATACGGTGATCATGAACGCTGCAAGGAAGTGTATTTCAGCAAATTCAAAGGGTATTATTTTTCCGGCGATTCCGCTAAGATGGATAAGGATGGCAGGATCCGTGTTATCGGCCGCGTTGATGATGTAATCAATGTGTCCGGGCACCGTCTGGGAACTGCAGAAGTTGAGGATGCGATTAATACGCATGATGCTGTTGTTGAATCTGCCGTTATCGGCTACCCGCACGACATAAAGGGTGAAGCAATATTTGCCTATGTTATTCCCCAGGACCCACCAGCTGATACCGACACATTCATTCAATCGATCAAGGAACATGTAAACAAGGAGATAGGCCCTATTGCACGACCGGAGAAAATTTTACTTGTAAATGATCTGCCCAAGACTCGTTCCGGTAAAATTATGCGCCGTATATTGCGCAAGGTTGCCGCTGGAAACTTCGAGGAATTTGGAGATATTTCAACCTTATTGAACCCAGAAGCGGTTGAATATGTGGTAAATCGCGTGAAAGAAATGTAATTTAAGACAATGAAGAATATTTTTTGGCTTTTTCTGCTTCCACTTATCCTTTATTCATGTATGCCTTCCGGCAAATCCCCAGCGCATAACACTGCTCAAGCTGATGCAGAGGCTTATCTCGATTCCGTCAGTCGGGTTTTTATCCCGGACAGTCGGGATGATATCCGCATGCTCCATATTGCCATAAGAAATGACAGTGCAATTCTCAAGGGCATGACCAATCGCCGTGATCTTCACCGCGCATTAGCGACGCATTTTAAGGAGAATTACACCTTTGTCGATAGCAGCTTGCTATTACCTGATGTTGCATTGGGGGCAGATACATTTGCGATAGTGAAAACCTCTGTCGCCAACCTCCGCGATGCTCCTCGTCACAGCGCTCAACTTGTCACGCAGTCTCTCATGGGTATGCCACTCAAGGTTTATTACGAGAAAGAAGGCTGGTTTCTCATCCGCACGGTAGAAAATTATATCGCATGGGTTGATGACGGTGGCTTGATGCCGATCGATAAAGCGGCATTTGATCGATGGCAACAGAGTGATCGCCTGATTTTTCTCCCGATATCCGGTGAGGCTTATGAAGGACCGGCAATGAAAGAAACAGCTACCAATCTCGTTCTCGGCAATGTGGTTCAGATTGTTCAAGCCGGTCATCCGGTGAAAATCCGCTTGCCCAATGGACGATTAGCTTACGCAAATGCCAGCTCCTTCAAAAGACTTGACAAATGGAGTCACCAAGTTCATCCGACAGCCGACCAGACAATTCACCTTGCCCGCGAACTGCTCGGTCGTCCATATCTCTGGGGTGGTACGTCGGTTTATGGTATGGATTGCTCCGGCTTTACCAAGACAATTTTCCTGAGACAAGGCGTGGTAATTCCACGCGATGCATCACAACAGGTGAAAGCCGGAAAAAAAGTGCCGCTCGATGATAGTTTATCCCAGTTGAAGAAAGGAGACCTCATCTTCTTCGGGACCAAGCGGGAAGATGGGAGCAATAGAATAACTCATGTTGCAATATACATGGGAGATGGCCGTATTATTCACGCTACCGGCCGCGTCAAAATTGAAAGCCTAAATCCCGACGACCCATTATTTAATAAACATCGATATGAAACAATGCTTGAGGCAAGACGCTACATAGGTTATGTGGATAGTCTTGGCTTGATGCCCGTATATGAAACAATGTATTATGAATAGAAACAAATATGGAATCTACAGAAAACCGACCTTTACATTCCTATTGATTTGCTTTTTCCTTGGATTTTCTGCAATTCAAGCTTATACTCAAGACATCGCAAGAGAAGTGAGATTTGACGGTAGTCAAACACAGATGATGCAATCGCAAGCGATGAATTATCCACTCGACAGCACGCATATTTATAGCTGGGGCTTACGGCTTGATGGACTGAAGAATCCGGCAGAATATACCATTCAATATCGCATAAAATATGGAAGTCAAGCATGGTCATCCTGGACGTCAATTCACAGCGATGAAGATTTAATGGATAGGCCGGGACTATGGATGAGTAGCCTACAATTCCTCGATGAAGGAAAGGCCGAAGCTAATAAAAAAGTACAATTGCAATTCAATATGCCCAGGACGACATTTGCGGAAGCTATTTTACATTTCATACAAGTCCCAAAGATGGGAAGGAGTAATTCCGGAATACAGAGTCAGCCACGAGCAGCATGTGTTAAGCCGACAATGCTCAACCGAAGCATCTGGTGCTCCGGCAATTGCCCACCGGATCCATCACCGGTAGAAACAGACCAGAACTTTATGATTGTCCATCATTCCGCCTCTTCCAATACGAGTAGCAACTGGGCGGCGGTCGTTGAGTCCTTTTATGTGTATCACACAGAAGGCCATGGCTGGGATGATATCGGTTACAACTGGCTTATCGACCCCAATGGCGTGATTTATATCGGTCGTGGTGATGGGATAAAGGGAGCTCATTTCTGCGGTAAAAATAGTGGCACTGCCGGAATCTGTATGATCGGTACGTTTACCAATGTAAAGCCAACTGCAGCCGCGATGCAGTCGTTAAAAAAATTATTGGGCTGGAAATTATCCAAGGAAGGGCTTGATCCTCTGGAGAGTGCTTATCACCCAGGGTCAGGGAAAGAAATCCCCCGTATTACGGGACATCGGATATCTTGTGCAACGGAGTGCCCCGGCGATAAATTATTTGAAATGTTGCAGACGTTTCCCTATGCGGTAAATGAATATATGCAGGATTGCCCGGAAGATGACAATCAAGAAGATCAGACCATCTCTCTAGAGGCTAGCCTGTTTAAGAATGGCACTGTATTTCTTGAATGGGAAGCTGACAGTAGTTCTCCTGAAGGCTGGCAAGTTTTCCGGAGAGCTGATGGAGATGGCTCGTATCTCGGTATAGCAAGCTTGCCGGAAAGCACCACTCACTGGATTGATAATTCTGTACAATACGGTAGTTCATACTCCTACTTTATCGCTGCGATGCATGAAAATGATGTAAGCAATAGCGTTAAAATTACAACTACAATTGACGGTATTGAAGAAGGCCTCGTGCTCTTCCCCAATCCTTGTCAAGATATTTTAAATATCCGCATGACCAATAATGTAAATGAAGAATATAGGCTCACTTTACACGACCTAAAAGGACAAGCTGTAGGAAATTCTGTGTTTCCAATGAAGTTTCAGAAAGAGACACCTATTTTAAGGCGTAAAATAAATGTTTCGACTTTACAAGCTGGTATTTATTATCTGAAAATTATTGGTGAGGACTTGAATATACAGAGGAAAATAGTGATACAATAAGCCCTCAGGTTTCAAGATGATTTTAAGTTTTAAGGGATGGATTAAGTTTATCGTCCTTTTTACCCAAATCATGCTAAATTTAAACTAGGATCATCCCATTTATCCTTAAGTAAGACTCATATTTTTTTGCTATAAACTCCTGGAAAACGCTTCCTTGCAGCTTGTGACAACCATTTCTTCATATCATTTCTTGTGAGCTTCCTCAAGTTCTTGCTGACCTCCTTAATCAACTTTTTTTTATCGCTTCATACGCTGTCATAATCTTCTCTTTTAAATCCCGTTCCAGG
>CAYTBT010000044.1:0-6973 GCA_964436125.1 uncultured Saprospiraceae bacterium | reverse complement strand
CATACGCTGTCATAATCTTCTCTTTTAAATCCCGTTCCAGGAATTTTTCTGATGTCTCTTTTAGGATATTTTTATTGTTTACTTGTCTTAAATAGTAAACAGCTATAGATATAATTAAGTTCCTCGTATCTCTTATAGGTAGAGATTCAAATATTTGCCTTACCTTCCTCTCCAGGTATTCTGGATTACTACTGTGTTTCTGGATAATAAGCGAAGACACTAAAAAGTCATTTCTAACAGAAACAAGTTCTTCATCAGAAATCTCTTGTACATTTATAAACTCAACTCCACAATTTAAGATATACTGCTTAAATATACTAGGGTATTTAGGCAACAAATCTTCCAGGCTATGATATTCCCATTTATCGCTTCCGTGATAAAAAATCAACGGAATAATGAGTTCAAGTGTCCCTTTCTCATCCAGCTGTTTTTGATAAGCTTGGGCTACATAACGCATTACTTGCACTGAGGCATATTTTGCTTTATAACTCTTGTGTTCGAGTAAGATACAGACATTGCAAGATTCTTCTATCCCATGAATTCCACATCGCAATATAATATCAGATACAGATTCTTTCATATCTTCACTGATGTAGCTTTCTCGGAGATATTCTAGGGAATTCAAATCCAAAGATTGTGTAACTTCAGTCGGAAGAAATTCATAAAAGAAGTCCCGAGCAATATCCGTGTGGCTCATTAATTGCTTGAAAAACTTGTCGTGTATATTGTGGATATTGGCTCCCATAGCATCCTCAATATATGGGAATTATCGACAAAATGCAAGTTTTACTGGTATTTGAGCGACCATCAGGACCTGAATATCACCTGATTTCTAGTTTAAATGCTTCTTCCTCTCCGAGCCTACCGACAAAAATATCTCCCGGCCTTGCATTTCCGACACCTTCCGGTGTTCCGGTATAAATAAGGTCACCCATCTGAATTGTAAAAAAATTACTGATGTAGGAAACAATTTTATCAAATGAAAAAATCATAAGTGATGTGTCGCCCCGTTGCACTACTTCCCCGTTCTTTTCCAATGAAAATAAAATAGGATCTCCCAAGCTTTCAATCGGCTGAAATCCGGAGACAAAGCCTGCATTGTCAAATCCTTTAGAGATTTCCCATGGATGTCCCTTTTGTTTAAATACTGTTTGCAAGTCGCGAGCGCAGAAATCGATTCCCAGCGCTACTTCATTATAATATCTATGTGCGTGTTTTTCCGCTATACTCTTTCCATTTTTGCAGACTTTAAGTACCAATTCTACTTCATGTTCAAGGTCTTCAGTAAAATCCGGATAATACATATAATCCTTATTATTATAGGCCGTGGGTGGCTTCATAAATATCATCGGTACTTCCGGAGCGTCTGCTCCCATTTCCTCAGCATGTCTCGCATAATTTCTTCCTACACAGAATATTTTCATCTTAACGCATTTTATTATTTAATGAAACAATCTTGTAATACCCTCATTAAAATATTCTTTCTCATAGGAAAGTTGACAAAAATTCACATAACAAGTCCCTTCTACCGCTTCACTCTGTCTTACCCAAATCATGCAATAGAAATTGAAGATAAGTGCAAAAGCCACAGAATACAAGCACATAGGTAGTTAAGCAAGGAAATAAATACCACAAGCTTTTTTAATGAAGAATGATAATTTTCTCTGTCATACTACTGGTTTTTCCGCTTAAACGCAGATAATAAATGCCTTCCGGCAAATTGTTGATTCGGTACGTATTCTTACGCCTCAATTGATTGTCATGCATCACTTCTTGCCCAATATTATTAAGCATAATAAGCTTCATTTCTTTATCAGGAAAAATCTCAAAATCAATGTGTAATTTACCATAGGCAGGATTGGGGAAGATCTTCACCTCGTATAAGTCCGTGAAGCTTAGCGTATTTATTTTTGTAATAATTCCAGTCTTGCATTCAAAGAGTAATCTGGAAGTTGATGTTGAATCTCCGAGTTGACCTATATAATTTGCACCGGTTCCGCATATAACCGTGTTATCTCCTTTCAATCCAAGTGTATGAGCACCGAAAATCCCTTGTTGCGTAATTGCACCGGTTGCTGCAGCAATAGTTGACCAATGAGCATCTCCCACCTGTTGTGGAGTTTTCTTATTGATTTTATCTCCTAAGCCTAGCTGACCGAGAGTATTTGATCCCCAGGCATATAAACTACTATCAATTTTCATGGCGAAGCCATATACCGAACCGGCGACTACCCATGTCCAATTACTATCTCTACCTATCTGCAGAGGGATTGTAGAATGTGTAAGAGTCGTATCAATCCCCAACTCACTATTTCCATTAAAACCCCATGACCATAAAGTGGAATCCGACCTTATAGCATAAGTTGCTTGAAAACCGGCAGAAACCATGAGGTAAGTGTGACTTGAATCTATAAGTTCAGGCTCTGTCACCTTTCTCGTTGAGCCATTTCCGAGTTCACCGTTTCCATTAAATCCCCAGGTCCACAGATGTCCATCTGATTGTATAGCGGTAGAGTGCAATCCTCCCGCCTCAACTTGTTTCCAGTTTAGACTATCATTGACAAGTACCGGAGTCATTATCGCTTGTTTCCCACTTCCATTTACTTGCCCGGCAAAGTTAAATCCCCATGCCCATAAGCTACTATCTTTCTTAATAGCTAGTGAATGTCCATAACCGGCACTTATTTCAAGCCAATTACTATCCGTACCTACCTGCGTGGGTACCAGCACATATTGTTCCGTCTTTCCTGTTCCTGTTGAACCTACATCGTTAAACCCCCATGCCCATAAGGTCCCGTCCTCTTTAAGAGCTAGTGTATGAAATGCTCCTGTAGATATATCTACCCAGTCGGTATCCGTACCTACTTGTACAGGATAATTTCGATTAACTTTATCCCCTAAGCCTAGACTGCCATTGAGATTGGAACCCCAGGCCCACAATGTACCATCCGCCTTTATTGCCATGGAAAACTCGGCACCCCAGTCCAGTTTTTCCCATTGAACTTGCCCTATACTCAATGACGTGGACAAAATACTAGCAAGCAAAACGATTTGTATCCTTTTTATCATATTTTCCATGTCATCTTTTATTTTAAACTAAGGTACCGAATATTACCCAAATCATGAAATACTCCAGAGTAGCACAAGTAAAAATTGAAGTAGATTATGACAAGTTGACCGTATAATAGACTTAGATGTTCACCGTCATAGAAGAATCCTACAGAGATCACTCTATGAACCAAAGTCTTCTTTTCCTTGTAATAATAATATCTTAAAGAATTAAATCGATTTTCTATGAGCAACTTCCTTACCAAAAACTGGAAATACAGTAATGACATCGGTCTCTTAATCATCCGAATTGTATTCTGTGTCGTCTTGCTATATGGACACGGAGCAGGCAAATTATCCACAGTTTTCAGTGGAGCAGAAATTCAGTTTGGAGACCCTCTGGGCCTCGGTGCAGAAGTCTCGTTTTATCTCGCAGCATTTGCTGAAGGGATATGCGCAATCTTATTGATTCTTGGCTTGTTTACGCGGTATGCTGCAATCATTTTAACCATTAATTTTATCGTTATTATCTATTTGCATGCATTTCTTGTCGGTGATGGATTTGGTGTACTAGAACTTAGATACTTATACATCGCGGCTTTTATTGCTTTAATTTTCACAGGTCCGGGAAAGATATCTCTGGACTATGCCTTTTTTAATAAAAGTTGAATCTTCCGCAACTAGTGACCGGAGCTTGTTCCTAGTCCATGCATTTCCGTTGAGTAAAATCCGGAAACGAACCACTATTGACAGTAGCGTGCTGAAGCAACAAGCTTTAAATTCTGAAGAATATGCAAGGACAGATTCACGGTAAAACAACATCCACTAATGCAATGCAGCTTTTATCTCAAGGCCATTGAGAACTTCAGTTTCAATATCAAGAAGTTCATTGTATCTGTTCTCAATGTCGGCACGTTTAAAATAATTACTAGCTAAGCCGAGAAACATCATGCCGTGTCTTGCTTCTGATTCATATATCATGCGATAAAAACGTTGCATACGGGGCTCTTCAATTGCGTCTGCGATCCGCTTAAATCGCTCGAATCCTCTGTTCTCTACTAGTGATGCTATAACAAGGCGATCGAGTAAACCTTGATCGCGACCACCGCGAACGTGCTTTAATAATCCGGCTGCATAGAGGTCTTTTCTCATACGCTTATGTAATTCTATTCCGCGTTCTCTCATGTGCTTATAGACAAGCCTGAAATGCTCAAGCTCCTCAATACCTGTACGAATAAGTTCAGGTAGAATTTCGCTGCGGTCCGGATACTTGGCAACGAGACTCATTGCCATACTACTCGCTTTTCTCTCACAATCAGCGTGATCTCTGAGAAATTCATCAAAGTCTCCCAGTACTGCCTCAAGCCATTCATCAGAAGAAGCTTGCAAGTCTTTTACCTTAAAGTCATCCATTTTTGTCATTTTTGAGGAAAGAAAGCAAATTTTATGAAATTCAGAAATCCTGATGCACTTTTCTCCCATTACACCTCCCGATATCTCTATTGGGATAGGTATGAGCTCGATATATCACATAAATCTCATTTAAATATTGTTATTCCATCATTTCAAGAAGAGAAGTTAATGGAAACCTTGAGAGGCCTGGACGAGTGCCTACCTATCGAGCCGAAACCTACAGTTATTGTCGTCTTAAATCATCCAGAGAACTCCCCGGAGGATTTAAAAAAATTTCACGAGAGTCAATATGAGCAACTGCTTATCGAAAAAACCTCGCTAAAAAATATCCATGTACAATGTATAAAAGCATTTAATTTAAAGCCGAAAGAGGCAGGAGTGGGAACAGCTAGAAAGATCGGGATGGATCAGGCCCTTCGCGACTTTTGCCGAAAGGCATATAATGGTTTAATAATATGCCTCGATGGGGATTGCCTCGTCGATAAATCTAACTTGAAAGTATGGGAAAGCGCTGAACAGGAAGGTATTTTTACGGGGATTGCACCGTATAAACATCAGCGTGATTGTGGAGCTGATTTAAATCGTGGGATAGCATATTACGAGCTTTATTTGCGGATGTATAAAACAGCGCTTGAATGGATAGGATTTCCGTATGCATACGATACAATCGGTAGCTGTATGGCAGTGCGTGCGTCGATATATGCCAAGGTCGGAGGAATGAATCGGAGGAAAGCGGGTGAAGATTTTTACTTCCTGCATAAGTGTTTTCCTCTGGGAAGAGTCAAAGAATTAAAAAATGGCATGGTATATCCATCTTGTCGCATATCTGACAGAGTACCATTCGGGACGGGGAAAGCCCAAGCGGATTGGATTGATAGAGAGAAATACCTCCGGACATATAGCTTTCAGTCCTGGGCAATTATAAAGTCATTTCTCGACAGTATAAAGGCCTATTACTATGGTGATTTCACAGGAATACCGAGAACACTTCAAGCTTTTCTGAAAAGTCAATGCTTTTATGATAAGGTAAAAGAAATACATGAACGGAGCAATGACTATCAGACATTTGATAAGCATTTTTATGCCTGGTGCGATGGATTTACGATAATGAAAATGCTGCATTTTCTCCGTGATCATCACTGTAATGAAGAAGCGCTTGTGAAAACCGCAGCATCTATATTTCACGCGCGCACTGGCACGGCGATAGAAGAGTCAATTCCGGCATTGTCGGAGGCTTATTTCCAGCTGGCTTATGGTGATAAGCGTGAAATTTTCCAGGAGTTGCCACCCGGAAGATAGATAAATCTATCGTGTAAGCGATTCGGTCCACCTTGCCAGAACTCCCATCGTTCCGGATCTAGCGCATAACCGCCCCAGTTCTCAGGACAGGGAATTTCTCGGCCTTCATATTCAGTCTCCAGGCTTTCTACCTTGTTATGGAGTTCATACAGTTTTATTTCCTTGCTCTGAGCTGATGCTGTCGCTGCAATCTGGCTTCCACGTGGCCTTTCGGCAAAATATTCAATGCTTTTTTCTCGTGATATCCGACTCACTTTACCTTCGATTCGCACCTGTCTCTGCAAGGGTTCCCAGAAAAAAAGCAAAGATGCATAGGGATTCATCGTAAGTTCCCTGCCTTTCCTGCTGTCGTAATTGGTGAACCAGATTAATTCTCCATTGACGATGCTTTTCAGAAGGACTTGACGCGATGAAGGACGTCCATCGGGAGTAGCGGTGGCAAGCGTCATAATATTCGCTTCAATTACTTCATCATCCTCGATAGCCTCATTTAACCATAGCTCAAATTGGGCAAGCGGATCATCATTTAAGTCAGCTCTTTCTATATGTCCTTGAGTATAATCTTTCCGCATGGAATAAAAGGATTCATCTCTTGCCATAAGGATATCATTTTCTTTAAAAAATTACTTTTAACTGTCATCAGAATTGTACATTCTTAATGAAAAAATGAAAGAAAAGGTTTTTCATATCGTATGCTGAGCCGAATCGCCACCGTAAGAAATAATACCCTGAGTAGTACGCTGAGACCTTCGATAAACTCAGGATAATCCTTGCTGAAGTAGATAATCAAAGAGCTGTAAACCATAAGCGGGATTGGGGCCCTGAAGATATTCAGAACAGGAAGAAAAATCCTTCATGATACCTAGGAGCCCACTGAAGGAAAGAACTACCTGAATATCGAAGTAAAAGCATGATTGAACAATTAAACAGGCGGTATTGCCCGGTAATTTTCTACTCCGAGTCCCATATCGTACTTCCTCAGCATTACAGCTTGAAAAATTCTGGATTTTCCATCCTTTTTTGTCTCCCATAGATACTCCTTGCGTACAGGGCTTGCCATTTCACCGGATAGATAAAAAGTAGTATGGAAAGGCAAATAAAACATTAAATTACGATCTCCTGACTTCGACACTTTTTTTAAGCATAAATCATAAAGTACTGATAGCGTGTCTTTTATGCTGATAAAAGATTTTGTTTGGGTGTCCCAGCCTTA
>CAYTBT010000043.1:0-19263 GCA_964436125.1 uncultured Saprospiraceae bacterium | reverse complement strand
AAGAGTTGAATGGTTGAAAGTTTCGTGACTCGTGACTCGTGACTCGTAACTGGTGGCGGCTACGCCGAAGTCGCTAGTCGTAAGCCAACCCATTACCCATTACCGATTACCCGTTACCGATTACCTGTTACCGGCGGCGTCTTCGGTGAAGCCATTAGCTGCGGTTCCTGAGCGTAGCCGAAGGATTGGCCATTAACTATGGCTTCAAATGATTTTCTTCGATGCTTGTCAGTAGGAAGCTTGAAGCAATCCATCATTCATCATTCATCATTCATTGTACATTGCTCATTGTCCTTTGTTCCACCTCGGCGGATTAGGTCGAGCTACCTCACTCAGCAAGCTGAGCTCGTAGTCTCGCCTTGAGGCCTTAGCCTCAGCCTCAACCTTAGCCTCAGCCTTAGCCTCAGCCTTAGCCTCAGCCTCAGCCTCAGCCTTAGCCTCAATTCACCTGTGCCTCATATATCCTGTTGTCTTCGCACTTGAAAATGCGTCCTGAAATCTGGTCGATTAAACGATAATCGTGGGTTGCCATAAGTATAGCCGTACCATAAGTACTATTGAGGCGTTTAAATAAGTATAAGATGTCGGTGGAGGTCTCCGGATCGAGGTTGCCCGTGGGCTCATCGGCAATGATTAAGGGTGGCTTATTGAGTATAGCCCTGGCAATGGCTACGCGTTGTCTTTCTCCTCCGGACAGCCTTCCCGGATAAGCATTTTCCTTACCTTCCATCTGTACGATTTCTAGAACTTCTTTTATCCGTTCTTTACGCTTCTTTCTCTTTTTCCAGCCCAGGGCTCTTAAGGCAAAGTTCAGGTTCTGATAGACAGAGCGATCGTTCAGGAGAAGAAAATCCTGAAAGACCATTCCCATTTCACGGCGTAGAATAGGAATGTCATCGCGATGGAGTTGCAGCATGTCGTATCCCATGACTTGAGCCATACCATTTTTAATGGGATAAGCTCCGAATAGGGATTTTAAAAAGGTTGACTTCCCTGTTCCGGTCTTTCCTATAAGATAGCAAAATTCTCCGGCTCTGATCTGCACATCTACATCCGCCAGAACGGCGATTTTCTTGTGAAAGAGATTGACATTTTTCAAGCCTATGAGAATATCTTGCCTTGTATTTTCCTGGTCTGATAACATATTACAAATATGGGAAATATTTTATAGAGAAAAAATCTATAACGATTCTAAATAGATGCCTATTGTCGCGTATATCATCATACAAGTGTCATATCAATGTCGAATAGCGGCAAATCCTACTAATTCAAGGGAGATTTATGTAAATTTGCTTAAGTTTAATCGGTAGAAAATATAGTTCGATGAAAAGGATACACATTATACTTCTGATACTTATTGTGGTATCAATCGGAATGTTGATATATGCCTCGGATGAGGTGAGTACCTATGGGTCATTTGCGGAAGCTAAAGCAAGTGGTGATGCGATGAAAATCACCGGAACTCTTGTAAAAAACAAGCCTATCGTGTACGACCCACTGAAAGATCCCAATTATTTTAGTTTCTACTTAAAGGACAATGAGGATAATGTGAATAAAGTCATTATGTATAGAGCCAAGCCTCAGGATTTTGAATTGACGGAACAGGTAGTACTTACCGGGAAGTTCAAGGAAGATGGGTTCTATGCCTCAGAAATGCTTATGAAATGCCCATCCAAATACAAGGATGAAGAGCTTTATATCAGGAAAGATAAATTGTAGAAACAAGCGCTATGGAAAACATTCAATACGTCGGAGAACATCTTATTCCGGGGCAGGTAGGGCATGCCCTTGTGATACTTGCTTTTATCGCTAGCCTTGTAGCTGTACTCAGTGGATTCCTCTATGAGAAGACGGAGTCAAAGCCATGGAAGCGGCTTATGCGGGGAAGCTTTCTGGTGCATTATGCTTCCATCATAGGTATAATTTCGACGATTATTTTTATGATGGTAAATTATTACTATGAGTATAAGTATGTTCAGGCTCACGTCAATGACATATTACCGATGGAATATATCTTGTCTGCGTTCTGGGAAGGTCAGGAAGGTAGTTTTTTGTTGTGGATGTTCTGGAACAGCACACTAGGCTGTGTGATAATGAGCCGAAAAGGGAAGTGGGAGAACCTTGTTATTCCCATCATAGGGATAGCACAGGCAATATTACTTACGATGATAATGGGCATATATTTACCTATCGGAGAGACCGCGACGAAAATAGGGAGTAGTCCCTTTGTCTTGTTGAGGAATACGATGGATGCACCGATATTTTCCAATCCTCATTACCTTGAGCTTATTCAGGGTCAAGGCTTGAATGTCTTGCTTCAGAATTACTGGAATGTCATACATCCTCCGATTTTGTTCCTTGGATTCTCAAGTGTCATCGTGCCATTTGCCTATGCGATGAGTTCTTTAATCCGCGGTGAATATTTATCTTGGTTAAGGCCAGCTCGTAACTGGGCATTGTTTTCGTCATTTGTGCTGGGACTGGGGATCTGTCTCGGAGGAATGTGGGCTTATGAGGCATTGACATTTGGTGGTTACTGGGCGTGGGATCCGGTGGAGAACATGTCACTTGTGCCATGGTTATTGATGGTTGCCGGCCTACACTCCAATGCCATAGTGCTTTCTACGCGACAGTCGTTGAAAAGTACCTATATCTTTTACATACTTGCCTTTGTAGGGATAACCTACTCGACTTTCTTGACGCGTTCAGGAGCATTACAGCAGACTTCTGTGCACGCATTTACACAGGAGGGCCTCGGACCGCAATTGCTTGCTCTCATAGCGATATTTGGCTTATTTTCCCTTATCTTATATTTCTATCGAAGGAAGAAATTACCGGTTCCGGCTCGTGAAGAACCGATTCAGTCCAAAGAGTTCTGGATGTATATGGGCTCTCTCGTTATCGTAATATCAGCATGTTTGATTACCTACGGTACATCACTACCTGTAATTAATAACCTTATTCAATACTTTGACCCTCAATTTAAGCCGATGGTTATTGAAGATCAGGTGGCTCATTATAATAAACATCAATTATGGATAGGTGTATTGATGGGGCTACTTACAGCAGTGTCTCAATTCTTCCGCTTCAGAGGAGGTGGCTGGAAATCTATGAAGAACCAGGTCTTCATGCAGATAGGCCTTACAGCTTTACTAGCGGGGTTGCTGGCATTCGGGAGTTCATATATTATTGATGCTTATGCATGGCAATACAAGCTCCTGTTATTCTCTGCCTGGTTTGCCATAATCGGGAACGTACTTGCATTTATTATGCAACCTGTACGGAATTATAACTTATTGGGGAGTACGACCTCACACCTGGGATTTGGAATTTTATTGCTGGGAATATTATATACGGGATTAAACCAGCGGGTAATCTCAAGCAATATGTTTGCTCAACAAGGTCTTGCCAATGTCAGTGACAATATTCTCAAGAAGAACTTAATTCTGCTTAAGGGAGAGCCGATGCTTATGCAGAACTACAAGGTTACCTATGAAGCAGATTCAATGGAGCACCAGTATCGGCATTATTTTCTGGAAGTGAAGGAACTTTCTGAAGATCTAGAGACGGTTGAAGACTCCTTTATGCTCGTGCCCAATGTTATTTACAACAAGGAATTTAATGATGTTGAGGCATTAAATCCGGCAATACGCAGAGGGGTATTTGCCGATATGTTTACGAGGATTACACGCTTGCCCTTGACGATGATGAATCCTCAGAAAGCGGCAGAGATGGATGATACCTTGAACTATGTGGATTATGCGGGCTATGTCGGCGATACAATCTTTACCCGGAATTATGCTGTTACTATTAAGAATTATCACGTGGGAAGCGACCACGGACAGTATAAAGCACAAGAGAATGATCACGTTCTGAGTGCAGACTTTTATATCTATGATATTGAAGTTGATACGACTTATATCGTAAGTCCTACATTGCTTCTGCGTGGCCCCATGGTGTATAGTTTACCTATTAAAAATGAGGACCTGAATATAAGGATACGTTTACGAGATACCATCTTTACGGACTTGCTTATAGAGGACTCAAAACTAGATTATAAGACTGTTGCCCTTACGCGTGGAGAATCGGTGAAATACGGGCCTTATACGATTCACTTTCAAGGCGTAGATTCAGACGTAAGTCATCCGAGTTACACGCCACAAGAAGGCGATCTCGCTATAGCAGCAATACTTCAAGTGAGTGACGAGCAAGGCAATTCTTATGAGCTTGATCCACTTTATGTAATACGCGATAAACGCGCCAATGGTATCAGAGATCTCAATCTGGAAACTGGCCTTTATGCTCGAGTAAATAAAGTCGATCCGAAGTCAGAGAAAATATATTTTGATATAGCTCAAGGCAAAAAGCTTGGGGACTCCAAAGTATATTTTGAACTAGTTGAGGATGTGCCGGAAACTGATTTTATTGTATTTCAAGCAACCATAATTCCGGGCATAAATCTCGTGTGGCTAGGAATGATACTCACTCTATCCGGCTTTATGATAACCTTAATTATCAGGAGCCGGCAAAAAAGGATGGTGAAGAGGAAATCCTGATTTGTTGATGATTTAATAACAGGCTTTTTATGGGGTATTCTGTTTCATTTATCGGTAGTGGCAAAGTAGCGAATCAACTTGCACAAGGCTTTTACGAGAACGGAGTAGAAGTAGTGCAGATTTATGGTAGAAATCTCAAGAAAGCTCATTTTATAGCGGAATCTGTTAATGCAGAAGCGATCTCGCACTATGATGCATTATCTACTGAGGCAGATGTGTATATTATCGCAGTAAAGGATGATGCTATATCAGAAGTACAAGCTTCATTGCCGGAAGAAATCGCTACTCAGAAGATTGTAGTACATACAAGTGGATTCAATTCAATCGATAAATTGGATAGTATCGCACATCCCGGAATATTTTATCCATTAAATACATTTGCTGAAGGGGTAACAGTCGAGCTCATTGAAACACCTTTTTTTATCGATGCCGAACTTGATGCTGACCTCGAGGTACTGTATGAGCTTGCACATACACTCAGTGAGAAAGTGGAACAGGCAGATGATGATAAGCGTGCACAGATCCATATTGCTGCGGTGATTGTGAGCAATTTCAGTCTGGCACTTGTAGCTATGGGAGAAGAATTAATGGAAGAAGTTCATCTTTCAATGCAAGGTTTAAAGCCATTGATGGAGAGAACTTATGAAAATGCCCTGCGATATAAGGCTGCGGAAGCGATTACCGGGCCTGCAGTACGGGGTGATATCGCTGTGGTACAGAGACATTTGCGTAAGCTGAAAAATCACCCTGATATTGAGAAAATCTATGCTCTTATGAGCCAGTATATTACAGATAAAATGAAATAAACTATGCGTATTATAAAAGAAATCACACATCCGGTGTATAAGGTGTCAATATTTGTGAATGATGGTAGGCATCACGTGAAAATACAGGATCAGCGGATTGCTGTAACCTATACCTTAACAGAAGATCAGTGCGAGAATGTCAATGAGGTAGAAGATTGGATTGAGAAAGACGTAATTGAACGCACATCAAAGGTATTTCCGGAGTTAAGTGATATTGCAGTTTCCGCTCTCAGGCAATGCATTGAGGAGGAAGACGATGAGGAGATCGAGATAATTTAATCACCTTCCTCAAGGATAGCACCTTTATTCTCGGCCGGTATTGCATCGAGGTAATTGTTGAGGAATCCACTTAAGACGAGGAGACCTTTTCTATAATGCGTGTTATTGTTAATGATAACATCAGCATCGTCCTTGTATGGCCTTATGTATTTTTCATAAGCCGGTTGAACATGGTGCTCATAGCGATAAAGGACATCGTCAAGTGGGTAATTGCGCTCGATTTTATCACGCTTTATCCGCCGGATGATTTTCAAGTGGTCATGAGCTTCCACAAATATTTTAAGATCGAATTGAGTTCTGAGTTTCTCATGAGTGAAGACAAAGAGCCCTTCAACAATAATAATCGGAGCTGGGATAAACTCTTTTACAGAAGGGGTTTTCTTCTCGTTGTTGAAGGTGTATTCCTTCCTATGTATTGTCTTGCCGTCGATGAGCTTCTGCAAGTCATGAAATAACTGATCAAGTTCTACTGCAGTAGGTAAATCAAAATTTATAATACCGTTTTTATCGACTTTCTGTGTCTCGCGTAGCTTGTAATAGTCATCTTGGGAAACGATGCATACTTCGCCCGGCTGGAACTGTTGTTTTATTTTTTTTAATATGGTTGTTTTTCCCGAACCACTGCCGCCGGTGATTCCGATGATATATGACTGTTTCATGCGATTGGAATTTTATATATGCCCTACAAACTTAAGCATAAGGAATAAAAAAATCTAAAAACTAGGCGATTTCTTCAATGGATATATTGGAAAAGAGAAGCATTTTCTACTCTTTCCCATAGAAATTGTATGTTTGTACGGAAATTTAAACTTTTTTCACTCATTTAATCATTCATACTCATTATGACTAGTAAGAAAGGGATTCTTTATGTGGCATTGATGGCCATTTTCATGTGCTTGAATGCATGTGCGCCACAATCAAGTGGTGATTCAACCGGCAAAAACACGGAATCAAACGCGGAGGCAAGCGCGGACCAAGGAGAAGATTTTGACTGGGAAGTCGATAGATTTGCTGATCTACGGATCTTGCGTTATAGAATTCCGGGCTGGGACAAACTCAGTTTACAGCAGAAAAAGCTCGTTTATTACCTTACGCAAGCCGGACTTTCAGGGCGAGATATCATTTATGCCCAGAACTATAGAAATAATCTTGAAATCCGGAATACGCTAGAAGATATTTACAGGGCACAACATGAAAAACAAAGCGGCGATGAATGGGATGCATTTATGGTTTATCTGAAGCGTGTATGGTTCTCCAATGGTATTCACCATCACTACAGCAATGATAAATTTAAGCCCGGCTTTTCCAAGGAGTATTTCACGACATTATTGAAAGATAGTAATTTAAGCCTGTCCGATGGGGCTATGCGAGCGATATTTGACGCAAGTTATGACAATAAAAAGGTCAATCTCGACCCTGATAAAGGGCTCGTGGAGGGGTCTGCAGTAAATTTCTATGGACCTGATATTACAACAGAGGAAGCAATAGCATATTACAAGTCAATTATCGATAAAAAGGCAAAGCATCCAATATCGTATGGCTTGAATACTAAGCTTGTGAAAGAGAATGGAAAGATTGTTGAGAAAGTCTATAAAATCGGTGGCCTGTATTCTGATGCATTGAAAGAAGTTGTGTCTTGGTTGCAGAAAGCTGTCGATGTTGCGGAAAATCAAGCACAAGCAGATGCCTTGAAGTTGCTCATCAAGTATTACCAGACGGGTGATTTAAAGGTATGGGATGACTTTAATGTTGCCTGGGTGAAAGCAACGGAAGGAGATATCGATTATATTAACGGATTTGTGGAAGTGTATAATGATCCACTAGGATATAAAGGCTATTATGAAACGATAGTTGAGATAACAGACTTTGCGGCGAGTGAGCGGATGTCTGTTCTTGCCGATCACGCACAATACTTTGAAGATAATTCACCCATTATGGATGAGCACAAGAAGAAAAATGTCGTGGGAGTATCTTATAAAGTAGTTAATGTTGCAGGTGAAGCAGGTGGTACTAGTCCCGCTTCCCCGATAGGTGTAAATCTTCCCAATTCCACCTGGATAAGGAAGGAGCATGGTTCCAAGTCTGTGAGTCTCGGAAATTTAATTCATGCATATAACAATGCCGATGGACCGGCTTATCTCCATGAGTTCAGTTATGACGAAGAAGAGATTGAACGTGCGCAGAAATACGGTGAAGCGGCCTCCAAGATTGAAGTTGCTATGCACGAGGTGATAGGGCATGCAAGTGGAAAGCTAGAGCCTGGTGTAGGCACGCCTAAAGAAACCTTGAAAAATTATGCTTCAGCACTTGAAGAGGGACGTGCTGACCTTGTTGCACTTTATTATATCGCCGATCCGAAGCTTGTCGAATGGGGCCTACTCGACTCTCCGGATGCCTATAAAGCTGCTTATGATTCCTATATTAAAAATGGCTTGATGCTCCAGCTCAGAAGATTGGAGCTCGGGAAGAATATTGAAGAGGCTCACATGCGGAACCGCCAGATGATTGCTCAATGGGTCTATGAAAAAGGGAAGAAAGATAATGTGATTGAGAAAATAGTTAAAGATGGGAAGACTTATTTTAATATTACCGATTATAAGAAGTTGCGTGACCTTTTCGGGCAGTTGTTGAGAGAAGTGCAGAGGATTAAATCACAAGGTGATTATGAAGCAGGGAAGAATCTCATAGAAAATTATGGAGTTAAGGTTAATTATGAACTACATAAAGAGGTCCTTGAACGGAGTAAAGCACTTAATATCCCGCCGTATTCCGGTTTCTTGAACCCTTATCTCAAGCCGATTACCAATGAAAGTGGAGATATAACCGATATTAAATTGAAATACGGAGATAGCTTTATCGATCAGATGCTTTATTACGATGAGCATTTTGGCTTTCTCACACAATAAAGTAAACGACCGGAGCTCGCGGTGCATTTCTGCCGGAGCTCCATCTATTTTTATGTGAGTTGCAAGGGCTATTGAAGTGTAGATGTTATGGAACAACTCGATGCCATACGGATAAATTTTAATCAAGATCAGCTTTTCCTGTTGAATCTCTGTCTGGCCTTTATCATGTTTGGTGTAGCCTTGTTCTTGAAATGGGAGGACTTTGAGCGCTTGTGGAAACAACCGCGCTCAGTGCTTATCGGCCTTTGCTCGCAGTTGCTTCTATTGCCATTGCTTACACTGGGATTGATATATATATTGCCGCTTTCGCAAAGCTTTGCTTTGGGGATGTTGCTGGTAGCGTGTTGTCCGGGTGGCAATATATCCAATTTTGCCTCCGCATGGTCGCATTCCAATGCCACTCTTTCCGTATCGCTTACGAGTATTGTTACAATTATGTGTGCCCTTGTCACGCCACTCAGTTTTTTCTTCTGGTCCTCTTTTCTTCCTAGTACAGAAGGGGCATCCAAAATCATTGAAGTAAGCATCTGGGAGATGATGCAAGTTGTCAGCTTGATTATTTTTCTCCCGATTGTCCTAGGTCTTTTAGTCCAGCGTTTTCTGCCACGCATCACAGATAAGGTGAAAACGCCGATTAATTTCCTCTCTATCCTTATTTTAATCGCATTTATCGTGGTTGCCCTGTCCAATAATAGTGAGTATTTAATCAGCACTTTAAAAATTACTCTTTGGGTAGTTGTGATTCACAATGCACTGGGAATCCTCGGCGGCTATCTCTTCAGCAAATCACTCGGTGAGTCCGATTATAATGCAAGAGCGATTGCCCTTGAGACCGGCATCCATAATGCAGGCCTGGGACTTGTATTGATATTTAATTTCTTTCCTGATCGCGGTGGAATGATGATTATCGTTGCCTGGTGGGGTATATGGGATATAGCAAGCGCTTTATTGCTGTCGAGCTACTGGCGATACCGAATTGGCAAAAAGCATATTGCAGAACGCGTGCAGAGTAAGGGCTGAATGTTCACGATATGTTCATGCCGGTAAATAGGATAGATCACATTTACAATGTACGCAAGTTAGTTACAATGGAAATAATTTTACCTTTGTGGGCAGAAAATAATATCGCATCCAATAAGTATATGAAGAACAATGGATTTAATTAAAGAAGCGTAAATGAAACTATCTCGTGGCATATTATTGGGCTTGATAACTGTGCTTCTTATCTTGTGTTTCAAGATCTCACCGGAATCCGTAGAATTGCTCTACGGTCAATTGTTTTATCCCTTTTATCAATTTCTGAGATATTTTATAAGTGCGATAATCCCGATACCTTTAATTTATATCCTTGCTCTATACCTCGTTGGCTGGCTCATTTATAAGTGGAAACGGACTCCGCCTTTAAAAAAATGGAGCTGGCTATCTACATTGAGGATGACATTCTCAATAATAGGGATGATCGTTTTTTTCTTCTATATATTATGGGGCTTTAATTATATGCGTCCTACAATGGAAGAAAGGCTTGATATTGAATTTGAAAAGCCGGACACGAATTATATAAGAGCGACATTTTCCGAGACGATAGATTCTTTAAATTCTTTGCGGAGCAAGATTGAGGCGGAAGATGTATGTTCAATGGAATTTGATACTATCATCGATCCTATAGCATTGAGCACATTAAAAAAATACTTAAGTTATATCGGTTATCCGAGTGCATATCGCGGTGTTATCCATGAATTATGGCCTGCCGGAATGTTATTGCGCTGGAGTACAGCAGGCTTTTTTCTACCATTTGTGGGAGAAGGTTATATTGATAGCGCATTGCCCGGGATACAGAAGCCATTCGTCTCTATGCATGAGATGTCTCACGTGTATGGAGTCACTCAAGAAGGCGAAGCTAATTATCTTGCTTTCGCCGCCTGTAAAACATCGCCTGATGCACGGGTTAGATACTCAGCCTATCTCGGAATATATCCATATATTGCATCGGCAGCAAGGTCGGTTGATACTGCGATGTATGCAGATATTCATAAGCGGCTGGATAAAGAGGTGATGAATGACTTTCAGCAGATCGCGGATTGTCTGAATGCGTATCCCGATATTTTTCCGGATTTCAGGGACTTTATCTATAATTCTTATCTGGAATCCCAGGGAGTAAAAGGCGGAATTGCCAATTATTCCAAGATTATCTATCTGGATTATAACTGGAAGAGACTCAGGGAAGAGAAAGGGTTTTTACGCGGTATTAAGTGATAAAGCCATCTTCAGAACTGAGTAATATGCCTTCAATAAAGTTATTGAGGAATAGATTCAGATTGCGGATTGCCAGCGGGAGGTTCCATTCTTCGATATCGCGATTTCCTACATAATGTGATATGCTCCGTATGTGAATAGCTTTGATTTCTTTCTTTTTCATCACATAGTGAAATGCTGCACCTTCCATTGTACATACATCGGGATTAAATTTTTCTGTGACGTAATCTATCCGCTTCTGGACTTTCATTATCTGATGAACAGTAATGCCGGATGTTTTCATCAATTCGAGATTATAGACATTGGTTGAGGGCCATCGAATTACCGGTTCGGAGTTTAAGCCCATATCCTTCAAGGTGAGGAATTCTCCTTTTTTGTCTTGAGCGCCTAAATCTGCAAATAAATCAGACTCTACCTCTACAACGGAACCGATCTTGAGGTTTTCATTGAAAGCTCCACCGAGACCTGCAAGGATATACAAGTCTGCTCTACGGAAGAGGATGTGATGAACAAGGTAATAGGTCATCGCGGTTAAGCCTATCCCTGTGATAAGATACTCTATATCATCTCCTTTTATTCTTTTACTGTGAGACTCTTCAAGCTTATATTTATCGACAAAAGGCTGGATTTCTTCCAGACTAGCTGCAACAATACATATTCTCATATTTATTCACTTTTGTATTCCATTTGAATTGAGGGACTGAAACCGAGAGGTGTTCGGTACCGAGATGCCGTCATCAGATTGAAATTCCCGATATTATAGCTTAGTCCGAGTCCAAATTGAGCAGGTGAAACTCCTGCACCCGCATAAATTTTCAAATTTTTCATAAAAAGAAAGGAAAGTGCCGTATGAAAACTCATCGGTGCATTCCAGTTTTTCTTAAAAGCCGTCGTCCAGTGCAGCTGATCTGTAAGTTCATACAGTACTTGCACGATGATGGAAGTATGTGACTGGATATAATCAATATCACCTATTTCATAAGGGTTATGTACACTTACTTCTATATGAAATTGCGGATAGACGGCCGCCCTGAAGCCTATATCGACAGAGCCCAGCCACCTACTCCGGTAGTGTGAGACATTATATCTATGTGCATTAAAGCTTACACCGAGCCCCATATCCTCACGAAGTTTATGAGCATAGGCAGCAGATAGACTCAGGTATCCGGCGGCACTATTCCCAATTGTGCTTAGGGCAATTCCGAGCGCATCTTTTTTGCTTAAAGCAAATGAAGAAGCAAGGATTCCTGACCAGATATCGTCTTCGCCAAAAAAGTAATTTTTTGCGGAAGCTGAAATAGCAAAGCCCGGCGTGAAAATAAGGTCGGCGGGATTGGTATAGATAGCTAGAGGCGAGGTGGTAAGGACTGCTGCACCTGCCTGGGCATCGTAAATACTACCTTTAAAATCCGCATACTGCGCTTGTGCAGATAAGTCCAGCGCCAGCGATGCACAAGACAGGAGCCAAAAGGTAAATAGGATATGCCGGGCAGAAAATTTCATTTTGTTGGGAAATTATGCAAATTTTGTGAAAATATAAAGCCAATATGGTAAAACTAAGAAGAAATCACCAGATTGAAGGTAAAAGGGGGAGCACAAGTTCATATATCATACGTTTACTTGTTGCTATAATCCTTATTGTCGCAATGTTGCTAGGTGTAATATTTTTAGCTAGTTAAGGTAGAAAGTAATGAAGATGAAAAGGGAAGAATTTATTCAGACTATAAAGGAAGGCTATACATGTGAGGGGGAGTATTTTACGCTAGGCGGAGCGATGCTGGGAGGCGAATGTATCAAAGATTGTTATGTTAATATCCCATTGGAGATGATGAACCGCCACGGCTTAATCAGCGGAGCTACAGGAACGGGTAAATCCAAGACTTTACAGATTATTGCGGAGCAATTGTCACAGCAAGGAGTACCGGTTCTTCTTATGGATGTGAAAGGAGATCTTTCCGGTATTGCCAAGGCGGCCGAGGTGAATGAAGGTTTGCTTGAGCGACATGAAAGCATAGGCATACCTTTTACACCTAGTGCGAGTCCCATAGAATTTCTCAGTATTTCCGATGAACCGGGCGTGCGGATGCGTGCTACGGTGACGGAATTTGGGCCGATATTATTATCGAAGATTCTCGGATTAAATGAGCTGCAGACGGGAATAATGGCAGTTGTGTTTAAGTATTGTGACGATAATCAGTTGCCCCTTGTCGATCTCAATGACTTGAGAAAAACACTGCAATATCTCAGTGGTGAGGGCAAGGAGAAGATCGAGAAGAAGTATGGACGGATTTCTTCATCTTCGGTAGGTGCAATGGTGCGGAAGCTCGTTGTATTACAGCAACAAGGAGCAGAATTATTCTTCGGTGAACCTTCATTTGATGTGAAAGATTTATTGCGAGTGAATGAGGAGGGGAGAGGAATTGTGAATATCCTCCGGGTAACCGATATTCAGCGCAGTCCCAAGCTCTTTTCAACCTTTATGTTACAATTACTTGCTGAGGTCTATCATAAATTTCCGGAAGAAGGGGACATGGCAAAGCCCAAGCTCGTGATGTTTATCGACGAGGCGCACCTGGTATTTGAGGAAGCTTCAGATGTGCTGCTGAAGCAAATTGAGTCAACAATTAAGCTCATACGATCCAAAGGAGTGGGTATTTACTTTATCACGCAGAATCCAACGGACATTCCGGATGATGTTCTTTCTCAACTTGGGCTGAAAATACAACATGCACTACGTGCATTTACAGCAAAGGATAGGGAAGAACTCCGCAAAGCAGCCAAAAACTATCCGATTACGGAATTTTATGATGTTGAAGAAGTAATGACCAATCTCGGTATAGGAGAGGCACTAGTAACGGTCTTAAACGAAGATGGTATTCCTACTCCTCTGGTCCGTACACTTCTCCGGGCACCGGAAAGCCGAATGGATATTCTTACACCACTTGAAATTAAAGAACTTGAGGCACAGTCAACACTCATTGATAAATATGCTTATCCTCTGGACAGAGCAAGTGCTGCCGATATTCTTGAAAAGAAAATTCAACGTGCACAATCGCCTGAGGTGCAAGAAGAGTTAAAAGAAACCCAAGAGAAGGCTGAGAAGGAAACGACCGGAAGTGGTTTCTCCTGGTTTAATGTTGTAAAAGATTTTATGGATACGACAGCAGGAAGGCAGATCGGAAGGACATTTGCAAGAGAGCTGGTAAGAGGACTCTTCGGTATTCTGGGAAAATAGGAGTAGAGGTTAATGGTTATCTCAACTTTCACCGATTACCTGTTCTTTTGCCAATTTTCATTGGTGAAATTGACACAATAATCTAGATGACCGAATGAAGCCTCGGCTTGCCTTGTGGAATGCGACCTCCGGTCGTGCCGATTCTCGGCATTCCACCTGGCTTGCCGAGACCATTGATGGTAAATGCATCAATGATGAGGGAACCTCCTACGGCGGACTAAAGACCGAGCTCCGGCGAGTGGCTAGCACAATTGTTAATACCCAAATCATGCAATAGAAATTGAAGATAAGCACAAAAGCCTGTGAATACAAGCACTTGCTCGAATTTGGTTCTCATCATGACTGAATGAAGTCTCGGCTTGTCCGAGACCGAGTTGACTGAATGTCAAGTCGATGAAGGAACCGAGGACTCCTGTCCGAGGCTCTTCTCTTACTACGATTCCGAGCCAAATTCTTGCGCGAGCCCTTGTCTTCTGTGGCTTTTGCACTTCCTTTTGCATTTCTATTGCATGGTTTGGGTAATAATTGTCTCCGCTTTTCACTTTTAAATATTTTGCTGGTAAAACTATTCTTCCAAGGGAGTTTTTACTGCACAGACCTTCCGTCTATCTTATCGTTTCACACATTTTGCCTCGGTGTTCAGTTGAATTATTCAATTGTTTTCCGTTTGCACATTTTGATGTGTTCATTCATAAGACTGAATACCGAGATGAGCGCAATTTGGCTTGATGGACGGATTATTCCTGTGAAAAAATATCCGACTGTAGGCATCATTGCCATACAGTCGGATAAATTGCTATAAAATACGGTAAAAGTATCTATGCATTTACACCATCATCATGCTTGGCAATTCAAGCATGTTCTGCAAGGTCTGTAAGAATTGAGCTCCAGTTGCGCCATCTACAACTCGATGATCGCAAGACAAGGTCATTTTCATTCTATGTCCGGTGGCCAATTCGCCATTTTTAACAACGGCTTTTTCTTTTATGGCACCTACTGCAAGAATACAAGCATCCGGCGGATTGATGATAGCAGTAAATTCTTCAATGCCGAACATGCCAAGGTTGGAGACCGTAAATGTGTTTCCTTGCATTTCTTCAAGTGCGAGCTTTTTCTCACTTGCCTTTCCGGCGAGTTCAATTACCTGTCTATTAATTTCTGTCATAGGCAATGCGGCAGCATTGCGTACGACCGGAACAAGAAGCCCATCCTCAACAGCAACAGCGACACCTAAATTCACGACGTGATGTTGTCTGATTTTATCGCCCATCCATGAAGCATTTACTTCCGGGTGCTTGGCAAGAGCCATAGCAGTAGCTTTCAGCACAAAGTCATTAAAGCTAAGCTTTATACCTTGTTTTTTCAAGCGCGTATTAATTTCTTTTCTTTCCTGGACGATATTATCCATATCTACTTCTACGGTGAGATAGAAATGTGGTGCCTGGAATTTACTTTCTGCAAGGCGACGCGCAATAGTTTTCCTCATCTGTGTAAGTGGGATATCGGTGTATGCCTCAGCCGGTGTAGCATAAGATGGAGCACCGCTTGCCGCTGATGGCTTGTAATTTTCAATATCGCGCTTAATAATACGTCCACCATCTCCGGTACCCTTTACGGTACTCAGATCGATACCTTTTTCAGCGGCCATGGCCTTGGCAAGCGGAGAAGCTTTGATTCTGTCGGAAGAGCTGGTTGATGGATCTTGCGATTCAGTAGCAGAAGATTGACCATCGGAAACTTTTTCTTCTTTGGCGGCATCGTCCGCTTCTTTAGGTGCTTTATCTTCATCAGAGGAGGACTTTTCACCCGAGGCTTCCGTACCCTCGGTGCTTTCAGTACTTCCGCCATTCTCGGCCTGCGCTTTTTTAAGAGCTTCTTTATAATCTTCACCTTCTTTTCCCATAACAGCGATAACGGCATTCACAGGGACTTCACCTTTCCCCACGGCAATGTGCAAGATAGTCCCATCAAAAAACGATTCAACCTCCATTGTTGCTTTATCGGTTTCGACCTCAGCAAGTACATCGCCGGCCTCTATTTTGTCTCCTTCTTTAACATGCCATTCAACAATGTTTCCTACATCCATTGTGTCACTAAGACGTGGCATCCTGATTACTCTAGCCATAGAATTTACGTATTTATATTTATTGTTTTACATCAGATTTAATTGCAGGCTCTAATTTACAACTTTTCACTTGAATAAGCAGAAAAAAGTATTTATTCCCTTCTTTCTTACAATTTACCTTGCATAGAACAAGTTGCAATAAAGCGGTGGAATAATAGATGAATTTAATCTAAGCCTGTGATTCCCGGCTGTTTCAGAGTAGCGGTGCATGCCATTTTCCTTAGATAAGTGGTAGTTACTAGCTTGCACATTCTGTATCGTGGAGCGCTAATAGGGAGGAAAACCTGTCTGACATAAGCTTTATCATTGACTTTGTCGCCTTTTATAGATTTAGCTTCCGCAAATGATTTTTTCTGTGCCTAATTGAAGCAAGAGGAGGAACAATCATGAAAGAAGGGCGGTAATTACTTATTGAGCGGCCGAAGATTGAATAACATCACAAGAATCTTTACCTTTACAGTCCCATGAAATACTCTTCTAGAAATATTGAAAAAGCTGTAGAGGCATTCTCTGCATTGCCCGGCGTAGGGAAAACATCAGCACTTAGATATGTACTGCATCTTGCTGAAATGGAGAAAGAGCGATCAACGCGGATTGTCTCGCGGATTATGGATATGGTTGAGAATATCAAGCTGTGTAAGACTTGTTTTAATTATGCGGATGCTGAACAATGTGAGATCTGTCAAAGTACGCGGAGAAACCATGCGATTATCTGTGTAGTAGAATCCGTCCGCGATGTCCTTGCTATAGAAGCGACGCAACAGTATAACGGTGTGTATCACGTCCTCGGAGGTGTAATATCCCCACTGGACGGGATCGGTCCGGAAGATATACGGATTGAAGAATTACTTTCACGGATAAAGCCCGATGAAGTGGATGAGGTAATTATTGCTATAAGCCCTACGATAGAAGGTGATACAACTACCTACTATATCTCCAATCACCTCAAAGCTCATCAGGTGAAATTGAGTACACTTGCCCGTGGTGTCTCATTCGGTGGAGAACTGGAATATGTCGATAAATTCACATTGGGGAAGTCTATTCAGAATCGCATTCCTTATGAGCTGGAAGAAGAGGTATGAAGCTATCTATCATTATCGTAAATTATAATGTCCGGTATTTTCTGGAACAAGCCTTGAAGTCTATTTATTCATCGCGGTGTAGCTATTCCTATGAAGTCTATGTCGTCGATAATGCTTCAAGCGATGATTCCCTGGAAATGCTTGCCGATAAATTTCCTCAAGTACATGTCATAGCCAATTCTGAGAACCTCGGCTTCAGCAAAGCCAATAATCTAGCAATGCGCAGGGCGGAGGGAAAGTATTTCCTCTTGCTTAATCCCGATACGATCCTCCGGGAGGATACTTTACAATTGAGTCTGGATTATATGGAAGGTCATGATCAATGTGGTGGCCTCGGAATACGCATGATAGATGGAAGTGGGAAGTTCCTTCCGGAATCCAAGCGGGGGATTCCTACACCGCTTGCTGCTTTTTTCCGTATGTCGGGAATAGCGAAGCTATTCCCGCACTCGGCATTCTTTAATGCCTATCATCAAGGGCATTTGCCGGAAGGCGAGTCCCATAAGGTTGAAATCTTAGCCGGTGCATATATGATGCTCCGGAAGTCAGTCCTCGATAAAATCGGCTTGCTCGATGAGGATTTCTTTATGTATGGCGAGGACATCGACCTGTCCTATAGGATAATTCAAGCCGGCTATTACAATTATTATCTGGCAGACTCGGAAATCATCCATTTTAAGGGCGAAAGTACACGTAAAGCAAGCTTTAATTACGTGAAATTGTTCCACAAGGCCATGATCCAGTTTGCACAGAAGCACTTCAATCGATTGGGAGGACTTTACGTGATTTTCCTTAGGCTCGGCATTTATGTAAAGGCATTGACCTCATTAATCGGTGGATGGCTGGATCGTTTTCTTATGCCGATTATTGACTTTGCTTTATTGTGGCTTGCAGGGATAGGAATTGTGGAAGTATGGGAGGCATCTTACTACGGGATTGAGGACTTTTATACGGATACTTTTACCACTTATATCTTGCCATTATCAATCCTTGTATTGCAGGGAAGCATGTATTTATTCGGTACATACGACAAGCCATTTCGCTTACGCAAATTGTTAAGAGGGACACTCGTCGGTATGCTGGCTGTTCTTGCATTTTACGGTTTACTCGGAGAAGATTTACGGAGTTCAAGAGCAGTTATCAGTTTCCTGGCTATCTCAAGTCTCGGCATATTGCTCCTTATCCGAGCTGTGCGTAATCTGTGGCTCCACCAAAGATTTCTCCTTGATTATCGCTCTGATATGCGCTATATTATCGTCGGTGCAGAGGATAAAATAGGACCAATTCAAGATATACTGGGCAAGCAGCGACAGGAACATATTTACATAGGTCGAGTGGGGAAAAACGATGGCGATTCACCGGTGCTGGGGAGCATAGCTGATATTAAACCTATTGTCCATTCACATAATATTACAGAAATATTTTTCTGTACTAGCGATATATCCAGAAAGGCAATTATGAAGACAATGGCAGAGCAGGACAGACGCGTGAAATATAGGCTGGTGGAAGATTCTGAGTTTAATATTCTCGGCAGCGATTCTAAAAATCTCCAAGGTAAATTATTTACTAGGCGCGTGAGCTATAAAATCGAGTTGCCGGAAAATCGGAGAGCAAAGCGATTATATGATATTTGTTCTTCTCTTGTTTTCTTTCTGGTCTTTCCTCTAAGCTTTTTCTTGCTAGAGAATAAAGGTGGATATTTACAGCACCTATTTCAGGTACTCACGGGAAATAAAACATGGGTTTCATATACCTATAAACCGACGATTTTGCCGGAATTGAAGCCGGGAATATTAGATACGGAGGATGTTTATGAAAATGCTTTAATGGGAGAACATCAAGCCTGTGATCAACTTTATGCCCGTGATTATTCTGTCTGGCTCGATGTAAGCACTGTGTTTAAGAACTTTAAAAAATTGGGGAATGCGAGGTGAACTTCAAGATTTTAAGCAGAAGTCGTAGAACTCCTGTTATCACCATTGGGACACCCATTTTTTCTTTTGCCACTTTTCCATTGATAT
>CAYTBT010000042.1:12407-19358 GCA_964436125.1 uncultured Saprospiraceae bacterium | reverse complement strand
TATCAGGAGATAGAATATACGGGATCGACTACAGATATCCTCGGTGTTATGAGCGAGAAGGACATTAGGCACCGGAGTTTTTCTGCTTATTTTTAATGATACGTAGCGGTTGATTCCATCGTTTAAATTGATTCTCCCAGGAATAAGGCAAGATATACGAAGCATCGTTTAAGGAATTTTCCCCATATTTCCATTTGTTATATTGCTGAAGGATATAGGACTTCATTTGCGGAAGCTGATGCTCAGAATGATAAAAAACACGACCGGAATGAGTTCCTTCGATAATGTTTTCAATTTCCTCATCGACTATTCCATTGACAAGGGTTAAAACAGGTCTTCTAGCCGCCAGATATTCAAATACTTTTCCCGTCACGATTCCTTTCAATTCCTCCGAAGACCATGTGAGCAAGACATTCAGGTCTGCATCACGTTGCAATTGAAGCGCATCATCGCGAGGGATAAGGCCTTTATCGACGATAATATCATTGAGATTATAGCGCGTAGCTACCTCTCTCCACGGGCTGACATCCTTGCCGGCATGGAGAAAGCGGATACAACGTTTATCGATTGAGCCTTCATTAATTAAATCTTGAAGCGCCATAAATATAAGGTCGCACTTCTGCATATCCGGATAGAAAATCCCCGTATAACACAAGGTAAAAAGGGCATTGCTTCTCGGGATATGCTCATTTAAGAGATTATGTTCATAGCCGTTTCTGATTACCGATACCTTATCGTGATAGGATGAAAGCCGCTCCTTAAGGCCCTGTGAAACGGTCAATACCTCGTCCGCATATTTTAAAATACGTTTATGAGCTGCAGTGGTGAAATTACTGAATTGCGAGTTATTGCGCATAGGATCAGGAGTAATATCGCGATAATCAGCAATCCATGTAAGTTGTGGATGATGCTTCTTGAGGTGGCGCGCGATAATATGCGTTGATGCCGGCATATAAGAAGAAAAGATTGTATCAATCCCTTGCTCTTCTATCAGGCGATTCCCTTGTTTTATTCCCTGACGGATAAAGCGCATTCCACCTTCACCGAGGAAAATACGGAGAGGAGAATTGGTCACAAGATCGAGCACAAAGCTCCGTATCGGAGACTTGGATTCATTTTTCATCAAAGAACCCTTGCTACCGAATACCTTATGGTGTATCGTCCTGAAATCTGCCGTAGCTAATTCAATGATATTCTCGAGTTCAATATCGTAATTATCGCTGGGAAGGAAACTCCGATTGGAGGTGGTCATGACAAATACCTTCCTCGCTTGCTCCCGGAGCGATGCGTAGAACTTCATATTCCGCAGTGTCCCGATTCCCTTTATAGGCGGGAATTGATAATAAATACATAAAATGTTTTTTCCTTTGGTCAGGTTCATGCTATTATTTCAATCTTGGTTTATTCCATTTTCCACTTTCCGGCAATATTGTTTTTTAAGGGTTTTATTTCTTGCTCTTTATCTCGCGGCCATATAAGGAGGACATCGCCCTTATCTATGAGGATGAAATTATCCATTCCATGCATTATAGCTTTCTTTCCATCGGGTAATATAACAATATTTCCTGAGGAATTCTTGAATAATACCTCGGATTCCGGATTATGCACATTTTCACCATCTTGGGGAGCGAGTTCATTGTATAAGCTATTCCAGGTTCCCAAGTCCGACCAGCCTATCTCTGCCGGTAAGCAGTAAGTATTATCGGCTTTTTCCATAATCGCATAGTCAAATGATATTGCCGGGCAATCGCCGTAGGTTTTATGCACGTATTCTCTCTCTTCAGCAGTTCCGAAGTATTCTTCAATCTTCTCAAATGGCTCAATCACCTCCGGAGAAAGCTCTCTGAACGCCTTTAAAATTGACCTTAGGGTAAATAAGAATATGCCGGCATTCCAGACATAATCGCCGGACTCAAGGAATGAGATAGCCGTTTCTCTGTCGGGTTTTTCTGTAAATCTGAGTGCTTTATAGATGTCGAAGGAGCCCTTGACTATCACTTCTTTATCCAATCTGATGTAGCCGTATCCCGTATCCGGCCTTGTCGCTTTCATCCCCAATGTCATTATTGCATCATGAGCTTGCGCAAATGAGTTGGCTGTTGTGACGGCATCAAGAAATTTATCCTTATTCACAATTTTATGATCCGATGGAACGACGAGCATTGTTGCGTCGGGGTTTCTCGCTGAGATATGCATTGCGGCATAGGCAAGGCAAGGAGCTGTGTTTTTCCTTGCCGGTTCCATGAGGATGTTTTCCTCTTTTACATCCGGAAGATGTTCTTGAATCAGTCCTTTATATTTTTCATGGGTACTGATATAAATACGCTCTGCCGGAATAGCTTCCGCAAATCTATCCCAGGTCATCTGAATCAGAGATTTTCCTGTATTCAAGATGTCGAGAAATTGTTTTGGACTGTCTTCACGACTAGCAGGCCAGAATCTTGAACCGACTCCTCCAGCCATAATTACCACGTGCAAATTATCCATGTCAATCTGTTCTTTATGTCAGTACAATCTGAGTACTATTAAGGTCGCATATCATAAGTTATGACTTGTCGTAAAAAGGTTATTGGCCATTAGCCATTAGCTGGCCTGGAACTAAAAGACTTATGACTTATGACTTACGACTTCACAGATTCAGCTTCGCTGAATCTGTTACATATTCGCGATAATCTCGTCCCCAAATTCCGAGCACTTCAACAATGTCGCGCCATCCATAAGGCGTTCAAAGTCATAAGTGACGCGTTTTTTACCGATAGCTTTTTCAATGGCATTTTCGATCAAGTCACCGACTTCGCCCCAGCCCATATAGTCAAACATAATGCAACCGGAAAGAATAAGCGATGAAGGATTGACCTTATCAAGGCCGGCATACTTCGGAGCAGTACCATGAGTAGCCTCAAATATTGCCCTGCCGGTATTGTAATTGATATTGGCTCCCGGAGCAATACCTATTCCGCCTACCATAGCAGCAAGTGCATCGGAAATATAATCACCGTTGAGGTTCATTGTAGCGATGACATCGTATTCAGCAGGTCTTAATAAAATCTGCTGGAGGAAAGCATCGGCAATGACATCTTTGATAATAACTTTATGTCCGTCCTTCTCGATAATCTGCCATGGACCGCCTTCGTAATCTTGCGCACCGAATTCCTCCTTGGAGAGTTCATAACCCCATTCTTTGAAGCCACCTTCAGTGAATTTCATAATATTTCCTTTATGCACAAGAGTAACGGACTTAAATTTTTTCTCAAATGCATAGTCGATTGCCGATCGGATAAGGCGTTTGGAGCCTTCTTCAGAAACCGGTTTGATTCCGATAGCCGATGACTCGGGGAATCTGATACTATCGACATTAAATTCTTCCTGGAGATAGTTGATGAGCTTCTTTACTTCCGGAGTGCCGGCATCAAATTCTATTCCCGCATAAATATCTTCGGTGTTTTCCCTATAAATCGTCATACTGACTTTTTCCGGTTCCTTCACAGGTGAAGGGACGCCTTGGAAATAGCGTACCGGACGCACACAAGCATAAAGATCGAGTTCTTGCCTCAATGCAACGTTGAGCGAGCGGAATCCACCACCTACCGGTGTAGTTAATGGACCTTTGATAGCGATGAGATGCTCTTTCACCGCATCCAATGTTGCTTGCGGAAGATATTCACCTGTTTTTTCATTGGCTTTTTCTCCTGCATAGATTTCTTTCCATTCAATCTTACGCTCGCCATTATATGTTTTTTCTACAGCAGCATCAAATACTCTTACTGCAGCAGCCCAGATATCGGGACCGATGCCGTCGCCTTCGATAAATGGGATAATCGGATTATCAGGCACCGATAAATTGCCGTTTTCTATAGTTACTTTTGATGGATTCATAATACTATTGTAATTTAGCTTTGTAATAGGAAGCACAAAAGTATAAAAATTCAGGGATTATTCTGATTGTTATTGCTCCTTTTTGTCTGGGCAAGGACTTCTTCTTACATAAAGCAGATTATATATGGACAATCCAATATTAAATCCGGAGAAGGGATATATGAGTACGGAAGACAGAAGGGTGGAAAAAGCCTTGCGGCCGGAGAGACTTAAAGAATTTAAAGGTCAAGAGAAACTCATCGATAACCTTACCGTCTTCATCGAAGCTGCCAAACTCCGCGGCGAAGCGCTCGATCACGTTCTATTGCATGGTCCACCCGGACTAGGGAAGACAACGCTTTCCTATATTATAGCGCATGAACTTGATACCAATATGAAGATGAGCTCCGGTCCTGTGCTGGAAAAACCCGGTGACCTTGCCGGTCTCTTGACCAATCTCGAGGAAGGCGACGTGCTCTTCATCGATGAGATTCACCGCCTAAATAATGTTGTGGAGGAATATCTGTACTCGGCAATGGAAGATTATCGCATTGACATTATGATTGACAGTGGACCGAGTGCGCGCTCGGTACAGATTGAATTAAATCCATTTACGCTTGTCGGGGCAACTACTCGCATGGGCTTGTTAACTGCACCTATGCGAGCGAGATTTGGGATTACCTGCCATCTCGATTATTATGATGTCGAGACACTGGAGAAAATCGTCAAGCGATCGGCTTCAATTTTGAAAGTTCCGATGAATGATGCCGGAGCGCAGGAAATAGCAAGAAGGAGCAGAGGGACTCCGCGTATCAGTAATGCCTTGTTGCGCAGAGTCCGGGACTTTGCACAGATTAAAGGCGATGGTACAATCAATCTCAAAATAGCAAAATATGCCCTCTCTGCACTCAATGTCGATGAACACGGACTTGATGAGATGGATAATCGCATCCTTGAAGCCATTGTCATGAAATTTAACGGCGGACCGGTAGGTCTTACGACAATCGGTACCGCGATAGGAGAAGAAGCCGGTACCATTGAAGAGGTTCACGAGCCATTTCTTATCATGGAAGGTTATATTAAACGGACTCCACGTGGGAGAATGGCAACTCCCAAGGCATTCAAGCACCTCAACGTCGTCCCATCCAATGAGCAGCGGAATACATTGTTTGATTGAATTATGAATGAATGAAGCCTACAATAATCTTTCTATTCATGATATTTTTTTGTGCTTGTATTGTAATAACACCTACACATACATCCCATGACTACTATAAACAAAGGATTGATTTAAGGAATACAAGGGTAGAGTTTATTGAAATTGATACAACTTTGGATGCGATAAGCCATTACAAGAAAATCTACTTATTTGCAACTTGGTGCCCACATTGTTATGTCTTTCTGGATAATTTTAAGAGAAGTGATTTCCCTGATATGGCATTAGTCTCTACGAATTATAATGTAGAAGTGATTGAAGAGAAGTTCTATGATAATATTGATACAGTCTATATATTAAGCCATCAGGCTTTTGGATCGATTGAGAAAAATAAAATATTGAAATTCACAAAAATTTTAACGAATGATGTAGATTCAATAATAGGGCTTCCTCAAAAATTTATGAAAAATAGCAATACTTATGTAAGATCTAATTGGTAAGAGTACTACACTTACTTTAATAAAGGGGGCAAAATCCCTTTTCCTGTCATATTTTGCCAACCCTGGACTTCCAGTTGTCAAAGAGGGCTCCTCCTACGGCGGACACGTGAAAGTCCGACACAGCAAAGCCCCAGGAGCGTACTGGATGATGCACTTATGCTCTCGAAGTGTTTTTTGATGTTGCCGTCAAGGGTGTCCAATTGTAAAAGATTTAGTGGTAGTTAAAGGAATACAATGTCATAGAGAATAAGACCTGGGGTGATAAATGACTAAATATGATGCGAAATACTTGCCACTATATACTATTTATACAAAAGTTTCATTATATTTGAAGGTATAATTGACAAAAAATGGATGCTAAAACCTTAAATAATAAATTAGAACTACTACAATGGCTTTCTAGAGTAGAAGATAAATCTATCATAGAAAAATTGCTGAAATTGAGACAAAGAGTGGATAGAGAGCATACCTTGTCAGCAAAAGAGAAAGCATCTATCGACAAGGGCATTTATGATGCCGATAAACAGGATCTTATGCCACATACGGAAGCGAGAAAACTCTATGAAAAGTGGTTATGAAATACTATGGTCTTCTCATGCTTTGAAAGAGCTGGAAGCAGTATTTAATTATCTCGAGAATAATTTCACTGATAAAGAAATCAATAAACTTGCTTCTGAGATTGAAGAGACAATAGAATTAATAAAGCAGAATCCTAAGCTTTTTAGAGAAGTTGAATATCGAGATACAAGAAAAGTTGTTATATTAAAATTTAATAACCTGTATTACCGTATCAATAAAGATACCGTTGAGATATTATCCTTCTTTTCTAATCGGCAAGACCCTGATAAGCTTTTAAAACTCTTAAGAGAGTAGAAGAACAATCAGCACAATAGAGGTCTTTGAAGCTGAAGTATTTGCTTAAGCTGGATCAGCGTTCCATCATGAAAATAGCACACAGATGACGCAGATTAAGCGGATCATCGCAGATCTTGTTCGGTGCTTTAAGTATAATTTATTGCCAAGAGTATGCTCTTCCACTTATAAAAACAATCAGATCAGCGACATTCAGCTGCATCAGCGTCATCAGCGTTCCATAAAAGTATAATAACCACCCGTGAACCATTCTTTCACACATTCTTCTTATCTTGTCCTTTCAACTCAATTATAGCTATGACTGAAAATGCTCCATTATGAAAAGTTCTTAAATGATAAGCTTGCTATAAGTGGTAAACTCAATTTACTTTAGTCTAAAATCCTGTGTTTGGAAGGGAAGCATAAGAGTATTGTTCTTGTAGATATTTATTAAAAATATTCATAAATATTTTGTGGGGTAAGGAAGAATTCGTATTATTGTCATAATTAAACTTAATAAATTATGACTATCCGACTATCCGACTATCCGACTATCCGACTATCCGACTATCCGACTATCCGACTATC
>CAYTBT010000042.1:0-12307 GCA_964436125.1 uncultured Saprospiraceae bacterium | reverse complement strand
CGACTATTACAGTGTCCTAGCTGTAGAGTACTCATTATTTTATTCTTAATTTCTACCTGTATTGTGCATGTAAAAGGACAATTACAAGTTATTCCCATCAAGTCTAAATGTGCGGTGGATTCTACATATGAACAAGTTGAATACGGTAATTATACACCTTCGAGTTTTTGTGATGGTGATAGTACCATGAAGTATTTAAGACTTGCTTTTCATTACATCTTGCCTGAACATGATGTACAACTGAGCGGAGAATTATGTGACTCGTCGTATAACGTTACCTGCGCAGGCAATTTTACGGAGACTAGTGATGGAATAGGTAATTATAATTATAATGGGTTTATGCTCGCAGAAGATATTGTAGATGAAATGAATAATCAACTTGAAAATGCCCAGAAACAGTGGCGAGAAGTTCCGGGCTACACTTATTATCAGGATGGCAACGAGGCCTTTATACGATTTATCCTCTCAGGGGTATATTTCCACAGGAATGACTATTATTATAATCATAAATATACACTCGATAATTATCATTCTATCTTTAATATTGAAGGAAATGCAGTTATCGATGTTTATTTAACTAATGCAGGAGAATGGAGTGGAGTATTTTTTGGAGAACTTGGTAAATTGAACAAATACGTGGCTATAAATTTATATGAAACTTATATTGCATATTGTGGTGATTGGTATTTGGGCTCAGGAGCCGGTACGGCAATTCATGAAATAGGGCATGCTCTTGGTCTTGATCATAGTTGGGAAAGTGGTGATAATGTTGCAGACACAAAACCAGGATTTCTATATGACAAAATTGAAGAAGATGGAGATTGTGTGAAAGATAGGGCAAATTGCTGGAAATATGATCCTTCAATTCCGGGATGCCCTTTAAAACCATGTGATGATTGGAGTAAAGTATCCAATAACTTTATGGATTATAATCAATGGCATTATCCTGCCATAACCCCTGGCCAAGAAGAAGTTATGAAAAAAAATTTATTATCACCCAAAGGGAATTCCTACATCTATTCATGTAATGGATGTATGCCCTCACAGGCATTTGGATACATAGAAGATTCAATTTGCTGGTTCTCTGCCTCAATTATTTATAATGGTCAAGCTTCCTATAATGAGGATGAATATTTGATTGAAATATGCCCTGTAACGGCAGAAGGTGACCAGTCATGTGGAAATGGTAATTATTATTCCTCAGGATGGATAACAGGCTCAATCGGTAAGATAAATCTTAGAGACTACTATAATAATTTTCTACCCAACCAGTGGTATAAACTCACTTTAACAGTCAATAATAGTAATTGCCCAAATTCAGATTCACATACGATTTATTTTGAAGTAACAGAATGTAAATGTGAATGTGCTAATACATTATTTGAGATTGTGTCAATAACCAATCCTTTTAGTTCACTTATAAACATTGAATATGAAGTATATGAAGAAACGAGTATAGAATTTAAACTATATGATATGCAATCGGGAACATTGGAAACAATTCATAATACAGGAATAAAAACACCTGGAACATATACTTATCAATATACCGGAGCTTCAACATTATCAACCGGGCTATACTATATATTAGGATATGATAGCCAGGGACATCTTCAATCAAAACTTGCAATAAAATGAATTATTTAAAATATATTTTACCACTTTATATCCTAATTACATGCTTTACCGAAGGAATTAAAGCACAAGAAGAACCTGAATTTAGTTTCCCGGTATATTTTGAAGATGCAGTGGGAAATAAAGACACGATTATTATCGGTTATGATCATTCTGTGAAAGAAAGCAAGCATCCCTATGAAGAATTTGGAGAGTATGCAATAACAGAGCCATTTGACTCTGTATTTGAAGTGCGTTGTGTGCCGGAATATATATATGACACTACAATGATGAAAACACTAATAGTCGAAGTTGAAGATGTGGATCAAGGGATAATCGTAAGTGCATTTTGTGGTATATATGTACGAGCTAAATATCCTCCGGTAACTGTTTCTTATGATTCTTCATTATTTCAAAATACCCCGCTTTCAGAGTCTTTTTTTACTCGTGATTATGGAGTTGTAACATTGTTTCCTCATCTATGGGACGATATTATTACGGTATTTTACTGTGCTGAAAAACAATCATCTTTTCAGGATTCTTTTCTTGTTTACAACTTACTGGAAGAGCATCCCTCCGGGTTTTTTCGACCTATTCAGATGGAACTTCCGGTAGAGGGATATGATGAGTTACAACCCGTTGCAGGCATGTTTTTTACATTTACTCCTTTTCCTTTTTTAAAGTGTCGAGAAGGTGTAAGTACGGAAAAGGCGCAACTTTTTAAGTCGCTGGTAATCAGCCCCAATCCCGTACATTCTAGCATACAATTCTCATTGCCTACTGCCGGGGAATGGACTTATGAAATCTATAATTCCCAAGGAAAACTGATGAAAGTAGATAGGATAACAAGTCGTTCAAGGGTAGAAATACAGGTATCGTTTATTGATGCTGCGGGAATATACTTTATTAGGGTTATCGACGGTAAGCAATATTATATTGGAAGATTTGTGAAGGAATAGATGATTTTCTTGGTATGTGGATTTAAGCAATACAATGCAATTTGGCTTTCTACTGAACTTGAAATCTTTCTACTTATAGACGAGCTTCTCATTAAAGAGTAAGTTCCTGTATCCCTTAACTCAATCAGATCAGCGGAAATCAGCCACATCAGCGTTATCAGCGTTCCATCATGAAAATAGCACACTGATGACGCAGATTAAGCGGATACTCGCAAATCTTGTATAGTGTTTCAAGTATGATTTATTACTAGGAGTAAGCTCTTCCACTTATAAAAACAATCAGATCAGCGGAAATCAGCCACATCAGCGTTATCAGCGTTCCATAAAAGTAGAATCCCTCCACACGTGAACCATTCTTTCACACATTCTTCTTATCTTGTCCTTTCAACCCATGTAGAACTGTAAAATAGATCGTGCATTGCACGTTTTGGGGCATAGATCTGTTTTTATTCATTCCTACCAAATTATCAATCGTTTCAATTTAACCTAAGAAATTTCAGTTTAAATATTAAAAATGTACCACCTTATACGTCCTCTCTTCCCCTTTTAAATAATAAATCCCGTTTTCAAGACCCGACATAGAATACTTTCTCTGCGAATGGGGCGGTATTGTTATCTCAGATATAAATACCCCCGAGCTATTGTACATTTTTACACTTATAAAACGGCTAGATGACTTGTTCAATATATTCAATTCACTTTTATCCAGTGGATTGGGATAGATATGTAAAAGTGATTTTCCCTCAGGTGAAATAACGCTAGTGCCTTTACGATGAAATTCAAAATTGTCAAAAAACATTAATGCACAAATAATACAGTGATTGAAATATTCATTAAGTGATACAAGTAAAATTATTGAATCCGGTGTCTGCTGACTTGAGTATTGAAATGGGATTTTGTAAGTTTTATATTTATCCGATGTAGGAAGGAGATTGATCTTACCTATTCCTATAGTATCGCGATGTCCACTCAGGGAATCATATTTGGTTAAATAAACCATGATTTTTCCAGTTACAGTATCGCTTTTAGAAAATGATGGAGTTAGAATTCCTTTATATGCAAAACTTATACTTTCGGGTCTAAAACTTATACTTGTTCCACAATTACCGCATCCTGATGGATTTGGGTCTCCATTTTCCCCTAATGATACATAATCTCGATTTATTCCGTACCAATCATAGAGCACAATAGCATAATCACCATTAAATGCATCAGTAGTTCTAACTGTAAAACCTCCATATTTACCCCATCCTTCAAGTATACCTTGTTTCCCGTTTTCAATGAAAGTGTCGGCATCATTAAATAATTTTAGCACTTGCATCGTTGAATCTTCCCATTGTTCAAAGTCCAAATTATAATCAGGGGTTTCCTGTGCATAAGAAATAGTTGAGGATAAACATAAGATGAAAATTATTGTGTAGCGCATAATTGAAATGGTTTAATAATTATCTGATTATTGTATCATTTAACACTTCCTCCACTCAACCCATAAACGCAAGTTCTTGTAATAAAGATGCTTATGAGTTGAATGAAGGGTTGTATTAATTCTTTCATTGAATGACAAGTTTTTCTACGATATATTCATCTGAGTTATGCGGTCTCACTTGAATGATATATACACCGGGGGTTATATCATTAATATAAAATTCTTCATTTTTCCCTGAAAATTCACTCTTATAAACGACTTCTCCCATGGAGTTATAAATCTTTATAGTATTCATCATACCGAAATCCGGAGAAGAAATTGTAAAGTAACCTCTTGATGGATTGGGATATACTCTTAATTTTGGTTTCTTAGTTTTGCCAATTTTATGAACTCCTCTTAATCTTGCAAGTTGTTTTTGCAAATCTACTTGAAATCGCACACCACCGATAAGGTCTTGACCATTATATTGTTTGAAATCAAAGACATATAGATCCTTCAGATTTGTACTATCTGTTATATCAAAGCTTATAGCTACTTCCCCTATCTGATACGGAGATAAACTCATGCCATCTATTGTTGCATTAGCTTGTTGAATATCTATCCAGGATCGATTATCAATAATGGTTTCATTCACGTGATTCCCGAGTTTCCCGGAATTTATCCAGTTGCTTTGCATAGGCTGATTTAACCGTATATGCATATTTGCCTTATTTAACAGGTGGGCATCAGATTGAGTTGGAAATGTTATCTCAAATTTTACATTGTTCATGGTAGAGCTCGTGTAATTCCCAACTAGAATGAGATCATTCGGCGGTGTATGAGGCCCTACTATACCATCCGGTTCACCATTACCCCATAATGCGATATTTCGTAAAGCGATTTCATTATTATGTTCAACATTGTACTCCAAATCATTGGTCTCATCGAGAGTCTCATTCGGAACCACGATTCTAGCTAGGATACAAAAATGTCTCTGCTTCCATCCTTCACCAAAACATGCGGCATAATTATCGGGATCAGGTGGTGTCCACTCAAAATAGTAAATAGTGTAATCATGAATTGTTTCAGTAGTATCCCCATTGTAGTTAACATCAAAGCTATCAACATAATCTTCATTTACAGGTCTTAATGGTTGGGATGCTATAAATCCACCCATTGGTTCATTACAAGTTCCCATGGAACTTCCATCAAAAGGTGCCGGCCAGCTTAAACCGGAAGAAGCTTGTGCCCAGTATAATTCAATCTGTCCTACACCGGTCATATTTGGCATATCTCCTCTATTTCTTACCCTTACAGCAATTGTAATTGATTCTCCAGGTACTTGTTGAATATTGAGATTCCCTTGTCCATCCAGCCATCCGTCAGCCGAAAATATACCCGGACTCTTCCAAAAAACATCCGGAGAAGATGGCTCAACACCTGTACCATTCTCTTCATCCTTCAACCATAAGTCAGGATCGTTCAGATTCATACATTGCTTTTGATAACAATAATAAAGATCATCCACATAGGCATGAAAAGGCCAGAAAATGGCAGCCCCGGAAGCCGTTTGAATCACCCCCATCGAACCACGTATTGCTCCATGTGTTGCATCATGTGGGTCATCTTCTAATTCATCCGCATAGCTGTTTATATCGCTCCAACTGCTACAGTCAAAATTATCATCAAATTTCAAAAAATCTGTAATATCACCTTGCTGTCCACATGGTCCTTGATTCTGCAATTGTGGGAATCCATCGGAAACCGGGAGAACTGAATTCTTATTATCAGTTGCGGCATCATTAAAGAAAGCATCAGGAATAGGATTATCATTATCCCAAGCCGGCAAGGGGACATATTTTTCATATCCTCTATCAATCAAATAGTTTTCGAGCCCTTGTATATATGCCCTGTGCCACTTAAGAAATTTTTTATCATAGCTATGCCATGAGTTCTTACCTGTAAAAGGACGTTCATTAGCGTTAAACCCTGAATGTATTCCAACAACCGTATATTTAATCACATCATATAAAGGGTCATTTGGATAAGCGTTATTCATATCATGTTTCAGATAGTCCATGATCAGATTTCTTAGCTCTATCTGTTCTTGTGCAGTAAAATCATTATTTAAATCAGGTCTTCTACCGTTGCATTGTCCATTAATTAAACTGTTGGATAAAAATAGGAGAAACATTCCGGTTAAAAGAAGGGTGTAAAACTTTTTCATAATTATTATTTTATATAAATTGATAATAAGGTATTATATACGGTATTATGCCGTTATTATATATATATATCGATTTTATAATTTTTAACCATATTTTTATCCACATTTTATTCACATTGACATATATAATAATATAATGAATGTGTAATAGCTTGAATATATGCAAGCATTTAAAAGGATAATCTTCTTTTTAGATAATATAATATTTCATCATATTGGGCTGAAAGCCAGATACAGTACATTCGAATTTCCATAGAATTATATGCGAATTGTGGAATTGAATGCAGTGAAGTGATACGATTCTTGTTCCAGACTTGGGTGTGAGCTGGGATTGCGGCACTGACGTTGATCAACAAAGTTATTTCTTTCCAGAGGAAAACAGTTGTAAGCAAGGCAATGATAGTTTAACTTATGGCAGATCGAAAACCAAGACATCAATTTTACGATTAGTCACGATTTAATTTACCACCGCTGCATTTTCGGGTTATGAAATAGTGGGTGAGCCATTCTTCTGATAGCACACTAATGACACAGATTGAGCTGATAAGCGCAGATTTTGTATAGTGCTTCAAGTGGAATTTATTGATAGGAGTAAGCACATACACTTATATAAATAATCAGATCAGCGACAATCAGTTGCATCAGCGTTATCAGCGTTCCATCATGAAAATAGCACGCAGATGACGCAGATTAAGCGGATACTCGCAGATTTTGTATAGTGCTTCAAGTGGAATTTATTGATAGGAGTAAGCACATACACTTATATAAATAATCAGATCAGCGACAATCAGTTGCATCAGCGTTATCAGCGTTCCATAAAAGTAGAATAACCACCCGTGAACCATTCTTTCACACATTCTTCTTATCTTGTCCTTTCAACTCAATTATTGCTATGACTGATAATGCTCCATTAAATATACTGAAGGCTTCTGCCGGCTCGGGAAAGACCTTCCGGCTGGTGCGATTTTATCTCGACTTGTGTTTTAAGCACACCGAGAAATTATTTTATTTCCGACATATCCTCGCAATTACATTTACCAATAAGGCGACAAATGAAATGCGGGAACGCATCCTCAAAGAAGTGAAAAATCTGGCACTGGAGCCGGAAGAGTCGGATCATCTGGATTATCTCAATGAGAGTACCGGACTTTCAAAGGAAAAAATTACTGCTTATGCCGGGAAGCTCCTCAAGGTCATGATTCAGTACTACGATCAGATATCCGTGAGTACCATCGACAGTTTCTTTCAGCGTGTGTTGCGCTCATTTGCGCGGGATCTCGGGATTGATACCGCCTATCGGGTGCAGCTTGACACCGATGAAGTCATCGAGCAGGCCGCAGTGAAACTTATCAGAGATATCGATAAAAATCACCCACTTTATTCCTGGTTGAGCCGTGAAATGCAACGCAAAATCAATGAAGGAAAGAAATTTCACGTAAAAAGTACGCTCATGTCTCTTGCATCACAACTTTATGCAGAAGATGTGGATATGGATGCATTACAAAGTCTCGACTTTGAGGAATTGAGATCACTTTTTAAAGAACTTCAGCTTTCGCAAATTAAAATTAAAAATCAAAACTTAAAATATATTTCCAGGGCAGAAGAATTTATGGAAGAATATGGCTTCATCTTGACTGATTTCAGTAGTGGGAAAAGCGGCTTTATGGGCGCGTTGATAAATCACGATGAACCGGAAAATCTTAAAAAGGTACTTAAAAGTAAAACACTTCAAAAGGTAATTGATGATTCACATAAGATGTATGCTAATAAAAATAAAGCCAGAGCGGATGAGTACCTGCGTTTTTATAATGAGGCATTAAAAGAGCATATTGATGATTATGTCGCATTTGTTTCTAAGGCATACCAAGAATACACTACCAATAAGGCAATTCTCGAAGAGCTCGTTTCCTACATTACACTTTACACACTAATTCCCTATCTCAATGAGGTGAAAAGAGAAAATAACTGGCTTATCCTGGCTGAAACCAATCGCTTTCTACGCGACTTGATGGAAACGGTATTTGTACCATTTCTTTATGAGAAAATCTCCGTGGCATACAGGCATTTGCTGATTGATGAGTTTCAGGACACGAGTTTGTTCCAATGGCAGAATCTCCGTCCACTGATCGATGAAAATATGTCGCAAAACTATGATAATCTTATCGTGGGCGATGTAAAACAAGCAATTTACCGTTTTAGGAATGGGAATTGGGAGATTCTGCAATCCGGACTGGAGCAATTATATTATGGTGCAATTGAATCGGAGACTCTGACACATAATTTCCGGTCAGATGAACATGTGATAACCTTTAATAATCGCTTATTTGACGCAAGTCATCTGCCCGATATTATCCAGGATTCTCTGGAATGGGTCTGGGAAGATAAAAAGCTTATTGATGAGGATGAAACAATGCCTCCAATAGGCGAAGTAGCCGATATTTATGCGGACAGCAAGCAATATCTGCCCGAAGTTCTTTCTCTGAAAGAAGCCAGATCGGGTAAAGGTTATGTCGAAGTCAATTTCCTCAAACGCGATAAAATAGATAAAAGAACAGGCGAAATAATATATGATAATGAGCAATTATATCGCGAAAAACTATATCAGATATTCCTGCAACTGCAGAATAATGGCTATAAACCCGGCGATATCGCCATCCTCTGTGAACGAAAGAAAAATATCAAAGATGTAGTTGAAATTATCGAAGAAATTAAGGCTAATCCGGAGGAATATCCAGGTATCAAACCGGAATTTCTCAATTATGTCAATAATGAGGCTCTGCTCTTGAGTAATGACCGTTATGTGCGCTTCATCATCGCCAATCTTCAGATGATGGTCGAGCCTGAAGAGCCGATTCATCATTACGAAGTCGTGTACTTGGCAGAAGAGGATTATGATTTTAAGGACAACAAGGAGGAAATGGCGGATTATATAAAGGTCTGGCGTGAAAGACAAGCGGAAATCGAAGGTTCTTCACTCGTTGAAATCGCACAGTCACTCTTAAATTATATTCCACAGGAAGAGCTTGAAGAACATGCAATTTATCTTCATTCTTTCTTTGAAGAACTACTCCAGTATCAAGCTGAACACGGTTCATTCCTCTCCGAGTTTCTCGACTGGTGGGAAGAGGAAAAAGTGACCTTAACTCTTCCCGACAATGTCGGTGCCATGGAAATCATGACCGTCCACAAGGCTAAGGGGCTTGCTTTCCCGATTGTCATTCTTCCATTCCTCGACTGGAAATTCGGACCGGAACACAGTTTTAAAAATACCCTTTGGGTAGATTATGAGCAGGACAAATTGCAATTAAAATTGCCTATCGACTGGTCATACAGCACCTTAAACAGCGATTTTACTGACGTGGTCTTTGAGGAAGTTGAAAATTCGCATATCGATTCCTTGAATCTGCTGTATGTCGCCATGACGAGGGCTAAAAATGAGATTTACGCATTGGCAACGGTACCGAGTGACGACAAAGATGCAAGTCAAGACAATATGAATACGGCCTTGAGTAAATATCTTGTTGAGCCAATGGATGATTTATCCAAAACCGAGGATGAAAAAGGAATCACAACTTATGCTTATGGAAAGCAGGAAGGCAGAGTGGAGCCAAACGATCCTGAGCCGGCAGCATTAACCCTTGGAATGACGGAATATCGTACAGCATTGCCACAGTTAAGGGCATTGGCATGGGAGGAAGACACACTTGCACCGGATTCAGAACGAAAAGAACGGGTTTTGCGTGGGAATGCCGTACATACCATCCTTGAAAATACGGAATATCTGGAAGACCTTGACAAAGCGATAAAAACAGCGGTATTGGAAGGGACTATTCCGGCATCTGAGCAGGAAAAATGGCAAGAACATTTCCATGAGCTCTTCTCCAATCCGGAAATCAGCAACTTATTCAGCACTGACTATAAGGTTCTCCGAGAACGAAGAATAACGCTTCCCACCGGCAAGTCCTTAAAACCGGACCGCGTAATTATGAAGGAAAATGAGGTGCATATCATCGATTATAAATCGAGTGAAACGAAAAACGAAAATAAAAAATACGCAAAGCAGGTAATGAGGTACAAAGAGGTATTTGAGGAGATGGGTTACGAAAATGTCAAGGCATCATTACTTTATACACAATTAGCAGAACTGGAAAGAATCGCATAATACCCAATACGCAATAGGTGGACACATGAAATTCCGTAAGAAAAATTCTTGAGTCAAGAAAAACCGTCGGAAAAGCTTAATAAGGAACCTAAATGGATTCACAGAACCCATTTCATGAGGTTGAGGTCTTTATGGCGATCCATATTCAAGTCCTTCGGGCTTGATTTTTCAGGAGCCGCTCCTACGGAGCTTCCAAGCCTTCGGCCGAGAAAGGGAAAAGGTGATGATTAATCGATTATGGAGTTTTGAGGACTGATTGCCGGAAACGACCTTAACAAACAAGCATTTATTTCACATTTTATCCAAAAGTTCTGGAACATCAGTCTCATTATTAATTATTCAGCGTAAAGTTGCATAAATTCAAGAAAATAAATTTATCAAAACAAACTTATCTATGGAGTCCGATTATTTACGCAATTCCATTGAGAAATAATAGTTTTTAAAATTAAAGCAAGGTTAAAATAATTCCCAGCCCTAAAGAATGTAGGTTGCCACCTTGATTTACATTGAGTATATCATAAATTCTATTATCTATTGTACTTTCAAGTGTTAAATAGTAACTATAATACGGCTTTACATCAACAATTAAATTTTTCCCTTTATAAATATCATAAGCAATACCTAACTGAAATACAGCTTGTGAGGCTGTATTATCTCTAGAACTTGTTGTTCCATTTAAAGGGTCGGTAATTCTATTCAATTCCGGACTGTAAAAATACCAATCCGTTTTAGCATTTGCAGGTACCAAGTAAGAGGTCTGAAATTCTATAGAAAGTTTATCAAAAATTTCTTGATTAACGAAAACAGTAGGTCCCATCATAATTCCTTCGGTTTCTGCAACAAAATAATCTGTTGTAGTAGTAGGAGGTCCATTATTGTCATTTATTACAATTATATATCCATTTTTGGAATTAAGTACAAAACGCATGTAAGAGGCGGTTAAAAACAAACCAATATATGTTGATCTACTTAACCGGATACCTGAACCTATTTTTAAGCTAGCTGATAATGGTACATTCTTTGATATCATGTATTTTGCTCTACTTATCAAATAACCTACTTCAGCTTCAGTCTTGAAGTAAAAATGGTTATTTTGCCCTAAGCATATATTAATACAAAAGAAACAGAAGATAATTACAAGATATTTCATGTCAATATGTAAATTATGTTATAGAATACTTTATATACAACTATGTAAAAGTATTAAAACTAAATCAGTAAAGTAAATAGATTATTCAAGATAATGGTGAAATATTCGATACTGTTGTCACAAATAAGCTCATATTAAAATTACCGTATGAGCGTTACATCAATTGTTTCTATCTGTATATTAGACTCACTATACCATGTAGAGTTACCTGAAGGGTCAGAACAACCTTGATATGCAGAATTGTCTGAACAAGAATAAAAAGTAAATTTAGCTATATATACCCCAGGTAGAGCATCTCCTTTTGGTGTACTTCCATCCCAGGAAACTTCGGATCCATCTAAACCAAAAGGAGATGTCGGAGGTACATGAGCTCTATCTTCCCATATTCGACCACCCCATCGATCAAATATCTCTAATTTAATTTTATAGACACTTGATTTTAAGGTATGATCCGGTGAATCAGGATCCCAACAGATATCCTTGTATGGTGACCATAGGGAACAATAGAAGATATCTAAGTTCCCGTCCCCATTTGGTGTTAAACGGTGTGGACAAGCTCCTCTCCATATTCTTCCAAATACTCCACTTCCATTATACTGTAAAGTGCTATAGTAAGCATTTCCATCATAAACATCGCAATTATTATCTTTCCTTATTTTTCTATTAAATGTAATAGTTGAAGTCACATTAGGTAAAATTCCTGTATAGACGATATATGTTGCTCCGGACCTAGTATAATTAAGGTTTACTAAAAAAGTCGAGTTATCCACATAAAAAGCTGATATATAGG
>CAYTBT010000041.1:0-20548 GCA_964436125.1 uncultured Saprospiraceae bacterium | reverse complement strand
TCCATCATTCCGCCTACGGCGGAGCCATTAGCCATTAGCTCTTAGCTGATTTCGGTAAATGATTTTGTTATGTGCTTTTATTGGTAGAGTAGAGCGAGGCGAAAGAACAAATCCACTTCGCCTCAGCCTCAACCTTAGCCTCATCCTCATCCTCAGCCTATATCACGCCTACGGCGGACTAGGTCGAGCTATCTCACTCAGCAAGCTGAGCTCGTATTCTCGCCTTGAATGATCATTCATAACCATTCTCAACCTCAACCTTAGCCTTAGTCTTAGCCTCAACCTCAGCCTCAGCCTCAGCCTCAATAATTGGTGCTATTTTCAAGCTATCAGAAATCTTTTTTACTACAGGGCGTGTCGGTCGAGGAGGAAGGGAAGTAGTTTTCTTACGGGCGAGGATAAGCTCCTCATTATTGAGAATGTATTTATCGACGGCATTGATTGCTGCTTTCAGTATATTATCATGGCATTTCTGTTGTTTAAAGTTGGTATGACTTTTCAGACGCTTTTCCACGTAGTTATGGATGCGTTTCTGTTGTTCCAGCTCCTCATTTGCGCAAGCGGATAGCAGGATAAGTGTGAAAAGCCAAAGGAAGATCTTACTTCTGTTCATCGGGGTAGAGTTTTCTGATGTTGCGCAATCGCTTTTCAAGAATTGAATCATACATCGATTCATAAATGCTGTCATAGCGAGCGGAGCAGATTGAATCGAGATATTTATCCAAGGAATCGCGTTGAAGGTTATAAAGGGAATCTGCCTTCTTGCGTTCAGAGCGAGACAATTCTACCACGCTGTTGTCCTCGCAAGCAGTAATAAAACACATAGCGATAAAAGAAGCGACAACAAGCCAATATAGTTTTCTCATGCCTTCGGTTTTTTCTTCTTGAGTTCAAAGCTCTCACCCAGATAAACTTTCCGCACCAGTGGATCCTCAGCGAGATTTTCTGCAGTGTCGGAGCGCAAGATTTTTCCTTCAAACATAAGGTAAGCGCGATCGGTAATCGATAAGGTCTCCTGCACATTGTGGTCGGTAATCAAGATGCCGATATTGCGCGACTTGAGATTGGCGACGATGGCCTGAATGTCCTCTACAGCTATCGGATCAATCCCGGCAAATGGTTCATCGAGGAGTATGAACTTGGGATCGGTAGCGAGTGCTCTCGCTATTTCTGTTCTCCTACGTTCCCCACCGGAAAGGGAATCGCCGATGTTCTTGCGTACTTTCCCCAGGCTGAATTCATCAATCAGAGAGTTCATTTTGTCGATGCGCTCTGCCTTGGATAGCTTGGTCATCTGGAGGACGGCCATGAGATTATCCTCGACGCTGAGCTTCCTGAATACAGATGCTTCTTGTGGCAAATAACCAATACCGAGGCGAGCTCGTTTATACATCGGCAATGAAGTAATGTCACGCTTGTCGAGGAAAACGCGGCCGGAATATGGCCTGATAAAGCCGACAACCATATAAAAGGTCGTTGTTTTTCCCGCACCATTGGGGCCGAGGAGGCCGACGATTTCTCCTTGATTCACCTCAATGGAAACTCCCTTGACAACCTTTCTGCTACCGTATTTTTTTACAAGATCCTTACTTCTTAATATCATTCTTCTGTATTGTTCATAGCTTGTATGCCGGCTTTAAAATCCCAGCCGGTACGCATTCCCTGGATTTCTTTTATAACGATAGTTTCCGGCTGCTGTTTAATCGCGTAGGAACCTTTATCGTATTTGCCATTTTTATTCTCATCGATAATGAGTTTCATCGTATAATTCTGTGCCTTCATTCCCCGGTATTTCAGGAGAATGGAGTCTCGTTCACTGATGATATCTTCTGCGATAATCTGCTCGCCTTTCAGCAAGCGGAAAATATACTGTTTCTGTTTGTCCAGGCTGTCAACACTGATGAGAAGCGTACTCAATACATCTTCTGAGAGTACTTTGACATCGAGTTTTACCGTATCCGGAAGGCTTTTTCCATAGACGTCCACAAGGGCTCCGGGCAGGAATTTTACCGCATATTCTCCCGCTTTCTTCATCCCAATATGCAGAATTGTACAATCAAGGCTGTCAAGTATGATGTTGAAGTTGATTTTATGCCCTGCAGTGTCTGTCACGGTGATGGAGTCCCGATTTATCACATTCACAGGCCTTCCGATGGGAAGCATGGCGCCCTTGAATGGGTTGATTTCTACCGTCCGCTTCCTCAATTTATCGCTGAGAAATTGTTTTTTGTCATATTGACTTTCGTCAAATGCTTTCATTTTTACACTTACCGTGTCAATTCTTGTTCCTGCGGAATCGAGATAAAACCGGATGTGTCGAGCGGATGGGCTGCGCCAGATGATAATGGATTTTTCCTTGTGGTAAGATGCGAGTATCGCAGCTGCTGAATCGGCTTGTATGGAGTACATCTCCGGTGATTTATTGAAGACGAATTCACATTTGCCGTAAGGTTCACAGCTATTGTCCATTAAAACAGTCCTCTGAATGGGCTCAAATAATTTAAGTGTATAAGTCACATCCGTAGGAATGGTGATCGGCTGGTCGCGGAAACCGATATGCTCGGTGGGGAGATCGTAAAAAAGATTGGCGTTCTCGTCCATGAGCGCAAATAGATGATAGGTGCCGGCGTGCAGATACCGGAGCAGGGCAATGCCTGCTGAATTGGTCTCCGTGGCATAATAGGGCTTCTCGCGATAGACCGCGGAATCAGCGAGGTTCTTGTAGAGCATAACATGTGCACCTTCTATCGGATCACCGGTGATATTATCGATGACCTTGACCTTCAATTCATTGCTGTCAATCGTACTTCCCGTGGAAAATACAAGGGTGAGATCCTCGGCGCTATTCCCTTCGGTAAAGTCCTGAATGGCATTGTTGAATTGGATAGAATAAGTGGTGTTCTTGCGTAAGGTGTCTTCATCGTTGAGAGTGAGTGTAACAGTCTTGCGGTGAGCAACGAGACTCGGTAAATGCTCAAGTGGCGGCGAGATAATTAATTCTTGTAGCGGATTCTTCACTACGACAAATTCATCGAATGTAAAATGCAATTCCCTTCCGGTAAAGTCGGTCTGCACGAGTGGACTCGATGTAAGCGTATCCAGTACAGGTGGTGTCTTATCGATCGGCCCGCCCGTAGGCGCAACCATCTGGGCACATCCGGCGATAATTACAAGTATGGTAAAAAACAGCAGGCGTTTCATAAGTGCAAATTAACGGAATTTTATGGGTTTTCCGGTAATCTTTAATTTTTACCTTTTGTAGTAATTCAAGCTCTTCCTGCCATTTAATATGCTTTTTATGATAAGTGTCTTCTGAGATAGCTATTTTCCCTCCAATTTATGCAATGCTCCATAGGCATAGAAATCGGAATTGATGATGATCGAGTGCAGTTTCATATAAGCGAAGCTTATATGAAACCATTGATACTATATGGATTAATGAGGAGGGATCCACTTCGGGCAGGTTCTTCGACAGCTAGACATTCAATCAAGCCGGTTCTGGCAAGCCAGAATTACTCTCAGTCATATTTCTATTGCACGTTTTGGGTAATAAAAAATATGAGCTCCTCAGCGCCTATTCATCGGATGAAATTGCATAATTGTCTCCTTGAGGTATTGTGTATCGAGGTGCGTGTAAATTTCCGTAGTGGTAATAGATTCATGGCCGAGCAGATCTTGTACAACCCGGAGATCGGCACCACCTTCTACGAGGTGCGTGGCAAATGAATGGCGGAAGGTGTGCGGGCTGATATTTTTCTTGATGCCGGCATCTCTAGCAAGATTTTTCACAATAGTAAAAATCATGACACGGGACAATTTCCTTCCACGCCGATTGAGGAAAAGATGATCCTCGTAATCAGGCTGAATATTGAGATGATTCCGCATACTGTCGCGATAAAGGCGGATGGCTTTTAAGGCCTTATTGTGAATCGGTATCAATCGCTCCTTACTGTTTTTTCCCTTAACCTTGATAAAACCCAATTCCTCGTGCATATCCGAGATCTTGAGTTCAATTAACTCACTTACACGGAGTCCGCAGGCATATAAAGTCTCAATAATTGCTTGATTGCGGTGTCCTTGTGGATGTGAAAGATCAATTGCAGCGAGAATAGCATCAATCTCACCGACCGTCAATACCTCCGGAATCTTCTGCCCGATACCCGGACTCTCAATATTTTCCAGCGGATTGACCTTCATCCGTTTATCGAGCAGCATAAAATGATAAAAAGCCTTAATCCCGCTCAAAATCCGTGCTTGGGAACGCTTAGCTATCTCGGCATTGTTGAGTTCCACCAGGAAATTTTCAATCTCGCTTCCACTTATGTCCGTCGGATTCTTTTCCGGATAGACTTCTTCCAGCTTACCGATATCGTGTAAGTATGCTTCGATACTGTGCTTAGAGAGTTTCCTTTCTAGCAGCAGATATGCCTTGAAGTCCTGGATGGATTTTTGCCAGCCCATAATTCCGGCAATATATTAAAAATTTCTATAATATAAAAGCATTTCTGTATTCCGTGGAACAGATTGAGAACAAGAAAATACAGGTGCCGTATCGCAATTCAGCAAAACTATTTTCAAGCGGCAGGGTGGACAAGATAAAGACAATCAAGATATGACTACAATTCAGCAATACTTGTTTCAAGGGCAATGTCTATCATTTTGCGGAAGCTATTTTCACGAGCTTTTTGACTGATATTTTCTTGCGTAATCACAGAATCGGAAATCGTCAGTATAGAGAGACCTCGTACTCCGTATTTTGCGGCAAGTGTATATATTACTGCGGTTTCCATTTCGACACAGAGCACGCCATATTCAGCCCACTTCTTATAATCACGCGGGTCCTTATAAAAAGAATCCTCCGACAAGACATTCCCACAAGTAAGGGGAATATCCAGATCATTGGCCATCTGCACAGCTTGCAAGAAGAGCTTCCCATCAGCGGTAGGAGCATAGCTCGCATAGCCAAACTGAGTTTTATTAATTGCCGATGTAGTTGAGGCAGCCATTGCAATTACGATATCATAAAGGTTGATATCAGCTTGATAGGAACCGGCCGAGCCTACGCGTATCAGCCTTTTCACGCCATAATCATTGATTAATTCATTGACGTAAATTGCAGTAGAAGGGATTCCCATTCCCGTTCCCTGGACAGAAATGCGCTTTCCCCGGAATGTACCGGTAAATCCGTGCATTCCACGCACATCGTTATAGCAAAAAGTATCTTCCAGAAAATTTTCTGCAATCCATTGCGCCCGTAAAGGATCGCCGGGTAGTAAAACGGCAGGTGCTACCTGTCCTTGTTCTGCATTTAAATGTAAACTCATCTTCTATAATTATGATTGCTCAAGGATAGTGATACCGGACGATGTCCCTATGCGCTCGACGCCTGCATCGATGTATCTTAAAGCGGTTTCTCGATCGCGGATTCCGCCGGCTGCTTTCACTTTCATGGCATCTCCCACGACCTCTTTCATAAGTGCCACGTCCTCAAGCCTTGCGCCTCCTGTCCCGAATCCCGTGGACGTCTTCACGTAATCTGCTCCTGCTTTCATTGCGATTTCACAAGCCTTTTTTTTCTCGACTTCCGTCAAATAACAGGTTTCTATTATGACTTTTAAGATTCTCTGTCCTATCGCTTCCTTTACTGCCTGAATTTCGCTTGCTACGCTATCAATTTTACCGCTTTTTAAAAAGCCAATGTTTATGACCATATCAATCTCATCGGCTCCTGCGTTGATACATGATCGGGCCTCATATTTCTTGACATCGCCGCCTGAAGCACCGAGAGGAAATCCGACAACTGCTGCTATCTTGATATCGCTGTCTGCTAGATATTTATGAGCATCGGCGACATAGCATCCATTGACACAGACGGCATAGAAATTATATTGTATTGCCTCCTTGCACAAGTTGACTATGTCATCGCTTGTCGCAAATGCTTTCAATTGTGTGTGATCGATGTATTTACTGAGTTCCATTGCTTAATCTCGATTTATTCTGTGTGGAAGATAAGGGAATTTTCCCAATTCTATGAAAAATGCGTGCCTGGAATAGGCTTGTAGGCACTTTTCCCGTGTTTTTATCAATGAACATTGTTGTATCAGGCACTTTGCAGTAGCTCACCGGCCTTATCGAGTACTCCATCACTCTTGGCAAAGCATACGCGGAGCAATTTCCGATCGTAATTCTCATCAGACATAAACGGGGAAATCGGAATCATCGCTACACCGACCTCCTTGATAAGCTTTTCGCAGGCTTCAATATCCGGCAAGGAAGAATACTGTGAATAGTCCAATAACAGAAAATATGTTCCGTAACATGGTTCTGGTGAAAAGGGGGATCCTTCCAGAGCCTTTGTGATTTTTAGAAGCTTACGCTCAAATAAAGCGGCAATAGACATATATCTTTCCTCTTTCTGCATATATTCTGCAAGTGCATATTGCACCGCGGTATTTACAGAAAAGACATTGAACTGATGTACCTTTCTTATTTCTGCCATAATTTCCGGTGGCGCGACCACATAGCCGATTTTCCAACCTGTAATATGAAATGTTTTTCCGAATGAATAAAAGGCTACAAAACGATCTTTCAATTTTTCTCGGGTATAAACCGGGATGTGTTTTTCACCCTGAAATACAATGTGCTCATATACTTCATCGCTGAGAATAAGCAGGTCATTTTCCACGACAAAGTCTGCAAGTTTTTCCCATGTCCCTTCATTAAGAATACTTCCGGAAGGATTATGCGGCGTATTGATCATAATAAAGCGCGTTTTATCCGTCACGGCCTCCTCCATCGCTTCAAATGGAATGGAGAAACTCGGTGCATCGAGACTTAATGCAATCGGCTTTCCACCGGCAAGTTCAATAGCCGGCTTATAACAGTCATAAGCAGGTTCAAGAATGATCACTTCATCGCCTTCATGGACAAGAGCCATAATAGTTGAAAAAATCGCTTCCGTAGCACCACTGGTTATGCTTATTTCATCATTGGGATTAAATTCCACGCCATAAAGCTTGTTTATCTTTTTGCTGATTTCCTCACGCAAGGCATAAATGCCCGGCATAGGCGCATATTGATTATGGCCGGCAACCATGGCATGATGCACGGCGCGTATAAGCTCTGAATCCACGCGGAAATCGGGAAATCCCTGGCCGAGGTTAATGGCGCCATATTTATTTGCCATCGCTGAAACCCGAGAGAATATAGTTGTCCCTACATCAGGTAATTTACTTTTCATCATTCTACTTGAATTTTACATAAATACTTTCAATCTGTTCTGCGAGTTTTCTGTCCTTATCCGTGACAGTGTTACCTGCATCATGCGTTGTAAGCGTAATGTGGACGCGGTTGTACACATTGGACCATTCAGGGTGGTGGTTCATTTTTTCTACCTCAAGAGCAACGGCTGTCATAAAACTGAATGCCTCAACAAAGTCAGTAAAGGTAAAATCTGCCTGCAAACTGTTTTCTTTTTCTTCCCACATAAATAATAAAGTTTATTCTTCTTTCATATAATATACAGTAACAATTCAATTTATGCAGATGATGTTTTACATAAGCACTTGTCGAGGGTGAATTGATCCTGCTGCACTAGAGGTGAAATCGGTGATGGGCAATCAAATGTTCATGAGGATCCTGCCCATACAGAGGAAGTTTAGGGCACAGCAATAGTTGATCCACAAGCTTAAATAGCTAAGTTCAATGGAGCAGAGTGAATTGTGAAGCCCCACTCGCAGGAGCTCGGACTTTAGTCCGTCGGAGGCGGATCCTTCGACAACTTGACATTCAGTCAAGCTGGTTCTGGTAAGCCAGAACTACTCTCAGTCATATTTCTATTGCACGTTTTGGGTATAAGCTCCGCTTATATGAAAATCATTCGGTCATCTTTAATTTTTACCCTGTGCCTCTGGCGTATTGCATGTTTTGGGTCATAGGCAATCAGGCATTTGCCGAAAGGCATAATATCAAGGTTTCCCATCTTAGCTTGAGAGTAAGAATAGATATGCGTAGTTTACAGATCTTGGATAAAGTTCACGAGCTCTTTCACATTCTTCAAGCCTACTAGATTAATATCAAATTTATTTTCTTTGAGCGAATCAAGCGTATTGCGTGAAGTCAGGAAGGTCTCGAAGCCCACCTTGGCAGCCTCGCCTATGCGCTTCATGCTGTGATTAATTGCTCGCACTTCACCTGAAAGACCGATTTCACCTGCAAATGCTATGCGCTGCGGCAGGGAAATGTTGAGATAAGACGAGATAAGCGCAGCCACCAGAGCAAGGTCTATTGCGGGATCACGGACACGCATTCCTCCGGCGATATTTATAAAAACGTCCTGTGAACCCATGATAAGGCCGCAACGTTTTTCTAGCACTGCGAGAAGCATACTTAAGCGCTTGGAATCATAGCCGGTGACCACGCGTTGTGGTGTGCCATAAACCGCCTTGCTTACAAGTGCTTGTGTCTCGATAAGTATGGGGCGTTGACCTTCCATTATTGCCGCAATAGCATTGCCGGAAAGGTCCTCTCCGGATTGCGTCATGAGTAATTCAGAAGGGTTGAGCACCTCTTTTAATCCGTATTGCTCCATTGTGTAAATGCCGATTTCGTCCGTCGCTCCGAATCGATTCTTCAAGGCGCGTAAAATGCGGAATATATACAGATTGTCGCCCTCGAGCTTCAAGACTACATCGACGATATGCTCAAGGAGTTTGGGGCCGGCAATGGTACCATCCTTGGTTATATGTCCGATGATGAAAATGGGAATGTTATTTTGCTTGGCAATCCGTTGCAATGTGCCGGCGCTTTCTCTGATCTGTGATATAGTTCCCGGCATGCTGTCTAGATTTTCCAGTGCCATTGTCTGGATTGAGTCAATGACAACAAGATCGGGTTTTAATTCTTTAATATGTTTTTCAATGCGCTCGATGCTTGTCTCTGAAAGGATGTAAATATCCTCCCCATTTCCCTTCATGCGATCGGCGCGCATTTTAATCTGGTTTTTACTTTCTTCGCCGGATACATAGAGGGACTTCAAGTCGGAATTCATAACGAGTTGTAAGAGAAGTGTTGATTTACCTACGCCGGGCTCCCCACCCATAAGCACTACTGAACCGGCGACGATTCCACCGCCCAGGACGCGATTAAGTTCATCATCTGCGGCGGATATCCTGTCTTCCTTGGAAGATTTAATCTCGGAGAGGATTTCCGGTTTATCTTCTCTTCTATCTTGCGTGTTCTTGTCTGCTTTATTCGTGCTATTTCCTCCTTTAATTACTTCCTCGGTCAAGGTATTCCATTCACCACAAGCGCGACATTGGCCATTCCACTTGGAATGCTCGGCGCCGCAATTGGTACAGAAGTAAACGATACGAGATTTTGCCATAATTGAGATGAATTTAAGCTGTGCGACTGTAAAGGTAATAATTCTTTCTTAGCCGGTGTTCTTCTTAAGCTTGATTATAAGAAACTTTCAAGGGCTATTTTACGTTCTAATTTATAGAATTAAAGAGGTTTTATGTCTTAAAATATATACCAAGTGAGCCAAATGCAATGGGTTTTATGTGCTGACGCAGGCAGGCGTCACAACATCGGAATCTATCATGGAGATAGAACAGGGCATTTGTTGATATATTGTAATGATAATATTGTGGCTATAGACTTTGATGTGCATAAAAACAAGAGTTATGCCTTCTTCATTGACAATGAGCTGTGTAATGTGACCGTGGAGAAAGGAGAAGATGGCTTTTCCTATGGATTGGAGATTGACAAGAAGACGGAGACGCCCTTGAATCTCGCAAGGAAAGAACAACACACCATCGATAAACGCAACCTATTGATAGGAATAGGAGCATTTATTTTATTCGTCTCTTTATTTGTTATTCTCTTATACACAATTGGTTGAAAGGTAGAACTTCTTTACCTTTGAGTACTTGTGTTGCCTAGATAGGCCTTACTGTATTGAAATCCCATGGAAAAATTACAACAATTTATTGAAGCATTGATATTTACGGCTATTGAGCCGATAAGTATAAAGTCTATCCATCAGTCGATAGAGGAATTTCTCGATACACAGATTCCGCAATCCGATGTTGAAGCCGCCTTGGAAAACTTGATAGCATATTATAGTGACGAGGGTAGATCAATAGAAATCGTTACAATATCCGGTGGTTATCAATTTATGACGAAGGGAGCTTTTTATCCCTTGATAGAAAATCATCTACAACAGAAATATTCCAAGCGATTGACAAAGTCCGCCATGGAGACATTATCGATAATCGCATATAAACAACCGGTGAGTAAAACGGGAGTTGATGCAATACGCGGTGTGAATTCTGATTATACCATCCAGAAGCTTCTCTCCAAGGAACTTGTGAGTATCGTGGGCAGAGAATCCTCTCCCGGCCGGCCATTATTGTATGGAACAAGCGAGAAATTCATGCGTCATTTTGGGCTCGGGAGTTTAAAGGAATTGCCCAAGCTCAAGGAATTTGAATACAATGAAAATACAATCGGAGAATCCGAGGGACTTATGGAAGATATCGGGATAAATGAAGAAGAATAATATGGCAAAACAGCTGGTAAATCGCGTCAAAAAGAGCGGTTTGATAACGCTTGATCTCAATAAGTTGCTTCCTGTCATTGAAGCAGCAAGCTTGGATATAGGTGAATTTCTCGATGAGGATTTAATTTTCAGAGAAAGGCCTTATAGGCAAGCGGTAAAGGCATTTGACTGGAGTCAATATCAAGGACAAATTCTGTGCATAGAAAATGAAAGTGGCGGAATAATACCGCATTGGGCATTTATGCTTATTGTTAAGCATGCCGGTGCCTACACAGCAGATATTTATCAAGGGAGCTTAGAATCTTATAAGAAAATGAGATACAGACAAGTGCTGAACGAGCATCACTGGAAGGATTATACGGATGCCAAGATGGTAGTCAAAGGTTGTGGGGGAGAGCTCTTGCCGTCGGATATATATGCTTATGCCTTGCAGAAATTAATCCCGTACGCATCGAGTATTATGTATGGTGAAGCCTGTTCAGCGGTTCCGATTTTTAAAAATAAAAAATTAAAAGATTTAAAATGAAAGCGAATGTTCAATATGCCGGCTTAAGTATAGTTTCTCTTGCGATTTTAGTGATTGCGATCGGGAGTATGGGTGGGAAAGATATCGACAGAAATGATGCTGACCATGGTACGATGAATGCTATCGATACGAGCGCCGGAATTGTGCAGGTAATGAAAATTCCTGCATTGAAGGATCGCTATACATTTGCTGGAACAGAAATCCCTCTGGAGATAAGAGATGTCCGGGAACGCCTGCAACACGAGCTCATTGTCAACACGTATTATCACAGCTCTACAATCCTGAATTTGCTGCGGTCTGCCAGGTATTTTGACGAAATTGAACGGATTCTGCGGGAAGAAGGAGTTCCTCTTGATTTTAAATATCTCGCGGTAGCGGAAAGCAATCTCACCAATGCTACAAGTCCTGCCGGCGCCAAGGGTTTCTGGCAGTTTATGCCTGCAGTAGCACGCCAATACGGACTTGAGGTAAATTCCGCGATTGATGAACGCTATAATCTGGAGAAAGCTACACATGCAGCTTGTGAATTGCTGAAGGACAATTACGAGAGATTCGGTTCCTGGATTCTTGCAGCAGCAGCCTATAATGCCGGAGCTACGCGGATTTCCAAAAGTATGGAATATCAGAATGCCTCCGATTACTTCGATCTGAATCTCAATGCCGAGACTGCCCGCTATATATTCAGAATCGTGGCATTAAAAGATATCTTGCAAGATCCCACCTATTACGGCTTTTATATTCAGAAAGACCAGCTGTATAAACCGCTTTCTGATTATTACATTATCCGCGTAAATGAAACTATTGAAAGCCTCGGTAATTTTGCAAGCCAACACGGGATTTCATACCGTACATTGAAGATTTATAATCCGTGGATGCTTACACATCGCTTGCCGGATGAATCAGGGAAATTATATAAGATTAGAATACCCAATAATCCCGATAATTAAAGAGATGTACAATTGATTGAGAATAAATCGCCTTTCGGCAAATTATCAGTCGCTTATCATCCCCACTGTTTCACAGGGAGTGTATATTTTCTATGTTTACACAAATTTCAAGACAATTATGAGCTATTGTACTTATGTAAAAGACCTTCCGGCAAATAATCTTCACCGTCAGTACCACGATTATGCCTATGGCTTCCCCGTACACGATGACCGACTTCTCTTTGCGCGCTTAATGCTCGAGTGCAATCAAGCCGGCCTTTCCTGGGAACTTATGTTGAAGAAGAAGGAAAATTTCTTCCGTGCCTACGACAACTTTGATATTGATACAGTTGCCGCTTATGCTGATGATGATATTGCACGTCTTAAGTCCGATGCCGGTATTATCCGCAACCGATTAAAAATAAAAGCTGCAATCCATAATGCTCAAGCTATTCAGAAACTTCAAGAATCACATGGGAGCTTTGAAAAATGGCTGGACACTCAAGGAAAGATGAGCTTGAAAGAATGGGTAAAACTCTTTAAAAAGCACTTTAAATTTACCGGCAATGAGGTTACCAATGAATTCCTCATGAGTACCTCATATCTGAAAGGTGCCCACGATAATGATTGTCCTATTCATAAGAAAATCCTCGCGCTGAAGCCTAAGTGGGCGTGATTGAGGCTGAGGCTAAGGTTGAGGCTGAGGCTAAGGCTGAGGCTGAGGTTGAGGCTGAGGCTAAGGCTGAGGCTGAGGCTGAGGCTGAGGTTGAGGCTAAGGCTGAGGCTGAGGTTTCAAGGCGAGACTGTGAGTTCAGCTTGCTGAGTGAGATAGCTCGACCTAGTCCGCCGTAGGTGGAATGATGGATTATGAATGATGGATTATGAATTATGGATTATGAAATACGGCTATTTTTTCATCAAATTGAAACACTTAAACCATTTTTTCAACCCAGCTAATGGCCAAGAGCTCTTGGCATAATTATTTCCCTATTTCATATCTGACACCAAGATAGCTTCTGAGCAACATCCCATGATCACCTATGAGGGGCGTAAATTCGATATTAAAAGATAAGTTTTCCAGGCTTTCAAATGGCTTTACCGCAAGTCCGATGGGAATTACTACGCCTTCGAAATGTTGAATACTTAAACCCAATCCTGCATAGGTTTCATATTTGTCTTTCTGTAGAAAATTATAGGCAAGTACCAGTTCCGGTGTGATGTCTTCCATCAATGATCCTGAATAAATCCGGAGATCTGCCCAAAATCGGTCAGTAAACTCATAACCAACTGCAAATTTTGAATTATTAGCGTTAAAGTAGAAGGATGCAGTGACCTGTCCATCGGCTTTGGTAAGTAATGATGTCAAAACGAGTACTACAATAAGTTTTATCAGATTGAATATTTTCATAAGACACACTTTTAAGTAAATTAAAACCTAAAGTTACATGTAAAAACTGAAATTAACTAATCATTTCCTTATTATTACTATCCAAGAAATTTAACAAGACATTAATTCATATTATGAGCATGTCCATTCCTTGCCTGGAAATATGATTTATAAGTCAAGTCTTGCCTTACTGTTTCTCGACATATTATTTTATCTTTGCATTCATTAATCACAATAGAAGTAATCTTAAGAACGAGATATGAAAACACATTTGGTCAGCGGTGGCTGCGGATTTGTCGGAAGGAATACCGTAAAGCGACTCCACAATACAAGAAATGACAGAGTTGTCTTTATCGACGATTTATCGGTCGGAACTCATCCGACAACATGGCTCGATGAACCACTCGTAAGAACCGAAAATGGTGTCGAATACTATGGTGAAGATGAGCGTCTCCTTTTTATTAAGGAAGATTTCAGAGATTTTCTCCATGCCATCACCCATAATCCCAATCACATGAAAGATGCTTACGGTGTCGATGTGGAGCAATTTGCTGATGTGTTTCACTTTGCTGCTATTGTCGGAGGACGTGCTACTATTGACGGCGATCCGATGAAAGTTGCTCTCGACCTTGCCATCGATGCAGAGTTTTTCTATTGGGTGACAAGACAGAAGCCGGAACGCGTTCTCTATCCGAGTTCATCGGCTGCCTACCCGGTAGATTTGCAGACGGAAGCCGATGCTATTGCACTCAGCGAAACGGATATTGACTTTAAGAATATGGGACAGCCGGACATGACTTATGGCTGGTCCAAGCTCACCGGTGAATACCTCGCACACATCGCTGCTAAGCATTACGACCTCAAGGTTACTTGTATAAGGCCATTTTCCGGTTATGGCGAGGATCAGGATCTCACTTATCCGATTCCCGCTATTGCTCAGCGCGTAGCGCTGAGAGAGAATCCCGTGGATGTGTGGGGAACGGGAAAGCAAGGGAGAGACTTTGTGCATATTGAGGATGTGCTCGATTGCATCGAACTTGCCATGGATGAGATTCACGATGGAACGGCAATCAATATCGGCATGGGCAAACTCACAACCTTTATCGAAATCATTGAGACCTTGACAGATATTGCCGGTTATGATGCGGAAATTAATCGACTTCTCGATAAACCGGTCGGTGTTTTCAGCCGCTATTGCAATATGGATTACGTGAAGGAACGCCTCGGTTGGGAACCAAAAATCTCTGTCAGAGAAGGGATGACCAGAATGTTGCGCGCAGCGGAAGCCAGAATCAAAGAAGAACAAAATGTCTGATATCAAGCGGATTGTATGCTTCGGTCCCGGCCCACAATTTAAGGGCGGCCTCGCCAATTACAATACTTCCCTCGCCAAGGCCATGGACAAGCGTCCAGATACGGAAACGCATATCGTTTCCTGGACACAGCAATATCCGGCTATCGTACCACGGGAATTTATCGACAAGTCTAGCAAAACAGATTTTCTGGATGGCACAGACATCAGAACTCATTATATTACTAACTATAATAACCCGCTCACTTGGTCGGAAACGGTTAAAAAGATCAAGGAAATCAATCCTGCTCTCGTTATTTTTCAATGGTCAATCGCACTGCAGGGACTACCGCTTTCACGGATTGCCGCCGGCCTGAAGAAACATGGAATTCCCTTTATATTCGACCTGCATTTTGTCCTGCAGAAGGAGCACAGTTCCATCGACAAGCAGTTCAGTAAAATGGCCTTCAAATATGTCGATAACTTCGTCGTCCATGCACACAAGATTGCCGATGAGCTGAAAACACTGCTACCGAAAAGAAAATTTGAAGTGCAGGAAAATCCCACGGCATTTGCGCAAGCGGATAACCGCGTATTGAAGCTCTATCATCCGGTGTACAACCTCTTTGAGCCGCTGCCCGACTTCGATGTCGAGGCCTTCAAGAAAAAACACAATATCAAGGAGCACGTTTTCCTTTTCTTTGGTTTCATCCGCAAGTACAAGGGCTTGCACAATGTCATTCCCGCTTTTCACAAGCTTACGCAAATGCGGGACGATGTCACGTTGATGATCTGTGGTGAGTCCTTCTGGAATACGCTGGACGAGAAGAAAATGGCGACCAAGGTAAAGGAAAAGCTCTTCGGCCTTGCCAAGAGTGTCTTCCTCAGCAAAAAAGATGATGAACGCGAGTATCGACCGCTGGAACTGGTGGAAAAGCTCGGTTTACAGGACGATGTATATCTGCACAACGACTTCATCCCCAATGAAGATGTCGCGCGCTATTTCCAGGTATCGGATGCGGTTGTTCTCTTCTATGAATATGCAACACCTTCCGGTGTAGAGTCCATCGCCTATAATTTCCTTAAGCCAATTCTCGCAACCAAGGTTGGTCATTTCCCCGAGACGATCCAAGACGGATACAATGGCTATCTCGCCGAAGCCGATGATATCGATTCCATGTGTGCAGCAATGAATAAAGCTATTGAAAATCCTATTCCACCGGAAAATATCCGGGAGACGACGAAGGAGATGAGCTGGGAGAATTATGCGGAGGAGATTTTGGGGGCGTTTAGTTAAGTTATCTGTTCTTGAAACCAGGTATCTTAATTCGCTTCCGCAAAATAATATTCTGTAACGGTATATTAATAACCTCCGAAACAAAATATTATTCTAAAACTAAAAATTTATTGCATTCTCTTCTCCAAATACTTGCACAGTACTATATATATATATATATATGCAGTTGTAGTAAAGAATACTACAGCTGGAATCCGAAAACAGCTAGAACAAGAAGTAGGGGAAATTAAAATTATTTGTTTTATAAAAAATTTATTGTTGATCGGTTTATCCATTTTGTTTATAGGAATGATTAGTTGTCAAAAAAACGAAATCAGGACTGATAAAAAAGCAGAAGTTGTGTCCCTAAGAACATCTCCATGGTCTATTAAAATAGAGTTTAAGCTTAAACACACTTCTATTGGAGCCCCTCCAGGGGTAAGATGTAATAAATTTCCAGGCATTTGTTTAATAATCACATTTGAGCCTTGGAAAGCATTGAGTTCAGTTAATGTGTCTCCAGATGAATCAACGGGTTTTATTAAAAAAGACCAGAATGGGATTTATATTCAGCCAAATAAAGTCTGCTGGAATGCTATTGGGGTTGTACCTATAACAGAATCTCAATATATTCCAAATGGTAATTTTGAAATATTACCAGGTAACTATCCGGTTACATTTGTTCAAGGGGAACCTCGAATCTATATTAATTATGTTGAATATTAGGAATACGATTGGGTGGCTACTTGCCACCCTTTTAATCTTGTTTTATAGTTGTAGAATTATCGTGGGGTATGATAAAGTTAATAAGGTGAATATCAAGTGGATTAATAATCTTATAGGAGAATATAAAAATACTGATATTACACCTATTTATTTATCATTGGAAGACGCAACCTTCTTGAACTCGATTAATTGTAGTTTTAATTCTACAATTCAACCCATGCAGTTTCATCATGTTATTGGGGATTCTGTCATATATTCATATTTTAATTGTTATGCACGTGGACTTAGAAGATTAAACTGGACCTTTCAAAAAAATGAAAAATTATATGATTGTAAACAAGCCTACAATGGTTTTCTTTTAACGGAAGCGAATGGATATAAATTTATCGTAGTTGTATCAAGTATGTTTAAAATCCAATCTGAGGATTTACTGAATAAAGTGATTAGAACATATAATCCAGAACGGTTAATGCTGATTAATATTGATGGATACTATGTAGATATCTTTAATGGAGAATTAGGAATTGATTTTTAATTCATCTGAAAAAATCTTGTATATCGGATCTGTATACCAAAGAAGAGTACCGCGGCAATAAAATCGGTACAATGTTACTTGCAAGATTATTTGAAGTAGCGCAGAAAGAAGTTTATCAACGTTTTCGATGGCAGGTACTGGACTGGAATACTCTGGCTATCCGTATTTAAGAAAAGCTCGGTGCGGAACTAGATGGAGTATGGATGAATTCTGACTTTGACAAGGATATCATTTCAACTCAAAGCTAACGTCTGAGTAAACAATTACAAAGTTCATTTAATGTAATGCCCCACCCTTGCAATTTTGCCCTTAGTTTTGTCATCAAGATGAAAATCGATTTAATACGCTTGTATTAAATCTTCAGACGGAATATAAAGCATCTCATGTAATCGCCGGATCATTTTCAGAGAAAGTATGCGTTTTCTGTTCAGAATCTCACTGATACGTCCCTTGGATGAACTTTCTAATAATTTTATAGCAATTGCTTTCAGTCTGACTCCTCACGAAGTCCTCAAAATATTCTCCGAGCGATATTGATGTATTACGTCCCATGAGAGTTGCTTTTTTTGTTAATTACCTATTATTGGTAATAATTCTTTAAAGAAATAGTTTAATTTGGATAATCCGGAGCATACTGACCCACCAAATCCGGACTTAAAGACGATAGAAATGTCGGAAAATTGAAGAATTTCGCATGACAATCCGTCGGATGCTGACCCACCCTGCAGAAAAAGGGGCAAAATGAGGGAAAATGAACCGGAATTGCAGCTTTTTTACAGAAAAAATGACTGCTGTGTAATCCGTGCCATAGCCTGTCTTGCTGTGTGGGATTGGTTCAACTAATATGCATCAATTGTATATTGTAACTATTTGACAACGGAAATCTACACTGCTTTCTGTCTTAAGAAGGTGTAAAGCAATATTTTTACGTGAAAGAGGATAAAGAACATCTCCATTCTATTGAATAAACTTCTGAAATTTTCTCCAATGCTTTCCTAACTCCCGCCATACATCCTTAAAGTATGGAATTTCTGTTAATTGATCTCTCAAATGATTTTCCCAGTGCTTTTCATAAGTCTTTTCTTTAAGTTCAAGTACAGTGATCAGACTATTCGGGTTTAATCCTTTATGGTTTGCTTTATGTTGAAATGCAAAAATATGGTCTTCGATATTTTCTTCCTCTATTTCAAATAAGTACCACAGGTCATAGACATCTCTGGGAGCAGTCCTCTGCATTATGGAGCGCATCTTTTCTGCAATTATTTCTCCCAGAGCATAGCAATAAATGCGATTTTCTTGAACAAGATCTGAATAAGCTTTAATAATCTGCTTTTCTTTCGGAGGATAGTAAATAAGCTCATTGGGACTTATGTCAACTTTGATATCCTTATTGGCTCCTAGTCCTCCAAGTGGACCGGTATAGGATAAATAGAAATTGTAATTCCCTGTGTCATACTTTGTTTCATTCTGAAAAGAAAGAGGAATCCTAGATTCTTCATACACCCAATCAATTAACTCCCTGAAAGCTGATTTAATGCCATCAAAATTAATTTCCCGTCCTCTGTATGTATAATCAAGGTCTTCCGAAAAACGATAATCTGGAAAATATACCTTTTTTAATACAGTGCCACCCTTGAAGATCAAATTCTTTTTTAGGAAGGTGTTGTTCGCAATGGCGTTGATAATCCAGGAGATGATATAATCTTTTTCAATCTGGGTATCTCGTACTCCTTCTTTTCCTGCTATAGATTGTATTTCTCCCGGTTTTATCACTTTTTTATGTTTTTAAAGATTCAAGGACTATTTTAAAGTGCAGATTGTCTATAATACCCCACCGTGAATCATATTTTCCATGCTTGTCAAGAGAAGGATCTAATGGAGTATAAGATGAAGATATCTTTTCTCTAATAAAATACTGAAGATCAGGGAATAATTTGAGGTGGTCTATGATAAAACCAAGTCGTTTATATACCGCTTGGATATTAAACCTTTCAAGGTATTCTTGAAATTTCTCTACTTGTAATTTTTTCTGCGATTTGTATATGGCTTTTGTGATTTCAGCGATGCCTCCCCCATAATCTGGGATATACAGGCAATCCAAGACTGTTTTTTCAAGATCACTGCAGTTTACTTTGTAAAAATCATTTATCCAATGCTTTTTATACCCAAAGAATCTGTTTTCACTCATTGTAATAAAATTAAACCGAACATTTTTTACTCTCTGAATTTTAGGCTTTATTCTTTTCTTGGTTACTACTTGTTCAACCATAGCCGGTTGTGTGATAAGTCCATGAATATCAAGAGCACTGTAAAAACCAATATAGTATTTTTTTGGCTTGGCTATTGCTTCTGCAGTTAAATGCCAGTTTGGAAAATATTCTTCGGGTTGTAGTTCATACGGAATACGATGATATAAACCATCCTTGATACGCATGATAAGCCCTCTTTTCACCATATCACTTAGCAGCTTCCTTACAGTTGCATTATCATTAGCTATTAGTATCTCAGCCGCTTCTTTCAAGGTAAAAAAGTTAAGTTTCCGCCTACTTAATTCTTCAAGTAACTCCGCTGATCTATATGAAATATGCTTTTTCATGTCTTAAATGTGTGCTTAAAACTCACAATTCTGGCACAAATATAGGAATAATCCATTAGTATTTGATAATAATTCACGGATTTTGTACCCTTATTACTATAAAAATCTATTTATATCATTCGCAAGGGTGCTATTTTTCAATTAGTTGGATGAAAGCCTGGTTATAATTATAATATTTCGTGTAAAATTACACCGACTTATACATCAGTTACAAATTGTTACTTTTATTTAGCGGAAACCCTCATCCCACCGGAGAATATCCATGAAACAATGGAAGAAATGAGCTGGGATAATTCTGCGGAGGCTATTTTACGAGCTTTCACATAGAAAGCACGTAAAAAGGGGGCAGGGATAAGGAATTTTACAATACAGTTAATCTGGTGATATCTACAAGATACAAGGTATATGAACCGTGAAAATTTAAAAGAGTAATTGACCATGTTTTCAAGAAAGAAGCTATCCATAATTAAATTCTGTTAATAAAATTAAGGATTGTGCTACACAGAATAAAATTCTAAATCAAAAAAGTAATAAATAATTTAGCCAAAAATATTTGCTAGTATCGATATATATATATGCACTGTAAGCACTGATAGGCTTGCAGCTGGCATCCGAAACAGCTAGAACAAGAAGTAGGATTAGTTAAATATTTTGTCTTATGAAAAGTTTAATTATTATCTTTATGCTAGTATTGTTACTTGGGTCGATAGGGTGCAAACAA
>CAYTBT010000040.1:0-21725 GCA_964436125.1 uncultured Saprospiraceae bacterium | reverse complement strand
ACTCTACTCATCAATCCAATATTTGTTTACAATTATCTGTGCATGAGTGGACCGGCCCTGATCCCGTTCAAAGCGGAATTCATTATCCGTATAATAACTACGGGGCTATGCTTACCTTTGAGATTATTTCTAATTATTCTCCGGGAGATAAAATCGACCTGGCAAGCTTGTTTCACAGCATAGGTCATTCAGGGAAAAAATTTGTTCTCGCCATCGCCGTAACTTGTTGTAGTAATCAATTTACTCCATTAAGTAATATTCAGAGCGGGGACGATCGTAAAAGATTCTTTGCCTTCGAGTATTATGAAAGTGTGGAGTGGACCGCACAAGTAAAGGATGCGACAGGATTACCAAATCAATACTATGTATATGATTGGGATAATAGTTTTCCTGGTCCGGTATTTGTGTACAATAAAGTTAAAACCAACTTTTTTCCTTTACAATATAGTGGCGTAAACTCTGAATCTAAACTACGAATAATAAAATTACAGAATTGTGTTGAAATCAGCAAACAAGTATTATATGATACTGGATTTATGCCAACTCTTTATTTATTACAAATATATGCTAACGGCATAGATTGGGCATTAGTTGTTCCAGCATTATTGGATCCCAATAAATGTTTTGAGCTTCAAATCATCACAAAAGATGAATGTGGACAAAAAACGAGAAGTTTCTTTTTCCAAAGAGGATCTGGTGACATATATTTACCACAAAACCCTGCCTTAAGATTAGCTCAAAACAAGACTGACTTTAGGCTCAGAGAAAATCCTTCTAATATATTTAAATATAGTGTTTCCCCCTCAAATAAACATTCAAAGAATGCATCGTTGCATATCTTTGATATTAATGGACGGCTGATGTATAGAAATAAAGTCGCATTACCAGTAGGTTTTATCGACGAAACATCAACATGGAATCCTGGAGTTTATTTTTACATCTATAAACAAGGAAATCACATTAAACGAGGAAAATGGGTAAAAATGTAATCCATAAACTAGTCTGTTTTATAGCATTTTTTTTCAGCGCATACTTCTGTCAATCGCAGACGTATGTGCTGAAAAACATTATGGCTCCTACTCATATTCCTGATGATCATTACGTTGACGAGGCTGCAATTAATCTAGAATTTGCTGATACGAAGTCTATTCTTTATTTATCAAACTTACGCAAATTCTACATGAGTAATATATCCGGTTTTTGTGCCTCTTTGAATTATACCCATATCAATGATTCTAAGAACTTAAGCTTACAGATATTCACTCAATCTACAGATACAATTAAAAATAGTAATTATCTTAGAGGTGTCTTTTATTACAATATGCAGCATTCACCTAATATCCATGTATTGAGAGCTGGAAGATTACATGATTGGATCTCAACAGTATTTAAAATCTATGATCCGAATACATATTATTATAAGAGAATAAAGTTGAATGGAAATTATGTTGAACTTGATTCTACTGCATGGCAACTTTATAATTACTTTCCACTTTATGATTCAAAATTATTTATTTACACCCCGGATAGAATAAGCTTTATTTCTGTTGTAGAGACCGATTTTTACATTACAGACATTACTAAGGATGGGAACAGCATCAAACGAAGTTTAATGTTTAATTTCCCTCTACTTCCTATTCATCCAAATGGGTTAAAAGGCGATCTTGGGTATTACGATGCTGGTCAATTTATCTCAGATGGTGATATTATTTATATAGAGAATCGATTATATTGTATTCGTTATAATGAAAAGCTTGCTACCCGGTATCAATTCAATCCTGAAATGTCAATCAATGGAATAAAATTCAAAGATGGAGAAATGTTTATTTATGGGTTAAGTGCTTCAGGTTCTTCACTATATTTGCTTAAGCTTAATAAGAATCTACAGATCACCTGGTCAAAAAAAATTGATCTCAACAATGTCGATTTATCCAAATACGGCAATCTTGAAATAATAGAAAAGGACAATAAAAACTATCTTTTTCTGGAGCCTTTTTACTGGTACAATGATGTGCCGACAATCATCATTGAGTGCGATGATGTTTATAATCCTTTAGTTACCTACTCACTTCCATATTACGTAAGCGATGTAAAGCTTTCTCAAGACACCTTTTATATCGCAGGGAATTATCTGTACAAGGGAGAACACACTCCTTATCTCGGTTATCTTTTTATGGATAATCGGGGAACTTGCACATTGGATACAGCATGTTATTCCCTTGACACGGATTATCATATAGAATTGCGGAAAATCGATTCAAGTCCATTGCTGCCTGCTCCTCAGGTGACACTGGAGAATTATATTCCGTTGGAAGATTCCATTGAGTTTGAATTGCAGGCTCGGAATTGTCCCACTGTACCTGAAAATAAAGCAATTTTCAGTATTCCGGATACGGTCTGCGATTTCTTACAGGTCAATCCTTATCTGCAAGATTCTTCATCGACATGGTACTTGTATAGGAATAATAATTTAGTCGATCAAGATACGGGTAGCATACCGCATTTTACACATTACACTCCGATAGCCGGCACTTATGTTATCGACCATATTGTCTATTATGCCGGTTGTAAATATAGACATAGCGATTCCACTTTCTTAAGTTCCCATTACGGGAGCATTAATAGTTCACTTGATAAATTGTGTGTGTACGATACCTCGGTACTTACATTTACACATTCCGGCCAATCCTCAGCCACTTCCGTGAAATGGTTCACCTATTCAGGTAATTTCCTTGGATCGGGAGATTCAATCCACATTTCTAAGCCGGGGAAATATGTTGCACAACTCCAGAACAAGTATTGTCAATGGACGGATTCCATCGCTATTCAACGACAGCAATCCGGCTGTACCGCTTCAGTCTACATTCCCAATGCTTTCACCCCCAACAATGATAATACCAATGATGTATGGAAACTCTTCAGCAATCAAGTTATCAATGCCGATATAGAAATCTACGATCGCTGGGGGGAATGCGTTTATACTTGTACCGGAACTGATTGTGCCTGGAATGGCACTTTTAAGCATGAACAGATGCCGGAAGGTGTTTATGTGTACAGGATAGAAGCTACACTTCCGCAGTCCGAAAAGGTGATAAAAAGGACGGGAACGCTGGTGTTGTTGCGGTGAGTTCCAAGTTCACGGCTTTAAAACTTATCCCGAGCATCCTTCATCGTAATATTGCAATATTACAATAGACTTCTTCTTATTTAACCCTCTTGTCCATACGCCTTAACATGGAGCGAAGCGAGCCATTATTTTTCAATTCCAGTTCATCACAAAACCAGTCACGAGTTTCGAGTCACGAGTTACGAGAATTCAACTTCTCACCTTCACGACTTCACACCTTCACACCTTCACGACTTCACACCTTCACATTCTTTAGTCTATAAAATCCCTTGCTTTATCAATTAAGTGAAGAGAAATTCTCTGTGTGCAAATAAGTCTGTAAATTTGCGGCTCAAATAAACAGCATATATGTATTGGCCTAAGTTACGTACCAGAGATATAAAGAAACGAGTATTTGAAGCACTGTCGCAGAATATCGGATACAGTGAAAACATCTTAGGTTTGCCGGCTACATACCTGGATCAGGAGCAATTTTACTTCGATGCTCCATTCTTAAAAGATGCAGCATTTTTATCTGCACTCATAAACAATCCCAACCACATCGGTTGCCACACCTATTCGCGTGGAGAAGAATATTTTCAGGGGACCCAACAACTAGAGATAGATTTAATCCGGATCTGTGCGGAGGAGATATTTGATGCGGAAGAAGGAGCTTATGATGGCTACGTCGCATCAGGTGGAACAGAAGCCAATATCCAGGCCTTCTGGATATATCGGAACTATTTTATGCGGGAAAAGCAAGCAAAGCTTAACGAAATAGGCGTTATCTTCTCAGAGGACGTTCATTATTCTGCATATAAAGGTTGCAATATTCTCGGGATTCAGCCCATCGAAGTGTCTATCGACGAGAAAGACAGAATGTGGGATCTGGATGACCTGGATAAGAAATTAGCTTCCGCAAATGAAGCAGGCATCAAGTATCTCATCGTTCACCTGACAATGGGTACAACGATGTTTGGCAGTGTTGATGAATCTACGCCCATCATGGAATGCATCAAGAACCATTACGAGGACTATTTTGGTCATGTGGATGCCGCATTCGGTGGTTTTATTTATCCATTTACGAGTGAAAGCCATGAGCTATCCTTTGAAAATCCGGACATAAGCTCTTTTACTATAGATGGACATAAAATGTTGCAGGCACCTTATGGCACAGGCATTTTCCTCTGTAGAAAAGGATTAATTGAATATACTCAGACGGAAGAAGCCGCTTATGTTCAGGGCACTGATTTTACACTCTGTGGCAGCAGATCAGGTGCCAATGCCGTCGCAGTATGGATGATTCTGATGACGCACGGTTCAGCAGGATGGCAATATTCAATGCAGAAACTCATCGACCGGACAGATAGTATCTGCGACACCTTAAATGACATGGGAGTGTCCCATTATCGTCATCCGGATATGAATATCGTTGCAATCAATGCGGAGCATATATCCGATGCACTGGCACATAAATATCACCTCGTTGCAGATGATTTCAGAGCGCCAAAATGGTGGAAAATAGTAACAATGTCTCACGTACAAAAGTCCGTCATTGATAAATTTCTCAGTAAATTACACAGCCAGAATATTTAAGAACCTTATATTTAAGCCCTATTTAAACGAAAACATCAATGGCATCAGGAATATTTGCTATAATGGACGACATTGCCGCCCTCATGGATGATGTAGCTGTTGCGAGTAAGGTCGCAACGCAGAAAACTATGGGAATCCTCGGCGATGATCTCGCTGTCAATGCCGAAAAAGCTACCGGATTTGTCTCTTCACGTGAACTTCCGGTTTTATGGGCAATTATTAAAGGTTCTTTCCTCAATAAGTTAATTATTGTGCCTATCGCACTGCTCTTGAATGCTTATTTTCCGATTGCCATCAAATATATCTTGATAGCAGGTGGTATTTATCTTGCCTATGAAGGAGTTGAAAAAATTATTCATTATCTCTTTCATCGAAACGAAGAGGATGATAAGGAAGAGGAGCACGGTGAAGAAGCAATAAATGAAAGCCCCGAGGAGATCGAACATAAAAAAATCCGAGCTGCAATTGTCACTGATTTTATCCTCTCCATTGAGATTGTCATTATTGCATTAAATACCGTATTGGAGCGTGACTTGACAATCCAGATTCTGACAGTTTCCATCGTCGCCATACTTGCAACAGTCGGCGTTTATGGTATCGTTGCATTAATTGTACGTATCGATGATATGGGATACAAGATGATGAATTATGCCGACATGAACAGTTTTAAATACCGCCTAGGGAATATTCTTGTAAAATCCCTGCCGGTTATTATTAAAATCCTCTCTATCGTGGGAACTATTGCGCTTATCCTCGTCGGTGGTGGCATACTGGTTCATAAACTTGCCTTTTTCCATCACTTCTTACCGGCTTTGCCTGCTATCTTACGCAGTGCAATTGTGGGAATTATCGGAGGGCTGGTAGCGATTCCTATTTTCTGGATATTGGGGAAAATAGTCTCACTGGTAAAGGGGACTAAAGCTTGAAAGGACTTCTTCATTGCATCATTTATCCGACATCATTACATGTTGTATAATTTAGTTCAGATTATATGGCCTTGTTTCTCTTCCGTCTAAAATTCATCTAAGGACATAAACCGTATTGTCAGAAGAACAAGTAGTGGCATTGAGCAGTGATGGAACGACATTTGCGTAAGCTAAAATACAGCCATAAACCGTACTACATTCACCGGATAGGTTCAGCGATTCACATCCCGGGAAGACTTCATGGATAAATATACAAAGACAAGACATTGAGTAAAAGATTGCTTATTTACCATCGTTATAAATAGTGATGGATAGTCTCCATTTATATTGAGAAGGCTTATCTTCATCACAAGAAACGTAATTCTATGGCCACAAAAATTATATTACTTATAGAGGATGATCTAGATCTACTGAGAGAGACGTCGGAGACTCTGCAGCTGGCCGGATATCAGGTATGTACTGCCAGCAATGGGAAAGAAGGGATAAAAATGGCTCTCGCGCATCAGCCGGATTTAATTATCTCGGGGGTTAATATGCCTGTTATGGATGGATATGGGGTTTTACACCTCGTGCAGAAAACCCCGGAACTCGCCAATATCCCTTTCATTTTCATCACTTCTCAAGATGATCGGGATGACATCCGTAGAGGGATGGAAATGGGTGCCGATGATTATATTACCAAGCCCTTCAGCGATAGTGAAATATTGAATTCTGTTGAAAGTCGATTTAAACGCCTGCATCGCTTGAAAAAACAAGCTCAATCAAGCTTACAAATTGATTTTACCGATAAATATAACCGTGAACACACTATTAAAGAGCTTTTTAAAAGTACCCGACATAATATTTACAAGAAAAAGCAAATAGTCTTTGCGGAAGATAATTACCCACAATATCTTTTTTATATCCATAAAGGGAAGGTAAAGGCATTTAAAACCAGCGATGAAGGCAAGGAATTGACCGTAGGTTTATATGCGGAAGGAGACTTTATCGGCTATACGGCATTGCTCGAAGAAAGTACCTATCGTGTCAGCACGAAGACACTGGAAAGTTGCGATTTACTCTTAATTCCCAAGGATGAATTTTATACGCTCATTAATAGCAATAATGCGCTTGCTATGCAGTTTATAAAGCTTATTGCCCATAAAAATAATCAAAAGGCCGACTTAATGGTACAACTTGCCTATAGCTCATTGCGGAAGCGCGTTGCAAATTCTCTGCTATTTCTAAAACGTAAATTCACCCTTGATACAGATGAAAGATTCACTATCCACCTGACGAGAGAAGAACTTGCCAATATCTCAGGCACTACTACCGAGTCACTGATCCGTACATTGAGCGATTTCAGAGATGAAAAACTGATTAAAATCACCAATCGTGAAATAGAGATTCTCGATATAGATAGCTTAAGAAATATGGTAAATTAAGTTGCTTAATTCTGTTTCCACTGCTTTGATTTTTATTGGGGCTTATTCTTGTTTTTCAAGGTGATTTTCTGCACTCCTTATTCGACTTTTCTTGATGCAAGTCATTCAGATTGCGCAACATGCAGGGAAAGGAATTAGTATCGATATTCCACAACCTTCTCGATTTCTATTCCTAGCTCTAATTCTGATAAATCCTTCTTCACCTATCGTAACTCCTGCCTGTTTTTAGCCTTAGTCCTGACATTTGAGAGAGGTAGAAAGTTGGGTGATCGGTGAAGTGCAATTATCTTTAACCTTTAACTGAACAAGATCGATAGGAACAAGATTGATAGGAACCAGCCGATTCAAGCTTGTTTATTTTCATTTTTTACCTAAATCAATCCTGGTAAGGATGAAAATAGGCAGATTGCCGGACTCATTTCACCCTTCATTTTCTCCGCATAAAGCTCAGCACAGCATCCTTTAGCTCTATAATTTCAATAAGCTGCTCCGCTGTTTAGCGACTTAACAAGATAGCAGTAGAAAGAAAAAGGAATAACTTAAATCCTTAAAGAGAGCAAGTTATTCCTTTATACCGGCAGCTCCGGTCTTGTTCTTTCAATCGCGAGGAAAAGAAATCACGAGATCAAGAAGCAGAAGCTACTTTTATCGTTTTCACTATCTCATTTATATCGGGAGTAAGTCCCTTGAATTGTGCGATAATAACGCCTCCCTCGTCAAGAATTGTAATAACATTGGAGTGATTGAAGAATCCTCCACCCAGTTCATCATACTGGGTATCGAGGAGCATAGATAAGGTGCGTACTTGCATCTCGTTGCCGTGTAATAGATGCCAGTCTTCCTCGAGGTCACGTTGTGCTGCGTACTCGGCAAGTTTTTCCGGCGTATCTCTTTCCGTATCAAAAGAAGTGAGGAGAAAGCCGACATTATTCTTGATATTGTCTGGCAACTGGTCTTTTATATCACGCATGTTCTCCACGATACGCGGGCATGCAAATCCGCAACTCGTATAAATCATTGATACAATCTGAATTTTCCCTCTGAATTCCTTTAAGCTTATCTTTTCAAGATCAGCACTTGTCCATTCACCCGGTAATTGATACACTGAATTCTCACTGAGTGGCAGATCAGCCGTATTATACTCCATACCCGGAGCCGCAGCAGCTACTACATCTACTTCACTGTGCTCATTTACGCTGTACATACCGGCAAATAGCCCGACGAAGGTTAAGATTGTGACGATTGAAATAAGAAGCGTTTTCATAATTCATTATTTTAAAGGTTGTGTAAATCCATGGCACATCGGAAACCGACATTGCGTATTGTATATCTTGCTTTCAGACTTTCTCTGAAAGTAAAGCGCAAGAAGGCCGCATAATCTTTCTTATCCACAGCATTTAAAGAAGCTGCTGCGCAGAAGAGATTGGAGTTTAATGTGCCGCTACTCCTGGAGTCATCGGGAATTATTATACTGTTGAAGTCGTAAACCCATTCCCAGATCAGTCCATGCATATCGTAAACCCCATATTCATTTTCAAATGTAGATCCTACGTCCGGTAACATTTCCGGTGTCGGCTTGCTGTACCACTGCAAGATAAACTCATTTAATTTGCTTTTATCATGCATGTGAACAGGCATAGAGCCGGCAACATATTCCCATTCTGCAAGTGTCGGTAGGCGCTTTCCCTTCCATTCGGCATAAGCAGATGCAGCGTACCATGAAATATTGATTACCGGACGGTCGCACAATGCCTGATTACCGATATAAAAATCTTCTTCCCAATGAGAGAGGTAGTTTTCATCGGCAAATATGGAAGGTACCGCAGATCGAGCCCATTCAGGATTAGCTTTCACAAATTCCATGAATTCAGCATTGGTAACCGCATACTTATCGATATAAAAGCTCTGTATCTCTACTGCTTCGGTATCCTCCCCGACGATAAAGAAAGGCTGATAGTAGCCGGCCGGGATCATCACCATGCCGGCTACCTCAGTTTCCGTATGATCATTAGTCTGGGAAAACAATGAAGCGTTAACTAATACTAATATTGATAAGAGATTGATCACACGCGTTTTCATAGTTCTATTTATTATAGCTTACAAGTGGTTTCACATCTTCTTCCTGCTCTAGCTGAGCCGTTCCGGGTTCAACTTGGTCAGAGAATATCTTCTCATTCTCCTCACCGGTCACTTTCAACTGTCCCAGTGCACCTTTATTAAATGCCCTGAATATCGCATGGTCAGTCAGCGTGTATGATCCGGGAACATCAACTTTGAATTCGATGATTGAAGCTCCACCTACCGGAATCATCGTTGTCTGCACATTGTGATTGGCAAAGCTTCCGCCTTCCAGTTGCACCTTATCAAACACCTCTCCTATCACGTGGAAGGAAGAGATTAAGCCCGGTCCGGCATTTCCGACAAATAGTCGTACGGTCTCTCCTGCCTCCGCATAAATTGTATTATCAGCAACAAGAGATTCTGTATTTCCATTGAATACTACGTATTCCGGTTGCTCAGCAAGTGCTTTATCAAAGTCAAATGCCTGAAGTCCTGTCTCGCCGTTTTCTCCGGTTGTATAAAACTCACTCTGTACTATATAGTACTCTCTATCCACAGGCTCTAGCCCTTCCTTTGGCTCTACAAGGATCATCCCGTACATTCCATTACTGATATGTATTCCTACCGGCGGAGCGGCACAGTGATATATGTATAAACCAGGCTTCAAGGCCCGAAAACTAAACTTTGTCGTCTGTCCCGGAGGTGTTAAGGAAGCTTCCGCTCCACCACCAGGCCCCATTACTGCGTGCAAGTCTATATTATGCGCCATTTTACTATCAGCAGCATTGCTCAAGTGCACTTCCACAAGGTCCCCTTCTCTTACTCTGACCATAGGTCCGGGAATTGTCCCATTAAATGTCCAGGCTGTCGCATATTCAACGCCCGGTGCAATGGGAAGCGTTGTTTCCTTGGTTTCTAGCTTGACAATAACCCGCTTTGCTTCATCCCTGGTTATCGCCGGCGGAACTTCCGGAGCAGTCGTTACCTCAGCGACATAAGTTCCTGTTATTTCTTCCAGATCATATCCGGAATCACTATCTCTATCAATTAAATAGCCCATTGCTAGTACCGCTACTCCTATTAAAAGAGCAAGGTAAAGTAGCTTCACATTTCTTGATTTCTTTTGTAATTTCATAATTGATGCTTTTATGTTAATCAATGTCTTTCCCTTCTTTTGTACTTTAAAATTACTCTGGTTTATACACCTAAACAATGAGCTGAAAAGTAGAAAAGCATGATCCTAATCATGTTTTTCCGGACAATTTTATCCTCTTTTCTGAAAGCCTCTATTTATAAGCATCTTAGCCATTTCAGATAAGGATATTTTTAGCCACATTTTTTCACTTTTGAGCAAAATAATTTCATTGATGACAATCTTATGACTTTTTAATTTCCGGTATTCATAAAAAGGGGCTTCCCTACATACTTTAAGCCTCACATTTTCGGATTTGTAGTTTCTCATAGAATCGCTTACCTTGTACATTTATTGGAGTCATTTACCTTCTCAAGGCAAGAAATAAAGGAATCTGAAAAGATATTTGACGGAAGTCGGAATAAATGACTGCGGAATAAAATCCTATATCTATTATGCATAGAATTTACGATGACAGTTTTTCAAGCAAGAATTTCTCATTTGCCATTTACGCTACCTTATTTTGCCTGATAGCTTTAAATAATGTGAATGCGCAGAGTTATTGTACACCTGAATATCTTGACAGTTGTAGTAATCTAAGTAATATAACGCTTTTTCAACTTACTGGTGATGATGGCGATGTCTTGCACAGGGAAAGCAGCCCATCTGAAAGTAGCACATTCAGTATTTATGAAGCTGATTCTACCTTTCAATTAAGTGCGGGAGATAGTTATTCCGGTTCTGTCTCTACATTCCGGAAGTATGCATACTTTCTTTTTCTGCGTGCATGGATCGACTTCAATCAGGACAAAAAGTTCAGTTCGGATGAAGAGGTCATAAAATTGGGACGGATGGGACCTGAGAATACGCGTAATTTCAATATCCATATTCCATCTGAGGTAAAAACCGGTCGCTATCGCTTACGAGTACGCCTTGTCAGATTTGCGGAAGCGGGCTTATCGCCTTGTGCTGCTTATGCCGTCGGTGAAACGGAAGATTATATCATTCGTATTCTCTCACAAGGGACAAGCACTCTGGATACCGAGGCGGGCAATGCAGTACAACTCTACCCAAATCCCAGTTCCTCAATACTTATGCTTCACTACTCCGGGCAGAGCAAAATCAAGAAGATACACCTATATGATAGCTTGGGAAGGCGCATAGGCAGCCTGGAAGGGCATTCTGAGTCACTTTATCGGATTCACACGGCTGATTTTTCTCCCGGGATTTATTATGTGAAGCTCATTCTTCAGGATGCGGCAATCACTCAGGCATTTGAAGTAATCCGATAATATTCCCTATAAATAGCAATACTATGAATAGATTCTTCACTTGTACCACTACGCAATTCAGGGCTTTCTATATCATTATTCTCTGTATTTTAGTCCCATCAGCTTACGCAAATACCCATATCCTTTACCCGGGTGATGATCTAAGTCAGGCATTTGAGAATGCCGTTCCGGGTGATACTATTCTCCTTCATGAAGGCAGGTATGAAGGACATATAGTAAGTGAAAATTCCGGTACTGAAGAAGCACCTATTGTTCTTATGGGTTATGGTAAAGGGGAGGCAAGGCCGCTCATACAAGATTTAAATCCGGCGCACAACCTGTGGGAGATAAAAGGAAGCAACCTCGTCTTTGAATATCTGGAATTTCACGGCATTGGGTATGGAATCAGGCTCGGAGAAGTTGATGGCACCTGTACCAATGTTATTATTAAAAATTGTGTTTTCACTGAAAATGGCGATGGAGATATCAGTGCCAATTTTAAGCGGTGCACATACAAAAACATCCGCGTTCTCAATAATTACTTTGACGGAACACATCGAGCTCCGGTATATATAGGAAATCACCAGGGAAATAGTCCGGTGGAACACTTTGTCTTCCGAGGGAATATAGTTGATGCATCTCAGAATTATGAAAGTCCGGTCGGCTACGGCATTCAATTGAAGCTCAACGTCGTGAAAAGTATTATCGCGTATAATTTTATCACCGGTGCCAAGGGGCCGGGAATAATGGTCTATGGCGCTGAAGATATGGACAGCATAAATTCCAATATTGTTTTAGGGAACATTATCGTCAATGCCGGTGGTGCAGGTATCAATACAGGCGGTGGTCCTTCAGTTGTTCAGAACAACATCCTTATTAATTGTGAGATGGGAATATATGTACAGAACTATGGCGATAGAGACTTGCAAGACAATATCGTCCTTACTGACAACACTGTAATCCAATATTCTGATAATGGCATCTCTTATGATAATGTATCGGATATTGTAAAAGAGAACAATACCGTTATTTCTTACAGTGAAAACAATGCATTTATTCAACCCGGACCTTCTCCGAGCGATACATTTATTCTTATATCGGCTGAGACGGATAGTCTGGTGGAAGAAGTCATCAAAGTAGTGCCCTCGATGGACTTTGCCTGTGTTCTATGGAGTAGAATGGCTACAAAGGCCGACAATCTCGAAGAAATCAACCTCTTCTTGCAGGCTATTCTCGACAATTCTCATCCTGTCAGAGAGGTACATTGACCCTGTCTTGGGCTTAATATCCGATCACAAGAAGACAATGTCCATGATTCTCCTTACCTTGCGCCATTTATATTATTGATCAATGGGTACTCGTGGTTCGCAATTCTCCCACGTTAAAAAACTAAGACGCCTATGCTCACAAGAAAAAAACGAAGGCTGGCATTACTCCTCGCTTGCTTTCACGTATTTATTATCGCGCTGAGTAATTACGCGGTGCAATTCCCGGTAGCGGTATTTGGATTTAAGACCACCTGGGGAACCTTTACTTTTCCTTTCATCTTCCTTGCAACGGATTTAACGGTGCGGATATTCGGCGCTCGATTTGGTCGGAAGATTATATTCACTGCGATGTTTCCCGCACTTCTGGTATCATATATTGTTATCGTGGGTTTCCGAGATGGGAGCTGGCTGGGAGTCGGAGAATTAATGCAATTCAGTTTATTCAGTGCACGTATTGTAGTTGCAAGTTTTTCAGCCTACGTCATCGGGCAACTGATGGATGTATTTGTTTTCAATAAATTAAGGCAGATGAAGACGTGGTGGTACGCACCGCTTGCTGCAGCGATATTTGGGAATCTCATCGATACAATCACCTTTTACATGGTTGCTTTTTATAAAACCAGCGATCCCTATCTTGCCAATAATCTTGTAGAAATCGGTACTGTGGATTATTGTTTTAAGATTCTTGTGAACGCCATTATCTTTCTGCCCATGTATAAATTAATTTTGGATTGGGCACTGAAACGGCTTGGTTTACAGCAATAAAAGCGCCCAATTTTCACTGGAGAAGTAGTTTTATAGATTGGAAAGCTTTTTTTATCGATAAAATCATATAAGAGGAGTGTTTTTTTCTATTGTTTTCTACATTTACAGAAGCGTAAGAACCAATATGCTCTGCAGAAATAGAAAATACGGCATGGTGTTTTCTGCAATGACAAGAATATGCTCGGAAAGCGCTGTTATCATGGTCTTGAATGCACCGCGGAAATTGTACTCGATATATAAGAAATACGGAAATTCGATTGCATAGCAAGGCATTTATACCTAGCGCATGTGTATTGGAAAGGCGTAAAAATGGAATAGTATTTGTTTAATTTAACTTATTTACATAAAATCTAACACAATGAAAGGAAAAATATTACTCAGCATTTTAAGTGGTATGTTCTTACTTATAGGACTCAACTCCGTTCATGCACAAGACAATCACGAGTATGAATACAGGGAGTATCAAGGCACATCGACAAAATTTGCCTATGTGGCATCCGATATCGGCCAATTGAACACTGCCATGGCGACTGCTGAGATGATGCGCGTCAAGAAGAATAATTATAAATTTAAGGTTCTTGTTACAGGCATCCTGGCAAAGCAGATTGTTGAAGATCCTAAGCTTGAAAAGAAGATTAATGAATGTGAAGATATGGGGATCGACCTCGTTGTCTGTGAGTATGCACTTCACCGCGAAGACGCGGACATTTCACAGGCAGATGAAAGGCTAGATCTCGAACCGAATACCGTAATTTACCTCTTTGAGCTCAAGGATAAGGGCTATAATATCCTTCAGCATTAAAATCATCGGTAAGAAATTACATTGGTTAACAATAAAAAAGTCATTGGCTTAATCCTAGTCAATGGCTTTTTTATTATGCGGCATAATTTTAGGCAATGTGCGTAAGAATTAAGCAAATGTGTTTATGCCTTATCCTATATTTGCCGAAAGGGAAACCATCGGAGGAGCTCCTAGCTTGAGATTTCCCATTATTCGATTCATCCACCATTTCAACAACACAAGTGAAGCATCCTTGTTAAAAAATCGATTGAATAGTTCACTTTCTATACCTGATACCGAGAATGGCAAGCAGCTCAGAAAGCTAAAATACAATTCACATCACCCTTAGCATTTATTGAAAACAGAAGATACAAGCCGGCACGCCGGTCACAGAAAGGAAAATAAAGAATTATGAGTAAAAGCAATTCAGAAAACTCACTCCGCAGTCGGCACAGCGATGAAGAGCTCCTTGCGATGTGCAAGCAATTATCCGAGAATACACTAGTTGAGACATTGGACATTGAATACGAGGAGATCGGCGCCGATTACCTCATAGCCAGTATGCTCGTCACTCCCAAGGTGCACATGCCTGATGGAGTTCTTCACGGCGGTGCCTCCATAGCGCTTGCAGAAACCGTAGGAAGCGTAGCTTCCTATATCTTCCTCGATAGCAAGAATTTTTACATCAGGGGAGTTGAAATCTCGGGAAACCATCTCAGGAGTATCAGTGAAGGCAAAGTCTATGCGCGTGCAGAGTTTATCCACAGGGGCAGGACACTCCAGCTCACCGATATTAAAATAAGCGATGAGTGTGGAAGATTGATATCATCCGTAAAGCTTACGACAATAGCGCTGAAAAAGCCCATGGGTTGATAAAGACATTTGCGGAAGCTTATATATAAGCATAGAAAGTCTCTATCTCACCGCCTACAAGGTGCTTCTCATAAAAGGCCATATTAAATTAATCTTGCAACATCTCCTTCAGCTTAGAAAGGCTGAAGCCGACTGTTTGGTCAATGGAAATCTTCGGCGGCAAGGTAAGCTCATCCGGATTCACATTCATGTCGAGCATAGCGGGGCCATCCTCAGCATAGAAATCAGGCAGGAGACTTTCTAGTTCTTCCGCACTAGAAGCGCGATATCCTTTCATACCGACTGCATCGGCGAGTTTCACATAATCCGGATTGTGTAAGTCGGTCTGAAACTCGGGATAACCATCGACTTCCTGTTCCATCTTAATCAGGCCAAGTTTGCCATTATTATATACGATAACCTTAATGGGAAGCTTGTATTTCACGATGGTAAGCAAGTCTCCCATCAACATATTTAAGCCGCCATCACCTGAAAGTGACACAACGGTTCTGTCAGGATAAGCAAGTTGAGCACCGATGGAAGCCGGCATTGCATAAGCCATGGAAGCAAGGTTAAAACAAGCTGTAAATCGCTGTCCTTTTTTCATTTTCACATAACGTCCACCCCATACGGTTACAGCGCCTGTATCGCAGGTATAAATTGTGTCATCCGGGGCATATTCTGAGAGTATGCGGCTTGCTTTCTGTGGATGTATCGTATTTTTATTTGCAGTGAATTGTGAAAATTTCCGTGTTGCATAATTCCAGAATTTATCTGAATCACAGACGTCTTCAAGAAAATCCTTCCCTTGTTTTTCATTGCAATTATCCAGGAAATAAGGCACGACGACTTCACAATCACCGATAATCGGAAATGCGCGAGGCACGCGGCGATTGGCATCGACGAGTTTCTGATTAACTTGGATCACCTCAGCATCTTTACTTATCCATTCCCTATAGGGGAAATCTGTCCCAAGCATGAGTAGCAAGTCGCATTTCTCCATAGCTTCTACGCCGGCGCGATCGCCGAGCAGTCCAATTCCGCCGGCAAAATGTGGATGATCTTCCGGGATAATATCTTTGGCTTTCAAAGAGCGGATTATCGGTGCTTTTAAGTGTTCAGCGAGGCTCAAGACCTCTTCTTGCACGCCACGTGTACCCTTTCCGGCAAATATTGCGACCTTGGAGGCATTATTAATGCGCTGTACGGCATCTACGAGCCTGTCGGTCGCCGGGACGAGACGCGACCGGGTATTGGCTATATCGATGTGAATCTCCGTATCCTCAACATCAGAACCACCGATATCATGCGGAACAATAAGTACTGCAACGCCCTTCTTCTCCATTGCTGCATTGCAGGCATCGAGCGCCAGTCTCGGCATCTGACTTAGGTCAAATACTTCTTCTACAAAGACAGCTACGTCACTGAATAATTTCTTTAAATCAACTTCTTGATGATAGCGCGATCCGCGTTCTGAAGTGGGGACTTGCCCGCATATCGCCAGTACAGGGGCTTCGTCCATCTGAGCATCATACAAGCCGTTCAAGAGGTGTATTGCGCCCGGACCTACTGTGCCCGCACATACCGATAATCGCCCGGTAAGCTTCGCTTGACATGAAGCCGCAAATGCTCCGGCTTCTTCATGACTTACATGAATAAATTTAACCTCATCGTCTTTCCTAAATTCATCGACGAATGCGTTAATTGCATCTCCGGGTACAGCAAATACTTCTCTTACCCCATACCCTTTGATAATCTGCATGAGTTGTTTAAATAATTTCATCTTCCTTGTTTTATGTGAAAATTGGAATGACCCTAAGGTACTATATGCATATTTTAACTACTAATTCTGAAGGAATTTTCTCTATATTTCCTCTCATTTTTATGTGTTTCGTTCCCATTCAACTCAAGAGAAAAAATATGCAGACCACCGAAGTGGATTGAAGTGCACACAATAAGATATAACCTCAGCCTCAATCCGCCTTCGGCGAAGCCATTAGCCATTAGCTGTTGGCCATTGGCTATTGGCTGATTTAGTTGAAAAGTTGAACAAACAATGAGCAATGTGCAATGAGCAATGTGCAATGTGCAATGAGCAATGTGCAATGCGCAATGAACAATGGACAATGGACAATGAGCCTGTCACCGATTACCCGTTACCGATTACCCGACTTACGACTACGGCGGAGCCATTAGCCATTACCTGCTGCGCTTTCGGCGAGCTCTTAGCCATTAGCTATGGCTTCAGATGATTTTCTTAGATGTTTGTCAGTTGAAATGTTGAAGCAATCCATCATTCACAATCCATAATTCATCATTCCGCCTCGGCGGACTAGGGCAAGCTATCTCACTCAGCAAGCTGAGTCCCTACTCTCACCTTGAGACCTCAGCCTTAACCTCAGCCTTAACCTCAGCCTCAGCCTTAGCCTTATCCTTAACCTCAACCTCAGCCTTAACCTCAACCTCAGCCTTAGCCTTAGCCTTAACCTCAGCCTTAGCCTTAACCTCAACCTCAGCCTTAGCCTTAGCCTTAACCTCAGCCTTAGCCTTAACCTCAACCTCAGCCTTTATCACGCCTACGGCGGACTAGGTCGAGCTATCTCACTCAGCAAGCTGAGCTCGTAGTCTCACCTTGAGGCCTCAGCCTCAATCACAGATGTATAGGCTTCCCATTAAATGCAGCGAGAGCCGCCTCGCGGATAGCCTCTGTAAATGTCGGGTGCGCATGTGTAATCATGCCGATATCTTCGGCTGAAGCGCGGTATTCCATCGCGACGACACACTCTGCGATCATATCAGCAGCGCGTGCTCCCACGATATGCATCCCGAGTATTTCATCGGTCTCCTTATCAGCAAGAATTTTTACCATACCATCGAGATCCATACTCGCACGAGCTCTACCGAGTGCCTTATAAGGGAATTTTCCTTTCTTATATGCCACTCCTTCTTTCTTAAGTGCTTCCTCCGTCTTTCCTACAGAAGCGACTTCCGGCCAGGTATAGACAACTGAAGGTATAAGATTGTAATTCAGAGATGGCTTTTCACCATGAATATGCTCAACAGCATAAATTCCTTCTTCTTCGGCTTTATGTGCCAGCATAGGACCATTAATTACGTCGCCTATTGCATAAATATGGGCTTTTTCCGTTTGTAAATTTTCATTCACGGGAATTTTACCACGTTCATCCGTAGAAAGTCCGACATTTTCCAATCCCAGTCCTTGTGTATATGCGCTCCTTCCGATAGCAACGAGGCAGTAATCTGCCTTTAATTCCATCGTATCATCGCTATCGCGTTTATTTACGAGCACCTTGGCCTGTGTTTTCTGTGGAGTAACCTTAGTTACCTCGTGTTTTAGATAAAATTTAAAGCCCAATTTCTTAAGTGAACGTTTTAATTCCTTGGAGCAATCATCATCCATCCCGGAAACGATAGTATCATTGTATTCTACCACAATTACCTCAGTACCGAGTCGGGCATAAACGCTACCGAGTTCAAGTCCGATAACGCCTCCACCTACAACAATCATTTTCTTGGGAATTTTACGCAATTCGAGGGCTTCAGTAGAGCTGATTACCCGTTTCTTGTCATAGTTGAATACGGCGGGCATATTAGGTTTAGAGCCGGTTGCGATGATAATTTTTTCACCTTCGATGGCTTCCGGTGCATCTTTGCCATCGAGTGCTATGACATGATCATCTTTAAAACTAGCGAGCGCGTGAAAGACATCAATTTTATTTTTCTTCATAAGGAATTTAATCCCGTTGACATTATCCAGCACGACTTGAGCCTTGCGATCAATCATCTGGTTCATGTCTATTTTCATAGAATCGATGAGAATTCCATGTGTTTTAAAATCTGTTGAGGCCTTGTGGTAATGCTCACTAGAGTCCAGCAAAGCCTTTGAAGGGATACATCCCACATTTAAGCATGTACCTCCGAGTGTATCGTATTTTTCAACAATCGCTGTTTTCATCCCAAGTTGAGCGGCTTTAATGGCTGCAACATAGCCTCCCGGGCCTGACCCGATAACTATAACATCGTATTTATTCATAAAAGAAATGTTTTTGTATGTAGAATAATCTTGTCCTCAATGTGTTCAGCATAAAAGGCAATTTATCAGAACTTAATCCTCGTACTTTAATTTTATTAACTTTATCAGAAACCCACAGCTTTATTCCCTTCTTCTGTATTCTTTTCCAGGGTATCGGCCTTCTTATTCTGTTTATTCAGCTTACGCAAATATTTGACGCGGTCCAGGTCCAGCCCTACGACAATGCTACGACCTTTATTAGGTATAAAGTTGTAAAACATTCTCTCTTTAAATATATCGATTTTCACCAGGCTAGCCACACCGGTTTTAACGTATAATTTATCAGCATCATCGGGAAACTTGGACAAGCCTTCAATATACATATCAAGCTCATAATTAAGGCAGCATTTAAGCCTGCCGCATAAGCCGGTAAGCTTAGATTGATTAATTGCCAGGTTCTGATATCTAGCTGCCGCCGTGGTTACGGTTTTAAAATCCGTGAGCCATGTAGAACAGCACAATTCTCTTCCACACGAACTTATTCCACCTATTCTGCCGGCTTCCTGTCGAGCTCCTATCTGCCGCATTTCAATTTTAATCCTGAACGCCCTTGCATATCGTCGCACAAGTTCTCGGAAATCCACCCGCCCATCTGCAATATAATAAAAAGTTGCTTTTTTCAGATCTCCCTGATATTGAACATCACTTATCTTCATATCCAGTCCCAGTGTCCTGGCGATTGACCTGGCTCTTACCATCGTCCGTTGTTCCAGTCCACGCGCCTGCTCGAGCTTATCGAGGTCATTTTTATTGGCTATGCGGATAATTTTATCTTGAACCTGTTCTTCCTTAATATGCTTCTTCCTCAGTTGTAAGCGTACAAGTTCCCCTTTCAAGGAGATCTGTCCGACATCATAGCCGGAACTCGACTCGACGACGACCATATCCCGTACGTAAACATTAAGATAATGGGGATTCTTATAGAACGCCTTGGTTGATCCATTCTTAAAGCTTACTTCGACAATATCACAGGGTACCGCATCATCAAGGTCCTGAATACTCAACCAGTCAAATGTATTTAACTTATTACATCCTCCTGAACAATTGCCATTTCCACCACATGAACCTTCTGAACATCCATTACTACATGTTGAACAACTCATAATTCTCCATTCTTTGTCTTATCAAATGTACGGATTTTACCGCTTCAATCTTAATTTAATCGAAATATCCTGTGTATTCTATAAGAAGCTGACATAAATGTAAGGTCAGATTTATCATTTCTCTCAAGTGCAATTATAGCATCTTGAATTGTCTCATAAATCTTGCCCAGAGCTTGATAATTTAACAACTTACTCATTTTCTGCGCAGCGACAATCTGTTTCTCCGGCAATCGTGGCAGGGTTTTACTACCGACAATAATGCGCTGTAGCTCTTGTAGATATTGCAAAAAATAATCCCAAAATATCTTTTTCTCCTCACGAGAAAATCCATTATAGGCTGAAGCCCATTTATATAAGGCATCAGACTTAGCTGTATAACAATCGCGTAGCCATGGCAAAAGCATATTCACTTGTTCAGTTGTGCTCTTCTGTAAAAATTCCATGGCCTTAGCTATATTTCCACCCGCAAGTACAGAAGCTTGTTCTATATCTGCCTTTGCCATTTGTGGAAACTTATTTATCAGATATGTTTCAATTTCCTCTTTTGATGGATTGGGGAAGTGATAATGCTGAGCCCGGGATAAAATTGTATTAAGGATTTGCTCTCGAGACTCAGCAATGAGGATAATATACATATCCTCCGGTGGCTCCTCAATCAACTTAAGCAATCTATTTCCATTCTTACCGAGATACTCTGCACACCAGACAAATAGGATTTTAGGTCCATCTCCATAGGAATACATCTGGGCAAAGTGATTAATATCTCCTATCTCACTTACCGGTATTATGCCTTGCTTGGATGAAGATTCTAAATACTTCAGCCAGTTAAAGTAGGTTATAAAGGGGGATTCCTTGACAAATGTGTTCCATTTCTCCCTATAAGCATTACTTGTTTCCTTTCTTTTCACCTTGATAATAGGAAAGGTGAAATGGATATCTGGCTGCTGTAAATTATTCATTAGCTTACAGGCATTGCAATTTCCACAGATAAATTCTTCCTCATCGGTACAAAATAAGGCTGTAGCTATTGCCAATCCAATGGGGAATACTCCACTGCCTTGCTCTCCTGTCAGAAGAATACAATGTGGAAAAGCCTGGCTCTGAATCAGAGATTTAAGTGTATCTTTAAGTTCCGTATTTCCGGGTATTGAATCAAATTTCATAGTAAGCACAATATACAGATTCCTGGGCAAGAATAATGATGTCCAACAAAAGGATGTGGAAAATCAATCACTTCTAATATTGGTCTGTAGAGTTAAAAACCATGAACAGCAACAAGCTACCGGTATTTTTCAGCTTTTCAGCAAATGTCGTCCGATCCTGAAACCTGCCCCTAAACAAAAAAAA
>CAYTBT010000039.1:0-21735 GCA_964436125.1 uncultured Saprospiraceae bacterium | reverse complement strand
TTTCAGTGTTCATCCTAAAAGGTTTTAAGTTTCAAAACGTTTTGGACAGGTGTGCCGCGTATTGTTAAATTCCACGGTCCTCAATCAAATAAAGTGCCTTGCGATTCTTCTCCATTATCTGAATCATTCTCTTCAATATCAAAATCTACAGTATCACCTATCTGAACGTCATCAGAACTATCTTCCTCATCACTTGCTGCAGCGGCATTATCAAGCTCACCGGATAGCTCCTCTTTAAAATAAAACTTGTACTCACTGACCTTGTTTCCGAGTGCTTTCCATCCTTTCACGTCAATAAATTCAACAACATCAATTTCTTCTTCATGGGATCCTGTTTTATCGCGATATGAGCATCGGAAAATAGGATGCGGAGCTACGCTAGCGTGGATCAATTCCGATTTCTTGTGATCGGTAATATATATAAATCTCTGATCTGTGGACGAGGTCTCAATCTCAAATCTCTTCAACAATGTCCATTTCCTTTCCCCGTCATAATAAAGTGCCGTGACTACCATATCATCTTCATATCGGCCTATATACACTATTTCATCCGGATTGTATTTCTTCTTTAACTCAAATGTTATCTCGTGAATATCATAAGACCCATCATCGTATAAAGCAATAATACTATCTCCGGTATTATATGCTCCCAGGAACAGACCTCTTTCATCTTTATTCAACTTCCCGGACACCTCATCCATATACAATTCTATGGCACTTAAGGTTGACTCTCCTGCTTCAAGCATTTTGACTTTTCTTACGGGATACTTCGTCACCGTATTTCCCTTGGATCTCCTTCCTTTAATATCAAGCTCGCTGAAGTCAAATTTTAAGCGTTTTTTCCTTGCTGAACACGATGGAGAAAGAAGCACTTCCACGAGCTCCGCCTCTCCATTGGGATTGGCAGAAAAGTAATGCAACTTGGAGCCCGCAGCTCCGGTAGTAATGTCGTAGTCCTTACTTCTCGTAATAGCACTGACGTGAAAGCGCTTGGCATAAGTGCGCCCTGACTTTCCATCGGTATAAATTGCGTTATACGTTGTTCTTTCATCGCCTCGACGCCATATATCGGCATGGAGTATTCCTTTCCCCACATATACCTTATCATCGATACGCACCACAGAATATTTGCCATTCTTCCTGAAACTGATAATATCATCCAGATCACTGCACTCACATATAAATTCCGCATTTTTCAGGTCCTTGCCGATAAACCCATCTTTAAAATTCACATAAAGCTTGGCATTGTTCACGATGACATCTGACCTGTTCACCTCATCAAATTCCTGGATCTCAGTCCTTCTCTCACGTCCTTCACCATATTTTTCAATGAGTGATTTAAAGTAATCAATAGCATAATCAACCAGATGATCAAGATGATCCTGAGTAATGGCGATTTCATCCTCAATAGCCTTAATGCGTTCATCAGCCTTAAAGATATTATACTTGGAAATGCGCTTAATTTTAATATTGGTCAATCGCTCAATATCCTCATCTGTCAAGTCGCGCATCATCACGAGCTTATCCCCTTTATCATCTGCAGGAAAAGATGGAGTCGCAATATGCATCAACATCCCTTCTTTCACCGTTTCCAGCACCTCATCCCAGCTTTCACATTGCTCTATACGCCGATAAATACGCTCCTGGATAAATATTTTTTCGAGAGATGCAAAGTGCCATTTATCCTGAAGTTCTTTCAGCGTGATTTCAAGCTCTTTTTTCAATAAGTCCTTGGTATGGTCTGTTGACAATCGCAAGATGTCGAGCACAGAAAGGAAATGGGGTTTCTCATCGACAATAACACAAGCATTGGGAGAGATGGATATCTCGCAATTTGTGAAAGCATAGAGAGCATCTTCTGCCAGATCAGGTGACACGCCGCCGGCTAGTTCAACGACAATTTCAACATTGCCTGCGGTGTTGTCAGAGACCTTTTTAATCTTGATTTTGCCTTTATCATTGGCTTTCAGGATACTATCGATTAAGCTTGAGCTCGTAGTATTATAGGGTAATTCCGTGATAACAAGTTGTGAATTCCCACGCCGTTCTATGGTTGCGCGCACCTTGACTTTTCCACTGCGCTTACCTTGTTTATATTCCGTAACATCAATCTTGCCGCCGGTGAGGAAATCCGGGTACAGCGTCACGCGTTTCCCTTGCAATATTTTAATAGAACCTTTCAGTAATTCGATAAAATTATGTGGCAAAATCTTGGTTGATAAACCTACCGCAATCCCCTCGACTCCCATTGCAAGTAATAATGGAAATTTCATCGGCAGATTCACCGGTTCTTCTTTCCGACCATCATAAGAAAGTTCCCACTCCGTAATCTTCTTGTTAAATGCTACCTCGAGGGCAAATTTTGAAAGGCGTGCCTCAATATATCTCGGTGCTGCTGCTGAATCGCCCGTCCTCGTGTCACCCCAGTTCCCCTGAGTGTCGATAAGCAACTCCTTCTGCCCCATATTCACAAGCGCATCGCCGATTGCGGCATCTCCATGAGGATGATACTGCATAGTCTGCCCGATTACATTGGCGACCTTGTGAAACCTACCATCATCCATCTGCTTCAAGGCATGCAATATCCGTCGTTGCACCGGTTTTAAGCCATCTTCTATCGATGGCACTGCCCTTTCCAATATCACATAGGATGCATAATCCAGAAAATAGTCTTTATACATCCCTTTCAATGAATTCATTTCTTTATCTGCCATACTTTATTAACTCTTTCTTCTTCTCAATCTTGAACGCAAGGCGAAGCTCCCATTCCCCTATCAATTTATATAGATTCGCCGAGTATATTCAAGTGTGCATGAGCTTATTTTTCTTCCTTAGCTTACGCAAATATCCTTACAATCTCTTCTCTGAGCCGGTGTACAAATATAAGAAATATTTACTATATCTCTGAATTATCTACCCTCTGCCCTTATCCAGATGAAAAATATCAGATCCATAGACAATTATTGACAATATCGCGGTTACCTTCAACGAGTCTCCTTTCCCGAGCTCATTTTCCGCTTAATCGGCATCTCCATTCCGATTTCCGTGAAATATTTCAGACCTGATGCAGCGTTTTCCCATTCTCTATCGTTGTTTAATTGAATAATCTGTTTATCTATGCTTATAGCCTTGGAATTCCATGTTTTATAGAAGGAGAACTTTTTCAATAAGAATTTCTTTTAATAAAACATAGGATATTGAAGGAAAGGCCATTCAAGTCTAGAATAAATAGGTCTTACAGAATGATATGAATATAGTCTTACAATATGATGGTGATGAAAAATCCCTAATCGCAGCTTGCTTACGCAAGGAACGATGGGCACAGAAAATATTGTATGAATCGTATTATCCGATTATGTTCTCGATATGTTTACGCTATGCACAGAACGCACAGCAAGCTGAGGATATCTTGCACGATGGTTTTCTCAAGGTCTTTAAGAGCCTGCACAAGTATAAACCCAATACTGCATTGCATTCATGGATTAAGCGCATTATCGTAAATTCAGCCATTGATCAATACCGGAAAAACACGAGAAGAAGAACCGAGGATATTGACACAGCCTATGATCTTGCATCCAGTATCCCCAATGCCAATAGTCGTCTCGTTGAAAGAGAAATTCTCGCTTGTGTGCAAGCTCTCACACCTACATATAGAGCAGTATTCAACCTCTATATTATGGAAGGATATTCACATCGTGAAGTAGCTAAAATGCTCGATATTTCTGAAAGCACATCGCGTTCCAATCTCGTGAAAGCACGTGCTAAACTCAGAGAGATGTTAAGAAATAAAGGAATTATTGAAGGATAGGGAAAATGAGTGATAGTGAGTTAAAAATGGTAATTGAGGCACTAGAAAACATCTCTGTGGATGTGCCTCAAGATGCATGGCTGAAGTTTTATGCAGCACGCGGAAAATCCCTTCAGGAGACACCGGTGGACAATGCCGTCTTTAAGGCGCTGTCGCATCTTCCCACAGTAATGCAGTTCAAGCCGGACTGGGAAAACTTTCTTGACAAATACGAGCTCGATTCGATTGATGAACTCGTAAAAGATCATCTGCAAGACAACACTACTACTGATGCCAAGTCAGACTGGGATGCTTTCAGCTCAATGCTAGATAAACAAGAAGCGACGGAGCTCGATGATTATGTCCGTGAGTCTCTGAATTCTATCCATGGAAGTTATAGCGAGGAAGCATGGGCTCGATTGCAACTGTTTTTGCAGAACAGAATACGAGCCAAAGTCTATTTATGGTCCTCACGCATTCTTGAAGTTGCTGCAATGCTGCTTATTCTATGGATGTTATTGCCACGGCTGCATCATCTTGATACTACATCTGAAGTCCCTCTTGATGAATATGCAATCGACAATTCAACTGATATTCGTGAAGAAAGTAACACATCGGAGGCTGAAAGAAAAATATTGGAAATTCAAGATCCTAATGCAGACAAGCTATCAGAGGTCGGACATACACAGAAGTCTGTTAAAATGGAACTGGCATTTTCTTCCACTGAACAGGAACCTAACTCAACAAGGGCAGAACAACAGATAGCTGAATCTCATGACACCGGGACAGTTGGATCACGTGCAACTAAATCCGGGCTTTCAGGCTCTGAGCGACAAGAAGCAAGGGCATTTGCCTCGAGCGATCAGAAAAGGAGTCATACTGAAAGCCCCTATCTTGAGAAAAGTATAAAATCTCCTCAGCATAGCCAAAATACAGCATCCTCAGAAATCCTTGGCATTCAAGCTCTGTCGATGATAAAGATCAGTCAAGTGTCGCCTCTGGATCCTGCGTATAAAGTAGCACTCTCAAAACAAGAAAAAAGAACACAAAGTACACTTTTAGACACTGAATCCCATTCTGTTGCCGGCAAGCTAAATCCGGATGCTCCCGGCAACAATTCCGCACAATTTAATACCACCAAGGACGAAAGGAAAAACAATGCTACCGCAGTATTTACTAAGCATAATAGCACAGAAGGATATTCCACAGATTTCCTCCCTGAAATTACACCGGAATTATCCACGGGACACGGATTAAAGCTTGTTTCAGCTTCAACGCAAGTGTCTGAAGGGCTCAAAATACACACCGGAAGTCATCCTGGAGCTTTTTATCTATACTATAATCAGAGGCTCGATATTATTTCCACGCCTTATGATCCATTCTATGATGTAGCACCCGTAAGGTCAATTCAACCAGGAAATGGTATCGGAATCGCCTATTATCACTTCATTAATCATAAATTTGCACTAGGTCTAGGTCTTGAGTACAATAGTTACGCCTATATTCCACCACAGATATCGGAAACTTATGGTAGCTTACGGCAAGGTATCAACAGCGTAAGCTTGCGAGAAATTTCCTTCCGAGAAATCACAATGCCACTGGAGGTGCAGTACACTGCAATAGCATTGAAAAACTGGAGTTTCGGTATATCAACAGGCGTAAATATTCATGCAATTGTGAGTGCTGCCTATGATATTCAACAGAAGCGACTAGGAACTTCATTGATGGAAATTTACGGTCAGCCGGCACCTCATGGCACCGATTTTCAAGAATCAGAATTAAGCAACAAGGCGTTTTTTCAAGGCTTATTAAAAGGTGGTGGCCCCAAGGAAGGCTTATACACGAGTATCTTCATAGGCCTGGACACACGGTATCAATTAACGGGTATGCTCGCGCTCCATTTCAAGGTACAATATCAGAATTTCATGGGATTTGATGGAGTAGGCCCCAATAAGGATATCCTCGATGCCATTAATTTCAAAGCCGGAATCGGATATAGCATTTAAAGAAAGGAATTATTCATAAGGGATAAAATTAATGATACCGCTTATAATCTTGCTTGGCGCGTTCCATTTCTCTCTTCTGGTCCTTTTTCTTGATAGAATCGCGTTTATTATGAGATTTTTTACCGGTAGCGATTGCAATTTCAAGCTTGGCGAGTCCTCTTTCATTTACGTATAATCTGACGGGAATGACCGTAGCCCCTTTCTGTTTCACTTTCTTGGCAATTTTCTTTAATTCATTTCTTCTGAGGAGTAGTTTTCTTTCTCTGAGAGGCTCGTGATTGGTATGAGGGGAGCCGTACTTATACTCTGAAATATGCATATTTTTCACATAGAGCTCATTTTTATGAAAATAACAGAATGCATCGCCTATATTTACAGATCCACGCTTAATCGATTTAATCTCAGAGCCGCGCAAGACAATCCCGGCCTCAAAGTGTTGCCCCAGAAAATACTGAAAGCTTGCTTTGCGATTTTTTATTTCAATTTCCGGTACAAATTCCTCCTTACTTCCCATCCAATATATTTATTTTCCTCTCGTAATTCCATTTACTCAACATCCTCCAGTAAATCAAAGTTCTTCAGGATAAAATGCGTCATCTTGGTATAGAGATGTGGTCGGGCATTATTTCCGTAAATACCATGATTTCTATTGGGGTAAAAATAAGTTTCAAATTGCTTTCCTGCCTTTATCAATGCGCGCGTTAATTCTACGGTGTTCTGAAAGTGTACGTTATCGTCTGCCGTACCGTGAATCAATAGATAATCGCCCTTCAATTGATCGGCAAAGTTAATCGGGGAATTGGACTCATAACCTGCTTTATTTTCTTTAACCGTGCGCATATATCGTTCCGTATAAATCGTATCGTACCATTTCCAATGCGTAACCGGAGCCACCGAAATAGCCAAATCAAATACCTCGTTTCCTTTAAAAATACAATTTGCGGCCATAAAACCGCCATAGCTCCAGCCAAATATTCCTATCCTATCCTCATCAACATAAGGCAGTGCTGCGAGTTGTCTGGCAGCATTAATCTGGTCAGCAGTTTCCATTTTACCCAGATTGAGGTAAGTCTGATTCTTAAATGCCGTACCACGACCTCCGGTGCCGCGATTATCGACACTCACGATAATGATTCCTTTATCCGCAAGCATCTGAAACCACCAGTAATTATTCCACATCCAGGAATTGCGTACCGTCTGAGCACCCGGACCACCATAGACATACATAAATACAGGATATTCTTCATCGGGATTAAAATCACTCGGCTTAATCATCCAGGCATTTAAGCTCTCCTCACCGGCAGACATCAATTTGAAGAATTCCACCTTGGGATTATCATATTCCTTGATTTTAGCCAGAAGGCCGGCATTATCTTCCAGCGCCTTGACGACTTTCCCATCATTCTTTTTCAGCGTGTACACCGGCGGTGTATTTACCGTCTGGAAAGTATGCCTGTAATAATCAAATGTCGGTGAAAAGGCCGCGCTATTGGTTCCTATCTGTGCCTCGAGTGTCCGCTTTTCTCCGCTTGTAATATTCCTGGCAATAATCTGTCTGTTCAAGGGATCGAGGGCGGCTTGATATACGATTTCATTCCTCTTTTCATCAAATCCGTAAAAATCCGTAACCACAGTGCCTATGGGTGTCAGATTCTTCAACAATTTGCCCTCACTGGTGTACAAGAATAGCTGTTTCCATCCATTTCTTTCACTCTGCCAGATAAATTTTTCTCCATCCTCAATGTATCTGAATGCATCGGTGACCGCAATATACGTATCGCTCTCCTCGTGAATAATCGTATCAATACCTCTATTCTCAGGATTAATTCTGAGTAGATCAAGCCGATTCTGATGCCTGTTCATTGTTGTCACGATTAAGTTCCCGGCCGGACTCCATTGAATACGCGGGATATAATAAGCATCGAGATTTATATCATGCGTTTCACCCGTTGAAGTATTGTAAATGTGTACAGTAACAATGGAATTATTCTCCCCTACTTTTGGATATTTATACTTGTAGATTGTCGGATACTTCTTATTATGATAGAAAAAGAGTTCATACATAGGTACCTGACTTTCGTCAAATTTTAGGTAGGCAATATACTTCCCGTCAGGTGACCATTCATAGGATTGTGTGAGGGAAAATTCTTCTTCGTAAACCCAGTCTGAAGCACCATTTATAATTTTATTTTTCGCTCCATCACTTGTAATCTGGTGAATATCTCCGGTGCTGAGGTCCTGAATATACAGATTATTTTCTCTGACAAAAGCAATTCTGTTTTTATCAGAATCAACTGATGCATACATAACTTTCTCGCCATTGGCAATGGCTTGAAGTTTTTCCGATTCAGCATCATAGAAAAAGACCTTCTCGCGAGTACTCCGTCTGTAAATAGGGTAAATTTCAGTAAGAATAAGCAGATCATCATCCCCGAGAACCTTAAACTCTTCGATTTGCACCTCATCATTCTTGCCATCATACATCGTTCTTACCCGCTCACCCGTAACTATATCATAAACATTAATCGCATTGCCCTCAATGCGGGTATATTGATTGCTATGAGGCAGAAAATTGAAGCCACGAGGTGATGAAGCTCTAAATTCCCAAGTCTTCCATATTTTATCAATTGTTATTTCTTTCTGCGCATGGCTTGTGTGCAGAAAGAAGAAAAATAATGGTAAAAATAAGATGTATTTCAGGTTGCGCATTGTGTCTCTTTTATCAATGAAATAAAATTCTGTCTAAGATAATATGATCAGAGCGTAATCTATAAAAAAAATGGTAAATCTCAGTCTCTGCAGCTCCTCATCCTAAAAAAATGATTCATAAAGCAGAAAGGCACTACAGAGTAAAAGCACTATTCCCGTTACCTTTCTGATCTTTGCTATGATATGGGACTTCAGTAAATCCGATACTCTATTGGCCAGGATTATTTTTAAGACATCCATCAATATTACGGTCCCCAGCAAGCCAAAATAGAGGAAGCCTGCATTGAGATTGGAAGAGACCTCATGAGCAACGATTCCTCCTGAAATACCCAGCCAAAAAATAATCGTAAAAGGATTAAAGGTATTTATGGCATATCCTTGCATCAAGAGTTTCAACATATCGCGCTTCCGCAGGGACTTCACATCCTTGGATCGCGTTTCTTTACTGATGATAAGCCCTATCCCAAAGACAAGCAAAATCAATGCCCCGATAAAGCTCAATTTATTTCTATATGCCGGACTATACACCAAGTCAGAAATCCAATTTACGCCGAGATACGTTAGATATGCATATATCGCATCACTTATCCAGACACCGGCGGCAAAGAAAGCTGCCTGCTTTTTCCCCTTGTCCAATGATGTGTTCACAATCATCACAAAGACAGGACCTGCTGCAATTGATAGTGATAAGCCCAGCCCTATTCCTATAAGTAAAGCTCCTAGCATAAATTTATCTTATCGACATGGCTTTAACAGATTTAAGTACAAATGGTTATAAATGCATTTCAAGCGTATTTCTACTTCAGATTCACCCTTGAAGCCATCGAATGCGTGAGCGATATACGGCTTGTAATGTTTTGCATTATCTGTTTATATCTTCTGAATCAACGGAGCAAAGGTAGGTAGAAATGTTGTGTGCAGAAAATCTATGCTTATGTACCAACTTATTTAATCGACAAATAGCTTATACCTCTTCAGGAATTATTTCTAATTCACCGACGTACGTATCTTTCCTGAAGTCATCAGGAAATTCTGTAAAAACCAGATCGTCAACCGCGCGTAAACATCACCACGATGGTTTAGGTTCAGAGCTTCCCGGCTAAAATAAAAGGTTTATCCCATCGTATTTACCATTTCCGTGAAAATTTTATCCATTTAATAAATTTTTATGCAGTACTTAGACAAAGGCGATAAAGAGAATTTTATCCCCTATTACTCTGAAGCATATCACATCACATAGGAATTCGGTGCCGGAATGGATTTCAGGACGATTAAGAAACCACCTCGTCTATGATGTAAACACCTTAACAATGGAGGGGAATTTCTTGGTCGTGAATCCTGCATCGGTTCTACAATGTTTTAGTAAGAATCAGATCAGCGGAAATCAGCTAGATCCGTGCCACCGGCGTTCCATTGATGATGTGTTTAATGGATACCATGGCTCAGCTATCCCGGATTTCCCAGGTGTCCAAGGCCGGCTTACCCATTCTGTGACCTCGGAACGGAGGAATTCTCCGGAGGTGAACGTGTGAAAGTCCGTCAGAGAAAGCAATATGCAACTCTTCTGGACTTTCTAGCCCTTGATGGGTTGCACCACTGAGATTCATCTAGCTGTTCTATCAGAAGACTTAGATGTTTATTCAGCTTTTTTAATCACCTGTGTTTTTTCGCCGAAGTACTGAACAAATTGTTGCATAGCACCTGCGAGTTCCTTATTATTGGTAGATTTCATATAGGTATCGGCCATGCTATGAAGAGTCTGGAAGAAGAATCTATCCATTTCAACGACTTGCATATCCTTGGTCCATAGGTCTATTTTCAAGGTTTCTTTTTTCTCTCCATCGAAGAAAGCAAGCAGCATAGCCTTGGCATCTTGGTAATTGTCCTGGTCGGGATGCGCTGATGCCTTCCAAGAGATTTTTTCCGGCATATTATCTTCGTCAACTGCTACCTCAATATTGATATGTGATTTACTAAGCATATTTATTTTCTTTTCTTTAATTGTAATTCATAATCTTCTGCCATTTCATAAATACGGCTCGATGGGTAGATGTGTACTCCCCCACCATCCATTTTCTGTGCGGCATTTACCATTGCCCTGGCAAGGTATTCTGCTTCTACAGGTTTATACTTATATACGAGTCCTCCGGTGATAAAGTTGAGTCCACGGCCGAGAACTTGTGCAATATTTTCACCAAATCTGTTTTCATTCCGTTCTCCGAGCAACAAGGAAGGCCTGAAAATATGGATTCCCCAGAAATTAAAACTTTGCAGGGCTTTCTCAAGTACTCCTTTCACCCTGGAATAGAAAAAGAGTGCGTCTTCTGAAGCCCCCACTGCAGAAACAAGGATTACTTGTTGAACGGCATTTGCGTAAGCTGATTGAATAATTTTTAAGGGATAATCATAGTCAATCTCTTTAAATTTCTCTTTACTCCCTGCAGTGGATAGTGTCGTGCCGAATGCGATAAAAAGATCATGGCCTTTTATGCGTTCATCCTGGCTTTCTAGTCGAGTAAAATCCACGCTTATATGACTCACTTTCTCGCCTTTATGCTCTGTTTTACGCCGTCCTATCGTCTTGATATGTGCATAAGCATCATTCTGCAATAATTCATTCATCAATTTACTGCCGACAAGGCCCGTAGCACCCAAGACAAGTGCGGTTTTCTTTCCTTTAGTAAGCTTCAATGCTTCCATGATCATCCCTCAAATTTAATCGGTCGGTATGATAAAATCGTAAAAGCGCGTGGAATAGCCACCGAATACTCCGAGTGCTCCTTCAACATTGCCGCGTACCCGCGTATAGGACGAAAAAGGGCCTTGATTTCCTTGCGAGTATTCCAGGGAACTCCAAAAATCATAATGTGCTTTATCTATGGACATCCATTGGATGGATACGGTATCACCATCGTGAAATAATCCGTACAGCGCAGGATCCATTTCCTCATCCGGCTGAATCGGACTACTTATCGGAAAATCAAAGGATTTGCCATTGAAAATCTTGTCTTCAACTACTGAGACAAAGCCCGGCAAGTATCTACTTCCGTTCACCGATATTTTTATCCGATAATAATTCGCCACGTCGGCCGGATCGGTCAGGTAGCCCACCAGACTTTTATAGTCTAATATTTCGGGATTGGGTGCGGGCTGGAAGTCAAAACTGTCTATGGGCACAGAATAAGGCAAGGTCGTTCTTGCATACAAGCTGTCCTTGTTCACGCGGATATTCAATTCTACCGTGTCACCTTCTTCTACCTCGAGTTCATTATGAGCATCGATATAAATACAGAAATCCAGCATCACAGAATCAAATGTCTCTACATTCAATTGTCTGATAATCTCAGCTCGCACCGAAGCCGGCAAATCAGAAAGGCATAGCTCCTCAAGTTGTACAGTATCGACACCATTAATCATTTCCACGGCAGCATCATGAATAAACAATTCTTCAATCGCCTCTCGATTTATATCTGCATAAAATGGCATAGAGTAGCTTAGGATTGCATAGGCCGGGGCGATGCGCGTATCTTTGCCCGCCTCTACATGTGCTTCTACGACATAACGAGGCTCAACATCGCTTAAATCCGGTGTAAATGGCTCCTCACATGCACCGAAAAGCAAGATTATGCATAGAGCGATATGACTTGACTTCCATTTCATTCTTGATTCCATTTAAAACTCCAGCTTATTGACGGGATGATAGGAAATATTGACACCTTGGTCGATGTATTACTTACTGTGCCGCTTGCATCATCCGTTTCTATTGAATTGTATATAAAAAAGGGGTTTTTCCGATTATATACATTGTAAATTGACAAATTCCAGCTCGATTTCCACGATTTATTCTCTCCTCCTAAGGGCGTATAAGTAAAAGAAAGGTCTAGTCGATGATAATCTTCCAGTCGTTTACTATTCCGTGGACCGTAGAAAATATGTAGATTGCTTTCAATGGGGTAAATGCCGGCTATGGGCGTGTACCCCTTCCCTGATCCATAGACAAATGTCGCGCTCGCAAGAAACTTGGGCGAGAATCGGTAGGTCGCAACAACGGATAAATCATGGGTTTTATCATAAGTTGCCGGAAATATTCTCCCCTCTTCTATATCGGGAAAACTCCGTTGAGATCGCGATAAGGTATAGGAAATCCAGCCCGTGAGCTTCCCTTTTTGCTTTTTAAGATACACTTCCGCTCCATAAGCACGACCGCGTCCGATGACAAATTGGGTTTCAATATCGCTTGTTATTGAACTCACATAGTCGTCGCGATAATCAATCTGATTATATAAATCGCGGTAGTACAATTGGGTGGAGAAAGCGTAGGTATCGGAAGCAAAGTTCAGAAAATAACCGACCGAATACTGTATATTCTCCTGTGGTTTAATCCGACGTGTGCTCGGCACCCATATATCGATGGGAAGGGTTGAAGATGAATTGGAAACGCGATGCAGGTATTGAACGGTATATCCTATGCCTGCTTTTATCGATGAGTTTGACGTGAGTTTATATCGCATCGAAGCTCTGGGTTGTGGGTGAAAATAGGTAATCAATGGCTCGTAAAAGCTATAATCTTCTGTCGAGCTCGTAAATGGACCCAGCTGAGCAAATAGCGATAGACGCAATCCGATCAAGACTTTCAAACGCGCATTGATCTTCCAGTCGTCCATGATATAGCCGGCTATACTTCCTCCGTACTTGGTCAGAAGATCATTCTGAAAAGTCTCAAGCTCCGTTTCCCCGCTGACGATATTGGGACTTAAGGTATTATGCAAGAGGTCGAGCCCAAATGTCAGGTCGTGTGCCGCCGCGGGGAAGTATTCCCATCTTGCTTTCAAGCCGATATCCCGGACGCGTGATGTGCTTTTAACCGTAAATTCATTGAGACTGCCGGTAAAATTATACATATAATCATTGTACACCGCGGTAAGATTCATGAATAGCTTGTCGGAGAATAGGTGATTCCACCGGACACTCAAGGTCTTGTTGCCATAGGGAAAGTCAAATCCCACGCCATTATCCTTACTCTGAAACTTGAAGACGTCTCGCCCAAAGTATGCGCTGGCGTAGAGTCGGTTTTTCCCTGAGAAGCGGTAATTTAGCTTGGCATTTATGTCGTAGAAGAAATAATTGGTCCCGGCAAAGTTGGTTTTTTTCAGGAATGGCTGAACGAGATCCATTAAATAAGTCCGCCTCCCGGCAATAAGAAAAGCGGCTTTATCCTTGAGGATAGGCCCCTCCAGCATAAGTCTGCTTGAGACGAGCCCTATACCTCCGGCTGCACCGAATTCATGGCTATTTCCTTCTTTCATCTGAATATCGACGACAGAGGATAAGCGCCCACCATAGCGCGCCGGCATACTTCCCTTGATTAAGGTAAGATTTTTTACCGCATCGGGATTAAAAACGGAGAAAAAGCCTAGTAGATGGCCGGAATTATATACGAGAGCTTCATCCATCAGAATCAGGTTCTGGTCTGCGCCACCGCCCCTCACATAAAAACCTGAACTGCCTTCCCCGCTCGTAAGCACACCGGGAAGCAATTGCAATGTCTTGAGGACATCGACTTCACCGAATAAGGCAGGCAATTCTTTAATCGCCTCGGCTTTTAAGTTCACTTTACCCATCACGGTTCCGGTAACATTCTCATCGGCGCGCTTGTTGCTGATAATGACTTCTTCCATGCGTATCCCTTTTTTCAGCAGGAAGTTCATCTGCAGGTCTTTCACCAGCTTAATTTGCTCGACCTTCCGAGCGTATCCAAGGTAGTTTACAGCGATTGTGTACTTGCCCGCCGGCATGGTCAAGGAGAAAAAGCCATATTCATTGCTCGTTGTGCCCATCGCAGCTTTGCCCACGACAGAGATATCGGCATTAAACAGCGCCTCGTTACTCCCTTCAGCAAGCACATATCCACTCAAGGTGAACATATCCTGGGCATTTGCCGTAAGGGAAAGCATAAAGCACATTATCAGTGTAAAGAAGAATTTATCCTGCATTATTTACCGCTTTGTGAACAATTGACAATTTCTCAGATGCATCTGAAAAGAGTAGCTAAAACTTACCTGCTTTAACAATTTCAGGGCGTGACGGGCTCTTCTTATCGCAAGGAGGAAAAGTCAAGTCAGCTCATTCATTTATCGCGGTAATTTTATATCCTTGCTTCCGCAAATGATGGAGCACGCCATAGGCTCCTGCAAGATGGGCTGCGCCGACAACCGCCATAAATGCCCTGCCCTTCTGATTAATTTCGATAATACGCCGGGTCATTATAGCATTGCGATCATAGAGCATCATAGCTTTCATTTTTCCTAGCGTTGCGAGTGATGCCCGGTAAATCGCATGTATTTCTCCTGCTGCATAAAGCCCGGAAAGCTTCTTATAGTCCTTTTTAACCTTGGATAGATTAAAGATAAAGTCTTTGAAGGCTTTTACCTGGTATTTCAAGGGGATTGTCCTCAATACATTGTAATGCGTCTCAACATCTTCAAGGCCGATAATTTCCTTCTGTTCACCGCTAGCATATTTCCACAGATACTCGTCGAGGAATGACTTGGGGCCATCGCTCAAGAGGAATTGTGTCATTATATTTACCGTAAATAAGGGATAAATTTCCGTACACAAGGCATAAGGCACCGGGAAATGGGCTTGAATAATCCGCTTTATCTTCCTTTCTTGCGGGCCGGTAAGAAAATCGCGGAGTTTTAATCCATCAGGGATAATAAAATCGTGGATCCCTACCTCGCCGGCGTTCATATCAATCTCAAATGCTATCACATCATACTTATCCATATAATTGCGGATAAGATCTATATGCTTAAAAGCAGCCTCCGTGTTGAGATGCATGCTGCCTGTAATCACGGAGACTCGCTGTGTATCAGGCGGAACTATTTCCCAGAGGACACTATTCCTAGCCATTCTGTTGAATTGGGATTGCTCTTACCTTTTATAGTCATAAGGAAGCAAGACTGTCTCTTTCACCTGACTCAAGGTGATAAGTGTCTTCATCCGCTCAATCACCTCTATCTTGGACAGCGCTGTAAATAAGATCTGCTCATAGGTAGTAATATCCTCGCAGATTATCTTGATAAGCGCATCTGCTTCACCGGTAATCAGATAGCATTCTACGATTTCGGGGATCTCCTTGATAGACTCGATGAATAATTCATGTGCATTTTCCTTATTCCAGGCAAGGTCAATGAGGACAAATGTCTGAACATCAAGTTGCAATGCCTCCGGATTTATCTTGGCATGGTAACTCTCAATCACGTTGCGCGACTCGAGTTTCTTAACCCTTTCCAGAGTCGGAGCAGGTGATAATCCGATGCGCTTGGACAATTCAAGATTGGTAATTTTACTATTTTCTTGTAAGATTTTTAAGATGTGTAAATCAGTCTTATCTAATTTTTTAGGTGTCATATATTTAAGTTAATTTATTATGATATATGGATATGTAATCTATTCCATCACATTTACACTATAACTAGGATTGCCCTGTATTGTTATAAATATTTCGACAATTCTTTAATTTATTATACTTTTTATTGATTTATGCAGAAAAGTTCCGTGATAATCAGGTACATTTTATCGCATGCAAGTTGATTGGCTTAACCAGCAGGCAATTCTGCAGACATAAAACAGGACATTTACAAAAACTCTTGTAAACATCCTGTTCAATTGTCTATTTATAAAATCTTAGATATTGACATAAACCCCAATGTAAAGTTTATCTTATGGCAAAGATTAACAATCTATTAGGAGCGCATTTCACATAACAACAAAAGTATATGTTGTCAATATTTACGATTATGGGAAAACACCGAGATTTCTGTAATCATTGGCGATTTTTTCCAGAGCGGTGGCAAATGCCGCTGAGCGGAGATCATGAATCTTATCATTGGATTTATACGTTTCCATAATTTCATGATAAGCGGTAATCATCGTCTCCTCGAGTCCTGAATTTACGAGATCGATTTCATCGGCACCGCGGGTAATAAAGTTACGCTCTTTGGCACTCACAGATTTCCCTGTCAAGTCTTCAATTGTGCTTATGATACCGTCATAGGTATTGTGATTAAAGCGTTTCTCCATACGACCGAATCTCATGTGTGAAAGGTTTTTCAACCATTCAAAGTAAGAGACGGTAACTCCACCCGCATTCAAGTACATATCGGGAATAATCAAGCTACCGCGTTTCACGAGCATATCAGCAGCGCCTGCCGTTGTCGGTCCATTGGCGGCTTCAGCAAGGATTTTGGCTTTGATACGCGGCGCATTATCCGGCGTAATCACATTTTCAAGGGCAGCCGGTACGAGGATATCGCATTCGAGCTCCAGAGCAGCTTCACGAGAAGGTAGTTCTTCAGAGCCGGGGAAACCGATTATTGAGCCGGTTTCTTCACGGAATTTCAACAATTCCTGTATATCGATGCCATTTTCAGCATAAATAGAACCTTCAAATTCAGAAATACCGATAATCTTGGCATCTCCTTCTTGCTGGCATATCGTAGCTGCACTTCTTCCCACATTACCGAGACCTTGGATGACCATAGTCTTTCCTGCGAGTCCCTTTTTCAGGCCTAAGCGCTTCATTTCTTCTTCATTGTCGCAAGCTTCTCTTATCCCATAATAGACACCGCGTCCCGTTGCTCCGCTTCTCCCGCGGATTCCATTCTGCCCTACAGGCTTACCGGTTACGCAGGCGAGCTGGTCGGTATCTCCATTGGAGAAAGCCATATATGTATCGAGGATCCACGCCATCTCACGTGCTCCAGTACCGTAGTCAGGTGCAGGAACGTCGATTCCAGGCCCTATAAAATTCTTCCGTATCAACTCTGTCGTGTATCTTCTTGTGATTCTTTCCAGCTGATCGACAGTGTATGCCCGTGGATCGATTTTTACACCGCCCTTGGCACCACCAAATGGCACGTCGACAAGTGCACATTTGTACGTCATCAAGGAAGCTAGTGCCATTACTTCTTCCTGGTTCACGTGTATGCTGAAACGCACACCACCTTTGGTAGGAAGTCGGTGATGGGAATGTTGTACCCGATAAGCTTCAATCACTTGAATAGAATTACCTATCCGAGCGGGAAATCTCATCTGATATACATTATTACAGACCTTAATCTGTTCTAGTAGCCCCTTAGGAATGTCTAGTGCTGCAGCCGCTCGATCAAAGTTCAACGAGACGCTGTCCAAAAAACTCATGGTTTTATTGCTCATCTTCAATCAATTTTTCTAATTTTTTAATTTTCCCCTCCAAACGTATCAAATATATGACAATACCTATAAATATCATCACTATTACTGCTACTACTACGTAAATCTTTCCGATATTCTGCATAAAATCACCGGAAGCTGCGTATGCATCGGCAGCAAATAACATAAAAGTTATGAGTGGAAGTATTTTAATGCTTTTCTTTGTTTTCATATAACTGTGTTAAAAATCGTGTCTTTACATGGCTATATCGCTTTCCTACCTCACTGATCCACAGTCCCATCAATATCCATCCTATTATTGCAGGATAAAATATCATCCTCATTGTATTATCAAGGTCTTGACCGCCCATGGCCGGATTTCCGCCACTACCCGGATGCAATGAATCGGTCATCCTCGGTATGACAAATAGCAAGGGAATCATCGCAATATAAGCAAATATATTAAAAACTGCTGTAATGCGTCTTTTCTTGTCTATATCATCCACCGTTGCACGCAAGACAAAGTAACCTCCATAGATTAACAGACAGATGGCCGCCATGTTCTGCTTGATGTCAGAACTCCAGAATTCTCCCCAGGTATATCGCGCCCATATCATGCCTGTCGTCAAGCCCAATAAACCAAAGAGTACACCCGTCCTGTTGAAATTTAATATCGATAAGTCATAAGTCGTCTTCCCTTTCATAAGATAGAGTATACTCATTACTCCACTGATTGTAAACATCGTAATCATCGCAAACCACATCGGAACGTGAAAGTAGGTGTTTCTTATGGTTTCATAAAGAATACTCCGATAGGGAAAATGGAATCCCCCGACCAAGTCCTTTCCGGCGAGTACATCATCGCGACTCCAGGATGCTCTCCCCGCTTTAACATTTACTTCAGATTGCTTTAAAAATACCGCCGTGGGCAGAATCGCCGATCCGCTCTCCGGCTGAAATACAATTAAGGAAGCGTCAACCTGCGTATCTTTCACCGGAAGGTATGGCGGAAGATCAAATCCCAGAACCAATGTATTGGTGGCTGAATTTTTTACGCGGATGTCATTTGCTTTAAGCAAAAAAGAATCCAAGCGCAGATAGCCCTCAAGCCCTGTGTATTGCGGTATATTATAAGTCTTTATCTGTAAATCTAGGTGCTTCCCTGTTTCCGATTGCGCAAGTTCCGAACTGCTGACTCCCGGACCCAATGGAATAAGCATGCCTCCGATAAAGGTATAAATCAAGATAATTACTGCGAGATATTTCCACCACCGTATATGCATATCGTTCTTCTTATTCACGCCAAAGATAAGGAAATAAGCTTAAGCCAACCGAAAGAATAAGTATATCAATTGCTAATAATAATGTAAAATCTTTAAATCGACTTGTATCTTCTATAAAACCGAGTACGGTCGCTGTCAGTTGTATGCTCTCCAGAAGTATAGGTAAGATTAATGGGATACTTAAAATACTTACCAAGGTACTCTTTATCGGTGCATGACTGACAAGTATCGATGTAAAACTCATTATGCCCGACAAGCCCATCGCCGCCAGCAATAGTACAATGCTGAAAACGCCATAACTCTCCAGCCTTATCGGACTGATAAGATGAAAGCCTATGGTACACAATACCTCAATAAGTACTATCAATATGGTATTATATACCCACTTGGATAAATATATTGTCTCTGGCGCTGCCAGTTGATAATACATCATCTGTACGCCTTTTCCTTCTGAAAAATATCCTTTTAAACTCAGTTGAATGGATGAAAAAAGTACGATAATCCAGAATAATACAGTCCAGGTCTGCACTTGAATTTCTTGAAAAAGGAAGTTTATGATGTATAAAATTCCTGCTAGGTAGAGTAATACGCTTCCTACGAGGTGTTTTTGCTTTAATTCAAGGGTTAAATCTTTCTGTATGAGGTATAGAAATTCTTTCATATCCACTTTCGATGGCTAGGCAAAGGTAATTAATTCTTCTCCTTTTACACTTTATATGTAAGGAGTTTTCCGCTTTTCTCTATTTATTTCTAAAGAAATAATTAAACATATTACATTTTTTGATAATTTGTATTATATTTGTACTCAAAGTATAGCTTATTGTCATGAAATATATCGTTCTACTCTCAATCGTCATGGGGTTTCAGCTTGGCTTAGCGCAAGAGCCCTATTATTTTGAAGCACAGCCACAAGAAGGTGAAGGGATTTATGCCTTTCTCGCACGCTTTAATCTCAATGGTTCTCAGTGTAACTTTAATAAGTTTTATGCCTTGAATGACTTAACGAGTCGAGATCCATTATTCTTGAATGTCTCCTATAAACTTCCGGTTAAGATTTACAAATACAATGGAACGAGCATACGTTCTACAATAGGCAACGACAATTATGCCAATGCTGTGAATATTCAGAAATACAATCTCAACTTGCTGGAAGAAGGAATACGACAGACCGATTACCGGCTGAGCAATATCTTGTGGGTTCCATATCAGTATCTCCATTGTGAACACCTCCAGAAAGAAGATGATGAGCTTATTGTCCCCTATTTTGGCAAAGAGCACGAGCGCGTGGCTGTGATCGATCATTCCTTGAAAGATAGGGTTTATTATCTCGTCAGTGGCCATGGTGGCCCGGACCCCGGAGCAATGGGAAAATATAGAGGGCACGATCTCTGTGAGGATGAATATGCCTATGATGTTATTTTAAGGCTTGCCCGCAAATTAATGGAGCACGGAGCCAAGGTCTATGTTATTATGCAGGATCCGGATGATGGGATAAGAGATGAGAAGATTCTCGAGTGTGATTACGATGAGCTCGTCCGCGGTGAATCAATTCCTCTCGATCAGGTTGCTCGACTTCATCAACGTACCGACTATATAAACGACCTCTATTATACCAATCTCAAGAAAAACTACATTCAGCAGACTGCTGTTATGATACACGTTGATTCCAGACCCAAGAACCAGCGACTGGATGTTTTCTTTATGTATTATAAGAACAGTGAGCGCGGCAAGCTCCTTGCGAGCAATCTCCGTGATACATTTGAGGATAAATACCAGATTTATCGACAAAGTGGCGACTACTATGGCCACATTGATACGCGCAATCTCTATGTATTGCGTGAAACTGTCCTTCCCGGTGTTTTTATTGAACTCGGAAATATCAGAAATTCACACGACCAGAAGAGACTTATTCTTAAGAGTAATCGACAAGCTCTTGCAGACTGGATTTATCTAGGCCTTATAAGAGCGATACAGTCGCAGGAAACTCATTCCATTGCTATCAATTAATCTCTCTCTTGTCACCATTGCTCAAGGCTCAATAGAAATGCGCATTATGATGGGACTTATCCAGTATAAGCTTCCGCAAATATTTTTCCTGTTCTAGCTCATTTATCAATATCGTATGCCATGAACGACAAACCGTGGATTTGCATGTATTCACCAAAGGTATTCTCCGGCTTTAAACCCTTTCTATCCTCCATAAATCCAAATCTGATGCCATTAAGCTCAGAATTTGCGCTTATAATGAAGGATTACTCCGTTTCCGGGATAAAAGTAGGCCGCAATAATAGCATCATAAGACTTAAGCACAACAACTCAGCTTTAACAATAAAAAAGTGAAAAACAAGCCCAATCACCCATACGCATCGATAACAATACTTATCCTAAGTTCCTTCGTCATCTTTATGCTTGAAGAATAAAATCTGTACGGAGGTTTAATTCAATGGAATATGTAAACACATAAGTCAAATAGCACACAGTAAAAATGGACAAGCATATAATTAGAAAAGCCTATTTCAGATTCTCTGAAATAGGCTTTTCTTGATTTATGAATCCAGATGAATTTTCATCTTTCATTCATCTCATCTTCCTTACTTGATGATTATCATCTTCTTGGTGGCAGTGTACTCACCACTCTTCAATGTGTAGTACTTAAGACCTGCAGCACCTAATTCAGTACGATCAATTCTTACCGTATTGGTACCTGCTTCATACGTGCTTGTACTTGTGTACTCAACGCGTCCTTGTACATCGT
>CAYTBT010000038.1:0-22780 GCA_964436125.1 uncultured Saprospiraceae bacterium | reverse complement strand
TCTTCTGTGGCTTTTGCACTTCCTTTTGCATTTCTATTGCACGTTTTGGGTATAAACTGATTAAAAGGAGACATAGAAAGTCGCATCGGAAGTGTAGAAAGAATCGAGTAGGAAGCAAAGGTAGGTAATTACTCCTATCTTTGCTGTCCTCTCACACCACCCAGCGTACGTCTCTCGTACTAGGCGGTTTTCTCAATGGCTAACCGTAATTAGCAGTTAAACTATATAACCCCATTTTGTTGAACCATTTTAGGTTCATTCCTTCGTGAGCTGCATGCGTCATTGATAGTCGGTACCATCCTTTGGAACTTCCCGCTGTGGTCCAACTTCGATTCCATGGTACTTCCAACTTGTGCAAAAACCTTGCTATACTCACTGCTCGTTTGCATTGTTTTAATCGATGGCATCTTAACCTTCGGCGTAGCCAACCTTCCAAGTCGCGCAGGCGTCTTCTCATCCTCGCATTTCTAAAGTAGTTGAGCCAACCCCTCAATATGGGATTTAACTCCTTTATCATCTGCTCAAAGCTGATGCCTCTGTTACGCTTGGTAAGTTGTTTTAGTTTTGCCTTGAAGCGTTGTTCGCTCTTGTGGCTCAACCCTAATCTGCCGTCTGATAATATACTATGTCCAAGATAATTGAGTTCGTATGGGCGAATGATTTTGCTCTTCTCTTCGTTTATCTTCAATCGCATTCGATTTTCTATAAACTTTCTGAGGCTGCTCATTACTCGTTCTGCCGCCTTTTCGCTTCCAACCAGTATTATCAAGTCGTCGGCGTAGCGTACAAATCGATGTCCCCTCCGTTCTAATTCCTTGTCCAATTCATCTAAAACTATATTCGACAGTAGCGGTGATAGTGGGCTCCCTTGCGGAGTGCCTTTCACCCGTTGACTGGTCATCCCTCCACTCATTGTTCCTGCGCGAAGAAATTTCCCTATCAATTTTAGCACACTTTTGTCGCCTATTCGCGTGCTTAACTGCCACAACAAACGGTCGTGGTTCACTTCGTCAAAGAATTTTGCCATATCTATATCGATTACCCAGTTCTTCCCCTCGGCTACGTATCCTCCTGCTTTGTGCAATGCCTGATGGGCATTCCTCCGCGGACGAAATCCGTAACTGTGGTCTGAAAATATCGGGTCATAGCGTCTCGATAATACTTGGCTTATCGCTTGTTGCACCAAGCGGTCTTTGACCGTGGGAATGCCAAGTTTGCGTTTCCCGCCACTCGGCTTCGGTATTAATACCTCTTTAACTGCTGTAACTTGGTAGCTGCCTGACTTTAACTGCTCTTGCAATTCAGCGTAGTGGGTGTTAAACCATTTCTTGAGCTCTTGCAATTTCATTCCGTCAATCCCTGCACTTCCCTTGTTACTCATTACTTTCCGCAATGCGGTCTCAAGATTCTTTAAGTCCGCTATCTTATTCATCAAATCTTGGGTTAAGACTCGTTCTTCTCTACACCCTGACAACCACTTGCACCTTACCAAACCGCTTCGGGAACTGAATACGTCTGCCCCTTTCACCTTTTGGCTACTCTCCCATTCGTCAAATAGACTCATCTGGAAGTTCTCGTATTTTCCTGGCTTCATTATGGTCATTCCAATTTGTAGAGCAACTGCTCCTTATTTGAAAATTCAGCCCTTCCCTCTATTGGCCTTACCCAATATTTATATCGGTACTATGGCTTCTGCTGACTCCTCCGTTTCTCTCCTAACGGAGACCTCCTATGTTAAGTCCATTATCTTCCCGTTAATACTACTGCATTTACTCTCCGAATTTACGAACGACTTTCGGGCGTCTGCGTCTATTGCCGCTTTACCCACTCGGTAAGCCTTGGTATGCAGTTTCTGTTCGTTAGTACCAACTTTTGTTTTAGCCTTCTTTCAGATTCTACCTCACGATAGACACCCTTGCCCTCAACTAACGGTTCTCGTCAATTTAAGCCCGTTCGGGTCTTTAACCCTATAGATAATGTACATGCATAGCAAACAAAAAGGTGACTCCCTAGGGGAATCACCTTTTTACAATAAGTATTGCTTGATCAGTGATTTAGTTCACATCCCACCACAATTTACTATTAATTTCATCTCCGTTACTCAATCTACCCACAGCTTCCTGATAGCTCTTGTTATTCACATTGCTTTCAGACTGTGGATATCTCACACGTGCGGGGATATCAGTAGCAAGTACGTTTCCTGACATCAATGGAGTCATGACATATTCAGTTCCATCAAGGTCCTTGCTTGCTTCACCGGGAAGTAAGAGAACAGTATCATCCGGATAACCGGTTCTACGATACTCACACCATGCTTCTTGTGGTTGCATGAAAAGAGCAACGTATTTCTGAGTAAGCACATTCTCTTCGCTAGCCGGTGGCAGATTAGAAACAAAATCAGTAATAGCATCCTCTGCCACACCCCATTTTTCAAGGGAAGCTCGGACACCATTCTCATAGTGAGTCTGATCCCAGCCATTCAACTCGGATAAGATAAATTCAACCTCAGCATATTCCATCAATACTTCACCAAAATCGGCTTTAATTACGTGATAAGAATAAAAAGACGTCTTTCCGATTTCACTATTGACCTCTACAAGATCATTGGGTAAACCTATAGGCATTCCCACGTATTGATCAAGTAGTGAAGGATCATTTTTAATCTCACTATATGTTGATTCAACATATCCATGAGCTTCAACATGATAACCATCCACACCGACAGGTGCAATCATCTTAGGCAATCTCGGATCGATACCAAAATCACCGGTTTCTCCTTTCAACAGATTGGTGAAAGAAGCTCCGGCAACAAAGTCCTGACGTCTTCCCACCATAAATGTTTTCCAGAATGGAGAACCTTCAGTAGAAGAAGTACCGAAAGCTTGAACGGCGTTATCCGCATTGGAAGTAAAGACACCGCTCGCAATAGCATCGTCGATAGCAGCTTGTGCATCTGGATACACACCTTTAATTCGATTTGCTATTCTCAATCGAAGAGAATTGGCAAATTTCTTCCACTTACTAGCATCGCCATTGTAAATATTGTCTCCGGTAATAAATACCGGCTCATTCAATACGAGTTGCTCAGAAGCGGCCTTTAATTCAGCAAGGATATCCTTGTAGATCGCTTCTTGAGTAGCGTATTTAGGCAATAAATATTCATCAATCTGCAATGCTTGGAAATTGGGATTATCCTGATTTCCATAAGACCAGTAAGGGACATCACCGAAGTGTGTAGCCAATTGATCAAATGCATAACAAAGCATAATCCGTGATGCTGCTATCTGATTCTGCAGGTTTCCGTATGCGGCCATCTGAGTCGCAGTACTTTCCCCTTCACATAATTCAATAATCGATTTAAAATCCGTCGCACTTTTATAGAGATAAAACCAGCCATTATCAGTCTGAGACTCTCTATATTGATACTTATCTTCTTCTTGGTAGATAAGTTGTGCGGAATATTGCATCCATGGAAGTGACATTCTCGCTGACCACCATCCATCACGCGTATAATTCATTAAGTAGGCAGTAGCTCCATTAAAAATCATATTGGTAGGAACTACCTCCGGGTTGTTTGGATTGGTATTAATCTCCTCAAAGTCCTTCGTACATGATGAAGTAAACAAGAGGCCGAATCCAAGTATACCAATAATTAATAATCTATTTTTAAATATATTCATAATAACTTTTATTTTTTACAGTTTCAATCTTAAATTCAATCCATAAGTTCTTGTCGGAGGAAGATTACCACCTTCCATACCTTGGACGTTTCCACTACCTGCAGACATCATCTCAGGGTCAAAGTTTGGATTATCCAATCCCCATACAAGCAAGTTTCTTCCAAAGGCAGTTAATTCAATGCCATTGAAAGGTCCTGTAATTCTTGATGGGAAGGTATAAGTCAAGGTAAGATCCCTAAGCTTCACATAATCTGCATCAAATACGTTTCTCGCAGCTGGTCCACTATAGAAATGGTGGAAATAACTCAATGCACTTACTCGTTCATCGTAAGGCTTCACATTGGATACGGTATATGATCCATCCGGAGCAAATTCCACATCAGCCGTGACTGCATGTACAGGTACTCCTTCTTCACGCACATTTCCTTCCGCTGTAGCAGCAAATAATCCACTGTAATGACCGAACATATTGGTTACAGAGAAGTATTTTCCACCTTTCTGTACATCAATGAGTACGCTCAATGACAAGTTCTTATATGTGAATGTGTTTCTCACACCAGTATTAAAGTCCGGAAGGATTGAACCCAGATTGGTTATTCCTGTCTGTAAATAAAGTCCATTTTCTCCTACAACTTTATTTCCATTCTCATCATAAATAAAGTCTGATCCTCTCAACTGACCCCATTCTTCACCTTTCATTGCAGCCAATGATACTCTGAAGGCTGCATTTCCTAAGATAACTGACTCAAGATCGCCATATAAATCAGTAACAGTATTATTATTCTTGGCAAAGTTCCATGTCAATGCCCATTCAAAGTCTTGGGTTCTTACCGGTACGACGGTAACTAATGCCTCAAATCCTTTATTTACCATCTCTCCGGCATTCATCATCTTATATGCAAATCCCGTAGAAGGTGAAGTCTGAACCGGCATAATTAAGTCCTTGGTTGTCTTATTATAATAAGTCAAGTCAAGCATTAGGCGATTCATAAATAAAGATGCTTCCAGTCCTACTTCCCATGTAGCAACTAGCTCAGGAAGCAATTCAGCATTTTTCATCGTATTTCCATTGGTAAATGTCGGAACACCTAAGAAAATAGATGCAAGTGATGAACTTGAGAAAACATTTCTCAACTGATACGGATCCGTACCATTTCTCACCTGTGCCCATCCTGCTCTTACTTTACCGAAGTTCAACCAGTCAACATCAGGCAAAAATTCAGAGAATATTACTGTACCTGTTACAGAAGGATAAAAATAAGAATTGTTATCGCTAGGTAAAGTAGATGACCAATCATTACGACCTGCAATGTCTAGGTAAAATGTACTATTCCAACCAAATGAGATTGACCCGAATACACTATTAATACGCATCTGCCGTAGCGTATTTGAAACGGATGGTTTCTCATTACTATTTCCAAGGTTATATGTAAGTGGTGCAATTAAACCACCATTGGTATTTCCGATAATGGAATTATAATCCATATTCCTTCTGTTTGTACCGGCTAGTGCATTTAAGCTGAACCGACCGAAGTCTTTATCATAATGCAATCGCGCCTCATAATTCATTTCAGTGAAGTTATAGTTGGCATTATTGTATTCAGGTTGAGCCTGAGATCCTATCGCAACATGATTCTGAATATTGTAATCATAGTGATCACCATAAACAGTTCCTACGGCATACAGGCCATCGATGAATTCATACTTCAGTTGAACATCGCCATAAAAGTGGTTTCTCAAGTCTTCTGCTGTATTCTCATAAACAATCCAATATGGATTATTATGGAAAAGCGGAGTTCCGTCTAGAGCAGAAGTTCTGTTCCATGTTCTCTGGGTAACATCATTGATTTTATAATCTTTCAGTCTCTCAAAGTCGAGCTGTCTCTGTCCCCACTGGAAATATGCCTGTCCAAGACTTTGGTCACCATAACCTACATTAGGTCTGTTGAAACCATCTGTTCTTACATAAGTAATATGCCCTGAAGCGGTAAATTTCTCATTAAACTTAGTATTCAAGTTTAAAGCTGCAGTAGTTCTGCTGAGCTTGGAATTAGGAACGATACCGGTTTCCGTTGCATTGGAAAGCGAGAGTCTTGCAGATGTATTCTGATATGACTTAGAAATCGCAAGACTATTGGTATATGTAACGCCTGTGTTAAAGAAATCTCTGAATGGATGTGCAGAAGCAACCCAAGGAGTCGGCTTCAGATATTGGTCAGGATGTCCTTCCTTATCAAATGCATACCACTGAAGCACTTTTCTATTGGGATCAAATTTCGGTCCCCAACTTGAATCAGCACCAAAATTCACTGCTTTATATTCCTTTCCATTGATAACAACCGTAGTAAACTGGTTGTCATTTCCGGTTCCACCTCCATATTTATTCTGAAGATTGGGGAAGACAGAAATCTGGTTGAAGGTAATACCGGTATTCAAGGTGATATTATCTTGTCCTTTCTTGGCACTCTTTGTTGTGATCATTATCACACCATTGGCACCACGTGAACCGTAGAGCGCAGCTGCCGGACCACCTTTCAATACACTTACTGAAGCGATATCGTCAGGGTTAATATCAAATGCTGTATCACCATAATCACGTCCTCCTGCACCACGCTGTGTATTCTGGGAGTTTACGTTATTATTGGCTAGTGGAATTCCATCCACCACAATCAATGGCCTATTTTCACCCGTTAAAGAGGTAACACCTCTCATCAGGATTCTCGTAGAACCACCCAAGCTGGATGAAGGTGTCGATATTGTCACACCTGCAACATTTCCCGAGAGTGCATTTAATGGATTCGTTACACGGGAAGAGGAAAGTTCATCTCCACCTACTTCCTGTGTTGAATATCCCAGGCTCTTCTCGTCTCGCGTGATACCGAGTGCAGTTACAACTGCTTCTGATAATTCCACGCCACCTTGTAGTGTTACATTATATGTATCACTTGCACCGAGCTCAACTTCTTGAGTAGTATAGCCTGTAAAAGATACCTCAATTACAGTCGCTCCTTCCGGTACTTGCAATTCATAATAGCCATCAAAGTCAGTAATGGTACCCACGGATGGGTCGGTAGCCAGATAGACATTGGCTCCCACAAGAGGGTCTCCCCCCTCGTCTGTGACGGTACCCGAAATCGTTCTTTGTGCTAGGATGGTCGTGCCCATCAGTAAAACCATCATAGCAGATAGTAGAATTCTTTTCATACAATTAGTTTTTAGTTTTCTTCAATTAGTTTTTATTGTTCAAACAATTAATAACACAAGTTTAACAATAATATTTCTATTATCCAATACCTGTCCGGTATATCAAAGGTAAATTTTTGCAAACAAAATAATATTCTGTTTTACCGCAATTTATCCTTGTATAACAAAATAATATTTTGCAAGCCATAATATAGCGCATCACTTATTAAGGCGTGACCGATGGAAACTTCATCGAGAAAAGGAAGGTTCTGTGCATAAAACCGGAGATTTGTCAGATTGAGGTCGTGGCCTGCATTCACCCCGAGCTCGTATTTGCGCGCTGCATTTGCGCAAGCGATATGATTCTCGATAATTGACTCATCCCCTTGTGCATAAGCTTCCGCAAATGGCCCGGTGTACAGCTCAATCCTATCTGCTCCCAAGCTAGCGGCTTCCTTCACTCGCAATGTCTCTGCATCGATGAAAAGTGAAACGCGCATTCCCAGCATCTGCAGAGCGGGGATTATTTCCTCGAGCATCTTTTTATGCTTCCGCAAATCCCAGCCTTGGTCAGATGTAAGGACGTCTGGGGCATCCGGAACGAGGGTGACTTGATCTGGTTTTATATCGCTGACCAGGTTTAAAAATCGTTCCGAGGGATAGCCTTCTACATTCAACTCCGTTGTAACGGCATTTTTTAAAGCCCGCACATCGCTATACCGTATATGCCTTTCATCAGGTCGGGGATGCACTGTAATGCCATCTGCGCCATATTTTTCACTGTCTCGAGCAAATTGAATCACATCAGGCACATTTCCACCTCTGCCATTCCTTATTAATGCAACTTTGTTAATATTGACACTTAATCTTGTCATGTTTTATCGTATGTTTGATTATTCATATTGTCTAGAGCTATCCACCACAGGTGAATACGGCTCAAGATTTATAGTAAAGATAGATAAATTGTTCTGTGGCTCGTAAAATTATTCTTTTATTCCTTTTTCTCTCTATATGGATTGCCTGCAATATCCTCGGTTCTCTGCTTGCCGGCACTGTCATTTTCCTTATCGATGGATCGAGTGAGCTCGGTTATATTTCATTTCTCCAGGAAGCTATGGGCGGCGGGCTTTCCTCTCCATTGCTGCAGATATATCTTATAATCGTACATGCATTTTCATTTATTGTTCCTGCATTCATCATTGGGTTTCTCTTGTGGAAGTCGGCAATTTTTAAGAATTTAAAGGTAAATAACCTTCCCTCGTTACTACAGCTTATACTCGGAATTATTATCCTAGTAAGCATACTGCCGATTGCCTTGTATTTAAACGAATTAATGCAGACTCTTCAATTTCCATCCTGGTTTCCGAGCGATGACAGTCATATTATGGATATGATGAATAGGATGTTTGGTCAGAAGACGATAATCAACTTCATTTTAAATTTCATACTGATGGGCATAATGGCAGCCGTAGGGGAAGAGCTGTTATTCCGTGGGATTATTCAGCAATATTTACAAGAGATATTTAAACATCCACATATTGCTGTTATTCTTACTGCGCTCATATTCGGTATAAGTCATTTTCAAGTGCAGGGTATGATTGTGAGGATTCTATTGGGTGCTGTGCTAGGGTATGTCCTTTATTATTCAGGGAGTTTATGGCTGAGCATATTTATTCATTTTTTTTACAACACGGCACAGCTTGTACTCGTCTATACATTGCCTGGCGACTTTACTGTCAAAGCAACGACAGAGCAGATGGTTTCATTTCCATTGATTCCGGCAATGCTTTTTCTTATACCGGGAATAATTGCATTTTATTATTTCATAAAACAGCGGCATGGACAAGAAAGCACTTAGAACACGTATAATATCTGCCTTGATATTTGCAGTGATATATTTAACGTGTATCCTTGTTCACCGATACACCTTTTTCATTTTCTTTCTGATCATTGCATTTCTCGGAAGTCTTGAATATTTCCGGCTGTATGCAAGGTACAAGGGGCATTCCTATGGTACAATCAATCGGTTTATAGCGGGCATAAGTGGAATAATACCTTTACCTATACTATACGCGTTATCATCCACCGTTGATTCCGCCTCAACAAGGCAGTTTCTGCTGATAATTCCCCTTACATTGACTATTATCTGTTTACTTGATTTATTGCGTGGCAGACAAGCACTATTATTTCAACTGCCCTACGCTGTAGGGACATTTCTTTATCCCGGTCTCCTTCTCGGAAGTATATTTATCGCTGTCATTGATTATAATGGAGCTTACCACAGATATTATCTGCTCCTCGTTGTCTGTAGTGTATGGGCGGTTGATGTCGGTGCATACTTTGTCGGTTCACTCTGGGGAAGGAGGAAGCTTTCACCCAGACTTTCACCCAATAAGACTATCGAAGGTGCATTGGGTGGTATTTTTTCAGCGATGCTCATAGCTGCGATCTTTTCCCGGTTCATGGACTTATCTATTGGGACGGGGATTCTCATCGGATTATGCTGTGGCATCCTCGGCATCACAGGAGACCTCTACGAGTCCAAACTTAAACGAGCGTCAGCCGTCAAGGATAGTGGCCGGATAATGCCCGGGCATGGAGGAGTATTAGATCGATTTGATGGCTTAATCTTTGCTCTACCGGCTGCAGGATTTATTATTTTATGGGCTTTGTAATTATGTCTCCTTTTCTATCCCTGATACGATTTTTGCCATAAACTCTGTTGAGAATAATGGGAATTATCTATCTTCGCATTACACATTTTAACTGGGGTTTCAGGAATACCACTTGATAAGACGCAGTATTATAAAGCAGGGAATATGAAATTACACCGAGAAGGGCGACAGACTTTATTAATTATGGGAGTTTTAAGTGCTATTCTATTGTCACTAGCCCATGTTTTTTTACCCTTGTATTTCACTATTGTCTGTTGGGTCGTTATCCTTGCATTTTATATTTTCCTTATTTCTTTCTTTCGGCACCCACACAGGGCAGTATCGGATAAATATTCAGCTCATCACGATGTTATGGCTCCTGCAGATGGCAAAGTTGTCGTGATTGAAGAGGTTGAGGACAATGAATTTATTCCCGGAGTATGGAAACAAGTGTCAATATTCATGTCTCCGATGAATGTGCATGTCAATCGGCATCCGATAAGTGGAGTCATAGAGAACTTTGCTTATCATCCGGGGAAATATCTCGTTGCATGGCATCCCAAGAGTTCGACGGATAATGAACGGACTTCTGTCCTGTATAAAAGTGGTGAGAATCACATTCTTTTACGACAGATTGCCGGAGCGGTTGCTCGGAGGATTGTGTATTACTGCTCCATCGGTGACGAGGTAAAACAAGGCGAGGAACTCGGTTTTATAAAATTTGGTTCGCGGGTTGATTTACTCCTTCCATTGGATAGCGATATTCAGGTTGAAATCGGGCAGAAAGTACGGGGTACAGAGGATCGCATAGCAGTACTGCCATAGGAAAACCATTACCGATTACCGATTACCTTTTACCCCTCACCCATCACCGATTTACTAAATCCAGAAGTGACTACGCCGCTTCCCATCAATAATCGAAGTCCGTTATTTCGCAGGGGAAGTCGAGCAAACATTGGTCCTTGATGATATCACCGAGTGGTTCAGGCACAAATTTCTCCCAACCTTTTTCATCGGCTTGAATCTGCTTTAATAATTCGTGTGGGAATATATGTAAGAGGTCTTTATTGTAGTCCGTAATTTCTACAATAAGGTTACTGTCGAGGAGATAGCGATACAAGAAGTGAATTCCATCCGGTACGGGGAGCTTGGATGCGGTCATAATTTCGCCGGTTTCCGTATCGATGGCAGGATAGCCATAGACCTTAATATTTCTGAGGAATAGTTCTCCGAATGCTACGAGTAGCTTTCCGTCTTTATTCTGATTGTATTCATCGACAATAAGATCGAGCAATTCTCGTACTCCTATAATAAGCCCCAGGTTCTGAATCTTAAAGTCGGAGAGGTACTGAATTAATTGCTGGTGTGTGTCACAATCTGAGATAATTACATAATGTCCGAGTGCATTGAGCAATTCTGCACGTGCAATAAAATCTTCATCCTTTATATCGCCTTCCTTCCGCAGATTCCCCAGTGTAATCTCGGGCATAATCATCGCATCTTCCTGTCTAATGTCCAATTCACGCAGAAATTGTGCAAATCCCGCTTTAAATACGTCCATACTCACTACGGTCGGCGGTCGATAGTGGCCGCGTACAACCATAAGGGATTTTCTGTACAAGAATTCCGATGCGTGGATGCTGTTTCTGTCCGGAGTAATCATTGCGACTTCCGTCAAACCAAGTTTAACAAGGTACAGGCTTAATAGCCGATTGTCCCAATCCTTAAAATCGTCTCCCGATACGCGTATCATATCAATCACTACGCGGTTCTCCAGCCTGTCGATAAGTGATTCAATTAATTCCTCGGCATTATTGTAGTAATGATATGCGGCATAAATCATATTTACACCGAGAATTCCGATTGCTTGCTGTTGAAGGTAATTGCTATTATCCAGCATTTTCACGTGGAGAATCAAGTCATTGGGTTTTTTATCGGGATCGAGTTGAAAGCGCAATCCCAGCCAACCGTCACCTTTTATGGTATGGCTATAATTCATCGCTTTTACGGTGTCGGCAAATGTAAAAAACTTGGTCTCCGGGCGCGATTTATCCAATCGCTGAATCATGAGATCGTATTCATATTCCAGCATTTCGTAGAGCCGTGACTCACACACATATCTACCGGTCTCGGATTCTCCGTAAATCTTATCTGAAATCTGCTTATCGTATGCCGACATCGTCTTGGCAATAGTGCCGGCTGCAGCACCCACTTTAAAGAAAAAGCGAGCGACTTCTTGTCCGGCTCCTATCTCTGCAAATGAACCATAAATCTTCTCGTCGAGATTAATTTCCAGTGCTTTCTGGTCTGTTTCAATGACTTTTCTGTCTCTTTTCTTCATTTCCGTGCATTCTCTTGCTTTAATATGCATATATAAAAGGAAAAATTATATATCGAGGTTCATTTGAGTGGCTTTTCACCTTATTTATAATCATTCAAGCTACGGCAAGAGTAGAAATTGTACAGAAGTTGATTACAAGGCAATGCAGATGGAAAATTTACATTGGAATGCACTGACATTTGCGAAAGCTGATAAAAACTTGGTATTTTTGGGATTCAAATTATAAAAGTACATAATATGAATAAATTAGCTCAGATCAAATTTGGAACGGATGGATGGCGTGCAATTATTGCTCGGGAATACACGGTGGATAATCTCTTGCGGCTGACGCATGGGCTTGCATTGTGGATGGATGAGCAAGGGAAGAACAGTGTCGTGCTGGGCCACGATTGCAGATTCGGTGGGCCGATGTTTATGGAAGTTGTGGAAGGGCATTTGCGGAAGCATGGAATAGAGGTGTATCGGTCAGAGGGATTTGTATCGACACCTATGGTTTCACTCGGCGTGGTATTGAAAGAAGCGGATCTCGGTGTGGTGATTACAGCGAGTCACAATCCGCCTTCATTTAATGGCTTTAAGCTCAAATCGGCATACGGCGGGCCATCATCACCTGCGGATATTGCTGTAATTGAGCTGCGGGTTCCGGATACGATGGAAGAGATTTCAAGTTATGATTATCCGGCAAAAGAGGGTAAATTACATAAGATTGATCTCGAGCAAATGTATCTGGATCACGTTGAATCTTCATTTGATCTGGAGGGAATCAAGGCGAGTGGTATCCGGCTTGCATACGATGCAATGTATGGTGCCGGGCAAAATGCGGTGAGGCGTTTATTTCCGGATGCCTATCTTCTGCACTGTGACTGGAATCCGGGTTTTCACGGTCAGGCACCGGAGCCTATTCACAAGAATCTCGGTGAATTATCCCGGTATATTGCAGAACATGACATCGACCTGGGATTTGCCAATGACGGTGATGCTGATCGTGTCGGGCTGTACGATGCCGACGGAAACTTTGTCGATTCTCATCATATTCTTCTTCTCTTATTGTACTATCAGCATAAATACAAACATGCAGATGGAGACAAAGTCATCACTACTTTTTCTGCGACGGATAAATTGCGGGAAATGGCTGAAAAATATGGCTATGAATTTGAAGTAACAAAAATCGGCTTCAAATATCTCGCTGAGATCATGACCAAAGAGGATGTCATCGTTGCCGGTGAGGAATCCGGTGGGCTTGCTGTATCGGGGCATATTCCTGAGCGCGATGGTATCTGGATCGGGCTTATGATTATGGAATTTATGGCCAAGACAGGGAAATCACTGAAGGAATTAATCGACGATGTCTATGAGGAAGTCGGTTCATTTGCGATGGATAGAGACGACAGAAAAGTACCGGAAGAACAAAAACGTGCTATTATCGAGAAGTGTGGAGAGGGTTATTACAAGAAATTCGGTGATTATGCCGTAGAAAAAATAGAAGACCTCGATGGATATAAATTCAGATTGGGAGATGGTAAATGGGTAATGATACGACCTTCCGGCACCGAGCCGGTACTGCGGATATACGCACAAGGGAAGGATGCTGCGGAAGTGAGAGATATCCTTGATGCTACACAGGAGGAAATAGGTATTGGGAAGTCGGAAAGGTAGTTCTGAGCTTATTTTCGGACGATAGACGTCGCTATCCCATCGCCTTTCAGGAAACACCCTGTTCCCGCTTTTCCCAAAAGCGGCTTCGCCGCAGGGATCAGGGTAAGTCAAGATTTCCATTTGCCGGGATAATAAATGGTTAATAGGCAGAGAATTCACTACCTCTTAATTTCGGACCTCGGAGAGGTCTTATTAGGTTAGCAGATGGACACAAGGAAACCGACCTCGAAGAGGTCATATTATATGGTTCTGACTCATCCTGGAGACTGTGGCAAGTCCTCGACCAGGGCTCGATAAACCCTTCAAAGGATCAGGGGTCAAAGTAGTACAAGATTACCATTTGCCGGGATAGTTAATGGTTAATAGGCAGAGAATTCACTACCTCTTAATTTCGGACCTCGGAGAGGTCTTATTAGGTTAGTAGATGGACACAAGGAAACCGACCTCGGAGAGGTCGTATTAGTTGGTTCTATCGTCCTGGAGGCTGTAACAAGTCCTTAACCAGGGCTCGATTAAACCCTTCAAGAGTTCTGCAACTTTTGAAGGGTTTAATTCTCAGCTAAGACTCAATGGCCAACAAATAGCCGGTGCGACATCACAGTTTGCAAGATTTTCACAGCAATCAGAAATTATACCTGACACCCAATTGCAATCTCCATCGTGAACCGATATTGGACACGCTATAGATTTCAGAGTCATACACATGAGCCGGATCAAATGAAATGACCGGTTTTCCTAGATCTTCCGGGCCGAGTTCAAGCTCCGGATTATCAGCGATATATTCATCATCGACATATTCCATCAATGTCCACACACGATAGTTATTGTAACTTACTCCCATGCGACGACCCCATTTTTTATACAAGAAATTCAAGACGTTGAACATACTGAGAGAAAGTTCCAAGCTCTGTCCATTAAAAGTAGGGATCTCTTGCGACACTTTAAAGTCCAGATAAGTAGTCCATGGTTCTCTTGCTGAATTACGATCAACAAAGTCACCGCGAAACTCATCGAGAGATTCATTATCATCAATAAAAGCATTCATTGCATTCCAGTTATCACTGATTAATACGATATCATCCGCAGTTTCCGGTACATAAACGAGGTCATTATCGTAGCGGGTATCAGCATTGGCATTACCATTATAAATCCAGCTGAAGGGCGTACCGGAGAATCCGGAGTAAATCAATGAAAAGGTTGTTTTAAAGCCGCCATTGTACTCTACTTTATAAGAGAGGTCAGCGAGGAGGCGATGTCTTCTTTCCCAGTCGGAAGTTCCTAGCACTGCATTATTGGGATCGACTGTTTCATTGTACTGCCAATTGGATACAGCACGACTTGAAGATCCACCATTGACATCAAATGCTCTGTTATATGTATATGCCAGGTTAAAGAAGAAGCCTGAATAGAATTTTTTTCTTATCTGAGCGATAATCGTATAACGGTGACCGAGATTGGTATTCTCGAGGAGAATAGCATTGGTAAAGTTTTCGCTCACTCGCTCAAAGTTTCCATCCGCATTGCCATAATAACTCAGTTCAACATCGCCATAAAGAGGCCGACCATATCGCGTAGTTCCTATACGTTGCATGTTCAGGTTACTGAAAGTAACGGCGTTGATTGCCTTGGTATAAATCCCTTCGAGGGTAAATGAGATACCATAATCAAGTTCCTGATCGAGTGCAAGATCAACTTTAAGGGCTTGGGGATATTTAAAATCCGGGCTCATCAAGTTCACCGCAGTTGTATTAATAGTCTGGAGCCCAGAATCGTCCAATGGGCTCGGTTGATTATATGGATCCGGACTGAAGAATCCCGGCTGGAAGGCATCGTATCCCCTGATATCAAGTCGTCCAAAATCCGCTCCGGTATTGCTGTACTGATTGGATATCCAGACAAATGGCGGCGGACCTGAGAATATTCCTATTCCACCACGGATCTGCGTTGCTCTTTCTTCGTTACCGACATCCCAGTGAAAGCCAAATCGCGGCGACCATAAAAAGTTTCCTGAAGCGACATTGGCAGTGGAATATTGAGGAAATGCCTCTACTACTTTCTTATTAAAGGTCGGTTCTTGCGGCAAGTATGGCACGTCAACCCTTAATCCAAGTGTAAATGCAAGTCGTTCATCCACCGTCCATTTATCCTGCGCATATAAACCGAATTGCATTGCATAAAACTCTGCTCTGCGATTTCCGCCCGGTAAAACGTAACTGTATTGATACTGATATGGATCACCACTAGCAAAGTCCTCTATACTTCTGAATGAATATGTTCCCCAGTCATCCTGAACAAATAGGTTGTTGAAGAAAAAGATCCGGTTACTCGTTCCGAAGGTAAATTCATGATCTCCTTGAATATAGGTAAGATTGTCCGTAATCTCAATGAGGTCTTGTCCGAGTTGATTGGCTTGAGAAAACCTGTCAATGCCCATATAAATACTTCCAAATTGATTTGGGCGATTGGGGTACGGGATACTTATCTGTACTTCGGGAAATGGCTCGTCCACAACGTCTCTTGTGTCTCGCAGGCGTGTATAGACCACGCGAGCCATATTAAAGAGATTATTATTGATTGTGCTTGTCAACTCAGAGACAATTGAATGTTGCTGGCTATGGAAATTGTATTGACGATTGGAAAAGCTATAGCTGAATTCACCACGTCCTATTCCCGATTCATCAATTCCATCGACAAAGTTGTATCGCAACATCAATTTATTTTTCTCATTGATGTTCCAGTTCACCTTGGCAAGGACCTTAATATTATCACGGCGTGTTGTTATCGGTGAAGAGATATCACCGGGATCATAGCCATATTTATTCATTGCAATATCCTTAATCCTATCGAATGTCGATTTTGGGTAGCCAAATATTACCGGTGCTCCACTGCCTTCAATACCGGCAGAAATTGGACTTGCCTCTCGCTTCAACTCTACGCTGGTAAAGAAGAAAACATTGTCTTTGACAATCGGACCACTCAAGGTAAAACCGTAAAATGATTCTTGAAATTCCTTCAGATCTTCTGAAAAAATATCATTACCTCTCACGAGCTCATAATTTCCGGAGAAATTCTGATTACGTGTGAAATAATAGGCTGTTCCGTGGAATTCATTGGTTCCACTCTTGGTAATTGCATTAACTTGCGCACCGACAAATCCATTATTGGTCACAGAAAAAGGTGCTGTTGCAACATTAAACTCAGCAATTGCATCGATACTGATCGGAGAGCTTACATCTGCACCACTCCCAGGCAGTGCACCGAGTCCAAATACGTCATTCATCGTCGCTCCATCAACGAGGATGTTATTGTATCTATAATTGGCTCCTCCGAAGCTTAATCCACCGGTTGAAAGTGGACTGAGTCGTGTATAGTTGGAAAGGGAACGCGATACCGTAGGCATACGTGCTATCTCTTCTGTAGAAATATTGGTACTCGCGCCGATGTGATTATTGCTGAATACGGGATTTACCTTGCCGGTAATCACGACTTCACCGAGCTGTAAGTCCCCTTCTTCCATCGTGAAGTTTACCTCTAGTCGCTCATCGAGCTCAATATTGGCAAGTTCTTTTTTGGCTGCATTATAGCCGATAAACGACACTTCTATAATATATGGCCCGCCGACACGTAGCCCTTTAATAGTGTATGCGCCTGTCTCCCGCGTAGATGTCCCGTAACGCGTTCCGGTAGGTTGATGAATTGCAACGACACTTGCTCCTTGTAGTGGTTCACCGTCTTCGTTCACCACTTTCCCTTCAAGAGAAGCACCGATTGCTCCTTGTGCATTTCCTAGGATGGGAAAAAGAAATAATATTGCAATAAATACTAGTATATGTGATTTCATTTAATGAATTTTCATATTTTTTAATCAGTTCTTTTGTTTCTATTGAAACATGCTGAAAAGGTACGCTTTTTCTCTTCTTCTACAAAATTTTTCCTTGCTTCCGCAAATTGTTTCGCTACTCATGGTATTATTTTCATTCCAATACGATCTATTCTATCTATCGTAGATAATCCTCGGATGTAATTACCGCAAATGCAAGACCTCGGACTTCTATTGAGGATTCAAAGTCGTTTAGAGAGGCTTATGAGGGGACAGATGGAAGCTTTATTCAAGTACGGATTCATAGAAATGAGCTTAAGACACAGCCTCTTGCATGGATAGGACAATGTCCTATTTACCCAGGGATAAGCAGGTATTGGACTATCGGAAGATCATTCTGGTAACTGATAATCCTAATCTCAATTATTGTACTATAATTTTCTCTATATGATTGCTTCCATTTGCGGAAGCTATTTTAAGAAAATAAACACCTTGAGCAAGCTCATGCACGTCAAGCGAGGTTTTCGGAGAGATAGAATCAATTTTCTTCACAATCCTGCCTGTGATGTCGTATAGATGGATAATCTCGTCGCCTTTCAAGCCGGCAATGAAAGTAATATCTTGCACGGGATTGGGGTAAATATGAATAGCTGTGTGCGGGTCAATCACAGCCATCCGGACTTCGCTCAACTCAGATTTTCCATCTGTATCCACCATTCTTAAACGATAGTAATTATTCCCTGCGAAAGGCTTATGATCTGTGAAGCGATATGTGAGCTTTTTCTCCGCATTAATTGTACCTATTGCTGTATAATTAATTTTATCTATGCTCTTTTCTATGATATAAGCATCGAGATGGGTCTCTCCGGCTACTTTCCACCGGAGTTTAATTGAATTTTCACCACTTGATTGCACCTGAAACTCTAGTAGATTTACCGGTAAAGGTATAGCCCCACCATGAATATAAAACTTGGACAATTTATCGGTAGTAATCCCGATGCCTTTAACATGAGCCCAGACATTAAAAGCTCTTATACTAGGTAAGAATACTCCGGAGGTCAACTTATCCCCGCACAAGTCATCGCTACGAGTAGCATTCAGTTCAGAAAGCTGTGGCACATCGGGATCGAGTGCTTTCAAGGCCTGATATTCCGTATCCTTGAAATAAAGATTGATGTCCACATCCTGTGTGGCTTGCTGAGTAGAAACTATAGTAAAATCCCTGTCGAGATAATACCGTCCATTACCATCTTCACGCACATTGCCATAATTAATGAATGTGGAGGCAGAAACTGTTCCGAGACCCTGACCATGAGCATGGAGTAGAGCAATTAATGCTCCATTTTTATCATATAAAGGAGTCCATCGATAAGCATTGCTATTGGCTTTACTGATCTGCACAGAACCATTCTGACAATTCCCACTAGCCAGTGGTACAGGTATTGTAGGATTATAGGCGGCAATATAAAAATCGCTTCTCGATGAAGCTGATTTTCTCAGTCGTATATAGATGATCTGCCCTTGGTTTCCGCCATTCAAATTTACGCCGGGCATGAATTGTGCCGGTGAAAAATAGGCATAATTGCCTCCATTCATATAATCCTCATTACAGTAGATATAGGTAAGATTCCCACAAGAGCCGGCATAAATCTGCATGCTATAATCATTATCGGAATTTGAATTCCCTCCTGTAACATAAGTCTGAATAGCAATAGGCCATGAGCTAGGGATAATAATTTTATACCAGACATCTTCATCCGTACTTGAGTTGTCGCATTTGCCTTGGGTGCTCAATGAAGGCGTCGCGCCCAACATCGTTCCGTGGATTGCACGAGATGGAAAAGCCGGGGTAACAGGTATTTCAATGGCACCTGAGCATTCATCATTAATCGGTGTCGGAATGAATGTGCATGATGGCGCCCCATTTATTGCAAATGGTTCAGAATTCACTGCGTAGTAGATATTCTGTACGGGTCTTATCATCACTCGACATTTAGGTGAACAAGCTGAATCTGGAATCACAAGGGATTCAGAACCATCATTGCTCGTGTTATCAGCAAGTACGACAGGAAAAGTCTTCCCATTATCGTAAGAAAGCAGAATATCCACCTGGCTCGTATTAATCCCATTCCCATCTGTTCCGGCGACATCCCAATCTATCTGAATGTTCTGATTCTGGTTATATGTAAGCCCCGGGATGTTTTGAGAGGTAATTTTAAACGGACCTGTATTAGCTACATTTATCTTAACATCCTTTCTTGCTGCCTGGCCACCGGCAATATTATTATCTCTCACAACAAGGGCAAAGTTCAACTCCCGAGATACTGTCGGAATAACTTCCCAGGTGGGTGCAAGATCCCCGGTAAGTACACTCGATTTCTGTGGCAGATATCTTATTGCCTCCCCATCCGGTGGCAAGGATCTGAATAATGCTCCATCTGTTGCCGTAGGAGAAGGTGGAATCGGGACATTCTGTTTAAGGTCATTCTGTTCCCATGTATATGTCATGGCGTCACCGTCTTGGTCACTTGCGGTAGCTGATAATTTCAATGCAGTTCCATAAGGAACGGTATATGAAGTGGGCATGGCATTTATTATCGGAGCATGATTCCCTGTGCTTGTCTTATTCCCACAGGTATTTCCATTCCCCTGAACGATATAATTATGTATTTCATCTATGCTGATAAAGCTGAAATACGGGTCGCTGTTAAATTGAACGTTCTGCCCGGTGCATATCCCGGCATAAGCCATAATTGTTGAGCCGCTGCCAGGTTCAACGGCTGTGGGAAAATGAATATTCCCATTACACGAACCGACGTTTCCATTAAAAGTATGATTGGCTCCAAATTGATGACCTAGCTCATGTGCTACATAATCAATAGCAAATGGGTCTCCTATAGGCGATGAAAGTCCCGTTGTTCCGCCCACCTTGTACCCATCATTACAGATTACTCCTACATAAGCTCGACCACCGGAGCCCGTCGTCATCGTATGTCCTACATCATAGTTACCGGGACCGATTACATCATTTATTACTGTAATACTTGTATACACGTCATTGCCATTATTCTGAAATGGGTCGGTAAGTGGATCTAGATATATAATATCCGTTTCATTGCCGATAAGGCTGAGACTTATCCCCATATCCGTTTCGTAAACTATATTAATCCGATTGATGATCACCGTTATTGCACTTAATACCGCTGCCTTTTTCTCTCCTTCTGTTCCATTCTGAACACCTGCCTCTTGAATATGAAATTGTGCAAATTCCCCTGAAGTGGCTACCGCAAGACGATATACGCTTAACTTGCCATCATCAAATACTTCCTTTGTCGTTCCTGTAGGACGGAATGCCTTGTGTTCCTCCGGTCCATTTAAACATCGGAAATCACGTTCCATTTCAGCAAGCCCTCCCTGCTTAAATATGCGATAGACCAGCCCATCAGAAGTGTATGGGTTCAGATAAGTATATTCCCCATTGTCAACAATAATCCCATACAAGCCATACGGAGTAATTGTCAACCGAATGCGTGCATTTCCAGCTGCTGCTTTCCCTGTGTATGTTCTGATATCGGGAAACCTCATTGCAAGTTCCGGACTCAAGGTAGTAGCTTGAAACATAGCAAAAGACACTAGGCTGTCTCCCAATGGAAATTCAAGTAGCAAATTATTGTCTGCTGCACTGAAGCGCTGCGGAGATCGCCTTACACGCTCTTTTAACTCGGTATAATTCAACTCAAATACCTTAAACTTATCTACTTCTAGAACATGGGCTTTTATCCTATCCTTCTCTAGCTGAGAGGGATGAATTTCCGTCCATAGCTCATTGTGTTGTTGAGCATTTATTATTGTAACAAAAAGACATAGGGTAAGGCTTCCGAAAAGTCGAGTGATAATGCGATTCATGATAAGCCGAGTATTTTTGTTTCCTTTTAATGATGACAATATTAAAGATTATTTTGTTGCTCCTACTTTTATTTCGTATATTTTTCAAAGTTTTATGCTATAAACTTCTCGCAGAACATAAAACCTATTGCTTGATGCAATAAATAATGTTAAGGACTCATACTCAAATCGTGCAATAATACATGATAGGGCTTATATCTATTAATCTGATAATTGCAGTTGCCAGGTGAGCAATTTTATCAGACTGAAGTCAAATGCCTTTTCGATTCCTCACAAGCTTTTCTAGTATTCTGAATGAAATACGGCTAGGATAACAACTATCGAGACAATCCAAGATCGATAAGCAGGTTCAATTTCTGTTGATAATATTCGGAGATTCCATTTCTACCGGCTTGATTGAGCATTCTCGTACTTATGGGAACATTATACGGAAGCGCCCAGGCACGCAGAGCGTGCGCGATTGTCGTCATTGTATTTATGCCGTTGACTGCTTTGGCTCCATCGGCCCAGCAGATCATTCCCACGGTTTTCCCCGTGAGATAGGGGCTTGAAGTATTGGAACGGATCTCAAGCCAGTCGAGACAATTTTTCATCAATCCCGGAATACTTCCATGATACAAGGGCGCAAGCCAGAAATGCAGGTCTGCTTTCTGGAACGAGTCGCACATAGCCAGCACTGAATCGGGTGGATCTTTCATATCTTGAATGTTAAGCAATGGAATTCCCGCTGTACTCATCGTGAATATATCAACATCGACTTCTGATAATTGTAATTGATGTTCTATATAATCTGATAATCGTTTCCCCACTGATTCTAAATTATTATTCATGGATCCATTAAAAATCACTGCCTTCATGCTACTCTCCTATTTGGTAAATATTTTAATCTTATCTTCTTTATGCTTCTATAGATAAACCTATTCCTCCTAGGAAAGTACAGCTTAAACAATACCTTCCTCCCGGAATAGATTAAGTATTTAATTTCTTTTCTCAATTACGATAATCGACCGGCTTTAAACTGCCGTCTTCTGCACGGATAAATGTTTCCGCTCCTGCTACAATATCCGTATTCTGCGCTGAAGCACAGAGCCATAAATCATGGTGCTTACGGACGACAAATGTAAAAATTGTTCTCCTTACACCTGCATAATCCCCTATGGGCGTCTGTCCGGATAATATCATCCGTACATGGACAATCGCTGCTCCCTCAGAAAGTCTCTTGATCTTCATTTTTCCGGCTCGCAAGGTGGAATCACTAAATATCTTCCTTAAACCGTAATCATGTGCCTTGAATATCTCCTCCCGTTTATCCCACCATAAACCCACAACATTGATAAAATCAGCATCAAGCTCAAATAGTTCTGCAAGCAAGTCCGCTCGTCGATTATTCCAATGCTTGATAAATAATTGTGGCACCTCTTCAGGTGATTGTGCATTTTCCATCTCTTTTAATTTATATCCGATTGCTTCCCTTTACCTATATATTTAACTGAAGTTTCCCACATAAATTTTTCAATTGATCGGATTATGTTGAATTTTA
>CAYTBT010000037.1:0-23894 GCA_964436125.1 uncultured Saprospiraceae bacterium | reverse complement strand
AATTCGTAAATCAATAACCAAAACTCCGTAAAGTGGGTCAGTATGCTCCGGATTTTTTGCCCCTTTTCCTCTAGGCGGGTCAATATGCTCCGGATTTTTGGAATAGGTGGATCAGCATGCTCCGGATTATCCAGGAGGTGCAAAGGTAGAAACTGAAGATGGCTGAATGATTTTAATATAAGCTTCGCTTATATTAAACCATTGATAATAAATGGATCAAAGATGGAGGATCCGCCTACGGCAGACTAAAGACTGGGCTCCGTCCCGAGGACATAGAATGAAGTGTCGGCTTACCTTGTTGAACATGTTCAACAAAACCTCTGGTCATGCCCATTCTCGGTATTCCACCGGGCAAGTGCTTGTATTCACAGGGTTATGTGAAATCCCACTCGCAGGAGCTCGTGGTTCCCTCGCATTGATACATTCAGTATCAATGATATTGCTTCACAATATTAAACTCGGTCATCTTCAATTTCTAATCCATGATTTGGGTACTACTACAATATAAAATACTCCCACAGACAATATATCTATGGGAGTATTTTCTCAATCATTCAGTATCTCTGAGCCAGTAGCTCATTTATCTGATTCAGCTTTCTTTCATTGCAGGCTTCTGTTATGGTAAAAGATTTATTCTTCTTCAGAAGAACTCTCTACATCTCTTCCACCCATAAGCCTATCTTGAAGCTCTTTCAACTCATCCATCTTGCCATCAGTAGCAAGTTGTGCCTGCTGTGGCCATGTTGTCGGATCGATATGTGCGTAATGTCGTCCGGCATTCTCAAGTATTTCATTTAATTGAACTTGGGAAGCGGCTGCAAGTTGAGCGAATGTATGAATTCCTGCCTCGTGCAGTTTTTCATTGGTCTTGGGACCTACGCCTTCTATAAGAGTCAAGTCATCAGATACTTGAGTACTTGCATCCTCAACTGCATTTCCTTTATTGTCAACTTCCACAACCTGATCTTCCGTTAATGCCTCTCCGGATTGGATATCATCACTTTTAATATTTCTGGAAGCTATTGTGCCGGTGACGACTTCATCAGTTACAATATGAGTAGGCTCAATACTTACATAAGTCCTATTCTTGCGCTTCTTAGTAAAAGTAACAAATCCTTCCTCCCGTGCATATAGTGTATGGTCTTTCCCCATACCTACATTAAGTCCAGGATGAAACTTTGTTCCTCGTTGTCTTACAATAATATTACCGGGAATCGCATAAGAACCACCAGATAGTTTAACACCTAGCCGTTTACTATGACTATCCCTTCCATTATCTGAACTACCTACACCTTTTTTATGTGCCATGTTAAAATATTTTTACGTTTTAAGCAGAAATTGAATTAATCCTCAGTTTAGTAAACTGTTGTCTGTGTCCATTCTTCTTGCGATATCCTTTTCGTCGTTTCTTCTTAAAGACAATGACTTTGTCTCCCTTGACGTGTTCCAGAACTTCTGTATTTACGGTACCTCCGGTAAATGGTGTGCCGATTGACACCTCGCCATCTCTATCAACAAGATGAACATCACTGAAGTCCAAAGAATCACCTTCATTTGCATCCAGCCGGTGGACGAAGATCTCCTGACCTTCCTCGACTTTAAACTGCTGACCGGCAATGGTTACTATTGCGTACATGTTTTATTCTTCTTTTGTTAAAAAATCAATTTAAGGTGCGCAAAGGTAAGCCTTTCTGCTGTAATAACCAAAATATATATGCTTCCGCAAATGAGATTGCGTCCTCCCGAGGCATAATTTAGCTCTTAGAATAGCATTTGACGCAAGTGGATTCCTCTAGAAAATCCTGAATCATTCCGAGAAATGGCGTAGAATTGCCGTAAAATCAGAGAATATACGATTTACAACAGCGACCTATAAAAAATGGAAGAAATGAAAAAGGGCACATATTTCTATCTGCCCTTTAAAGTTTTATTAAATCTTTCTACCTGAGATTAATGCGCAGGATGTTCATTCCCTTTATACTTCCCGGTAGGATCCTTATGCCATGTTCCATGATCTTTATACCATGTATATCGCGGTTCACCATTTACCTTATGTACAACCGGCTCACTAGACATGACAAATTTTCCTGAAGCATCTCGTTTCATGTTAAAATCGAGATCATACAATGTACCGTCCTTAGCTTTAAAGTCAGCACAACCACAATAATATCCACCTCTCTGCTTATAAAGGTGCTCTCTGTGCACTTTTATCAGTTTCAGGTGAAGTGTTTTTCCTGTTTCCTCATCTTTCATGACATAATAGCCATCATTTTCTTCAGCCTTGGTATTAATGTAGTCAACTGCTGCATCGGCAAAATCATTAATTCTCTTCAGCTGTTTGGGAGATTTTTTAGGCGCTGGTTTTTTCGCTACCTTCTTAGCCGCTTTCTTAACGGCTTTTTTCTTCATTTTTGTCGGTGTTTTCTCAATTGTTTCCACGGTGGTTTTCTTAACCTCTTGCTTCTCAACTTTTTTTGTCTTATCGCTTCCTGTATCTTGAACTTGACCATAAGTGCAAGCAGTCAATGCTACAAAGAAAACAACAATAAGAAAGCTTATCTTTTTCATATTTTTCATGATTTTAGATATGTAAATATTTTTAAGGCTGCTAATGTATTTAAAAATACGCTATTATTACGTCAATGTTCCAAGAAAAGTTGTCTTCTACCTATCAGAACGGCCTATTTTAATAGAATTTTAAGAAAATATCATACTTTTTAGCTTTATGTGGTGTGGGAAGAGATCTTTATCCTGCCATTTATCAGCTCATCGAAAAATTGCACTTATCCTAGTATTTATGAGTATGGGAAAGATACATCGATTATCGTTCCTTGGCCTTTCTCAGAAGAAATCGCAATCTTACCACGAGAAATCCTGGTTCTTTCTTTTAAGGTCTGCATTCCGAGGCTCGTCAAGATGTTTTTCTGCTGTGTCAGATCAAATCCCCTTCCATAATCAATCACCTTAACATTGATATGCTTGACTTCTTTTCGGATGATCAGTTTAGCGGCTTCAGCATGAGAATGCTTCAAGACATTGGACAAAGCTTCCTGAATTATCCGATACACATTAAGTTCATGTTCAATAGGAAGTAGATCGTCGATAGGCTCCAGGCTCACATCAAAAAAAATATCTGAATTATTCTCTGCTTCCCTGACAAGATGATTTATCGCCTCTGTTAAGCCAAGTTGTTCCAGGCTATACGGATGCAGGCCTCTTGAAACATATCGGACCTCATCGAGGGTTCTCTTTATCAATGATGTTGTAGTTTTATCATCTCCCAGCCTGATTTTATTCTTTATAAGGACAAGGCTCTGCCCTACGCTATCATGTAATTCTCTTGAAATGCGTTTTCTTTCTTCTTCTTGAGCATTGAGGAGTTTTCTACTGAATTCTTCCTGTAGTTTATGCCTTTTCTCGGCATTTCGTTTCTCTTTTAATAAATAGAATAGGCCACCGGCAAGGATAAGACTTCCAATAATTATTACCCATAGTATAAGCTGTTTCCTCTTCTCTAATTGAAGTTGTGCAATCGCAGCATCTTGCTCTGCAATTTCTCGCTTTTTCTTGCTTGACTGGAATAGTGTCTGATAATAAGTAAATTGATTCCTAATTATCTGTTGATGAATAGAATCCATAAGTAGTGAAATCCTCTGTAAGTCCTGAACCGCCCCTTTATAATTCATTGTACTCGTATCTATGCCATATTGTAGGTAAAGCACGTTAATCTTCCCTACCTCAGCTTGAATGCTATCAACAGGAGGTAATTTATTCTTCAGTATTGATTGTGCAGAATGTAAATCACCACTTTCTATTGCAAGACCGGCATCAAGAATGTTATACTGGATATCATAAATTCCAAATAGTTTATTTGTGTCTGTGCGTTTATCGAGTAAATGAAAGTACTTATATGCTGAATCAATTTCTCCGATTCCGATAAAAGAGCGAGTCATTCCGATATATGCGGTAAAATAATACTCAAATTTCTGAAGGGAATCAAGAAGATCGATCATTCTACGACCATAGTTCAATGCCCTTTCATACCTCTCATTGTGTTGTGAATCTGCAACAATTGCACTATAGGTAGAAAACACTACACTTTCTGCATTATTCCGCGGTATATTCTTCAAGATATATTGTCTTAATTCAGCTGCTTTTTCAAAGAGGTTCAGCTTGCTGAGTAAAACACTCTGTCCATAACTTGCCCACAACAGATGAATTGTATCAGATTGAAATCTAAACAAAGATTTTGCCGATTCATATTCACGGATAGCAAGATTATATTTTCCAAGTAGACTTGCTGTCTGTGCAGCATCTAAATAAGATCGTGCATACCGCCTATAACTCGAGTCTCCTTCTATCCGATACACATCAAGTGCTCTATTTAAGATATCAAGTGATTTTTCTAGTTTTCCCATAGCATAATAAGCATCAGATAAGCATACAATAACATCTGCAATATCCGTAGATGAATGCCTTTCCACATAAGCTTGTAACCTTCGGTATAAATGAATTATAGAATCCGGTTCTCCCAGAGGTGAATAATAATAGTTCATAAGGGAAACTGACAAAGGTAGAATATCCCCAGTATCGCCTTTCTCTATTTTATCGTTGATAATATCATTCAGCATAGAAGCATAGAGAGAGTCAACATGAAAATTCCTGTGAAGATCTATTGAATCTATATATTGGTATCGCTCTTCCAGCGAGTTCAGGCCCTCCATCCCTTCTTCTACGGAAACAGATGACAAAACTGATTGTGATTTACACAACGTATAAATCAAGATTAGAGGAAATATTGTTATGAATATCTTCAGGGTATCAATTTAAATGAATCGGTGCATGAATAAACAAGCTCCAAAATTCCGGCATATAATCGATCCTAAAGTTATTAAACTATATGGGGTTATCCAAATTTTATGAAGATAAAATACAACCATAAGTTTTCAGCCACTTTTTAAGCGGAATTCTTATACAAGCAATTCATAGCTGGATAATGGTGTACAGATAAAGGAAGATTACGTAATCTTCCTATAAGTTTATCTATTCAATCAAGAATGAACCACGATGTCTCATAAAAAGGCTCAAAAGAACGTTTAAATCAATAAACCCTTTGCATAGAATAGTGCTTATATCCTTATAATTAAGGGAGAAGTCATGAAAAAATTACAATGGAAAATAGTCGAGTGGTTCTTGCGGATTGCCTTAAGTGCCGGGCTTCTTTCTGCGGTTGCGGACAGATTTGGCTTATGGAGCGATAGATTATCGGCATGGGGAAATTGGGAGAACTTTATCGCATATACACAGCAGCTTAATCCATGGGTACCGGAAAGCCTCATAAATACATTAGGAGCTGTAGCAACTTTCTGTGAAATAGTCCTCGGTATCGCTTTATTAAGTAATTATAAAACGCCATTTGTAGCAGCTTGTACCGGATTTCTACTTTTAAGCTTCGGGCTTGCAATGGGATTTTTTCTGAATGTTAAGGCGCCGATTGATTATTCTGTATTTGCGGCATCGGGAGGAGCATTTGCTTTAAGCTTAATCGCACAGAAAAAGTAATATTGAAAAGTCTAAAGTCTTTATCCTAGAAAGTCCTTGCTGTTATCCGGTAGGATTAGGTTTAAAAACGCTGTAAAAGAAGTATATATTACTACATGACATCGTGGCTAATGCATTAAGCATAAATTATTCTATGTGAATCAATACGAAAAAATGAACCACAGGAAATTTTCAACTTTCTTTCTGTTGAGCCTTGTGCTTTTAATTACTTGCTTATCAGCTTGTTCAGAAAACAAGGGCAAGCAATGGACAGATAAAGGGCTTGCATTTGGGCCGTTGAATCAAGTCAATATCCTCATGGATAAAAAATTATGGCAAGGAAGGCTGGGGGATAGTGTACGTAATGTTCTAGGGAAAGCATACCCCATTCTTTTAAGTCCGGAACCACAGTATGATCTCCGATATATCTCACCCGAGGAATTCAAGAAAACAGCCTTAATCAACAAGCTGCGTGTTTATATATCTTTTGTAAATCTGACCGGTGATAAAGCATTAATTCCTGACTGGTTAGTGAGAGAAAGGGGCGATAGCTTGTTTATTCCTACAGATAAAAACTACACAGTAAGAGTTGAGCAGGATTTATGGGCCTATGGGCAGCTCATTATATACATTATCGGGCGAGATAAAGAAGCGCTTGAACAAGCATTTATGAGCTATGCAACTTCAATCTCAGGAAAGATTAAAAAGTTTTATTCATCATATATCAATAAAGAGCTTTATCAAGGTGGGAAGAATAATGTATTAATTGAAGATATTAAACAAAAGCTCGGAGTCGTTCTCTCACTTCCTAAAGGATATCAAAAAGCAATTCAGAACGATTCTTTCGGCTGGTATCGCAATAATAAAGAGAATGGCGTTTATTCAATTCTCGTAGCTGGAAGAGACTTCACATCCACTGACCAGTTAAGTAAAGCCTATTTTAAGTCGTGGATGAATGAAATAACGCAGTTATATATAAAAGGAAACAGTAATGGTTCATATATGCGCATTAATGATGAAGATCTCCCTTTAATTATGGAAACCCTGCAAGTTGAAGACACTGCAATCTATGTGTTACGGGGAATATGGGAAATGACTGCAGATTTTATGGGAGGGACATTTGTAACTTATGTCTATCACTTCAGAGGTGATAATAAATTATGTCTTCTAGAAGCATTCTTACTTGCTCCTGGGCAAAAGAAGCGAAATAAAATGCAGAAGCTTGAATATATAATCGGCCATGCGCGTTTCCTCCAATGAGAAATCTCCTATTTAAAAGAGCAAGAAGAGACGGGACACAAAAAATTTAAAAATTCCCAGCTTCAATTCCTAAATTTTCAATGGTTTTATAGAGGCCGCGAGGAATGGCATTTGCGGAAGCTTAATAATTAAAGAAATATAAATAAACAGGCTAGCATCATTTCTCTTATATTTGTGAGCTGAGAACGAGTATGAAAGCCCCTTATCGATAAGCGATGAATAAATTAATTCATATAAAACGATAAAATTAATGGAAGAGAAAACGTTGAACGTCATAGATCTCACAATGAATACGCTAGAGAACTGGTATGAAGTTATGGTAAAAATGCTTCCTAACTTTGTCCTCGCTATCGTCATCATCATTTTATTTGCGATTATCGGACGCATCATAACACGTTCTGTAAAGCGGATGCTGAAAAGGCTTACGCATAAAGAGGTGATTATTAACTTGATGGGAACAATATTATATGTACTTATCCTCTTTGCGGGAATTATGATAGCATTGCGGGTGATGAGTTTAAATGGCACGGTAAAATCCTTTCTCGCGGGATTGGGAATCCTGGGGCTGGCACTCGGATTTGCTTTAAAAGACATCACAACTAATTTTATTTCGGGAATAATCTTGGCTATCAGATCGCCATTTGAAGTAGGTGATAGGATTGTCGTTGATGGCTCAGAAGGCGAGGTAAAAGAAATTAATTTACGCGATACTGAAATAATATCACCCCAAGGTGAATATATTGTCATTCCCAATAAAATCGTTATGGAGAATGCGATTAAAAACCGTTATTATACCGGTAAACGCAGGCTAGAATTATCCTATCGGGTTCATTATGAGGAGGACTTGCGTCAAATTCAGCAACTTGCATTAAATGCGCTAGAAGATATTCCCAATAGACTCAAAGAAAGGGAAATTAAGGTACATTTTTATGAATTTGGTGACAGCTCTATTGAATTTACTGCGCAGGTATGGATTGAATATCACAGCAACCAAGACCTGTGGTTATCACGTTCCGAGGCAATTATAGCTGTTAAAGAAGCATTTGATACAGTAAATATTTCTATTCCTATTCCTGTAGGTGTTGAGCTCGAGCATGTACCTATAGGAAATTCGACATTGGATAAGCCTCAACAGTAAGAATAACAATATTGATTCCTTGTACAGGAATATACAAGTGTTCATACTATAGATGTAAAACAATCCTTACACTAGGTTTATTATTGTTGCAATTGAATGGCTAGCTATTTGGGGAAAAAAGAAAAATAGAAAAGGTGAAATAATCCTATTATTTTGTGGTATTGAGGATAAAATTTTATACTTTTCGCGCTCGTTTTAAAAGATGCGCTGCCCGATAGCGTTATAAAATACAGTCGATGCAATTTCACGGAGCACTTTCCTTCTGAAAGTGCATAAATTAACCTGATAAGAATCACCTATTAAGGGGAATGATGCTCAGGGAGACAGGCATCGATACGGTAATATATGGAGAGTTGGCCGAGTGGCTTAAGGCGCACGCTTGGAAAGCGTGTATACTCTAACCGGGTATCGAGGGTTCGAATCCCTCACTCTCCGCTTTTAATAGAATTATAGCATAGAATACTTCAGTCAACTATTCCCTATGGTAAGAAAAATGACGGCACTGATGGCAGTATGGGCAGTCAGCTCATATCTGGGTAGCGTACAGATATTTGCGCAAGCTGCAATACAATCACCGACAATGTTCCAGACCTTAAAAGAACAATTTATCGCCGGTAATTATAAATTTATGAGCCCAATTCTCATCTGCCTGATTATCGGTCTGGCATTCTGCATTGAGCGTATCATCACGTTGAATATCGCCACTACCAATACCGATAAACTTCTCGCACGGATCGACAAGGAGCTCGCAGAAGGAAGTGTGGACGGCGCCATGGAAGTGTGTAAGTCCACTTCCGGGCCGGCAGCCAGCGTACTCTACGAGGGCTTGAACAATGCGGAAAAAGGGCCCGAAGCGGTAGAGCGGGCAATCGTTTCTTACGGCAGCGTGCAGATGGGATTAATGGAGAAAGGACTCGTGTGGATCTCGCTTTTCATCTCACTAGCACCGATGCTCGGATTCCTGGGAACCGTGGTGGGAATGATCATCGCATTTGACAGGATTGAGGCAGTGGGGGAAATATCGCCATCCATCGTTGCCGGCGGGATTAAAGTCGCGCTACTGACAACGGTATTCGGACTTATAGTAGCGATTATCCTGCAGATTTTTTACAATTATATCGTCTCAAAGATCGACAGCATCGTGAATAAAATGGAGGATGCGTCGATAGGTCTGATTGATTGCATGGCGAGAAATGGTAATTTTTAACGAGCGGCTTCAAGAAGCAATTAATAGCTGAACTATGTATAAATATTTATCAAAATACGGCTCCACAATTGCCCTGATAGTTGCGCTTGTCATATCGGGAATATTTCTCTTGATAGCAAGCACCGGATTGGATGAATATGCCCGTGTTTCGCCGGATAAGCTAGGAGAGATTGACATCTTTAATTTTGGGCTATATGCCGCGCTCGTTTTACTCATAATCTGTATTGCCGTGGCATTATTATTCAGTATTTATCAGGTAATCAAGGACTTCAAGAGTTCCATAAAGTCCATCATTGCACTCGCAGGAATTCTCTTGATTTTTTTCATCGCTTATGTCATATCGGAACCAAGCGGAACGGAAAGCATAGCTCAGCTTCTCGGAGAATTTGAGATTTCGGACACGGCAAGCAAGCTTATCAGTGGAGGAATATGGACATCGATAGTTCTGATATTGTTGACGATAGGAGCCGTAGTGGGATTTGAGATACGGAATGCTGTAAAATAAGAAAGTAATGTTCAGGAATAGAAAAAGGGCAAAAGATCGGATGAACAACGAGATTAATGCCGGCTCAATGGCCGACATCGCCTTTCTCTTGCTTATTTTCTTCCTCGTGACGACGACAATGGCCAAGGATGAAGGAATTCTCGTAAAATTACCACCGTGGTCGGATGCTCCGGTTCAAGAAACGGCGACATTGCTCGACAGAAACGTCTATACGATCCTCATCAATGCCGATAATGAATTGCTCGTTGAGAATAAGCTTACGCAAATACGCGACTTGAAAGTAGGCGTAAAAAACTTTATCATGAATCCGGGAAACAATCCCGAGCTTGCCAAGTCTCCGGAAGAGGCCGTTGTCTCACTACAGAACGATAATGGCACTTCTTATAATACATACATTCAAGTTTATAATGAGATTAAAGCAGCGTATAATGAGCTGAGAGATGCCGCTTCCATGAAGCGATTTAATACCGTTTATGATTTATTGACACGGAAGCAGAAGAAACAGATTATTGAAATTATTCCCATGAAAATTTCTGAGGCAGAGCCGACGGACTTTGGAGATAAGGCAGAGGTGGAAAATACGGAAAAATAAGGAATAAAAAGTGGCAAGAATAGCAAGACGGAAACGGAAAAGCTCACCGGAGATAAGCACAGCTTCTCTTCCGGACGTCGTATTTATGCTCTTGTTTTTCTTTATGGTTGTGACGCAATTGAGAGATACTTCATTAAAGGTGGAAGTACACGTACCGCAAGCAACGGAATTGACTAAGCTGGAACACAGGTCACTGGTCAATTATATATACGTGGGAAAGCCCAAGGCACCGTATCAGAAACTCCAGGGGACGGCTCCGCGTATTCAGCTGGGAGATAAATTTGCGGAGATCAGTGACATTCCCTTATTTCTGGAAAAACACAAAGCGACAATTCCCGAGTCACAACGCAGCCTTATCACGACTTCTTTACGCGTGGATAAAAATGTAACCATGGGAATCATTACCGACATTAAAACCGAGTTGCGCAAGTCGGGACAATTGAAAGTAAATTATTCTGCTGTGCCGAGAGGGGAGAGAAAATGACTTTTTCTCTCCTGACTTTGACATTGGGACACCCATTTTTTCTTTTGCCACTTTTCCATTGATGAAAAGTGGCGCAAAAATCTAGGGAGCTTCCAAGGGAATTTTTGCTATGCAAAACCGCCGTCCATCTTATCGCTTCATGCTTTTGTGCCTCGGTGTTCAGGTAAATTATCCAATTGTATTTTCCTCTTTCTCATTCTAATCTGCTCATTCGTAAGACTGAACACCGAGATCACCGCAATTCCGCTTGATGGACGGACTATTCCTCTGGAAGTCTCCCCCTTTCGCTTATTTCTAAATATGGATATTGTTCTAAGCTTTGTACTATTTCTTATCGCTACGTGTGCGCCTCTGGAGCATTGCTTGTTCCGATTTTTCAAATCGGAATATATATCCCTTATTCTTGAGGCTTGAGGTATTCTTTGTTCGTTCGTTGTTTTCTCCAATTCTTTTCAGATATTATCATAAAGATTTACTATAAACTAAAACAAAGAAGAAGATAAATCTTGTTACATAAGCATCTTACTTGAACACAAGAGTTATAAAGATCCGAACGCTGCTGTGCAAGTGTTGCGCTATATAGCACAAGCCTACCACAAGCAGATTGAAGCCGGCAATAAACTCGAGTTAATTATTCCCATTTTATTTTACCATGGCCAAGAAAAATGGGTGTTCCAGTCGATAAAAGAACTACTTCCGGATTATCCGGCTTATTTTCAGAAGTATATACCGCATCTAGCGATTGATTTTCTCAATATCCAGAATCTTTCCGATGAAGAAATCGATTCAATTAGGAATGATTTTCTCGTGGCAACCTTTTTATTACAGAAGTACAGTCACGATCAAAACTATTTAGTAGAAGAAATACACCGGATTTTCCACAGCTTACCGGTAAAATCCGTAGGGAACTTAACGACAGCGATTTTTGTTTATTACTTAGAATTTGTTGAGGATAAAAGGGTGCTCAAGCAAGCAGCCAAGAAACTGAGTACAGAATTAAAAGAAGATATTATGACAGCTTATGAAGCCATCAAGAAAGAAGGAATCGAAGTAGGGCTTGAAAAAGGTCGTGAAGAAGGCCGTGAGGAAGGTCGTGAGGAAGGTCGTGAAAAGGAGCGCATAAACTTAATAGTGGAAGGCTATAAACGGAATATTGCAATCGATCTCCTCGCACAGATTACCAATTCTTCCGTTCAACAGGTGAAAGATGTCCTGAAAGAGCAGGGATTTAAGTTGTGAGTCCTGTTGAATCAATTAAGACAGTGTGTACCTTGCGTCCTTCTGATACTCCACTTTCCATGCCGATTATTTTTCGTATCTTCAAGCAATTATGGCAGCCAAGATTCACAATGTCCACGATAAGTTTTTCAGAAAATTAATGAAAAACAAAAGCATTGCTGCAGATTTCCTCAAGGAATTCCTGGATAAGAAAGTAGTTAATGCATTGGATCTCAATTCCATTGAATATCAGAACAACAGCTATGTTACCGAGGACATGGAAGAATCGATTTCTGATATCCTCCTTCGTTGTCCCTTGAAAGAAGAAGATAAATCTTGTTACATAAGCATCTTACTTGAACACAAGAGTTATAAAGATCCGAACGCTGCTGTGCAAGTGTTGCGCTATATAGCACAAGCCTACCACAAGCAGATTGAAGCCGGCAATAAACTCGAGTTAATTATTCCCATTTTATTTTACCATGGCCAAGAAAAATGGGTGTTCCAGTCGATAAAAGAACTACTTCCGGATTATCCGGCTTATTTTCAGAAGTATATACCGCATCTAGCGATTGATTTTCTCAATATCCAGAATCTTTCCGATGAAGAAATCGATTCAATTAGGAATGATTTTCTCGTGGCAACCTTTTTATTACAGAAGTACAGTCACGATCAAAACTATTTAGTAGAAGAAATACACCGGATTTTCCACAGCTTACCGGTAAAATCCGTAGGGAACTTAACGACAGCGATTTTTGTTTATTACTTAGAATTTGTTGAGGATAAAAGGGTGCTCAAGCAAGCAGCCAAGAAACTGAGTACAGAATTAAAAGAAGATATTATGACAGCTTATGAAGCCATCAAAAAGGAAGGACGTGAGGAAGGACGTGAGGAAGGTCGTGAAGAAGGACGTGAGGAAGGTCGTGAAAAGGAGCGTATTAACTTAATAGTGGAAGGCTATAAACGGAATATTGCTATCGATCTCCTCGCCCAGATTACCCATTCTTCCGTTCAACAGGTGAAAGATATCCTGAAAGAGCAGGGATTTACTTTGTAAGTTTTAAATTCTATCGCCGATGACAGCTTATGAAGCCATCAAAATGAGCTTAGGCATGTCTTGAAATTAACTGATTGAAGAATAAACATACTGCTAAATTAGTTTTACAAAGGCAGGGCTTAAATCAGGGGAAAAAATAAGAATATGCTTTTCATCTTAAATCTCGATGTCTTTCCTATATTTCAAACAATTTCATCACTGCGCTTCCAGAATTGAAGTTTACTTTCCTTCTGCATTTCTTTAATAGAGCTTTTACTGAAACGATAAGCAACATAGAGCACAATTAATGCAAAAAACATAAGTGAAGGATAATGATGCTGCATGAGCATAAAATCATAAGCACCGTGAAAAAGTATAGCAATTACAATACCTTTAATCATTGTGTAGGTTTTATAACGGTGTTTAAACTTTGCTTTTCCTACGTAGTATCCTATTATCACTCCCAGGCAAGCATGAAAGGGTACCGCTGTGAACATCCGGACTATTCCTACACCTATTCCATGTTGATAGACATAGAGGAAATTTTCAACTGCTGCAAATCCTAGAGAAACAAAAACTCCATAAACAATTCCATCAAATGCTTCATTAAAAGCATCATGTCTATAGGCATGAATACGCAACATTAGAAACTTACTCAATGCTTCGCTTAAGCCTACTACAATTGTCGCAAAAAATAGAATATCTAATAGACTACCTTGTGCTAGGAATCCCAGGGACATCCACGCTCCTTCAAGAATGACTGCCGGAATCACGCTGATACAACCGAGTAAAAAGGCAATAAGGAGTACCTTTTTTGGCTCTTTATCATATTTATCATATCCATAGACAACGATTGCAATAAATATTACTGGTCCAATGGCAATTCCAAGAAGGCTAAGCAAGTTAGTCATCAATATTTCAGTTCAACATATCTTTTAACAAAAATAAGTAAAATTAAAATCATATCCCGATTAGCTTGTATATAAAGTCTTAAAAAATCTGTCTTTGAGAATGAAATTGAACAACTGCCAAGAGGTTTATCTTATCGCTGTTAAAACTATGTGTATATTCAAGTAGAAATTTAACTCATATATAAAATACATGGACGATGCAATCGCAAAAAATTCATAATTATTGTAAAACCCATTCTGATAAAGCAACAACTCTACTAAATGATGTTGAGCGATACGCCCATAATCATACTTTACAGCCACGGATGTTGTCCGGTAGACTACAAGGTCGATTTCTATCAATGATAAGTAAATTGCTTCAACCGGAAATTATTGTTGAGGTCGGTACTTATGTAGGTTATGCAACCTTATGTCTCGCTGAGGGCTTATCTGCTATGGGAGAAATTCACACCTATGAAGTAAATGATGAACTCGAAGATTTTCTACTGGACTCTTTTAAAAAATCAGATTATACATCTCAGATAAAATTACACATCGGTAATGCCTTGGATTTGCTGCGAGACTTTAATAAAACTATCGATCTAGCTTTTATTGATGCCGGCAAGAAGGATTATCCAGATTATTATAATCTCCTTCTTCCGATGGTAAGACCTGGCGGTCTTATTCTTATAGATAATGTTTTATGGAATGGAAAAGTTCTTCTGGATAAGGCTGATAAAAAGACTAAAATTATTAAAGAGTTGAATGAAACCTTGTCACATGACAAAAGAGTTGACAAGATACTTTTACCCTTAAGAGATGGAATCTTTATGTTAAGGAAGAAGGAACCACTAAAATAAAATATATTCTCTCATACCTGCCCAAAACGTTTTGAAGCTTAAACTTTTGGGTTGAGTAGTGAAATACAGGGTAATAATAAACATATCTGCTCTCATAAACTTATCTTGTTATAAAGGGAATAAAAAGGTGAAGATAGAAACTCCATTCTATCTTCACCTATAGTCTAATTAAAAAAGCTATTAAATTACCTTAGAAAGGTAATGCTGCTTCCTTTTTACTAAGTAACTGAAATTCATTTGCGATAATTTCTGTAACATATCGCTTCTTTCCATTAGCAAGTTCATAGGTTCTAGAATTTAACTTACCACTGATAGCTACTTTATGTCCCTTGCGTAAGGACCGAGCCATGTTATCGCCATTCTTTCCCCATGCTATCACGTAATGCCATTCTGTTTTCTTTTTACTCTTCCCATCGTGTGTAGTGTAATACTCATTGGTAGCAAGAGAAAGTTTACAGAGGGACTTTCCGTTTTCAAAACTAAAAAATTCCGGATCTTTTCCGAGATTACCGATTAAATGAACCTGATTTACAATATTTGTTTTCATAGTCGTTAAATTTTACCGCAGGCAGTATAAAATTATTTCCCGCGATTGTTAAAGATAATAATGGAGGATAAACACCTTTCAGCTACAGTCAATGTAGAATATAACATCTCTATTACTGGCCGAAGGAAAGATGTTTATCTACTCCTGATACATTAAGCAGCGTGCTCTTCTTCACGTTTGTCGAGAAGCATGAAATCATTGACAACAATTTCAGTAATATACCGCTTGCCACCTTCCTTGCCTTCATAGGATCGGTTGGTTATTTTTCCTGCTAGTGCTATTGAAGAACCTTTCTTCAGAACATCGGCAAGAAACTCACCCCTCTTTCCCCAGACAACAATATTGTGCCAATCAGTATTCTGTACTTTATTCCCCTCGCGATCCTTGTAATATTCATTGGTTGCAAGGCTGAATTTACACAGTGCATTCCCATTTTCAAATGTGAGTAATTCCGGGTCTTTCCCTAAGTTTCCGATTAGTTGAACTTGATTACTTAAAGTGTTCATAATTGTTACATTTTATCACCTGTCTTCCGTAGATATTTCAGGCGATGGTTAAAGAATAATATTGAAGTACCTGGGCAGATGTGAATCCTTTATTTCTCATGTTCATACGTCTATGTCCACTTGAAAGCCTTTCCATTCGGAAAATGATGCTTTTACTTCTCAGCATTTTTATCATAAGTGCATCGATCCGTCAGAGATTAAGGCAATTCTCTAGCTGCACACTTTTGTGCTCCAACACTTACAAAGTAAAGGGGGAAATGGTCAATTAGTCGGAGAATAAACGTTTATAATCGGTTAATGTCGGCTATCAGGAGTTAATTTGTTGATAACCTGCACATTAAGTCCCCGCCATATCTTATCATTTTTGGAAGAAATCCGTATTTACTTTATTTATAAATTTTAAAATACATTGTTTTGTCTTGAAAATATTTGTACTTACTAATTTTCTCACACAACAACATTTAAAAATTTACTTCATTTATCCTCTTACACCTCACACAGTGGACAGGTAATGCTTTGTTATTAATCCTAAGTGCTTACCCATAGAGGCAGGCTTCGATGCCTTCTGCATAAAAATTTTCAGTCTTTAAAAAAATCAGGTAAAAAACCATCATCCATAAAATATGATATACTATTATCCTATGCTACTTTTAGGATAAGTGAGATAACAATACTTAATTGTATCTACTTAATAACCACAATTTATTTTAGAATAGAAAGAGACTAGAGCTTGTATCTTTAATGGAAAAGAATGAAAAAAGCACCCATCTTTAAATGGATGCTTTATGGAATGTGGTCCCACCAGGACTCGAACCTGGGACCCTCTGATTATGAGTCAGATGCTCTAACCAACTGAGCTATGGGACCTTAATTTATAAGAAGAGTGCAAATTTACATATTTTCACTAATTGGTCAAAAGAAATAGGGATAAGTACCTAAAATTTCTTTCCTCATCACGATTCTACCTTCCATTCAACTCACTATAATACCAGAATCATACAATTCTTAGGAGGCACACATGGTAGAAATTGTAAGTGTACGACTATAGTTTCATATAAGCTATGCTTATATGAATCCATTGGGACTAATTGTATCAATGATTAGGGATCCACCTAGTGCAGACTATAGATCAATTCCCATCCGAGATTAATTCATAACATGTGCATCATGTAATAAAGGTGAGCATATCACATGAATAAGCTTACCCTAATCAATTCTCTAGTAAATGTTTATTGTCTTCTGCCCATTGATTAAGATTCAATCCATGAGTATTAATATTCAAAGCTGAAATAATATTACTCCGGTGTTTTTCAACCGTCCGCTCAGAAATAAAGAGCTTGGAGGCAATTTCCTTGGTTGTCAAGCCACTTGCAACTAGTTTTAAAATCTTTTTCTGTGATGGAGTAAGAGTTGAAATTTTATGTAAGTCCTCTTCAAGGTAATCATACTCATTTCCTCTTATGGCGTGGCTATAATATTTTTCCCCACCCATTATAGTCTTAATACAAGAATCTACTTCGTCAATCGCATCATCCTTTAGGAGATAACCCGCAATATCTAGCCTTTTGGCCCGGGCAATATATGCAGGCTCCTTGTGAAAAGTCAATAGTACTAGGTGAGTTTTGATACCGCGTTCTATACAAGTTTTTATAACTTCTATTCCAGAAAAATAGGGCATTTCTACATCGAGAATTGCCAGATCTGGTTTATGATCAATAATAGCTTTTATAGCGGCACTTCCATCTCCCACACTAGCTAGTATATTATAATTCAGATGTTCAAGATGATTTTTTAAACCTTCTAATAATAAAGGGTGATCGTCTGCAATAACAAGTGAAATTCCTTCCATATATGACACACATTAATCCTACAAGTTAAAATATATAAATTGTCTTAATAAAACAAGCATTCACACGATTCTACTCGTAAAAACTCCTATCATCGGTACACTTAATTTAAACTTAGGGGGGTAATTCTTATACTTCAATATATTCTCCATGAAAATTCACCTTGAACAGTCTTATAAAGTAACAGGATATTTTCTTCCTGATTTCTATTAATACTTTGATACAATTGTTGAAACAGTAGGCACAGTCTTAAATATTCTTCTGTAACTCCCTGTATCGTTTCCTAGCATAAACAGCAAATGTACTACCCTTATAATCCATAAATAGCCTTTCATAGGTTTTCATTGCTTTAGGCTTATCACCCAATATATTATCATATATAAGTGCTAGATTATATAGAGAATTATCTGCCCTTATGCCCTCCGGGTCTTCAGCGAGAACTAGCTTATATTGCTCGATTGCTGCAGAATAGTTCTTGGCATTGGCATAAATTCTTCCTTTCAGATAATAAATATCATCTTGAAGCTTGTGATCCGGATAATAATCGAGGAGGTCATTAAGCTTGTGTAATGCCGATTTATGCTTGTTCTGAAATAACAAGAATTCTGCATCTGCATACATCTGAAGAGGGATTGCCGTCGTATCTAGATTGAGGTTGTCAGCAATGAAGACTGACATATCTATCGCATTATTTGACAAAAGTCTAGACGTGGCAGCTTTCAGAATATCAAACTGCTCCTTGGCCCACTCAAAGTCTCCGGTGTAATAGGAAAGCATGGCATTTTTAAATCTAGCTTGTTCACCTAGTTCTCCTTCGGGAAATTCCTTATCAACTTGCGAGTATAAAAGAGTTGCATCCCATTTTTTACCACGGATAAGTAGAAAATCTGCTAGTTGTAACTTCGCCTCTGCACGCACGCGTTTATTCACTGTGCGCATATCGACAATGCGCTTTAATATCCGTATTGCCTTATCTACGTTTCCTATCTGAAAGGCATTAAACTGAGCTTGATCCAGCATCAAGTGAACTGAATTTCTATTCTCACCGAGAACATTTATCAAGGAATCGTATGCGAGATCAATTTCAGCTAGCGCTATATCTTGGTTGCCGGATTGGAGATTAATCTTTTCAACTTGAGTATTGAGAAGTGCCATCTGTGCCGGTATAAAAAAGGGTGAGTTTTCCGGCTTATTTTTAACGATATAGGTAAATGCCTCAATTGCCGTTGCATAATCTTCTGCTTTCCGTGCAATATTTCCGATTTTATACACCCGTCGGCCGTTCTCTTTCTTTCTGATATCGAGTGCACGTAATTGCCTGAATGCTGTTTTATAGTCCTCACGTTGTATTGCCACCCATGAAAGAAGCTCTGAAAAAACCTCACTTGTCACTCCCTGTGATATCCTGTTATACACAGATTTCTGTACTAGCATTAAATCTTCCTCATCGAGGTACCGACTCATCAACGTCTTCACGGAACTGAGTCTCCGCGGATTATCTTCCAGTGTAAGGAGGTAATAATCAACCATTTTTTTCTTGAATCCTACTCGGCGACAATATTCCGCAAGACTATAAGCAAACATATACTTGTCATCAAAGAGCTTTGCTCCTTTTTCCATGACTTCAATCGTACGTTTATATAAACCTAAGCCACTGAAAGCATTGGCAAGGCGGACAATTTCGCTCCTATCAGCCCGTAATAGTTGAACTGCTTTATCATAATTCTCTGCCGCTTTTTCTGGGTATCCCTGAACATCCTCAATCTCACCTAGATACACGTAAGCCTGAAGTGTTCTGGGGTCATGTTCAAGCTGCTTGTGAATAAGGTCTTTTGCTTCTTTATATCGATCGAGCTTCTTTAGGACTGTTACGAGTTGTGTGAAATAATAATCACTATGTGATTTCTCATACAGAGCTTCATAAATATTGAGTGCCTTCTCATATTCACCGCGTTTATAGTAGTGATTGGCTAGAGATGCATTCTGCCCATTGATAATCAGAGGTATCGCTAGGAAAAATACTAGTAAGGTTATATATAATTTCACTTTCATTATAGGAGTAACGATGAGGAACAATGATTGTTTTATTGTCCCCTATACCTATTACTATTCATAATTGCTACATATAAATAGGAAGATGTAAATCCTCCGATGTTTTATGCTTTCCACTCGGTTTCAATGGATACACATCTGCATTCATACCATTGATAAGGCAGATAATTCCATAGCCTCCGAAGGAGTCATTTATTTCCTTCAAGTTGGACAGGCAAATTCATTCTCAGAAGCTTGAGCCTTATTTCTCTTCAACTTCTTTATTCTCCTCTTCGATCGGAACGCCTTTTACCTTAACCTTAATCTTCTCTTCAATTTCAGCAGCTACCTCAGGATTATCCTCAAGAAACTGCTTAGCTGATTCTCTTCCCTGAGCAATCTGGGTTCCTTCATAAGAATACCACGATCCCTTCTTGTCGATAATATCCTCATCGACTCCTACATCGACAAGCTCACCGGTCTTGGAGATTCCTGTGCCGTACATTATGTCAAATTTTGCAAGCTTAAATGGCGGTGCAAGCTTATTCTTAACAACTTTAACGCGCACATTATTTCCGATTACATTCCCCTCTCGATCTTTTATAGCACTTCCTTTCCTCCTTATATCGAGCCGTACTGAACTATAAAATTTAAGTGCATTACCACCGGTTGTTGTTTCCGGATTACCAAACATAACACCGATTTTCTCTCTCAACTGGTTAATGAAAATACAACTACAGCCTGTTTTTCCTATGGCACTTGTTAATTTCCGCATAGCTTGCGACATTAATCTAGCTTGAAGTCCCATCTGGCTATCACCCATTTCCCCTTCAATTTCAGCTCGAGGAGTTAATGCTGCTACAGAATCAATTACAAGAATATCTATTGCTCCTGAGCGGATAAGATTCTCCGCTATTTCAAGTGCTTGTTCTCCATTATCCGGTTGTGAAATCAAGAGATTATCGGTATCTACACCTAGATTCTTGGCATATACTCGATCAAATGCATGTTCTGCATCAATAAATGCAGCAATTCCCCCTTGTTTCTGCGCTTCTGCAATAGCATGTATCGCTAGAGTAGTTTTTCCGGAAGATTCCGGACCATAAATCTCTATTATTCTTCCCTTGGGAAGGCCATTTATTCCTAGAGCAATATCCAGCGTCAGTGACCCCGTAGGAATAATGGGAATATCTGCAACCTTCTGGTCACCGAGCCGCATTATTGTTCCCTTCCCATAGGTTTTCTCTAGCTTACTCATCGTTCTTTCAAGCGCTTTAAGCTTTGACTTTTTATTGTTATCTGCCATTGTTTCTATTAAATAGTGTGAAATGATAGTCTCGTTAATAATATAGAAAACCCTGCTTTCAAGTTCAAGGCTTCCCTTCAGTGCATAAAGGTACACTCTTTTTCAGGCATTCAAAAGCAATTACTCTTCTTCTGAAAAATTATAAGTAAATCTGATTCTATTTACTCTTGTTGGAGAAGTTTACCTCTTTACTATACGTATCAATCCTCTTACGAGTTTTACTCGAGGTGACTTCTTTTACTGTAAGCTTCCGCAAATGCTCGGATAGCTCCTAGTGCATTGCCCTAGCTTCCCGCATGATATTTTTAATCGTGTCCGGGCTCGGTGATTCCATCATTTCAGCTTCAATAGACTCTTTTATGTCGGCTATCATCTCAAATTCTTCTGTGAGACGCCTATCACGCATAATATGTTCCATGCACTTTATCGATGCACGAGGTCCCATTTCACCATAGAGGTATTGAACAATCTTATTAAGTGTAGAGATTTTTTTCATATTTTCCATCTTTATTTACAGTTTACGTTTCTTTGGCTTTAGAACGTAATGACTAGTGTACCTTATTGTATGGAAATGATTATTCTTTAACTCTATACCATTTCTGTGTTCTACCGAGCAGGGAAATTCCTATATATCCTCTTACCTTGAGAACGTCATCTCCTTCCATCCAGACCGAGCACTTGTACTTGTTTCCATTCTTGGGATCCATTATAGTTCCATAGGACCAGTAATCTTTATATGGTTGAAGATCCCAGAGAATCTGTAATCCTTCAATGGGCGCTCCCTTTGCTTCTCCCTCGCATTCATTACAATGCGTTACCGTCGCAGCTGGAAGCAACTTTACAATTATTCCATAAAATTTCCCATCTTGTTCTGTTATTTTCACATAGGATACAGGATTCCCACTTTTATCATCAATAGTTTTCCACGTTCCGAGAATTGCCTGGGCATTGCTCACAAGTGAAAACAGAAGGAAAATCCCGACACATGCTATACTTTTTATCTTTTCCGTCATCTGTTAATATGTTTTATACTTGTTTATACATTTATTACTTCAACAAGATAATACAACTTTTTCTTTTAATCAGGGAACAAATTCATAATTTTTTAACAAAAACACCTTTATAGGTTAAAAACGCGTTAAAAAGTTCAATAAAGAAATCATATTCCACGTATTATTCTTTATCATTGTGTCGCAATTTTCCGGTAATGCCTGTGAATATTAAATTTTATAATTAATTAATCGGTAACGAAACATAGTAAAATATTATGAAAAAAGTATTAATAGCCTTCAGTATAGCACTTTTCAGCCTGGTTTCAACTAGTTCACTAGACGCACAGAGATTTGCTATCGTAGATGTAAACAGTATTCTTGATGAAATGCCCGCCTATCAACAAGCCCAGGATAAGCTTGAAAAAATTGCCTCTCAATGGAGACAGGAAATCTCACAGAAAATGGATGAGGTAAAAAGTATGTACAATAAATATCAAGCTGAACGCGTGCTTCTGACAGAAGAAATGCGGAAAAAATCCGAAGATGCAATCACGCAGAAAGAAAAAGAAGTACGTGAACTACAGAGAAGAAGATTCGGCCCTGATGGTGACCTCTTCCAAAAGAGAAAACAACTCATTGCTCCTATTCAAGAAAAAGTTTCTTCTGCAATAAAAGATTATGCTGAAAGTAGAGGTTATGATGTTATCTTTGATAAGAGTAGTGCTGCAGGCATCCTCTTCTCCAATGCTGAGATAGATAAAACTGATGATATTAAACGGAAGCTCGGTCTTTAAAATTTTTATATCTTTGCCCACTCTTATTGAATAGCATTAAATAAAAGGAATAAACAGATTAAGTATATGAAAAAATTTATCGCCTTTGGGATTGTTGCGTTTTTCCTCGTAACAATAGGACAATCTGAGCTGCTCGCACAGAAATTTGGCTATGTGAATTCTGCCGCAATTCTCGCTGAAATGCCGGAAGTTAAACAGGCTGATGCTCAGCTCGCTACACTACGTAAACAATTGCGGAAGAAAGGACAAGAGAAAGTGGAAGCGCTGAAAGCTAAATATCAGGAGCTTGCCAGAAAAGAAAAATCCGGTGAGATAGCGCCCAAGACACTGCAGGAAAAAGCAGAAAAACTCAAAGCTGAAGAATTAAAGCTCTCTCAATACGAGCAAGATATGCAACAGAAGATTATGGAGAAAAGACAGGCTCTTCTCGACCCTATTCTTGAAAAAGTTCAGAATGCCATCGATCAAGTCGCTGAGACAGGTGGTTACACTTATATATTTGATTCAAGTACCGGTATTCTCTTGTATGCTGACGATGCCGCCAATATTACCGATGAGGTAAAAGCTAAGCTCGGAATGCAATAAAAAAAGGTCAATTCCTTGCTTTATCGTTCGATTATAAGATGTGTTGCGTAACTTGATAATCATTGTGTGATACACTAGGTATAAAAATGCCTGTATTCAGAATTCTCTTCTGTGCAGGCATTTCACATTTTAAGCATAATACACCTTAAATAAACTTTCATCCTGTGATGTGAATTCTGCCTGAATTCAAGCATAATGCGGCGCTTATGCCGGGGACATAATCAGTTATAGGTCACATAATCGGTAAAGGGAATACGGCATTTCAGTCAATTAGTCTTAAGCTATGCGTCGTAAAGTCCTTATTCAATACTTAACAAACTGTGATATAAATTCAGACTTTAAAGAATTCCATTAGATTGATAGGTTTGAACCGGATTCAGGCCTCATATCAAGGAAAAGTAGCAGATAGCCTTGAGAAGGGAGCGGTATAAAGCAGTCTGAAAAAAACAGATAATCAAAAACAGAGGGAAAGAGAAATCTCCACAAGAAATACCGACTGCTAAGTAAGGTCTACTAAAAAATAGTCAGAATATTTATAAGAAAAGTGGAAATGTC
>CAYTBT010000036.1:16703-23924 GCA_964436125.1 uncultured Saprospiraceae bacterium | reverse complement strand
AGCTGCATAATCACCGACTAAGATTTTCTCGGGGATATCCGTGAAATGTTCTAGTCGATCTTGAGGAGACATATCAAAAAAAGCTTTGGCACTTTTTACTTGTCGCATAATCTGCCCGGAGATAACCGGGCCGATCCCCTTGACTATTGACAATGCAAGATCATAAATCTGTTTTTCATATTCCATAGTGTCATTATTGTGTTCCTGGCATATTGGGCTTTCCGATAGCACGATATACCATTCTGAGTTCACGATTTAATAATTGGTCATTGGGGGCAATAGAAAGTCCCATATTTATATAGGTCAATGCGGTATCGTAGTATTGTGGGCTTATTTTACGGGCATAGACTAGGAAAATATGTTGTGTTACATCTCTGTAGAAATCTACGAGCCGTACATCTGCGCCACGCCGCGCATTAAGGTATTTCAGAAATTTAGGAATATATCCATTATTTGGGCGGAGCCTGAGTACTTCCTTGAATTTTCCTAAAAGAGCATGGAGGTTTATGGCATTCAATTTATATAATTCTGCTGCGACTCCGGCTTTCATATTCTGGGCATCGTTATAGACAAAGTTCTGTGTAATATCGGTACCATATCGCCTGAAAACCTCCTGCGAGAGCTCAAATTGTTTCAGTGCCTTCTCAAAAAGTGCTATTTTTTCCGGCACAGTACTCGCAACTTTTCCTTTTTTAAATAAAGCAGTGCCGTAGAAGAGATGTGAACGACCAGAATGCGGAGCATTTTCAACTGCGGATTTATTCAAGGCAAGATAGCTGCTCCAGTCCGGGACGCGTTCATAGGTCTGATATCCATAAAAGCCTATGAGACCGATAAAGAGTACAAGAGCAGACCAGTAGTGCAATTTGCGTAAGCGGTATAATAAATAGGCTGTTAAAAGACTGAATGCTACACTTGACATAAAAACAAATCGCTCGTTCATCGTCGTCCCGACAACGACAAAGACATTGGAGACGACAGACAATGTACAGAGGTAATAAAATGCTGACCAAGACAGAATCGAGCGCTTGAAAAGACCGTAAATAGCCACTACCGCAAGTCCGATATATAAAAGGACCGCAATCCAGACGCGCAGGTAGCCGAAGTCTGCTACGGGAATTGCATAGGGATAATAATCGTGGGACAGGTTTATCGGGACAAGGAAGAGTTCAATATATCGTTCTAGCGTGTAGAAAATTGTACCCCATGTCTCAATAGTGGATAAGCCAAAAAATGGATTATTCAATGGATTGTCAACTTGACCGGCATCAATGGTGTCACCGAGCACAAGATAGCGCAATAAGAGATAAAGGCCGGCGACGACAAGGCAGACAATTGTCGGAGTAATGAGATTCTTCCATTGTATTTTCTTCTGAAAAAAGTATAATGTTACCGGGATAACAAGTAGAAATGTAATCGCATTTTCCTTTGCCATAAGGGCTAGAAATAAGAAGAACCCACCGATTAAATAGTATTTCCACGGCCGTGAAGCTGCTTTCAACTGTGCATAGGTAAATGTCAATAAAGCAAGTATAGAAAACAGGAGCGACAATATCTCATCTCTTCCCTTGATGTTCACAATGGCCTCGCTATGTATCGGATGAAAGATAAAGAGTAATGCTCCCATAAAGCCGATTGTGAGCCAGCCGGTGCCATGGATATTAAAACATTGTTGAAACCAAGTAAAAAAGAGATACAAGCATATCCCGATGAGGCCATAAAGCAACAAATTTACAATATGCCCTACAAGAGGATTCAGCCCAAATATCTCGTATTCGAGTGCAAATGTTGCGAGTGATAAAGGTCGATAGCGACCTCCTTCAAGGACATCTGTCTGTTTCTGAAAATAGCCATAGAAACTATCGTGCGTAAAAATGTCTATTATTCCGCTGACTCCATCTTGAACAAATACATTTTCCGACAAGACAATTTTATCATCGAGAATATAATCATCATTTATCGACTGAAAGTATAGTGCATAAGCGGCGAGGATTAATAGCACACATCGCAGCCAATTTTCTTTCATAAATTCAATTGGGCCGATGTAAGTCGCTTGTGCCATACTTTAAATGTTCCTGCTCAACAATATATTACGCAATCCCTAGTGCTCTTTCAATGACATCCTTCTGTTGTTCTTCATGAATATTATGGAAGCCGGTTGCCGGTGAAGCACTCGCCGGCCTGCTTATAGTTTCAAAGTCAAGGCCATTAAGATGGACTTTAATGAACCAATTGGGGCCCATATTGGCCGGTTCTTCTTGAACCCAGAATACATCAGCCTTCTTATACCGTTTCACGATGGCTTTAATCTGTTCATCGGGAAGTGGATATAATTGCTCGACCCGCGCTATAGCAACATCTTTCAATTTTGCTTTATTTCTTGCTTCCAATAAGTCGTAGTACACCTTCCCGGAACACAACAAGAGTCTCTTTACTTTACCTGCAGCGCGTGCTGTAGAAAAGTCGGGATCGTCATAGGTCTCGTGAAAGAAATTCTCTCCGAGGAAATCCTTCTCAGGTGAAACACATAGTGGATGTCTCAATAAAGATTTCGGTGAAAAAACAAAGAGTGGCTTCCTGAACGGACGGTGTAATTGCCTTCTCAATACGTGAAAATAATTGGCCGGCTTGGTAATATTAACCACTGCGACATTGTATTCAGCACACATCTGCAATGTTCTCTCCATACGGCCACTGGAATGTTCCGGTCCCTGCCCTTCATATCCATGTGGCAGGAGGATTGTGAGGCCGCTCATACGTTGCCACTTAGCTTCAGAAGCAGTAACAAATTGATCCATGATTGTCTGCGCGCCATTGGCAAAGTCGCCGAATTGTGCTTCCCATAGGACTAGCGTATCCGGTGATGCCATACTATAGCCGTATTCAAAACCTAGCACTGCAAATTCATTCAGGGGGGAATTAAATATACGGAATTCGCCCTGATTTTCATCGATACCACTTAAGCGATTGTACTCTGCATCGGTCTCTGTATCTTGCAATACAGCATGCCTGTGGGCAAATGTTCCCCGCTTGCAATCCTGACCGCTCATGCGCACATCGTGTCCTTCTAGCAATAAGCTCCCATAAGCTGCAAGTTCTGCAAATCCCCAGTCATAGGTATCATTATCAATAAGCTCTTGTTTATTCTTCAACAAGCGCTTCATCTTACTGACAAAGTTAAATCCTTCCGGCAAGGTCATGAGATGCTTGATGATTTTCTTAAAATCTTTCTCTTTGATTCCGGTTACCGGCGATTGAAGAAAATCTTTTTTGTCTTTGGTGGCCGTCAATCGTTTCCATGCTAGTTCCGGCTCTTGATATTCGTATGGAAGTCGTTCTTGATGTGCCATATCAAATCTATCCTGCAGAGTAGCCCAGAAGCTCTCTTCAAACTTCTCAGCCATCTTTGCCTGGACATCACCGCGTTTTACGAGGATATCTTTATAGATTTCTCGTGGACTCGGATGTTTTTTAATGATTTTATACATTTCAGGCTGGGTAAACTTAGGATCATCTCCCTCATTATGGCCATATTTCCTATAGCAGACCATGTCAATAAAGACATCAGAGTTAAACTTCTGTCGATATTCTAGTGCAAGTTTGGCCGCAAATACTACCGCTTCGGGATCATCTCCATTCACGTGAAAGACAGGAGCTTGTATCATCTGAGCTGCAGCAGTAGAATAAGTAGAAGTGCGGGCATCTGTAAAATTGGTAGTGAAGCCAATCTGATTATTTATCACATAGTGGATTGTTCCGCCGGTATAATAACCTTTCAATCCGCTCATCTGAATATTTTCATAGGCAACTCCTTGACCTGCAATTGCTGCATCACCGTGAATAAGAATAGGAAGAATTCTATCATATTCACTATCGAAAAGAATATCTGCCTTGGCACGTGCAAATCCTTCAACAACCGAATCCACTGCCTCGAGGTGGGAAGGATTGGGCACGAGCTTCAGGTCCACTTTTTTATCATCCACTTTAATCTGAGAAGAATATCCGAGGTGGTATTTCACATCACCACTCCCATAAGCCTGCTCCGGTACCGCTGTACCCTCAAATTCAGAAAAAATCTGCTCATAGGTTTTCCCCATAATATTGGCAAGTACGTTCAATCTGCCGCGATGTGCCATACCGATAACAAATTCTTGCGTACCGCCACGCGCACCTTCCTTGATAATATAATCCAGTGCCGGTATAGTTGATTCACCACCCTCAAGTGAAAAGCGTTTCTGTCCTATATACTTGGTATGTAAAAATTGCTCAAAGACCGAAGCATCGTTCAATTTCTTCAATATGCGCTGCTTTTCATCAATGCTGAGTGCAAAGTCATCCTGCAAGGGACGCCCTTCAATTTTTTCACGCAACCACATCCTCTTTTCGCGATCTTCAATGTGATTGTATTGAAAGCCGATATTCCGTGTGTATATCGCATTAAGTCGATCAATAATTTCTTTCAGGGTGGCATTCTTCAGTCCGATAGCCTCTCCTACTTTAAATCTTGTATTAAGATCGTCTTCCGACAAATTATAGTCACTAAGTTCTAGGTGTGGCTTCCTGTTTTTTCGCGTTTTTATGGGATTGGTGGTTGAAAGCAGATGACCGCGGTCTCTATAACCATAAATAATCGATATAACGGATAGCTCTTTGGCATTGGTAAGGCCTTCTGTACTTGCAGCGTGCCCATTTGCGGAAGCTTCCGTAAAAAAGTCAAATCCTTCAAAAAAATGTCTCCAGCCAATTTCAACTTGTTCCGGATCTTCAGAATATAGTTTATACATCTCATCAATGTAATCGGCATCGGCATTGGAAATATATGAATAGTCCTGCATATCGTTTTCAGATTTTATACCCGCAAGGGTCTTCATGTTGTGTTTTGATTTTTTACAAATATACTGGAATAATCTATATCGCTTAATCTATCACAGTTTCTTTTCTATAAACATTATTGTAGTCTTCAGAAAAGTCCCTTCTCTTATTCCATCAATGAATTTCTATAACATTGAAGGATGAAATAAGTTATTAAATAGAGTGGATAATTTTTTATCTAAATAAGTATATTCCTTGGCAGTTTAAGAAATAAAGGTTATCTTTGCCCGACGTAACAAAATCGTGGTTAAATTTTAAAAGAAATTATATATGCCCAGTCATAAATCAGCTGAAAAAAGAGTACGACAAGATGCCAAGCGACGTGCACATAACCGTTATTATAAAACAATCACACGTACGGCGATCAAGAATCTGATGAATATTAAAGATAAGGCTGAAGCAGAGGAATTCATGCCCAAAGTCGTATCGATGATAGACAAGCTCGTCAAGGACAATATATGGCACAAGAATAAAGGCGCCAACAAGAAATCTCAGATCATGCGATACGTCAACTCCCTGTAGAGCATAGTTTATCAATTTTAAGAATATAAGAATGAAGATTATCTTTCCACAGAGAGATAATCTTTTTCTATATGTAGTAGTCTCATCGCTATCTATCTATCTATCTATTTCTTTCAATGATCCTGAATTACACACATAGGAACATTCCGGTTTACCGGAACTATGTACATTAAGCATCAATGGTTTCATATAAGCTCCGCTTATATGAAAGAACATTTCGTTATCTTTAATTTCTATTGCACGATAAGAGTTAATGCATAAATACACGGTTATAGATATCCTTATTCGTACTTTGTTTGTTAAACCTATGCAGCAGTGAGAGGTGAACTGAAATCAAGCTAAAACAAAACCAATGAAAAAAGAATACCTCTCAGCAAGAGAAAGCGAACCGGACAAATTGAAATGGATGCAAAGTTTCCCGCCCCCTGTAGAGAAAATTAACAAGACGGGCGAAGCGTCTTTTTTTAGTTTTCCACAGTTGCGATATAGTGCCTGTCACATGCGCGAATATTTACCCACTATCAATGTATCCCCGGGCATTGGAGGTGCTGCACCACTGGAATATGCAATTGATAAAAATATTAAGGATATTGAGTTTAAGGTCGCCGGTGTGGATAGTGTATTGACATTTGAAGAATCATTATGGAAAAACTATACCGATGGCATAACAATACTCCATAAAGGGAAAATCGTTTACGAGCGATACTTCGGTTGTTTAGAAGAAACCGGCAAGCACATTGCGATGTCAGTTACTAAATCAATAACGGGTACACTGGCTTCAATTCTCATCGCTGAAGGAAAACTCGATGCAGAAGCAACGGTTTCAAGTATTATACCCGAATTAAAAGATTCGGGATTTGGCGATGCCACGGTACAACAAGTAATGGATATGACAACGGGGATAGATTACAATGAGCAATATGCAGATTCCAATTCGGATGTCTGGAAATATGCAGCTGCGATTAATCCTTATTCGCGCTTATCCGGCTATAAAGATCCGATCGGGATCTTCAATTATCTAAAAACAATCAGAAAAGCAGCTCGTCACGGCGACTCCTTTACTTACCGCACCGTTAATGCGGATCTTATAGGCTGGATAATATCGCGTATTACAGATAAGACTGCTGCACAACTGCTTTCAGATAGAATATGGAGTAAAATCGGCATGGAACAAGCTGCATATTATCAAGTAGATGCGCTCGGCATCCCCAATTCGGGTGGAGGACTCAACCTTGGTCTCAGGGATATGGCGCGTTTTGGGCAGTTGATGTTAAACAAAGGCAAGTGGCATGGCAAACAAATTATTCCTCTTGAAGCCGTCGAAAACATCATGAAAGGCGGTAATCAAGAAGTATTTAATATGCCGGACCGCCCCTTGCTCAAGAATTGGTCTTATCACAATTTATGGTGGCACACGGAGAATCAACATCACGCTTACCTTGCTCGTGGCATACACGGTCAAGCAATTTATATCAATCCAATGGCAGAAATGGTTCTTGTCCGATTTGCATCGCATCCGATAGCTTCCAATTCCAGAAATGATAACATTTCGTTGCCTTCTTATCAAGCTGTCGCAAATTATTTAATTCACAAAAACAATTCAAGATAACTATTTATGGACTATACAGAATTATTTAATCTCAAGGATAAAGTAGCCATTGTAACCGGTGGTGCCAGTGGTATAGGAAAAGCAAGTGCAATTTTATTGGCGGAAGCCGGCGCAGATATTGCCATCGGCGATTTCAAGCCGGAAGAAGCTGAAAAAGTCGCTGCAGAAATCCGGAAAATCGGCTCAAAGGCTATCGTGGTGCCATGCAATGTATTAAA
>CAYTBT010000036.1:0-16603 GCA_964436125.1 uncultured Saprospiraceae bacterium | reverse complement strand
ATATAAGCTTTCAAATGAGAGATAGGTCGCGTAAGATACTGTCCCATGCTCAGGCCCATTTCCCTTCCTACCTCTTCTATTTCCTTCTTTAATAGCTTTGCCACAGAGCCGACAAAATGCACTTTAACATCCTTTGCTTCCGGATAACATAAGACATGTATGCTCAAGAATTCTCGGATCCCCTTCAAGATTATTTCATGGAAAAAGGGATGATCCTTATTTTCTATGACAAATGGCATAAAAGATGCGAGGTAACGATTGGGGTTATCTTGCTCATATACACGTGAAATAAGTTCGTCTTTATCTAGATTTCCATAAGCTTCCACAAATGAGCTTCTCAGGTCTGTCGGCAATTGCTTGTAAAAGTATGCGCGGAGTAATTCCTTGGAGAAATATACGCCACTTGCTTCATCTCCGAGGATAAATGCAAGAGAAGGCACTTCCTTCCGGAGCTTCTTCCCATCGAAGAACACAGAATTGGATCCTGTTCCGATGATACAACAGATACAGGGATCCCCCTCATAGCAGGCATAGGCACAAGCAGTTAAGTCATGATCGACATAGACCTTAGCTCTCCTGAAAACACTAGTAATTCCTCTGCGTGCAATTTCCTCAAGGCGTTCACTCGATACGCCTGCACCGAAAAAATAGACTTCCCTAATTTCCGATGAATTGATATTGACAGGAAATTCTCGTTTCAATACTCCGGCAATCCCATCTTCTTTCAGAAAAGTAGGATTAATACCGGCTGTCTGAAACTTCTCTTTTACTTCATCCGCGTCGGTAAGCAATACCCAATCTGTCTTAGTTGAACCACTTTCAGCTATTAACCACATATAAAGTTCTAGTTATAATCTTGATTTAAAGATAAATATACTGAGGAATCCCTATTTTCCTCAGAAATGCGGCGCAATTTATAAGTTTCTTTTGAGAAGTCAATTCTCAAGAAGCAATTATTAAGGCGGCACAATCCCGAGGCGCAAGCTTCCTTGTAGATATGACACATTGTGTTGGGTGAACAAGAAGCTCATTTGCGGAAGCGAGAGACTAGTTCAAGATAAAATCACATCCCGGCCAAAACAAAAACAGTCAATAGATACATTGCACTACCAAAAGTATAGTGCATATATCTATTGACTATTCTGCTTATAAATAAGCTTCATTATGTCTCCGTAAATTATGCAATTTGCATTCCAGGGGAAGTTCCCTTCTCATAAGAATCCCGATTCAAGGGATTGGAAAGCTTTAAGCATTGATATACATAACCTCCTTTACAGCCTTAATGACCTTCTCAGCATTGGGGAGATATTCCTCCACGAGGGTCGGTGCATAAGGCAGTGATGTATCGGCGGCATTAATTCTTGTAACCGGTGCATCGAGATAATCGAATGCATATTTCTGCAGTTCATACGCTACTTCAGAAGACACTCCGGCAAATGGCCACGACTCATCAACGACGACAATACGATTGGTTTTCTTTACCGAGTTAACCAAGGTCTCATAATCCAGAGGTCTTATTGTGCGCAAGTCGATTACTTCAGCGTTTATGCCTTCTTCAGCAAGTTTATCCGCTGCTTCATTGACCACATACATCATTTTATTAAATCCGACAAGAGTTACGTCGGTACCTTCACGTCTTACAGCTGCCTTCCCGATAGGAACAGTATATTCTCCATCAGGCACTTCGTCCTCATAGCCATACATTAACTCCGACTCCATAAAGCATACCGGATCATCATCGCGGATAGCAGATTTCAAGAGGCCTTTGGCATCAGCCGGATCCACACAAGAAATCACTTTAAGTCCGGGAACATTGGCAAGCCAATTTTCAAATGTCTGTGAGTGTTGTTGCGCGAGCTGTCCTGCCGATCCCGATGGACCGCGGAAGACAATCGGGCATTTAAATTCACTTGCCGATTGTGACAATGTCTTGGCGGCATTATTCACTACCTGATCAAATGCAAGCACTGCAAAGTTCCAGGTCATAAATTCTATAATCGGACGTAAACCATTCATTGCAGCACCGACTCCGACACCTGCAAATCCCAGCTCCGTAATCGGTGTATCAACGACACGTCTCGGTCCAAATTCATCGAGCATTCCTTTACTTACTTTATATGCTCCATTATATTCTGCGACTTCCTCTCCCATGAGAAATATGTTCTCATCGCGTCTCATCTCCTCACTCATCGCCTCGTTTAAAGCTTCTCTCAAGCTGATTTTTCTAGCCATAACTTCATTTAATACTTTAAATATATGATGCTCAAAGTAAGTAATTTTAAACATCATTGTCAAATAAATTTTCCACAACGATCTGAGCTTGTCTGATTGTTGTGAAAAACAAAAAATCCTTGTTATCCTGTTCCCTTAGCTACACGACAGCCGGTACCTGTACTGGGACAATCCAGCCGTGCTCATCTTCTATTTTGCCGGCTCTTACCGAGTCGATATAATGCTTAATACTCTTGGAAAGCTCATAATTGTCCTCGGAGAACTCCATCACATATCCCCTATCTTCAAGTTTCGACACATTGGCAACTACCGCAGCAGTACCGCTACCGAAAATTTCTTTTAATTCGCCTTTCTCATAGCGTTCTCGCACTTCTTCTATAGAGAGCTTTCTTTCATTTACATTTTTCCCTTCTGATTGCAAGATATGGATTATAGAATCTCTGGTGATACCGTGGAGAATTGCGCCATTGGTCGCCGGTGTAACGATTTCATCGTTAAAGACAAAGAAAATATTCATTGTTCCGACTTCCTGGACATATTTGAATTCCTTGGTGTCCAACCAGAGTACTTGATCATATCCTTTCTCCTTGGCTAGGCGCGCAGGTAAAAGCGATGCGGCATAATTTCCACATGTCTTAGCTTCTCCTACACCTCCTATTGCTGCTCTTACATAATTATGCTCAGCGAGCAAGCTTACCGGTTTATTATAATATGCACCCACGGGCGAGGTAAAGATGATAAATTTATAGTGCACTGAAGGAGAAACGCCCACATGAGTATCGGTAGCAAACATAAATGGCCGTATATACATAGCTGAGCCTTCTTGTGCCGGAATCCATGCCTGATCAAGATCGACTAAAGTGTGTACAGCTTGAAGAAAAAGCGATTCCGGCAATTCAGGCATACACATTCTACGCGCACTGTGGTTTATCCTGTGTGCGTGCTTCTCAGGTCTGAATAATACCGGTGTCCCGTCTATTGTCTTAGTTGCTTTAAGTCCCTCAAATATGGATTGACCATAATGCAATGCCATTGTGGATGGCGCAAGACTCAAGGAACCATAGGGCTCAATGCGTGAATTTACCCATTGTTCACCATCAAATTCGGTGACAAACATGTGGTCCGACATTATTTTTCCAAATGGAATATTGTCAAAATCCACTTCGTTTATCTTACTTTGGGCTATCTTAGTAATTTTTATTTCATACTGTTTATTCATGATGTATTGATTTATGGTTATCTTGGTACAAAAATTAGCATTTATTTCGTAATAATGAAATTATCTCTTCATAATCGTATTAATATTTTGCTTACATATATCAAATAAAATAATATTTGCCACATGGACACTCAATTCTCAGCGCCTTTCTTTAAAAACGCCCTTCCTATTTCAGAACAGGTTTCCGTAGGAAAAGATGCAAAAAACCTCTTAGTTCTTCTGCACGGCGACAAAAAAGCACTGAAAGAGTATTATCCTTTCTTAAAGAAAGTCCTCCAATCTATTCACTATGACTTTCTGACGGAAATCCACCTTGTTGTCGGTACGAATCCACTATACGATATACCCACATATTGCAGGGACAGGAATATACAAAAAATAATTGACTTTGGTAAAAATCCAGCCGATTTAGGCTTTAAAATTAAAAAAACGCCCTATACTTTACAGAGAATTTACAGATTTACCTATCTCCACTGCGACACCATAGGAAAAATCCACGATAGCAAAGAATTAAAAAATAAGTTATGGAATGCATTAAAAGCAATGTTCAATGAAGAAGGTTAAGCTATTATTTGGGACGGGCAATACACATAAAGTTCAGGAATTTAAAAACAAAATGCCCGACTTCATTGAGCTGCTAGGAATGCGTAATGCCGGTATCGAGGCAGAGCTCAGAGAAACGCGTGACACGATTAAAGGAAATGCCTTACAGAAAGTTGAGCAACTATCTAGTTTATATGAGGGCAATTGCTTTTCAGAAGACACGGGATTATGTGTCCCTTCATTGGGTGGCGCGCCGGGTGTACATAGCGCCAGATACGCCGGTCCGGATAAAGTCGATTCAGACAATATTGACAAGCTCCTTTCAAACCTTGCTCAGAAAGATCGATCTGCTTATTTTCTTACCGTCATTGCATTGTGGTGGGATGGAGAGATGTACACATTTGAGGGAAAATGCTCAGGCAGAATCCTTGAGGAAAGAATAGGAGAAGGAGGTTTTGGTTACGATCCGATATTCATGCCGGAAGGTTTTACCAGGTCATTTGCACAGATGAGTATCGAAGAAAAGAACAAAATCAGTCACAGAGCCCGAGCGGCCAGTAAGCTCTTACAATTTTTACGCGATGTGAAGGAAGCCCGGTAGCCTATCATGTCCTTATGAATACTTTTATCATAGAAAACCTTTGCGCACTTCGATTCTCAGTCGTGCATAATGTCATTTCCATGGGATTGCAGTATAAAAAAAGCCTGTACAATTCATTCATTGCACAGGCATTTCTATTTCTATTAATGATCGAAGCTAAAAGCTTATTTCTTTACGACATTAGCTTTCAAGTAGATCATCGTTTTAGCCGGCTTTGTATTGGCAGTAATCGTAACATTCTTTGTTACACTACCGCTACCGGAAGCGCTATATTGCACGTTGATAAACCCAGTCTCACCCGGAGCAACAGGTTCCTTGGAATAAGAAGGAGTAGTACAACCGCAAGAAGCCTTTACATTGGAAATGATAAGTGGTTCAGTACCGGTATTGGTAAATGTGTACTTATACGTAGCTTTCTCACCTGCAGTTAAAGTACCGAAATCGTGTGTTGACTTATCAAATTTAATAGAAGTTGTCGGTCCTGTCGGTGCTGTTGCACTTGTTGCAGTATTGCCACTAGTAGCAGTATTTAAACTACTTGTTGCGTTATTAGTCGCACTTGTTACACTTTCAGCTGCCTCTTCTTTAACATTGGAAGAATCGCTGTCACTTGCACAAGAACTTAGGTAGAATCCTGCAAATAGAACAAAGACTAGACTCAATAATTTTACGTTCAAATTCATAATTTTCGCTTATTTCATTTAATTGATAGTTACAAAGATAAATGATAATCTAGTTTATCTTTATATGATTCAGAATGCAAATGTATAATAAATTGTTAAATATTTATGAAAAGTGGGTCAAAAAATTTTCTACGGGCAGTGTATTGAGGCATTCCGTAGCTTTGAGACCGCCTTTTCTCCCTGCATATACGCCATATTCAATGAGGTCAATCTGATGTACATTATGTGCGTCAGGATTCACACATAAGGGCACGCCGTAGGTTCTGCAGAGCGGGATAAATCGCCAGTCGATATCGAGGCGGAGAGGATTGGCGTTAATTTCAATGGCAACCTTGTGTGTGGCACATGCTTTAATAATTTCCTCATAATCCAGCTCATATCCACTCCTCGATAGCAATAAACGCCCTGAAAGATGTCCCAGTATGTCCACATGAGGATGCTCAATGGCCGCAAGTAATCGTTCCATTGCATGATTTTTATCCATACTTAAGTTGCTATGCACTGATGCGATAACTATATCTAGTTCCGACAGACATTCATCCGATAAATCCATCTGACCATCATTGAGAATATCGCATTCTACCCCACTCAAGATTGTAAAATCCGGATATAGCTCTCGCGTTTTTTCAATCTCTCTCATCTGTGCATCCAGCTTCTTTTCATCCAGCCCATCGGCATAAAAGGCAGCTTTACTATGATCTGTAATCGATAGATATTCATAGCCTTTATCTATAGCTGCTTCAACCATTTCTATAAGCGAATTCTTACCATCGCTCCATTCCGTATGAGCATGAATGACACCTCTTATATCCTCCGCCCGGAGAAAATCTCCTTCGATTTCAAGCGCCTGCAATATTTCCTCTCTATTCAGGTCCCTCATCTCAGGGATTATATATGGCAATCCAGCTTCCGCAAATGTCTTTTCTTCATCACCTTGCCAGGGAACATCAAGCATCCCGGGCAACTTACCTCCCGTAGTTTCATAAAGTTTCTGTCCCATCTCTTCATCTGTGGCAAAATACACGTGAATGGGAATAGGTATTTTATCAAACTGTAAAACGCGGTAATCGCGCTTCTCTTCCATTGACTTTAATCCATGCAAGCTTCCGCAAATGTCTTTTGTCCTAGCTTCCATAAGCCAGGAGATATCCGATACAACCGGCATCTTTCTCCTGATATCACCCGTAAGCCGTATTCTATCCTTCAACTCAGGATTCTGCTCAAGGATTGCTTCATGAAGCTGTACGGCTTGCGCGTAGAGGGATTTTCCTTTATTCTCGAGATAAAACTCTATTTCACGGAGGAGTTTCACACGTGTTTTCTCCCCAAATCCCTTCCAAGCCAAGATACTCTTATCCTCGCAATGTTCTTTTAATTGCTCTATGGTATCGATACTTTTCTCTTTCCAGAGCAGCAGAATCTTGGTGATGCCCAGGCCGCGTATATTCAACATTTCTTGCACACCTTCCGGAATTTCTTTCTTCAATGCACTTAATTGCGGCAATTCACCATCGGTACACAATGTCACAATCTTATCGGCAATAGCCTTTCCCACGCCATCTATCTTCAAAAGGTCAGATTTACTCATATCGCAGAGCGCAGAGGGGAATTTGCGTAAGCTATCATAAGCTGAACTATAGGAACGGATACGGAATGGTGACTCCCCTTTCAGTTTAAGAAGATCGGCAAATAATTTAAAGTGAGATGCGATTGATTTATTGTCCATGAAAAGAAATTTGAACTTTTTTGTAAAGGTATTACATTTGTGTAAACTAAAATATTCAACCCATGAAACATCTTATTGTTCTCATTGCATTCATGTCATTCATTGCATGTACGCAGAGTACTGAAACCAGTTCTGAAATCCACGGCACTACGGAATCTTTCAATTCTTATGAATTTGAGCTTGTCCATGGTGATTCCATCGCGCGACTGCCGGGACAAACGGGAAATTTTCTGGAAATGGGTGAAGTAGATAATGGGATGCGACAAGGGTTTTGGATATTTGCGCGAGACAGAAGAACGGCATCACCCAAGGCAATTAAGTATTATCACAATGGAAAACTGAATGGTCCGTTTTTCACCTACACTTACAATGGCGATCCCAAGCTTATCGCACATTATCTCGATGGAAAACTCAATGGAACATATATTGAATACAATTATGATGCGCCACACATTATCGCCAATTATGTAAAGGGGAAACTCGACGGGAAAAAGACGACATATTTTGACGAGTATGAGTTGCGACATAAAATCAGGAAAATAGAACACTATAAAATGGGAATTCTCGATGGCAAAGTGTCCTGGTTCAATGAGAAAGGTGAAGTCGTATTGCAATATGTGTACGCAGATGGAAAGGTTGTCTCAGGAGGGATCGTGGAGTAATGGACATTCTTCAGTATAAAGATTCCCTGCGATTCTCCACCAGGAATGGCATTCGGTATATTTACGATCCGAGTAATAAGATGTGGCGACAGTTGATGCCTGAGGAAGTGGTACGTCAATGCCTTTATCAGTATATGCTGGATATAAAAGGCATTCCTGCACACATGATGAAAATAGAATATGGCTTCAAGTTTATCGAAAATCAATTCCGTGCCGATCTTGTCGTATTTAATAAACAGGCAGAGATTAAGCTCATAGCAGAGTGTAAGTCATTTCAATTAAATCTTAAGCAGAAGCATCTCGATCAGCTCGCCTTCTACAATCAGAAGATTAAAGCAGCATTTCTGATTTTAAGCAATGGCCGCAAGAATCTGGTTTTTCAGCAATCTAAATTGAATAATCCACTTGAACTTAAAGATATTCCGACCTATAAGGAATTGGTAGGAAACGACTAAGTGAATAGGCATATTTATAGGGCTTTTCACAGGCATGGCATTCGGTCAGCTCAGTTCCGGACAAGCCGGATGGAATGCCGAGAATCAACACGACCGGATTCCTATTCATCAGGTCAGCGGAGGCTACAATCTCATTCTTTATCCTCGGGACGGTCCGCCTTGGGCAAGAAGCCCGGTCTTCAGTCTGCCGTAGATGGATCCTTCATCATTGATACATTTAGTACCAATGTTTTAATCTAAGCTCCGCTTATATTAAAACTTCATTCAGTCATCTTCAATTTCTACAGTGTACGCCACTGAGGTATTGCACGCTTTGGGTACTAAGAGATGTACTTTTAAAGCCAAAATGTTAAAATTTTCTTAAAATATTTGTTTAGTCTGTAAGTTTTTACACCTTTGGCGCAGAAAGAAAAACAAGATGAAAGACACGTGTACATATATGGAAGCGATGATGATGTGGAAAAATCCATAGGGCTCTAGGCATGTACGATGAAAAGAATAATTATCAAGAGCTCTTGTTCAAGCAAGGGCTTTTTTTATAGCATAAACTAGGTATTTAATGATGCAGTGGAATATGGCAATGATGATGTGTATGATGATGTGTATGATGGTACACTCATATCTCCTATTGCCAGATTAGAATCATTAGTTTTTGCTTGATTTATAAAATATAAGGTTCTTCCGGCAATAGCTAGAAGGGCCTTTTTTATTTCTGAAATCCTCATAATATGCAGGAAATGACTGGAAAAATATCAGTTTCCGGAGAAACAACGGAAATATGTAAACCGGAGGAAACATGCACTTATACACCATGCCTCGGCAAGCATATCCTATCGAAGGAACATAAATATGTGAATAGCAATAGACTCAGCTTCAAGGCTAGTTTATACCATCGCAATTTGCGGACCGGATTATCACCTGTATGCTATGAATTATTCCTAAACTCAATTAAAAATAGATTAAAATGAGCAAATTTTCAACAGAAGCATTACATGCGGGGCACGACCCGAAGACGACAAAAGGCTCTTTAGTTGCGCCGATACACCAGACAGTTTCCTATGTATTTAAGGATACGGACCATGCCGCCGGGGCATTCGATTTATCGATTCCTACGCCTATATACACCAGATTAAACAACCCGACCAATGCCACTCTAGAGCAGCGTCTTGCTGCCCTTGAAGGCGGTGTCGCAGCTGTGGCGACTGCTTCCGGGCAGGCTGCGATAGCAACGACCTTTCTGACCCTATTGAAAGCCGGAGATCACATCGTGTCTTCCAGCAGTGTTTACGGCGGCACCCACAACTTGTTTCAGGTAACATTGCCGCGGCTCGGCATTACGACAACATTTGTCGATCCCTCCGATCCGGAGAATTTCAAGAAGGCGATTCAGAGCAATACGAAGGCCATTTTCTGTGAGTCGATCGGAAATCCAAAGCTGGATATAATTGATCTCGATGAAGTTGCCGCTTACGCAAATGAGGCACGCATTCCATTCATCGTCGATAATACGGTTGCCACACCATACTTATTGCAACCGATAAAGCACGGTGCAAATATCGTTGTGCACTCCTTAACGAAGTACATCGGTGGCAACGGAAGTGCACTCGGTGGCGCAATTGTGGATGCAGGAAACTTTGATTGGGCGGACGCTGATTTCCCGGAGATGACCCAAGGTTCTGCAGGCTATCACGGAGTAGTTTTCAGTGAAGTATTTAGGAAGGCTGCCCTTACAGGTCGATTGGTTGCTGAAGGGCTCCGCGATTATGGCTCAGCACTCAGTCCATTTAACGGATTTCAATTTCTACAAGGGCTGGAAACACTTGCTTTAAGAATTAAGCAACAGAGTAGAAATGCCTTGAAACTTGCGCAGTGGCTTGAAGCACAAGAAGCGGTGGAATGGGTAAATTATCTGGGGTTAAAATCAAGCAAGTTCAATGCACTGGCAGAAAAATACCTGCCGGAAGGCAAAAGTGGCATAATCACATTCGGGCCCAAAGGTGGATATATAGCAGCAAAACATATTGCTGACAACACGGAATTATTTGCACTGATGGCCAATTTCGGTGATTCTAAATCACTCATTATTCATCCTGCCTCAACGACACATCAGCAGTTGAGCGTCGAAGAACAGGAAGCAGCCGGTGTTTATCCTGATCTCCTGCGTTTGTCGGTAGGATTGGAAGATATTGAAGATTTACAATCGGATTTACTCAACACATTTAAAACGCTTCATCAATGTGTGCAATTAAGCGCGTAAAATGTGATTTAAGGAGTGAAAATGAAGGGCAGCATCGCAATATAGATATTAGTTATCAGATATTCGGTGCTGACCTCCATTCTGCTCCGGTAGTCCTCGTCCTTCATGCCTTGACAGGGAATAGTAATGTAGCGGGTGATACCGGCTGGTGGAAAGAACTTGTGGCAGAAGGTGCAGTTATCGATCTGTGTCGATATACGGTAGTGGCATTTAATATACCGGGCAATGAATATGGCAATACAAGCCCCATTGAAGATTATCATAGGCTCACTACAAGGCTGGTTGCTTCCCTTTTCTGGGAAGCGATAGACAAGCTATGCATCTCTGAATTGTATGCTGTTATCGGGGGAAGTCTAGGAGGCAGTATCGGCTGGGAAATGGCTTTCCTGCGCCCTCAGTTTATCCGACACTTAATTCCTATTGCCTGCAGCCTGCAGAGCTCTGACTGGTTGATTGCTAATGTTATGGTACAAGAACATATCCTACATAATTCAATAGAGCCGGTCAAGCAAGCCAGAAAACACGCAATGCTCCTTTATCGCAGCCCGGAGTCATTCGACATAAAATTTGCGCGCAAACGCAACGAAACAGAATATGCTGTTGAAGACTGGTTAAACTATCACGGACGAGCTCTTGATAAACGCTTTAGCTTGAATGCATATAAAGCGATGAATCGTCTGCTACGTACCATCGGAGAAGACCGCCGGAATGGAGATATCATAGCATTTGCGGAAGCTTGTACGAGTAAAATTCACTGCATTGCAATAGATACAGATTATTTATTTACACGAGATGAGCAGCACAGAGCTTACAAGCTCATCAAAAAGTATAAAGAAGACATCACATTTGAGGAAATCAGGTCGGTGCATGGTCACGACGCTTTTCTCATAGAATATGATCAAATCAAACATATATTAAATCCCATATTTAGATGAAAATATTAAAATTCGGCGGCAAGTCACTAGCCCACGGCGTTCAACACGTCATTGACATCATAAAACAAAAACACAATGAAGGACCGATTACCGTAGTAGTGTCAGCGATCGGAGATACGACCGATACGCTAGAGCATATCCTCGACATTGCGGTCAAGCAAGAAAATTATGAAAATCAGCTCTATAAATTTATGGAACGAGAGGTACATAATGGGCTCAATTGCGAGAAAGAGTTCCACTGTTTAAAAAATTTATATGCTGGCGTACAGCTTTTGGCTGATTATAATGCCAAAATCAAGGACCAAGTGCTTGCTCAAGGGGAAATTATTGCTTCAAAATACCTCGCACATCTCCTCCATGAGAATGGACTTGCGGCACAGGCAATCGATAGTAGAACTATCCTTGAAGCCAATCACGAATATGGAAACGGTATCGTCCGGCACGAGATATCTGCAGCCAAGGTACAAGCTCGTTTTAGAGAGCTTAAAAAAGGTGTCATCCCCATTGTGACCGGCTTTATCGCAAGAACCCCAGATGGCAATACCATCACACTAGGTCGCAATGGAAGCAACTATACAGCTGCACTTCTCGCAAATTTTCTCCACGCAGATGAATTACAGAACTACACTCATGTCAATGGAATTTTTACTGCCAATCCCGACTGGGTAAAAGAAGCGAGAAAAATTGAACACCTCCATTTTGATGATGCCAATGAGCTCGCGAGCTTCGGTACTTCTATCCTCCATGCCAAGACTATCCTTCCGCTTCTGAAAAACCAGACGCCCTTGCGTATTTTAAATACGCTTCAACCAGATAATTCCGGCACGCTCATCTCTTCTACGCAGACCGCTCAAGGGATAAAGTCCCTTTCCGTTCAATCGGATGTAGCATTAATCGCTATGAATGGCCGTGGACTGCTAGGTAAAATCGGTGTAGATGCTCGCATTTTCAGCGCTATGGAAAGAAAAGGAATCAGCGTAGGGGTAATTTCTCAAGGAAGCTCAGAGCGCGGGATAGGTTTTATCATAGATGAACGAGATGCAGATAATGCGGTCGAAGCTTTACGTGTAGAGTTTAAATCGGATATTCTCCTTCAAGATGTCAGTAAGATTGAAGTACGCAAGAATCTTTCTGTTCTATCGATTGTAGGCCAAGAATTAAAGGACTTCGATAAAACTTATTCTGCATTGGTTAAAAAGAATATCATTCCTATCCTCTTTAACAATGCAGTTACCGGTAGAAATGTCAGCCTTATTCTCGATTCACATATTACCAAAAAAGCTGTAAATGTGATTCATCAGCATCTTTTCAGTACTTCTCGAGAAATTAATCTCGCTATTCTCGGCCACGGCCTCGTCGGTAGCACTTTAATCAATCAAATTCTCGATTCAGCCGACGCAATTGAAGATCAAGAAGGAATTAAGCTTAATATATTTGCGATAGGAAATTCTCGGAATGCGGTATTTGATGTCAATGGAATTAAACGAGACTGGGAATTAAGGATGCATAATGAAGCTGTTTCTTATGAGATAAATGACCTTATCCATTACGCCGTAGAGAACAATCTGGGAAACCTCATTGCAATTGACAACACTGCTTCACTTGAGCCCATAAACAGCTATAATAAGCTCGTAGAAAATGGATTTGATCTTATTTCTTCCAATAAATTTGCCAATACCCTATCCTACGATTTTTATAAAAACTTCCGTTCAAATCTGCACAAACATCAAAAACATTACCTGTATGAAACCAATGTCGGAGCGGGTCTTCCACTTATCAGCACCCTGAAATCACTGCAATCATCAGGGGACAAGATTAAGCGCATAAGAGGTGTGTTCTCCGGCAGTCTCAGCTTTATTTTTAATTCTTTCTCAGCTGATAATATTGCCTTCAGCACAGTAATAAAACAAGCTGTTGAACAAGGATTTACCGAGCCCGATCCACGGGAAGATCTCTCCGGCGCAGATGTGGGGAGAAAGCTATTAATAGTTGCACGTGAACTAGGTTTCAGCAATGAATACGAGGATATTGTCATTGAAAATTTAATTCCACCTGAATTACAAAAAGCTGATCTCTCGACCTTCTTTTCTGAGATTGACAAGCTCGATCCTATATATGCCGAGCATAAAAATAAGCTAAAGAAAAATCATGTCTTAAGCTATATCGGTGAACTGTCCGGAGATTTACTTAAAGGTAATATTGAATTAAAAGCAGGGCTCTGCGCTGAGCCGGTGGATAGCGCTATTGGGAGCTTGAGAGGTTCAGAAAACCTCTTTGAAATTTATACAAGTGACTATGGTGAGAAACCGATAATCATTCAAGGAGCCGGGGCAGGTGCAGCTGTAACAGCTCGCGGAGTACTGATGGATTTACTGTCCTTGGCTCGCACTCATTGTTAATCGAGGACGCAGATAAATGATGGTGGATAGGAAAAAGCTTTAAGGCAAAATTTAGAAAGTTTTCATTAATTCTTCTTGGCAATTTTTCATTGTATTTGTCTATTCTTTCCCTGCATGCCGGTGAAATGGCGTATCCATACGCGCCGCGCATATTGCACTGAATGGGAAAGCCTGAAAAATTATTCGGGATTTTTCAAGGAATTGCGCTGTGCAAGCACGAGGAATGAGTCGAGGAAAAATTGTTGTTATACATAAAGCCGTAGCGATTGTTGCTTCTTGACTGAGCACATAGGACGCATTGGCTCCGGCGTAATCGGCTCCCTTTCAAATGCCCATATCCGGATCACATCAGATAACAATTTCACCTATTCCGTGTTTATTAAGCGGAAAAAATTATTATGAGTATGCTTCAAGATAAATCAGCCCGTTTTAAGTCCTATATTCCGTTCATTTATCTTTCTTGGGTGGACAATACACTCAGTATTGCAGAATGGAAAATTATTGAGCACTATATTGAAAGAGATAAGGAGCTCAACAAGTCAGAGAAAAAATTCTTATCCACTTATCTCGATGAAAATCACACGCCGGACGAAGCAATATTTTCCGATTGGAAGGCATGGATTTCCGGACAAAGTGCTGAAATCAACCCTCAGGATGGCTATCCCTTATCGATATTTGCGCAAGCGATCTCATCCATTGACGACATCGAGACACACAAGGCGATTGAAAAGAATCTCGACCTGCGCCCATCACAATACAAACACGTTTTTCCATTCGTGCAGAAAGAGGTCATTCAGCTTACGCAAATGGAGCGTGACGAAATTGCCGCTTTCTTCACTTCTGCGAGCAAAAGCAATTTAGATGAACTAGAAAACATCTTTGACGATGAGCTTTTCCGATGGCGGGAAATGCGCATTAAGGAAGCGTTCAGAGATCGCGTTTTAAAGCAGGTTCAGAAACTCGGCGAATATGGTTATGGAGCGGTTTCCTATCCGGTGGGTTACGGTGGGAATGACGATCTTGCTGCCTACGGGGTAATCTTTGAAAAGCTGGTGACACTTGATCCGAGTCTTGCGGTCCGATTCGGTGTCCAATACGGTTTATTCGGTGGATCAATTGTAAATCTCGGCACCGAGAAGCATCACAAAAAATGGCTTTCGGATATCGGAAGTGGGAAAATGCTGGGATGTTTTGCTATGACGGAGACGCAACATGGAAGCAATGTACGTCATCTACAGACGAGGGCTACATATAATAAAGAAAGCGACACTTTCACCATTCATACACCGACGGAAAAGGACAATAAGGAGTTTATCGGGAATGCGCTTGCAGCGAGATATGCAACCGTATTTGCACAATTGATTGCCAATGGCAAGAATCACGGCGTCCATGCATTCGTCGTGCCGATGCGTACGGAAAACGGCGAGCTATACGATGGAATAAAGGCGGAAGACGACGGCTATAAACTCGGCTTGAATGGCGTGGATAACGGGAAAATCTGGTTTGACAATGTGGAAATACCGCGCTTTAACCTACTGAACAAATTTGGGAATATCACCGATGAAGGCAACTATGAATCTCCTATAGAAAGCGAAGGGCGCCGTTTTTTCACTATGCTCGGCACGCTTATCGGCGGTCGTATATGTGTAGGAAAAGGTGCGATAAAGGGTGCACAATATACGCTTGCACTTTCAATTAAGTATGCCTTGCAACGACGGCAATTTGGACGGGATAATCAGCAGAATGAGGAACTACTCATCGATTATCCATCGCATCAGAAGCGCTTATTGCCACGCCTGGCACGGTCTATGACCTTGCATGCGGCATTTGAAGACATTGTTCAGCAATATAATGCAGCTGAGGCAGGATCGACGAGAGAAATTGAATCCGAAGTAGCAGCTTTAAAGGCGGCTGCGACCTGGTATGCCGACAAGACAAATCAAGCATGCCGCGAGGCATGTGGCGGCGCAGGTTATATGCTGCGCAACCGACTCGGAGACATTAAAAATGATCTAGATATTTTCACGACATTCGAGGGAGATAATACGGTACTTACTCAGCTGGCTGCAAAGGGACTGCTTTCTGAATTTCAAGCCCAATTTTCCTCTGAAGACTTTTCCTCTGTGATGCGCTATGTCGGCTTGAAAGTGATGAGCACAATTGCTGAATATAATCCACTCTATCGCGGCCGTACCGAGAAATCACATCTCCGCGATCCTAAATTTCATCAACACGCCGTAAATTATCGACTCGAAGAGCTTAAATTGAGTCTTGCTAGTCGTTTACGCAGTCTCATACAGCGCAAGATTGATTCCTACGACGCTTTCTTGCGTGTGCAGAATCACGTCATCGAAGTCGGAAAAGCCTATGCTGATTTTCTTGAAATCGATAAATTTTACAATACTGCATTTTCGCGCATTCAAGGTTTATCCCCTACTGCACAGAAAATCATATCTGAACTAGCTTGCTTGTCTTCGTTGTCGATTATTTATAAGCACAATGACTGGTATCTTGGAAAATCTTATATCAATGCAAGCAAATCTAAGGCAATCCGCAATCAGATAGAGCAATTATGCCTAGAATTGAGGCCATATTTACCGGATTTGATCCACTGCTTAAATGTCCCCGAGGCAAATATGGATATTGAAATCGGTTGAGGAAAAGAGAGTTTCGCCCCTACTCCATCAACATAAGTTCATATAACTACTCCGCAGCTACAAGCAACTTTGCTTCTTTTATCAGACTCAACGGAAGTAGGACTTTAATCTGGCTTGAATCTTTTCCTGTTTTCACCATATTTCAAGACTCATGAGCTATGAATATTATAAATATCTACAAATCAATTATCTATGATAAAAATAATTTCAATTCTTGGTGTTCCGAAGAGAAAT
>CAYTBT010000035.1:0-27021 GCA_964436125.1 uncultured Saprospiraceae bacterium | reverse complement strand
AAACCAGAAAAGTTAAAGCACAACTTATCCGGACTTTGGCCACGCAGAATTACAAAGAAACACCGGCTCGTATATGAAGTGAAAGAAGATGTGATTTTTATACTTTCTGCCAGAGGACATTATTGATATTTCTATATACCATGAAAAATAAAGATAAATACAGACTCGACAGAACCGCTTTCCGACATGTGTTCATTGATGAAAAAGACAATAAGCTAAGCTACTGGAAATCAAAGACGGTAGGCGAGCGATTGACTGCTGCATGGTATCTTACCTGTTGTGCGTATGATATCCCGTTTCACTTTAATCATCGTATTGATAAGACCGCTTTTAAGATAAGGACTTGGGATGAGTGATGTGAAAAACTGAATACAGGACAGGAAGTTCATCACATTTATTATCATAATCCCCCAATAATTTTATTCTCAACTTGTAGATTTAATTCAGATCATTACACTACGATTAGTGGACATATTCACTGAAAAGCATAACAATCGGTGAATATAATCACCAAAAAGCAGGTAAATATAGTGAATAGGCACATTGAAAAAACTATTTCTGAACAACTTTATCTAAATCACGATAATGATATGGAATCAATTTCCCATCATTTTCATTCCATCTTAACTCATCTAAAGCTTGCATTATCACATAATAAGTGCTATTTTTGTGGTAATAATCACATTTTTGACACTTATCATGGAATTACAGCGGAAATTATTCGGAAAACTGAAAAAGTGGAAAGATAGCAAGAATAGGAAGCCCCTACTATTGCAAGGTGCACGGCAAGTAGGGAAAACGTGGTTATTAAAAGAGTTCGGGAAGGATGAGTTTCACGATCTGGCATACTTCAATTTTGAAGAACAGGAGGATTTAAAGCAGTTTTTTGAACACACGAAAGACATTGACAGGATCATACAGAACCTTTCTATGGTTCATCAGCGAAACATCAAGCCACAAGAAACATTAATCGTCTTTGATGAAATCCAGGAATGCAGCTCAGCGTTAAACAGTTTAAAATATTTCTGTGAAGAAGGCAGCGAATATTTCGTTGCAGGAGCCGGTTCATTACTGGGAGTTGCTACAGCTAAAGGAAATGGATTTCCCGTCGGAAAAGTACAGTTTTTATCGGTATATCCATTGGACTTTGATGAGTTTCTTTTGGCGGCAGCCCCTCAATTGGCAACATATTTAGACAATCTGGTAGATTTCTCTCCTATTCCGGATATTTTCTTTGATGAACTGGTGGAGAAATTAAAAATGTATTTTGTATCGGGAGGAATGCCGGAAGCCGTTGTAAGTCTATTGGAGGATGGAATAGAAACAACACAGAATGTATTGAACGATATTCTGAAAGCGTATAGTCTTGATTTTTCAAAGTATGCCAAAGTCACAGACATTCCCAAGCTAAATCATATCTGGAAATCTATTCCTTCTCAATTAGCTAAAGCAAATAAAAAATTTATATACAAAAAAGTACGTTCTGGAGCACGATCCAGAGAATATGAAGATGCCTTATTATGGTTGGAGCATGCCGGCCTCATATATCGTATTTATCGCATAAATAAGCCCGGACTGCCTTTATCGGCTTATGATGATTTAACGGCATTTAAAGTTTATTTATTGGATGTAGGTTTGTTACGACGATTAGCCCGGTTGAATCCCATTGCAATAAAGGAAGGGAACCGTCTCTTTACCGAATTTAAAGGAGCATTGACTGAAAATTTTATCTTACAACATCTCGCTATGTCCGATGAAAACATTCCGAGGTATTGGGCATCAAGTAAAAAAGCCGAGATTGATTTTATCATCCAATATCACAACGATATAATCCCCATAGAAGTAAAATCGGACAAAAATATAAAAAGCCGAAGCTTGACATTGTTTCACAAAAAATATCAGCCACCTGTCAGACTACGTTATTCACTTCGGAATCTGAAATACCAAGACGGTTTACTCAATATTCCATTATTTATGGTTTCACACACAGAAAGGCTGATAAACATTGCAGCTAAGAGTAGATAATTTATCCTTGATAGACTACAAATCCTGCGTTTCTTGAAAGAACGGAGAAGTTAGCTGGGGTAATTCTGCAGGGCGGGACAGGTTATGCTCCGGAATATCCACTTCCAAAGTGAATCATTTACACTATTGGAAGATTGATAAAACAAGTAAACATGAATACTTCAGAACTTCAGATTGTCATAATCCACAAGATTACCTGCATCAACGATGAAGATAAGCCTAAAGAAATCAGCAGATCAACCTTGTAATTTGAAAGTCTACGTTTCAGATTGCAAGGTTGTCAAATGAAATGACACCACTCACCATCATTAATCTAGCCTCGCGACGGAGCTATGTCTTTAGGTCGCCGGAGGCAGATATGTTCCAAGATAAGGAGGATTGAGAGCCCTGAGAAAACCCTTCAAAAGTTCCAAACCCTTGAAGGTAGGGTGTTCAAAATCGTGTACCAGAAAATAAAACTATAAGAAATTCAACAAAACCGTTCCGAAGGGATAACATACGTCAGGGAAGATTGTGAAGTCGAAGTTTTTCTTCAAAAAAAATCAGGCTCACCAATCTCTCAATGCTACGCATTTCGAGCTTAGCGATCCTTTACACATATTGTCTGGAGTTGTTAGAGGCCGAGTCATGAAAGTGAAGTAGCAAGGTTTATCTTTAAGACCTTAGGAGGTATTCGAAGCCTGTCATACTCCTATTATATGTACTTTTTATCTACCTTTAAAAACCTCTTCCCAATTGCCTAAGGCAGATAGTGTCGCAAAGCAACTCAATTTATCAGCATTGGGTTCACCCGGTGAAATAAGGTTTGAAAAATCTTGATGGCAAGTTTTTATTTCATGGGGTAAAAACCCTACCCCGACATATATTGTCCCTTCGAGATAGGTTCCCTGGATTTATTTTTAAGTACACGATTTTGAACACCCTATTTTGAAAGGTTAATCAAGCTGAAAGTTTTATTGCGTATTGTAAAAGAACCAGATAATGATAGGTGGTTATATAAAGCACCATCTAAATTATGGAAGAGTTGAAGTTAGTAAGATTGATTTAAAACTTTGAATCTAGTTACAAAATAATATAAGTATAATATATTAATCCTACGAAGATAAAAGCTCCTGCGATAAGCAATTTAATTCTTTTATATTTCTTTATCCTATTAGCCAAGTACATCATGGTAAGCACATTGACCATAAGTCCTGCCATGATAATATAATTTAATATATTATACTCTTCCAGGAAATCTTTTAAAAGTACATATACCATTATTGGTAGAACTCCAATTTGAATGCATTCTTTTCGGCTTAATTTTCTCATGATTATCCCTAGTTATCGCCACCGCATTTAGCTACACACTGCTTATATTTATTAATGCATTCATTATTTGAAGCAGAAGTATAAGCAGCTACAGCAAAATGACATAATATACCTCCCCATACGGTTAAATCTGCTGTGACACAACCTACATTCAATATTATATACATTGCGGCAGCCTTAGCTAAGCAATCTGTTTTTAAATTCTTGCAGACCCCTAAACAACTCATTCTGAGATCTGGTCCATCCCTATTAATATATGGAAAGGAGTAGCTTACAATAGAATCTATTTCTTGATCAGTTAAACTCAAAAATCCGTATAGTGAATCTAAAATTTCAATTTTACTTTCCTGCGATTGAACAAAACTTATAGCCTCATCCCAATTTGCAAAGTTCATTAACTCTGCCAATTCATTAAGCTCGCTATCAGAAAGACTATCTTTATCTAATAATTCATTGACTCTTATTAAATTATTAGAATCAATATCATAAACCAAATTTAATCCATTTATCATATATCTTAAAAAAACTGAATCCTCGGCTATCTGATGGAGATCATTACTTCTTAAATCTACGCTATTAACGTGAGTTTTCGATACATTAGTTTTTGTGTTATTAATATCTAGAGGTAAATTTTTATGACATGATATAATTCCTACTGTGGCAGATATAAGTAAAAAAAAATAATATTTCTTCATTTTAATAAATATTTTTTTCAGAAAAATCTTTCCAAATATAATACATTATTTTATAATACATTATTTAGTTACTACTACATTAACATTATATTAACATATTGACATGAAATAAGAATACCATTAAATCCTATGGGAAGTAAAATGTAAACGTACATGTTTTAATCTTTCAGGCTTTCCTGTACCTCTCGTAGGGTGTTGTCTTAGTTCATCTAATAGTTTATCGACTTTTTTCAATGCCTTTTTATTACCGGATATTTTAAACTTATGAATATCAGAAATTGCTTCAGGCGTTAATTTGATTATGTATGTCATAATCCCAAAAACTCTTTCTGCTTCTCTTCCGGAAGTATTTTGGCTTTCCCTTCCTCAGCTTGATGGATTGATTTGTCAAGCTTAGCGTAAAATTCTTCTTCCGTCATTAAAGCTTCATCACCTGATTGCATAGTTGCATAGCTTATCTTCATCTCTTTCAGAAGAGCTTCAAGCAGTGATTTTTGTTTTTCGTCTTTTGGATATGCTGTTATAAATTCCATAATGTACTTGTTTATCTATTAAGCGTACTAGTGATAACAATACTTTGGTTCCAATAATTCCTCATCGCTTCCAATAAATTCACTTCCCTAATCAAAGATATTCATTTTAAGAGAAACGGTGGCAGGAAAGGACATTTAACAATAGTTGTTCAAAAATATTATTTAATCAAACCTTATCAAGCAAATCACTCAGATAACCCGCTGAATTAACTAAGCCATTTCTTCTTAAAATTGCTAGAAGTTCAAGTTCCCTTACTCTGGGATTATTTTTGGTAGTGATCATATCTCTAAAAGCATCTACAGCAATAACAGGTTCTATCTCAATCAATTTTGTTAAAAATTTATCGGCAGAAATTGCTTTAAGTCCATATTCTGATAAAACTTCATCCGGAAAATCCTTTAGATTTTCAGTAACAATGACATGCGCATGCGATTTAATTGCAGCTGCGAGAACATGACGGTCATTGGGATCCGGAAGATTAACAGTTTTAATTAAGTTGTGATAGTTTCTTACTAATGCATTAGGAAATGCTTTATTGGCTACATTCACTCGTTTAAATGCCTCTCTTTCATCAACTCCTTTCCGAAGCATGAGATTTTTCCATTCGTCAAAAATATGATTGCTCCACTTCACTGTATAGAGTTCATAATGCGCAAACCAAAACAAGATATCGCGTTTGATTATGGGATAAATAACATTCGTATCAAGTATTGCCGTAATATTCACATCATGAATCATACAAGCCTAATTCCTTATCTTTTTCCATCATTTCCTTTAAGTATTTTTTCCGTTGAATACGGATTGACTTTTTGTATTTAAGGACATCTTCTGCTTTAACTCTCCTGTGCTTACCTATTTTATAATAAGGTATTTCTCCTTCTTCAAGCATATTGACCAGATGAGGCCTGGAACATCCAAGCATATCGGCAGCTTCCTGGGTTGTAATCTCATCATTAAGTGAAACAATACGGACAGATTTACCTTTGCTTAAAGATTGTAATATGTCAGATAACAGTTCAAGGGCAAGTCTGGGAAAAGTAATGACATCGCCGGCTTCCGCAAACTTAAGCTCAATTTTATCTGATTCTATCCGGCTTAAAGCAGAATCCAGGGCTGAATCGGCATCCAAGGCTGTCTTTTGCTCTTCTTTTGTTGGTTTATGAAGCTTAACTTCGCTCATAGCTTATACGATTTAATAAACGAAACAATAACAATATACGAAATAAACGAAAATGATTGATTAATAGTTCCTCTTGATTCAGATTTTTCTCCGGCTATGTCGTTTATGATGGTAACGCAAGCCTGGAGTGGAGAAATGAGTTTATGGTTGGGCCGATTTTAATATCATTTCCGCCGCGTAAAAAACCTTGCGAGGTTTCCTTTCTGCACCCTTCCCCCGCCTTCCCTTAAAGGGAAGGAGCTGATACTCACTGATACTACTTTCATAAAGTAATTACAATTCCCTAAATTTACAATTAATAAATCATCTACAAGCCATGAGCTATAAATTCGTCCTACATGCAGCACGTGCGATGCGGAAAAATCCAACTCCCGCAGAAGCTTACGGATGGCAAAAATTACGTCGGAAGCAATTTCTAGGCTTAAAATTTAATCGTCAGTTTATTATTCGTCATTATCAATTCAATAAGGATGAAGCATATTTCATTGCCGATTTCTATTGCCATCGATACAGATTGGTAATTGAATTTGATGGTGATATACACGATAAAATTGAGCAGAAAGAATACGATATCCTCAGAGAAGATAAGTTAAAGTCATTAGGCTATAACGTAATTAGATTTCGTAATGAAGAAGTCCTTGAACACTGGAAACAAGTGGAAGAAAAGATAAAGGACACAATTGAGGAAATCAAGCGCAAGTCTTCAAGCAGTTAGTCAATCTTTTAGGACGAAACAGCTTAAAATATGTAAAAGCACAATCAGCTCCTTTCCTTTCTGGACCCTCCCTAAATCCCTCCCTTGAAATGGAGGGACTTTTAGATCGTGCTTCCAGTAATAACTCTACAACTTAATAGCACCATCAGCTCCTTTCCCTCGCGAGGGAAAGGCGGGGGATAGGGTCCTATCTCCCACACATAAACCTAAACGCACAATACTCACAATGCTTCTCATTCTCCGTCTTTTCGCACCCTCCCTAAATCCCTCCCTTGAAATGGAGGGACTTTTAAATCGTGCTTCTAGTAATAACTCTACACAACTTAATAGCACAATCAGCTCCATTAAACCAAGGGATGGGAAGATGAAAGAAATAACACTTAAAATACCAGAGAAAAAACTCAACTTTTTTAGTAAACCTTAACTATATATCCTTTAGAATCTACCAACTTATATGTTACTCTACCTTCTGGTGTCACTTTATTGTCTTCCTTTTCTTATCAACTAATTTAATGGTATGATTATAATAACCTTAGCATGATCGTCATATATATCAATCTATAGTGTACACAACACTAGTTTTGGAACTAGAAATATATTTGACAAAATTGTTAAAATTAATAGCAATAAATATATCATCAACTCTTTATTTATAATTTTACCTTTTACATACAAATAAATTAATAAAGTTAAACCTGAAACATAAATAGTAATTAAAATCCATATATATAAATATATTACGTATGCGTAGGCATATCCAGCATTAGACATACTACCATAAAAAACAATAAAATAAAGAAATAAATAATTAATTGCATTTAGAGCAATAAATAGAGATATGGCAAACCATGTCACTTCGCTTATTTTCATAATCTCAACTTATTTACAAAACTCAAATGAGTGATGAAACTCTATCTGATGCTTAACTACAGGTGAAAATGCTTTATAATCACAACAATAATTATTTCTATAATGTTGAAGTGTCCATTGTTCAGCCATTCCAGGGAACCAAATAGCTTCAGATGCATTTAATCCGAAGTTATCATACAAAGTATATACAAATTCACATTCATAGTTTATTGATGAACAGGTTGACGATGGCTTTTTATTAAATTTAATAATTTTAACTGAACGACCTTGTATCCCTCCGAACATCTCGAAGGGCCATAAACTAAGTGTAGTTAGAAAATATTCTGCAGAAAATTTAGGATTTGGATTTGTGGCGTCTCTTAGGACATTAGAGGCTATAAGGCCATCCAAGTTCCCTTCACTTCGTACCCATTCAATTATTTCCTGTTGAATTCTATTTATATTTTCGCTAACTGTTTCATTTGTCCTTAAATATTTCGAAATAGAGGAATTTGCATTCCATACAACTGGTTGTCCTTTTCCATAAATAAATGAATTAAATAAAATATCTTTTTCCTCTTGATAACTCCATCCAGTTTCATAAGGTCCATAAAATCGTCTAATCAATTCATTAGTCGAAATATCCTTTTTAGAACCAACAGTATATTCGTAACACAATCCACAAGGAAAGTAAGAAGAATAACTATATTGTTCTTCTATTAATGCTCCTAAATATTCCTTTTTTAGTCGCGTTCTGGTTTCTGTTGTCTTAGTTGGTATTATCTGACTACCGATATTGTATTGTTCATCATTTGTGTTTAATGGATATGGATCTGGTTCAATAAACTCAACTACGTCTCTTTTCTGCCATTCACAGTTTACTAATTCATACCCGTGATAAACACCATTTTCATCCTTCTTGACTTCATATAAATTATCATTAATTGTACATTCATCCAAGTCAGTTAACTCATAATTATAATCTGTCTCAGTGTCTATGCCAATATTCGAGGGATCAAGTGGAAAGTCCATTTCATCTAAAGTTCCTCTATTAGCCCACAAAAATTTTTTGTATAATTTATCATCACCTGAACCATTAGGATTTAACCACAAGTGATATACTATTATTAGTATTTTTCCATCTATATTGTAATCTCTATTAAATAATTCAATCACATCTAAGGTGGATGATTTACTTAATGTCGTAGGAGCATCATTTGAACATAAATTTTTATTGTTTGTAATAACTCCGGCAGATGATTCTTCTAATCCTAAATTTTGTAATTCTTCTTCCATCTCACTGAATGGATCAACTTTAAGTCCATCTCTTTCAAAAACGTTAAAGGCAAAGTCATGGATATTTGGGTTATCAATTGGCGCTAATTCAACGGGCTTGCCTCTTTGATCTAATAGAATTTTTATATCATATTCATCAAAGCCATGCAATATAAAATATTCCTGAATATCCTTGCTATTAGGACATTCTGAACATTCCAAATTGAGTTGACAACATTCAATCATTTCTGTTAGTCTAGTATTTAAATACTTAACCCCACTTAATTCAGCTAAAAAGTAATTATATCTTACTAAATTATTTCTAACTTTAATTTTAGTAGATGATTCTAATAATTTATAATCTATACGATTATAACAATTAAAATTCCCAGTTATCGGTAACTTTATATCCAACCATATAGAGGTATTTTTACTTACACGGTTAAATGCCCTTCCAAATATAAGATAATACTCAGTAGGAATTTCAGAAATAATCCTATCCCATACAGCTTCAACACCTCCTACCATATCGGCATTATACCGATAAAATCCGATATCATATACCTTAAAGTCATTCTGAAATTGCGTCGGCAATGTCTGAACAAGCTCACATGCCGCAGCTTCCAGTGAATCCAGTTGTTCCTGCGTATATTCAATGCCCGTAGCATCCGATAACTGAATGAAACAGGCCTGGCTGAATATGATTCCTTGCAGAACAAGTGTAAGGAATATCGTTAAAATCAATCGAGCGTAGATGTTTTTCATCGTATAATTTAATTCTTCCTCTATTCAGTTTCCTTTAGCACTCATTAGATGGCTCATTTTTTGCCTTGATTCGCCAAAAATCTTCATCTGCATTTTTATATAGCTAGATTCCGAGAATCTAAACTCTAAAAAATTCTAGAAGTTAAGTGAATAAAGGACTCTACAGTTTATGTAGAATCCTGAAAATTTCACCACTTGGTGAAAACTTAACTAGTATGGACAAGATAGTGCTTTCTGATGAGAAGGTTGATAATATTGTGCATTAATTTATTACATTTACTAGCAATCTTCCGGCATGCACCATAGCAAAATACCGCCGCAGACGGTTCCTTCATCATTGATACATTTAGTATCAATGGTTTAATATAAGCTCCGCTTATATTAAACTTCATTCAGTCATCTCAAGATGGAGGGACTTTTATTCGTGCTTCCAGTAATAATTCTACACAACTTAAAAGCACAATCAGCTCCTTTCCCTTCGTAAGGGAAAGGCGGGGGATAGGGTGCGAAAGGGAAGGCGGAGGAAGGGTGCAAACAAGGCAAGGCAGAGGAAGTGTGCAAGAAGGACAGACTTTTAATTCGTACTTTTCCTCTCTCTAAAAACCCTTGTGAGCTTTCGCATACTTCACAAGGTTTCATATCTTAAAAGGTCTCATCTCATCTACCTTAAAATACCGGTTTCAAGAACTCCATATTACTCACAGAAGTATTTTCATGAATTCTCCTTGTAGCGTATCGATTCCCTCCCCCATCACCATCAAAATCAATTAAAATAATCGAGGATAGGTATTACATATATAATACATAACATGCAAATAACAATAAGGATTAATAATCGGATCAAGTGTTTTCTGCTGATGTTTTTATCGATATAATTTGTAATAACATACAGTATTTCTCCCAGTAGGAATGTACAGAATAAAGTTAAAATGCCATACCAACTATATCCATAGTCAAATGGTCTGTTCTTCACTTGATTATAATACACATAAGTTTCTAATAAATAGAATACTATACCTAATATAATAATGGTAAATATGATAAGGTTTCTGTAAAGCTTCTTGCTTTTTCCTATGTCGACAGGCGCAGGAGGTGAATTTGAAGCAAAAGTTGACTGATTGGTTTCCCTTTTCTTATCTTTTCTTCCCCAAAAAACATGATGTAATAAAATTAATACAATGCTTGTAAATAGACCTGAAAAGAACTTAAATCCTTCGATGGTCTGAATATGAAGTAATTTTTCAATCTTGATACCATGATTAGCTATCAATACAATCGACCTAATCACTTCTTCACACGCGATTGGAGCAAATATCAAATATATACACAAGGTTAGTATCCAATAACGTAAGTTTATTTTTAGAATATCATTTAAAAGATAATTTACCACTTCAATTAAAATGTATAAAAATAACAGATATGGAAAATAATAAGCCACACATAATATAAATACATACAATATAGTTTCATAAGGTTTATCATTGTTAGAAACTAAAGTGAAATAATCTAAATTTAAAACATAAACGATTAGCCATAAAGATAAAAAGAGTAATAAGATAATAAAAATATGTTTTAATAAGAGGATGAGGACATTACTAACCCATTTTAAGAATCTTCTAGCCATAGTGCTATTATTTACTGTCCGCATGGAATAATATTACATATCCACGCGAATATACTGAAAATCCACCACTTGAGATATCTTGTCCAATCTTAGATCTTTAACCATGTAATGACAATTGATTATAGGTAGGAAGTTGCATTGCCATTAATCCTTGAAGGATTGAGAATATTCAATCCTGTCGTGAACGTTTCAAAATAAATCTTTCTACGATCAATACCCACAACAGACCAAAAATTGATTGTCCTATCAAATATCCACAAATCATCGAAGGAGAATAAGGTGCATAAATAATAAGAAATATGTCCAAAAAACACGGATTACAATTTAGGACATCATTTTCGTAATTATTAATAAAAGATAAACAGATATATATGCAAATTGACAGAAGAAACCCAATGAACACGGAAGAGAAATATTGTGCTATTCGCTGGGAAGTGTTCAATGTGTGTTTACAAGATATGTAATATACCAGCATAACTGTAATATTTAATATGATTATTGGTAACCAAATAATTAAGTAATAGGGATTAAAAGGCACCATGATTCGTATTATATCTCCAATGCTTTCTACATAATGAATATTGGTAAGATTGATTTCGACCAAATCATTATTGTACGGGTAATAGAGAAAATCTTTAAATACCGGTACAGAAAAGTAGGTCATACGATCAACCAAATATAATGCCAAGATATAAAGTCCAAACTTCTTTACTTTAGGGTGCATCTTTTCTTATCTATTTTTAATTACAATTTATGTCAATGGGGCTATTAGACTTTAAAACTTGCTTAATCTCTTCATAGTTTAAGCGGATATGGTCTCTTCTATTCATTGCTGCTGCACCCCCATTATTTAATATAAACTGAGTTACTTCATTCATAAGATTATACCATGTAGCATCACCTATTTCATAGTAATCCTTATAAGAACACACATCGTTAATAAGTAGAGCTTTCATTAATCTGGGTAACTTTACACGGTCTACTGCCCGAGTAAAAAATTCTAGGTTACCATTACTATTAGATCTTAAACCAAACTGTCGATGGCCAGAAAAGGGTTGACTTCCGCTTTCAGGGGTTACGATGGTTGAAAATACCCAGCAACTCCCAGTCATATCAGAGACAATTACAGCTCCTAAATCGGCTACTAATGTTGCAATTCCTGATCCCCCAGCATCAATTAAAAATATTGTTGAAATCGGATGATTTCCTAACCATTGTGCTGAAGATGAAGGAGTTAATCCCGGATAATCTTTAAATTCCCACCATATATTAGGAGCGCCTCCAAATATACAATAACTATTAAATGATTCATCACTTCCGGATGCTAAATCCAAGAAATTTTCCCTTATTTTATAAAATAATGTATTATTGTTATCCTCTGCTCCATCATTATCAAAATCAGGATTTATAAAGATTTCTACGCTGTAATAATCCATATTTACTGTTGGTGAATGTGCATTATCGAGATTTTGATAATAGAATCCATCTCCAAGAGTATCTAATCTTTCGATACAACTCTGTGGTAAGGAATGATTGAATAGGTCAATATAATCTTGTGGATCAATATTATTTTCCTGCATACAATCTCTAAGTAAGGCATGGGGATTTTGTACTACAAGATTATACAATTCCTCTGATCGATCCAATCGTATATAAGGGTCAAATTTTCTCATTTGATTAATAGTCTTAATATAATCAACAATTTCATCACTACTATCATATTTAGCAGAAAAAGGTAAAGCCCATTGTATTAATGAGACATCCACTCCCTTAGTTTTTATTGCAATATAAGATTCTGAGCTTGTATAAAGTAAGCTGATCCATATCCCGATTTCTGAAGCCTTAAATTTGGTTTCGATTTGATCGATATTTACTATTGTATTTTGGACTTTTCTCCCTTCCGTTCTAGCAGAAGGCGCATCGGTACAGAAAATTGATTGATCCGTTATTGCGGCATAAAATCTTTTATTATTTGATGCAAACTTTTCACCGAACTTAATTAAAAAGTTATAAATGTTATCAATAGTTATTACTTCCTCATTATAAGTCAATTCATGGATAAATGAGACCTGAGTTACTTCAATATTAGGATTGATATAGTGTTGTAGTTCAATATTATAATTGAAACTACATATACAGGAAGAATCGTCGATTTGAAGATTGCCTTGAGAAATCATACAGCTATCTTTCTGAAACTTTAATGCTTCATAAAACTGTAAAATATCTGTAACCTTCCAGGCGCATAAACTACATTCATTATGCTGATAACTAGCTCCTGAATCACAACATTCAATCATTGTGAGTATCCATGACTTTAATTCTTCCATCCCTGATATTTCAACTTGAGAATACTGAAGCGATGAAATATTAATCTTCATATATTGACTATTAGCTGCATGACGAATCTTGAATTTTACTTTATTGTAGAATTCTGAATCATAACAGCTGAAACTTCCTGACGTTGGTAAATTAATATCAAATAAAAAGGTGGTCTCATTATTCAATTTATCTATTTGTCTCCCAAATATAAGATAATACTCAGTAGGAATTTCAGAAATAATCCTATCCCATACAGCTTCAACACCTCCTACCATATCGGCATTATACCGATAAAATCCGATATCATATACCTTAAAGTCATTCTGAAATTGCGTCGGCAATGTCTGAACAAGCTCACATGCCGCAGCTTCCAGTGAATCCAGTTGTTCCTGCGTATATTCAATGCCCGTAGCATCCGATAACTGAATGAAACAGGCCTGGCTGAATATGATTCCTTGCAGAACAAGTGTAAGGAATATCGTTAAAATCAATCGAGCGTAGATGTTTTTCATCGTATAATTTAATTCTTCCTCTATTCAGTTTCCTTTAGCACTCATTAGATGGCTCATTTTTTGCCTTGATTCGCCAAAAATCTTCATCTGCATTTTTATATAGCTAGATTCCGAGAATCTAAACTCTAAAAAATTCTAGAAGTTAAGTGAATAAAGGACTCTACAGTTTATGTAGAATCCTGAAAATTTCACCACTTGGTGAAAAATATAACTAACTATGGACAAGATAGTGCTTTCTGATGAGAAGGTCGATAATATTGTGCATTAAAATTTTACAGTTGCTAATATCCTCGGGCAAGAGTCCTATCTTTAGTCCGCCGTAGGCGGATCCTTCATCATTGATTTTAGTTAAAGTGTAGTAAAGAACTAGCTGCTCGCAGGAGCTCGGTCTTCAGTCCGCCGTAGGAGGACGCGGTTGCTGAGCCCGAAGAATTTTGAAGAAAAACTCAGGCTTCACAATCCGTTCTTTTGTCTTTCCTCTTGTCAAGACAAAATTCATAGGCTTATGAATCCTACGTTAAAACCATAGATTCATAAGCCTTGAGGGAGCGCAGCGACCGTGGGATTGTGAAGCTATGGTTCCAACCAGAATACTCTGCTCCCTTCCATTTCAAGATGACTGAATGAAGGAGGAAGGAACCGATGGCTCCTGCCCGAGTCAATCAATAATTTATCTACAAGCCATGAGCTATAAATTCGTCCTACATGCAGCGCGTGCAATGCGGAAAAATCCAACTCTCGCAGAAGCTTACGGATGGCAGAAATTACGTCGGAAGCAATTCCTAGGCTTAAAATTTAATCGTCAATTTATTATTCGTCATTATACTTTTAACAAAGATGAAGCATATTTCATTGCCGACTTCTATTGTCATCGATACAGATTGGTAATTGAATTTGATGGTGATATACACGATAAAATAGAGCAGAAAGAATACGATATTCTCAGAGAAGATAAGTTAAAGTCCTTAGGCTATAACGTAATTAGATTTCGTAATGAAGAAGTCCTTGAACACTAGGAACAAGTGGAAGAAAAGATAAAGGACACAATTGAGGAAATCAAGCGTAAGTCTTCTGGTACTTAATCAATTTTAGGACGATACATACAATTAAAACCACGGCTTAAAAGCCCCTCCCTTAGGAATTGAGGAGCTTTAGATTGTGCTTTTATTAATGTGCAAGTTTTCAATGATAGCAATACCCTGCTCCTTTCCCTTCTGCACCCTCCCTAAATCTTATCCTCGGGGCGGAGCCCTCGGTTCCTTCGTCAATGGTCGATTTACGACCATTGGTATACAACCGACGCTGTCGATTGTATACTTCACTCAGTCATCTTGGGAATGGAGGAGCTTTAGATTGTACTTTTATTAATGTGCAAGTTTTCAATGATAGCAATACCCTGCTCCTTTCCATCTCCGAGGATGACTGAATGAAGTCTCGGCCTGCCTTGTGGAAAACGACCTCCGGTCGTGCCGATTCTCGGCATTCCACCTGGCTTGTCCGAGACCGAGTTGACTGAATGTCAAGTCGATGAGGAAACCACGAGCTCCTGCGAGTGGCATGCAGAAGTTTGGCCAGTAATAAAAACCAAATTGTTAAGTAGAGAACTTTACTAGAGGATAATTGATAGGGTGCAAAAGGCAAGGCAGAGGAAGTGTGCAAGAAGGACAGACTTTTAAAACATACAAATAGCACAATCAGCTCCTTTCCCTCGCGAGGGAAAGGCGGGGGATAGGGTGCAAATGAAAAGACTTTTAAAATGTACTTTTCCACCCATTAAAAAACCTCGTGAGCCTTCCCATACCTCACAAGGTTTCAGATCGTATAAGCTCTCATCTGCCTTATACTCCCGTTTTTAAGAGATTGTAATATTCTGTGTAGCGTATGGATATTTTGATAAAAAAGACGGTCTCAAGACTTCAAGTGATTCAAAATATGAACTCTAAGCCTAAAGAGAATCTATTCAATATTGTAGATGAGGAAATTCATGATTTAAACACAGAAGTTTTATGCTGGGTGAGATTCTCTTTCGTACACATGTAAAGTTTTCATTGCATCTCTGACATAAAGTCGGTTACCAACAATTATAGGCTTGTCCAATCCTTTTCTAAAAGATTTCTCTCCAGGCATTTGTACTCCTTGTGTAAATACCACACTTCCATCTTTTACATCAACTGCTCCAAACACAGGTATGTTTTTATCTCGATATCCTGAGAAGTACAGTAAGCCATTATCGTAGTAGGTTAGGTGTGGTGTAATATGCAAATTTTCACTTAGCTCCTTTTGGATTTCTCGCTCTCCTGTATCTGCATCTATCATTTCGAATGTCCTACCACTTAACCCATAAAGCTTGCAACTCGATTCATCGTAATTGTAAAAGGAAAAGGCATCTTCAAGTTCCCAAATAATTGATCCTTTGCTTTTGTCTAAAGCAACAACATTAAAATGACTTGATTTTACCACTACACGTTGAACGAAAATAGCTGAAGCTGACTTACCAAAAATTCGCTTTCCTTGGGCTCCATTATCAAGATTAACCAACCATTTTTCTTCAGTTGTTCTAATATCCCTACATATTAATTCTCCTCCGTTTCTTGGTTGAAGATATGCAAGACTATTATCTAAATCAATAAGATCATGAATCGTACCCCATGAATATAATTCAGTATTAGATTCTACATCTATAAGTTTCGATTTTCTCTCAGATATAGAATAGTTTTCATATTTCGTTTGACTCTCAATAATAACCCCTGGAGAAACAACGGAAGTAGAAATTTCATAACCTTCAAGTAAATCACTGGTATAATAAGCTTCAATCTTACCACCTTCCAGATTTACAGCATGAATTATTCTGTTCTCCTCAATGAGAAAAAAGCCTTTACAGTAGTTTATACTAAGTGGACTTCTATAATCTTTCTCGAATAAAACCTTCCAATTGTCAAGTGAGATAATCCTAAAAACAGAATTATTATCAAAATATGCCAAGTATCCATCTATCAACTCAGAGTCAAACGTTGAATAAGAATAGCTATTATGATTTTGTACTTCCTTTATCTTTCTAAAAATCACTTAATTGAAAATATTTGGTCAAAATCCTGACTTATCTTTTGTAGCAAATCATTCTTTGTTGGGTTTGTAATGTTTGGCAAAAGTTTATTGATTATGGACTGATCAATCGATGCAGCATTAAGCTGATCCAAAAATTGTTGCTTTGGAAGGCTACTTACTTTTTTCCCATCAAACCACCACTTCAACTGACTCAAATCTGTAACATCAGCTAAATCCATATCTTTAATAAACTGAGTCGCAAAGCCTGATGGAGGAACTGAAGCGACAGATTTAAATTCGTAAAAAGTATTTCCAACTCTAACATCCACTCGCCGAACTCCTCCTGCTGTGACTTCTGTAAATTCAAATAATGTACCTGGAGGAAAATCATTACCGTATCTTCTAACTGCATCGGCAACGAACATCGCACCTTCTGTGAAATTCCCTCCTTGCTTAAACCCTGTAATTACTGAAGTGTATTCATTCCCAAACTTTGTTGCACCATACTCCAGATCATCTAATATTTCATCCATGTATCGATAAAATGGATTTCCACTTGTACAACTTCTGCACTTTACTCCTATTGCTGCTAGTTTCTGAACTACTGATTGCAAGTCTTCCTTACCTATAATATTTGCTATTCCATTATTACCTAAAATTTTACTGGCAGATGTAAGAGTAGCTACATCTTTTCGAATTAGAGGATGAGCTATTAGGGCCTCCCACGCCTTAACCGCTCCGCGCTTATTATCGAATAAATTAAGCGCTCTATAGTCATGTCGAAAGTCAGTTGCATCAGCTACATCGACAGCCATGAAATTTTCTACTGTTACTTCCGCTTCTGTAACCATCAAAGCATTATGATTAAAGCTATGCTTATTATCCTTACCCTGCATGGATACAGTGGAAAGCAGAAAAATAATTATGACATAGAAATACTTCATTACCTGCAAGATAATAATTTTTCATCGTTTCATCATTTCATCGGCTCAAGACTCTTAGGAAAGTGAATTTGGTGGAATCGATTTCTATGGAATATGTTCAATGTGTTGGTTTATATGGATAAGTCCTTGCGAGCTTTCGCAAAACTCAATGTTTCAGCATACCTTTATTCTTACAAATCTCGCTTAATAGTATGTCCGTCCCAGGCTTTGAACATACAATAATAATCCTACCAAGAAACTTTTCCGGTCAAATCTTCCTTTAATAATAAAATCAAAGCAATCATGAGTGCACAGAACATTTTTATTGCACATCCCGAGACCGAGGAGCAAATCAATGCCTTAAAGGTTATCGCCGAGGCTTTAAAGGTGGAATATGAGCTTTCTACTGGTGAAAATGGTGAAGAATCACCCTACGACCCTGAATTTGTTGCAAAGATCCAGGAAAGCAGGCAGCAAGTCAGGGAAGGGAAAGTGACACGAGTAGAAAAAGATGGTCTTAAAAAATTCTTAGGGCTATAAAATGAACTATCATCTTGACTTTACGGATAAAGCTAAAGCAGATATTGCTAAATACCGATTTGTAATTTTTATAACAACAACCTCATCCCTATTTGCGTCCAGCCTAATTACCGCCCACACATAAACCTAAAAGCACAATACTCACAATGCTTCTCATTCTCCGTCTTTCTGCACCCTTCCTAAATCTTATCCTTAGGGCGGAGCCGTGTCTTTAGGTCATCAGAGGCGGACGCGGTTGCTGAGCCCGAAGAATTTTGAAGAAAAACTCAGGCTTCACAATCCGTTCTTTTGTCTTTCCTCTTGTCAAGACAAAATTCATAGGCTTATGAATCCTACGTTAAAACCATAGATTCATAAGCCTTGAGGGAGCGCAGCGACCGTGGGATTGTGAAGCTATGGTTCCAACCAGAATCCTTTGCACAATCAGCTCCTTTCCATATCAAGGGAGAGGTTGGGATAGGGTGCAAATGAAAAGACTTTTAATTCGTACTTTTCCTCTCTCTAAAAAACCTTGCGAGCTTTCCTTTCTGCACCCTCCCTAAATCCCTCCCTTGAAATGGAGGGACTTTTAGATCGTGCTTCCAGTAATAACTCTACAACTTAATAGCACAATCAGCTCCTTTCCCTTCGTAAGGGAAAGGCGGGGGAAGGGTGCAAAAAGGACAGACTTTGAAATCGTACTTTTCCTCTCTGTAAAAAACCGCAAGGTTTCAGATAGACTACATTATACAATTAAACCGTATTTAGTGAATCATTTTTGAGGTGAAATACATATCGTATGGAATTATTTCAATAAGGATTCTGTTATACAGGGTAAAGTGTCAATAAATGCATAAATCGCTTGAAGAATACAGTATATAAGCGTAGATTTGAAGTATGAGTGTTCTGACATTGGAAATACCGGATAATTTAAATATAGATGAGAAGGAACTTCTCCTCCTCATTGCCGGCACATTGTATGAACAAGGGAAGCTTTCACTGGGACAAGCAGCAGAGCTTGCGGGATTGTCTAAAAGAACATTTGCTGAAATACTCGCCAAATACGGAGTTTCAATTTTCAACTATCCACCATCTGAGCTCTCTAGTGATATAGCCAATGCCTGATCTTATCATTTCGGATACGAGTTGCTTAATAGTGTTGAGTAATATCAACCACCTAGATCTTTTACGGAAGGTCTATCGGGAGATTATTATTACACCGGAGATTGTAGAAGAATATGGAGAAAATTTACCGTATTGGATTAAGATGCTCAATGTTAAACATGTATCAACTCAGAGGCTACTTGAACTTCAATTGGATAAAGGGGAATCGAGTGCAATAGCTCTTGCAATAGAAAATCCGGCTTCTACCATCATTTTAGATGATAATAAGGCTCGGAAAATTGCACGGCAGCTTGGGTTGAAGGTTACGGGAACTATAGGCGTGATAGTCAAAGCCAAATTAATAGGAATTATTCCGAGTATAAAACCAATCTTAAAAGAAATCAAAAAGACCGACTTCCGCCTGTCTTCTGCTCTTGAACATGAAGCCTTAAAGCAGGCAGGGGAAGAATAAGACAATTGATAAAAATCTATCAATCATTTATTCAGTACTGAACGAGTCAACCATATAGCATAAGCTACAATTTTAAATGCCCACTTTTAGAATGAAATCATAGATATCCAAGATAACATCATCATTTATAATGGTAACACAAGGCGGAATCGGAGTAGTGTGTTCATGGTTGAGTTGATTTTAATATCATTTTCTCTATGGAAAAATCTTGCAAGCTTTCCCAAACCTCAATGTTTCAGCATACCTCTATTCTTACAAATCCCGCTTAATATTATGTCCACCAAAGGCTTTGAACATGCAATAATAATCCTACCAAGAAACTTTTTTCTTCTTATCTAGCTTATACAAATGATATCAAGAACATATTAAACTCAGGGTTAGGAAGATGAAAGAAATAACACTTAAAATACCAGAGCAAAAACTCGACTTTTTTATGGAACTTTTCAAGTATCTCGATGTAAAAGTCGTTTCTGAAACCGAGATTCCTGAATGGCATAAAGAAGAGGTAAGGAAACGGATAAATGACTCTCGAGCCGAGGATTTAATACCTTGGGACGAAGTCCGCGATAAACTTACGTCTGACAAAGAAGCGTAAAATGGGATTTCGTGTCCTTATAGAACCACTTGCTCTGAAAGATATTCGCCGAGCTATTGATTACTATGAAAATGAACAAGCCGGGCTGGGAGATAAACTAAAGAATGAGCTTGATACTTATCTTGAAATATTAGGTAAAACTCCACACTTTAGGAAACGTTATGATAAGGTCCATTGTCTTCCCCTCAAGAAATTCCCATTTATTATACACTATACGATTAACGAAGCAAAGAAAATAGTTATCGTAAGGGCTGTATTTCATACTTCTTTAAATCCGGAACGATGGGAAGCGAGGTAATAATCTTGTGGGTAAGGAAAGATTGTTAAACCGATAATAATAATTCTCCATTCGACAGCTATGGTACTTCCTCTAATTAAGCAAGCTCCTTTAAAATTCAAAAGACTTTTAATCAACTTAAAAAAGCACATATTCAGCTCCTTTTCCATCGGATCACTAACACACCTCTATCTCGGTCTCCCCCTACCATTCCACCTCAAGATCCTCCTTGTTATCCTCACTTTAAAACCGTTACATCCCCCTTATACCGCACTGTTTTCTTTTTATAATGAAGGAGTATACTATAGGTATAGACTCCCGGAGTAACCGGCCGACCACGATGCATGCCCGTCCATGCGCAAGACGTACCTGCACAACTATAGATGCGACTACCCCAGCGATCATAAATCGAGAGTTGATAAGATTCCGGTTTTACTTTGCCGAAGAATGGGCGGAAAACATCATTGATCCCGTCATGATTGGGTGAAAAGGCAGTAGGGATATAGACTGCGCGGTCGGGTTTATGGACTACGACCTGAACAGCAGCACGATATACACAACCGAGGGAGTCGATAAAGGTCACTTCATAGAGGATGGTTTCTCTTGCGATGATGGTAATGGAATCGGCAAGAGGGTCGGAGATCATCCCTTCAATGGTATTCCAGAAAGCGGTATCGGGGATAAAGTTCCTCTGCATCGCAAAAGTAATCGTGTCGCCTTGTGATGCCTCAATAACCGGCGGAAGGGAAAGAAAGTGTCCGTTCGTCCTATAATGTATAATCACGACAGAGTCACAACCGTCTTGCCCTATATAATGATGTATTTCGTCTTGTCGTGCACTACAGACAAGTGAATCTATCAGCGTTGTATCAGGCATAGAAACATTGTAGTGAATAATAACGACAGAGTCACAACCGTCCTGCCCTGTATAATGATGTATTTCATCTTGTTGTGCACTACAGACAAGGGAATCGATCAATATTGTATCGGGTATGGAGACCTTGTAATGGATAATCACCAGAGAATCACAATTATGCGTAGAGATAAGATGCAAGGTATCATCCGGAACAGGACTTATACTGCAGGTGTCCCGGGTAAGTACTGTAGTAAGTGTTTCCGCATAGAGTGTCCTTGTGATCAAGAGTGTATCGCAAGCCTGCGGATGAGAAAATAGCGTCGTATCAATACCGAGGAAACTAGAATCGCAAGTAGTTGTTGTATCGTGGATTACGGTAAGAGGAGCGGGAATATATGTGGTAATGAGCAGGGAATCACAAGCATATTCCGACTGTAAGATAGCCGTATCAATGTGAATAGAATCATACAGACAAGTCGTATCTGTCAGGAAAGTAGGAGGGATAAAGGGCAGGACAGAGAGCTGCAGAGAAAAAATGGTATCACAATTGACGGTATCGCGATAGAGGCCTGCAGAATCCAGCCACATCTGTCGCCAGAGGATAGAATCTCCTGCACAGATAGATAAAGAGTCCGTGGAAGTCGAGACAAGCGAGCCGATGCGCGTGCAGAAGGAGGTATCGATCAGGCAAGCGGAGTCGGCGGAATAAAAAAGGAGGGTATAACAACTATCGCCCGGGAAAGGTGGAAGGCTTACACCGGATAGTGGCAGTGAGCGGATAGAACCGGTCTGCTGATTGATGAGATACCGATAAGCGGCACTCGTCGTATAGGAAATATGAAGGGAATCGCCGGCACAACGGAGCGTATCGACAGTAAAATTTTCCAGGGTAAGGGGATCGGCAGGGGTAAGGGTAATGGGGATAAGGGTATCACAACCGAGCTGCATTTCCAGGTGAAGGTAATAGGTAAGGGCGGAATCACGGGGAGCGGGGCCGGTGATATTTCCTGCCCGGACAGTGAGTGCCGGCATGCCGGCATGCGAAGGATAGATATGGGAAAACACGGCATTACTGCTATATCTGAGGAAAACATCCGCTCCCGGACAGATGACTGTATCCTGTGTGATCCATTGAAAAGTAAGCTCACAGGTATTGAGGCAATGTGCGGGTCGGATGATCATGGTATCGGAAAGGGTGGCACAACCGGTAGTCCGGGTATAAATGATAGTATCGGTCTGATAAGCAGGCGCGAGAACAAGGGAATCTTGTGAAGCATAGAGGATACGGCTCTTGCCGTGAACCTTCCAGCTATAGTCAAGGGGGATACACAGGGGGCCGGCAGTAAAGGTGATGTCAGAAGCGGTATCACAATACATCCTGGGCCCGCGGATAAAGGGCCTGCCGGGATGATAAATACCAGCCGGGAATGTCGGCAGGTTGAGTGTAATCCCACCGAAGTCAAGCGGCAAGCGATCGGGATAGGGAATGACTTGTGCGGCTTGTCCGGGACGATCGGGAAACTCTATACTGCCGAGACCGTCACCATGGGTGGCTCGGATAAAATAGATCGCCCCGTCCGGCCCCAGCTCCATACCCCCGGTTTCGACAATATTGTCATATTTATTTATGGTACCCCTTTTAATTTTCTTCCAGCGCAAGATATGCTCTACGGGCAATTGAAATACGCCATTTTTTGCCAATAAAGAAGTAAAATAAATATACTTTTCCTCGGGAGAAAAAGTAGCTGCATAACCGGAGACTTTATCGAGGAGAATACTGTCAATGGGGGAATATTTTCCGGTATGACAATTAAATGTGCCAAATTCGGGTAAAGTCTGAAAAAATCCAGATGGGCTTACGCGATCCCATAGTGGATTTATGATAAAGATATATTTCCCGGATGGAGAAATGACGAGCTCACCAGTTTTACCTAATCCAAACTTTTGCTTGACCAGCATGGTACTGATTACCGGATCACGGTGAATGCCGCCGGTATCGACGAGGAAGGCAAGCAGCTCATCTGTACCGGCACGGGTCGAGATGACCCACCAGTCCCTGCCATTACAGTGCCTGACGGCATTAATCTTTTCTGTGGAAGGGGCAAAAAGCTTGATGGTATCGGAAATCACCTCACCCAGTCCTCCGTTCTTTTGCATATCGATAAGCGCTGCACGCAGATAGGTATAATCTCTGTTCTGATCGGAGGAATAAAACAAGAAATACATAGAGTCCCTGCCCGGCCATGGTACGCTGACCATCTGTGTAGTGGAAATATTTCCATCATCAAGACGTATTTCACCATTGGAAAATTTCATCACTTCGTGATTCCTGTTAAAAACCGTATTCCCGTCGGAATAAAAGAGGAGATGGCCGTAACGATCGGATTGGGTAACAACGGCTTCATAACCAAAAAAATCTGTGGTAATGTCTGGGTTTTCTATTGTATCATATTGAAAAATAAGGTGAACCGGGTCTAAATCCCCGAATATCCAATGAATCCCCTCTTTTCCCGTTGGACAGTTCTCGGTACTGATCCAGGCGCGATCGACGGTTTCACAACAGCCGTTTTTACATAAGACAATACTGAGGGAGGACTGCCCTTTTCGATTCACCGTCCACCGAAAGGTCGTACCTGTAGTGATGAGGGAATCATTGAGATACCATCGTATGGTGCTGCCGGGAGTGGGATTATTGACGACCCATTGCAAGTCCTGGCCTAGAGAGACCATACCCCGGGGGCCTTGTATCGTACCGGTAAAGCCACAGACCACCTTTATGCTTAAGTGCAGGGTATCGTGGCAGCCTGCTTGCATGGCCGGTGAGGTAAGGGCGATCTGCAGGTAGCCGACCTTCGTGGGAGTATAATGCAGATCACGACTCGGGATAACTTGCCCGGCGACAATCCACTGCATGGGATAAGCGGTTGAACCGGTATTGATAATGGTAAACGGCTCACCATATTCTACGACTTTGGGAGCATCTTCAATGCTGAGGCTTATCGCAGGAACACAGGGAGGGAGGCATCCCTTGGATTGAAGGAGGCTGCTTCTTGTATGTTGTAGTGTCCATCGCATGCGTTGTACTTGTCCTGCCGTGAAGGAGGATTGACATACCGGCGGGGCATAATCCATGATGTTATTACTGAGGTCAGGAACATCGGTAGAAAAGGGGTTTTCAGGATTGTTCGCATCAGCATCGCTGTGACAAGAATTTATGCTCCTACCGGAGATACAGGGATTGTCGGCATAGATAGAGGTATAAGAGTCCGGTGGCGTATCACAGACCTTGTCACCATCGGCAAGACAATCGGTATTCTTACACCCTCCGTGAAAGGTGTGGAGCAGGTTAAAATAGTGTCCTAGTTCGTGATGGAAAGTTACTGCAAGGGAGCAATTATTGCTGATACCGGGGAAAGCCTTGTATTCGACGACGATGCCGTCCTGTGTTGTGCCATGAACAGCACTGTAAGAAGCAAATCCGCCGATATCGCAGTCGTAAGGGCTACAGGATGCACAGATTTCCTTGACGAGATAGATATTCAGATAATCAGTCGTGGGAAAGCGATCGGATTGTCGGCGAGGCAGCATTTTTAAGCCCTTCTCTTCCCGGCATTGATCGAGGAAAGCATAAGTATCAGATGTAATGACTTCGATACCGGTAGTTGCAATGCCGCGGATATCGCGTTGTGCGAGACAGAATTGTATCCTGGGTTTATGGATACTGAAGTCAAGATGACAAGAAGCACCGCCATTCCATACTTGATTGATGAGCTGTAATCCGTTCTTAATCTCAGCGATAGAGGGCACAGCACCGGTTCCCGGACTGCTGCCGCGTGGATGAATGAGATAGATAACTACGGGAATGGTAAGGACAGTAGCCGGCCTGGCTTCAACAGGTAAATGCCGTGAAATATCCCGTCTGTATCGCGCTTCAATACCGGATTGTTCAAGGGCAAGGGCTTGTTGTGGGAGAACACCACATATAATGGTTTCATGACCCGATGTATCGCGCACTTGTGGAATGCTATCGTAAGGAGGGAAAGGATGCCGATATTTACTAAGTTCCTCAGATCCGTCAAGGGAGAAGAAGAAAAAAATACAGAAAAAGAGTAGAAGTGTTTTTTTCATAGTTATATAATACCATCTCACAGTCACTACCTTATAGTAAGATATCCGCGTGAAAACGCTGTTTTTAGCTTCCGCAAATGTAAGATAGAAATTTTGTTACCGCATAGGAAATCTAGACCCACAATATTCAAAAAGACCCGGGACAAAATCCTACATCGCGAGACGGGGAGTGCTCCGGAATGGTCACATAATCTGGCTCTTAAAAAGCACACTCAGCTCCTTTCAGTGCTAGCAAATCCAGCTCCTTTCCATTCGGACCACTATAAAGCACCATCAGCTCCTTTCCTTTCTGCACCCACCCTAAATCCTATCCTCGGGCAGAAGCCCTGTCTTTAGTCCCGCTAAAGCGGGATCCATCATCAATGGTTGATCAAGGACCATTGGCCTCGGACGAGCCGAGACTTCATTCAGCCATCTCGCAGATGATTGGGTTTAATCCCACATAAAACTTAAATCAATTTAGTTCAAAATTATATGAAAACAGGAATTGGAAGATACAATAATCACGATTGCATAGCGACTTAAAATGTAAAGATTATCAATATGAAGAGAGACAACAAGTGCTGACAGGAAGCTCCTTGCACAGATTCACCTGAGGCTTCATGAACAAAAGCAAAATATAATCCGATTTGAAAAATCGGAAGAGATGGCATTATGCTCTTTAGGGAAAAATCAAAGAAAATCCGTTAAAAAGCCTTATATGTTTAAGCAGTGTAAACCAATGATGAAAAAACGAAGTCTAGAGATCTGATGGACTGATGTTAAACAGGAGCAAAACCAGAAGCGAGTTTATAAGGCTTTAGGATTTTCTGCCGGATTTTTTCCGTGAAGAAGTTCATCAGCCTAGCGTTTTTTGGTTCTTTTTTGGGCAATGCAAAAAAGAACAAGAGAAAAATTATAATTATCTGTTCACAGCAACTCGCAGTGTCCTATCGCCCACACATAAACCGAAACGCACAATACTCACAATGCTACTCATTCTCCGGCTTTTCGCACCCTCCCTAAATCCCTCCCTTGAAATGGAGGGACTTCAGATCGTGCTATTAGTATGTGTAAGTTCTCATTAATAGCAACTCCCAGCTCCTTTCCCTCGCGAGGGAAAGGCGGGGGATAGGGTGCAAACGGGATGGATCCAGAAAATCCTTATATTTGATATATTCTCTACATTGTTAAAAGTCCTTGTATGAGCTATAAATTCGTCCTACATACAGCACGTACAATGCGGAAAAACCCAACTCCCGCAGAAGCTTACGGATGGCAAAAATTACGTCGGAAGCAATTTCTAGGCTTAAAATTCA
>CAYTBT010000034.1:0-30473 GCA_964436125.1 uncultured Saprospiraceae bacterium | reverse complement strand
AGAATCGGCACGACCGTAGGTCGTATTCCACCGGGCAAGTGCTTGTATTCACAGGATTCTGTGCTTATCTTCAATTTCTATTGCATGATTTGGGTATTAAGGTAATACGGGCAGAAGAACATTTTCAGAAAGAGTTCTGTTGTTCAGTTATAATAAAATATCATAGATAAAGCGTAAATAAGCAAATACAGAAGAACATGGAAAAACATATTGTAAAAATTACCAAGGTAGAACCTTTAACACATGACGTGAGACTTATTCGGGTAGAAAAGCCGGAAGGTTACACTTTTATTCCGGGTCAAGCAACAGAAGTTGCCGTAAATGAGGACGGCTGGAAAGAAGAGCTACGCCCCTTCACTTTCACAAGTCTCAATGAAGAGCCATACCTCGAGTTTAATATAAAAATATACGACGATCACAATGGCGTCACAGAAAAAATAGGCAGCTTGAAAGAAGGTGATGAGCTTATCTTGCACGATGTATGGGGAACAATCAACTACAAGGGCCCGGGTGTTTTCCTCGCAGGTGGAGCCGGCGTTACACCTTTTATCGCCATTCTCCGTCAACTAGAAAAAGAGGGGAAAGTTGATGGAAACAAACTCATCTTTGCCAATAAAACAGATGAAGACATCATAAGGAAAGAAGATTTCAAACGGATATTGGGAGATAATTTTATCAATATTCTCAGTGAAGAAGAACATCCTGACTATCCTCACGGCTTCATCGATAAAGAATTCCTTCAAAAACACGTGGATAATTTCAGCCAGAACTTTTATATCTGTGGCCCTAAGCCCATGGTAAGCGCTATGCAAGATTACATCAAGGAATTGGGTGGTGAAGATTCAATTATCACGGTTGAAATGTAAAACTGTTTCATAATTATTCTCGACACATATAATACGCGTCAAGCATAATATATGAATTGAGAAATACCTTGTCCCGTAATTATAGTTCTCGTGATTCCTTGCCATCCTTTATCGACAAGGCTTCACAGCACTATGATTACGGTTTTTTTATTCTCCTTTATTCTATCAATTAATTGCTGCAAGCACCCAATTCTGCATGAAACTCTCATTAATGCATAGTATTGCAATTTCTCATACAAGCAGCATAAATATTGAATAAGCTACAATCATATTTGAGGAAACTCAATGCCTTTCTTATATTTGGCTTCCGCAAATTTTAAAACAGGTTATCATGAAAATATTAGATCTCAAGCCAGCAGCTATATGGAAAAATTTTTCTGCACTGAATGAAGTGCCGCGCCCGTCCAAAGGGGAAGAAAAAGTCATTGCCTTCATCAAGGAATTCGGGGAGAATCTCGGCCTGAAGACATCGGTTGACAAGACGGGCAATGTCATCATCCGCAAGCCGGCCACAGAAGGTATGGAAGGGAAGAAAAAGGTTATTCTGCAATCGCATCTCGATATGGTGTGGCAGAAGAATAAGGATACGGACTTTGACTTTCAGACAGAAGGCATCAATATGTATGTCGATGGAGAATGGGTAAAAGCACGTGGCACGACATTGGGAGCCGACAACGGAATCGGCGTCGCGACTATTATGAGCATACTGGAAAGTGACGAAATCGCTCATCCCGACCTCGAGGCACTGTTTACCATTGATGAAGAAACGGGAATGACCGGAGCATTCGGGCTAGAACCGGGAGCTTTAAGCGGTGATATTCTTTTAAACCTCGACACGGAAGACGATGACGAGATTACAATCGGTTGTGCCGGAGGCGTGGATGTAACTGCGAGGGGAAAATTTGACACGGAGGAGCTCAGTGGAAAGGGATACTCCATTCAGGTTAAAGGATTGCAAGGCGGTCATTCCGGAGCAGATATTCATCTCGGAAGAGGAAACGCCAATGTCCTGCTCGCAAGACTATTATTTTCAGGTATTGGCAGTGGGATCCGACTTGTTTCCATTGATGCGGGCGGCCTGAGAAATGCGATTCCACGTGAGGCCTATGCCCTTGTACTTGTTGAAGATAACAAAGCATTTGCGGAAGCGATAGAAAAATTAAAATCCGACATCTTAAACGAATATAAAAGCATTGAAAAGGAGCTTGAAATCAACATTTCCTCGCAAGAATTGAGTGGCTCTGCCCTATCTGCAGAAGACAGCGCAGCATTCATCAGAGGGTTGAAAGCAGCGCACAATGGGGTCTTCAGAATGAGCCCGGAAATTGATGGGCTGGTGGAAGCCTCCAATAACATCGCACGCGTCATCGTAGATAAAGGAGATGTGCAGGTCTTATGCTTGACGCGTTCATCCGTAGAATCAACCAAAATGGCCGTTGCCAATCAATTGAAAGCAGCATTTGAGCTCGGTGGCATGGCGGTGGATTTCTCCGGCTCTTATCCCGGCTGGAAACCCAATCCCGATGCGGCAATCATCGATGTTATGGAGCGGATTTACAAAGAAAAATTTGGCGAAGAACCCAAGGTCGTCGCAATTCATGCCGGACTTGAATGCGGAATTATCGGAGCGCCCTATCCGGATATGCAGATGGTGTCCTTCGGTCCGACTATAAAAGGGGCTCACTCGCCGGATGAACGTGCCAATATCAAGTCTGTACAGAAATTCCGGGCATTCTTGCTTGACATCCTGAAGAAAATACCGGAGAAATAAGCTTCTCAACTGCGGAAATTGCCTTACACATCTTTTATCCGGGGACTTTCTGAAACTTTAGCCCGGGAAAGGGTACTCTGCTTTGATATGCCAGAGTCTTCCGTCGTGTTGATAACGGATAAAGCTAGCGCATGTCCAGCTTGCCCTATATCGATAATCCTGAAATTTCTGCCATTCTTCTGCAAATAAGCTCTTGTTTAAGCTCTTGGAAGCAATGGTTACATGTGGATGGTACCGCCCTTCTCCTGATCTGGCTGCCAGGAAAGCATGAGAACGCATCTCATCCATGAGTTCCGAGTGGAGATGAGTAAGTGTAGGATTATCCTTTACCATTGCATAAATTACCCGCGGTGTAAATGCCCCAAAATCATCGAGTTCTACCTTAAATTCACGCCACTCGGTCTGTATTTTACACATGAGGATATGTAAATCAATCAAGCTATCCTTCGGTAGATAAAACGGAGGGACAAGAGTGACATGAGTAGGAATACGCAAGGCCTTATTGGGGCGCTTTTTAACCTGAATATCCTTCTGATATCTGCGAATTTCCGTATTTATCGGCTCCGGTACAGGAATACCGATAAAAGACAGTGTTTTATCCATCTTTAGCTATCTCTTTCTTTTCACCTGCAAGGTAATTACCGCATCTTAATTACAGAACGCACAGTCATAAACTCTTTATTCTGATATAATTTAATGTAATAAACACCGGATTGCATACTTGTTGATTCATAGCGATATTGGCTGCCATAAAACTGAACCACATCGACCAATTGCCCCACGGAATTATAGATTTCTATCTTGTATGCCGCTGCTGAAGACATAGTGAAGGTAAAGAAATCGCGATGTGGATTGGGATAAATAAGAACTTGCTTCCTTATAGGATCGGTACTCGCAGTGATATCAATCCCCGCTTTAACCAGCTGAGTATAGTACGTTTCTCCATCTTCATTAAGTACGTGCAACCTATAATAATATGCAGTTTCTGTCTCTATGTTTTTATCGACAGAAGAATATGCACGAGGAAAACTTTCCAATCCCGTAAAAGTCGCCGTATCAATAGGTAAAAAACTCAATCTGTCCACTGAGCGCTCGACAATTATCATTTCCAAATCATTATCGGCTTTTACTTCCCAGTCAATAAGGATAGTAGTATCCTCCGGCGAGGCTTCTGCTCTCAGTTCATACCAGACATCTGCAAGTGTATCCTTTAATGCATGGATAAGCAAGATGCCATCTTTCCTAGGCACTTCTACATCTATTGCCATGATATCATCCGGCAGATTGATGGATTGTGGAACAGTTGTCTCGAGCAGAATCTTCTTTTCAGTATTCAGATCAATTGCCGTGCTACTTAACATACTTACGCCGAGATCACTCAATGATTTTACATCCGGATTATGTGCTTGAATAAATGCAAATTCTTCTTTGTTCAAGAATAATCTCGCGGTATATGTTGAAGCGGAACTACAGTCCTCAATATTATCAATTTCATAAGAACGCGTTGCGATTGCAACTTCTACTCCGGCATTGCTTATGTACCTTTCTTGTGGTGCTTGAATAACACTGACATTATAGGTTCCTATTTTCTCTCCTTGTGGATTGATTCCGACAATCATACTATCCGTTGTCGCCATGAGATACTGGAAATCACTTGTCGGTGAAAAAATACAGGTGGAAGAAGATGATAGGTCAGCGAGTTCTTGTGCCGGTCTGTCCGGAAGCCGGCAGATTGTATTGCAACGCTGATACTCGATGCGTGATATCTTCATATAATACCTTGAGTAGGTATTACTTACGGATTGGATTGATAGTGTTAATTCAGCTCCGACTCGGGCACAGTTCAAGGATAGGCTGAACTTACCACGCGTCCCATCATCCATACATTCATCAAATGTCTTGGATGCAAGCAGCTCGCCTTCTTCATTCCTTATCTCAAATCTTATGTCGGAAGTACAGGTAAATCTTTCTTTTTCTACTTCGTAGAAAAAGGTAAGTAAGCCGGATTTAATTGCTCCATCAAAGGCAAAGGTCGCTGATAGACTCGAGATATTTTCATCATCCTCTGTCCCTAGATAAGCTATATAATTCCCCTTCTTTTTCCTGATGACACCGGCGTCTTCACCCGATTCCTCGGTCCAGAACTCATCACCGACATAGCGTTCATCCAGTAGATTCACAACTCCACAATCCGTTATAATAGATTGCATAGTCCATGCAGAAGTATCACAGCGATTAAAAGCCCTGATTCTAAGGAAATTCTCTCCTACTTGTCCTGCTTGTATCTCATAAGAATTTACCTGATCTACAATAAAATCTTTCAATATTGTATCGAAGGTCTGGTCCGACGATAGTTGAATTTCATATTGTATTCCGACATTATTGCCTTCCCATCGTATATCGATTAAGCTGTTGCCGAGGACAGTTAATTGTAAATTCTCAGGTTTGCTCAGAGTTGAACTACTGACAATATAGGGAATGGAAAGTGTATCTTCTACACCCAGAACAGAGAATCGAATCCCGATATCATACTGACCGGGCATAACAGTTCCATCATCCTCGAGGATAATACCCAAGGTATCGCCGCCGTAGAATTCATCTTGCATAAGTCGATATGTCATTCCTTGTGGCATGTCTAGCATAGCAATATCGATTGTATCCGTATATTCTCCCGGTATTTGGACCTGAACAGTGTCACTTGAGCCGGAACACAATAGATTATCATCTGATATCTGTTTCATATTCAGACCTTGGTTCACTTGAATAATATTGGATATATTATAAAATATATTATCGTGTCCTTTTACAATGATTCTATAGTTTTCATCCGGTGAATAAATAAACGGAATCGGATAGGCACCATCATTGGATATATCGCTAGCTATGGTATCGAGAACATTAAGACCCAGAACGCCGGTCAATAAAACATCTACACTTTTTGCATTAATCGGAGCATTTTCTGTTTCAGCAGTTTCCCAGCGGAGCTTAAGGATGCTACTCTCGGGAATACTGAAATTCAGATCCATAGGATAAGTTATCTTAAATTCTTTTCCGGTGTCATAGGTCTCAACATCGACAAATGCTTGCGCAGTCCGCGGTGCTTCCGTATGATTATCACGCACCGTTACCCCAAATTCCATATTTCTCGATACAGATGGCAGCACTTCCCAGGTTAAGGCTCTTCCATTCCTTACCGCAGACATCTTGGGAAAATATCTCCGTGATTTCTCAACAGGTAGATATCCTCTGAATAAAGGACCTATTATCGAAGAAGCTTGCGGTGGTTGCGGAGCAATACCGATATCGTATTGTTCCCATGAATACGTCAACTTATCTCCATCAGCATCTACGGCATCGACGTCGAGAAAAAACGGCGTTCTAGCCGGTATGAGATAAAAAGTATCTTCAAGGGTCAGTTGTGGTGGCGTATTCTCGTAGGTCTCTACGGCAGGGCAACTCAGGCCATCGATAAAGTCGAGCATCTGTTGAATATTTCCGCCGTGAAACAAGGCGTCGCTATGTTGCTGAACATTGGGAGGGCAGATTCCGGCATAGCCCATGATTGAATAACCGCTTCCCGGCTCAAATGCCGTAATATCAGCTCTATTTCCATTGCAGGAGTTGTTAAAAGAATGCGATCCTCCGAATTGGTGTCCCATCTCATGCGCTACATAATCAACGTCGTAAGGATCGCCTATCGGGCTCGACTTGCCGGTCACGCCTCTTGCCTTGATTCTTTCATTGCATACCGATCTTATGTAGGCGACACCACCGCCGCCAGTGCTGAAAACGTGACCTATATCATAATGGGCTGTACCTATAATTGCATCCACGGTCTGCTGGTTCTCCGTGAGCAATCTACCAGGATTAAAATTGCTGTATGGGTCAGTTGAGGCATCGAGAAAAATCAAGGTATCATTATTGGGAATAAATTGCATCTGTACACCGAAGTCTCGCCGATATATGCCGTTAACCCTATTCATTGTTGTTACCATCGCTGAGAAGACCGATGCCGTTTCGCCACCATAAAATCGCGCATATTCCCCGGTACAAGCAAGTGCGAGCCTGAATGTCTTTATCGTTGAAGTAGAGCTTATTTTCTCTTGTTCTTCATGTCTATTTTCCGTGACAATCGGCGGCAGGGTTTCTATGCCTTCCGGCAAATGCTCAGCCATGTCAAAGCTACAGTGCCATTGTGTATTCTCCGGCACAAAGTCTTCCCTGTCATAGGCAATATAAATATCACTCCCCGGCTCAATCGGGTCGATATATATCGTCCCGCCATCCAAGAAAAGCATCGCGTGCAGCCCATTTTTCCCATAATCAACATAAACCGTCTGCCCCGCATAAATACCTGTATAACTTTTCACCTGAGGAAAGCGCTCTTGTAATTGTTGTGGGATTAAAGCATTCTTATGAACCTGAAGGGCTATGATTTTTCCACTCGGCAAGGGGAGCTTTACATTGATATTATTCTTTAATGCACCATTCTTCATCCAGGCTTGCACACTGGATTCATGCATAAGGAAAAGCTTTCCTTCAGTCTGCTCGTAAAACGCTCCGTCAAGACTTTCATAAACCTCCTGCCGTTGGTCTTCGATTGAGTTCCAGGATTGAGCGTGTACTTGCATGCACTGGAGTATTACAATAGTACATATTATAGCGAGTGTAAAATCCTTCATAAATTTTTCTTGAAATTGTCTATTATGAATGTAAAGCAATGAGTGAATAAAGATAAAGGAAATAGGCGACTTTCTGTAAGTTAAGCCCTCAAATAGGTGATTATTAAGCCTAATAAATCGTTAATGATGAATAAATCTCATATCCGAACTTGAAAATAGCTGCTATTACCCTCTGCTTAATGATTATTTGTCACTTAAAGTCCGCTTGAAAGGGCAATATGACATTTGCGAAAGCTCATTAATCAATACTAAAGCACAAGCCTCTATGAATTATCGGTTCATAGCTTAAAAAGCATAGCGAGGCTGAGCATTTGCGGAAGCTAAAATATTCTAATTTTCAACAAATAAACACAGCTCTATGCGTCTATTTTCACCTAGCTACAAGACGACGCACTTCCCCGTGATAAGGATGCGACCATCTTTCTTAATATGCCAGTAATACACACCCGGCTTCATCATCTTCCTCGTATAAGTATGCTGAGGTGACTTGTGCACAAATTGCTGTGTATCAATTCTGGATCCATTGATAGAGTACAGGTCAAATGTATAAATGCCATAATCCAGATTTTTCAGTTTCAGGTGAATCATCTGGCCTGCCAGAACGGGCTGTGGATACAAGGCATACTCCGATTGCTGTACATATTCCAGGGAAGTCCCTACATCGATACTCAGATCAAATGTCCTATCGCAGCCCACGGAATCGGTTACGGTCACGGAATAGTCTCCACTCGATACATTTTCTAGAATTCTACTCGTGTCACCGGTACTCCACAGATAAGAATATGGGGGGACCCCACCTTCAAGAAGAATCTCAATCGACCCGGTATCTGTTTTTTCATCATAAGTAATAATCGTATCTGTGATGACAATAAGATCTCGTACCGTCAGGTGTAAAATAAGGATAGAATCACAACCGTACCGGCTTGCTCCGGGTAAAATAACGCGGTATGTGCCTGTTTCATCATAGCCTTCATTGCCGACAAAATAAACTTCATCACCGCATATCGATGTTGTCAATTCTTCAGATACTGAATCCCGAGCATATATGAGCGTTTTATTCTCTACTTCTGTCCTGCATATCGCATCGCGCAGAGAATCTATGCTTAACACCATATTGCTATCGATGGCAAGTCGGAGACTTATATAATTCTCCATTGTAGTATCGCTACCTGAACTCACGCCATCATAGCTTAAATCGTATATAAAAGGAGGATTTCCGACTAGCGGTATGCCCAGTGTTACGGTGTCTCCCATACAGAAATTAGTTGTATCGGGAAGGATTGCGTGCGGAGATTGAGTTGCGATAATCTGTACAGTATCTCGGCTTACGCAACTGTGTTTCCCTCGTACCTGTAGGCTGACAATGCGGCTAGAATCGGCTACGACATCGGGATTGGGGCCTTGGAGATTTCTATCGCTCCATATATATTTCAAAGGAGGGACGCCACCGCTTGCGGTGGGATTGCCACCGAGACTTATCCATTGCCCTTTGCAGGCTTTTATAGTATCCGGGCCTGCATTTACGGTAATCTGTGGAAAAACCGTAACATCGTAATGAGCCGGCGGTCCGTAGCAGCCTGAACTATCCTTGGCATAAACGGTATATTCCACGACTTGAGGCGTGGTTGAAGTATTTATCAGTATTTGATTAAGTTCATTCCCTAGCACACTGGTTTCACCTTCTACATGAGGATTGGGGATGACGGACCATCGGTATTCTGTCACTGTATCCGCCTTATTTATGTGATAAGAAACAATCTCTCCACTACATATTGAGTCGCTCCTACCAGTAAGGACAGGTCCGGAACAGCAGGTAAATGGAACGCTGAAAATTGTAGTGAGGTCTCTATTGCAGGATGGAGGTTTATTGGCTCCTATTTCACCGTCGGAAAAGGTTTTAAATTCTATCAAGGCATTAAAAACAGTATCTTCTACACAGCCCGGAAAAGGAACGAGGCGGATACTGAATTCTATTGTCCATTCCAGATCAAGGCTATCTGAACAGATCAGCCCATCTCCTCTACTGGAATCAAGCTCTGTCTGTCCGTTCTCAAGGAAGAACCATCCCGGGCTGAGGATATCTCCCTCATTAAAGCCTTTTATAGGGTTGTTGTAATTGTAGTGCACATAACCGCTTGAATACCATTTCCATTCTCCATCTCGATGCTCAGTAGGATTTTCTATGATTCCTTTTATCTTGCCATCAGGCGTAAATGAAGTTGGATCCCAACCCGAAATAAACACCGGTACAATTCCCTGAACCCAGTTACACTTAGATGGAATCCAATCCTCAAGTGTATATCTGAAATGAAGTACTTCACCGGCTTTATATGGCCCATCCAATGGAGAGCCGAGTGAAGTCGATATCACCTCTAGTGTATTTTTATAATTACAGTTATAGTCGTTATGAAAGGCATCCACACAGATATTAAAATGCCCGGTCTTCCCGGTAGCATCACTTGCAATGAGATAATATGTCGTATTCTTCACCGGTGGATTAAAGGAGAAGTTCAATAGGCCATCGCTTCCATAATCGCAGGTGACATACTGCAAGTCACCACAAGTACCGTAGTACACCGCAAGTTGAGGCACTTCAAGATCCGTGCCGCTTAGTCGCAAGTGTATTTCATCCATCAGTGAATCGACATAAAACTTATAATACACGGATGGATTCTGAAACTGAGTACAATAAGAAGCGCTGTCTAGTGGCCCTGTTGTAGCACCGATATTACAGCCTTCGACGCAGAGTAATGGATCTTCCAGATCAAAGGGGATTTCCTCTGCAAGCGAGCAGATATCATTCAGTGCACAGCCGGGCGGCGGAATTATCGGCCGCACACAGAGCTTAAAGGTATGTCCGGGGACAATTCTACTGCTGACCATGATGTGATATCTATTTCCCGGTGTCAAGCCACGCACAATAAATGAATCTCTTTTCTGTGCACAAGTTCCACCGAGGAAATGCGGTGGTTTAACACAATTGGTGCCATTGATGAGCCTATACAAGCCTACTTCATAATTAAAGGTATCAAGCCCCAGTGGTTGAAGGACAATTTCCAGGCCATTGGCATCCGGTGGGAGTATTCCACTATACCACACAGAACGTTCATCGGCTAGAGGACAAGAGGGATTGGGAAAGTCGTATGTAGCGTGCTCAAGAGTTCCCTCTATGCAACTGCTATCAAATGGAATACTCGTTGCATTGCACACATAATCATTGATCGGATCGTGATTAATCAATGGATTATCGATGCACATTATCATATTGGCAATGCTTCCCGTATCGGCTGACAGACTGAAATAATATTCTTCATTCAGTTGTAGAATATTGCCCATCGTCAAGTTATTGGTATCACAGGCAAGCAGGATTGCTGATGCTGAATCGCAAGGAGGACCGTTGAATTTAAATAACTGGATAAACACATCCCGACCATCGTACAGGTAGCCGTCAATATCTATTGCCGTACCCTGCGCCGTAAACTTAAACCAGATATTGTGAAATGTATCGCTACTACATTCCGGCCCCATAAAATCAAATGTAGCTCCTTCCAGCTGCCAAAAGTCGCAATTCAAATCCAGATCGATCAATTCTTCCGCATCAATACAATAATCATTGGACGGAGCTTGAGCAGCTATAATTCCCGACCACAGACATAGGAGAAAAGTAAAAATCTTACGCATACAACAATCTTTAATGAACTAAGCTAGATTATGTATATATTATATTAATCATTTACCTGGCGTTTTACAATCAAGTACCTATAGATAATTGACTCACTTTTTTATATACCTCATATCCGAGGAATTTTAATCCGGCCTATAATAGTTTTCCGATTCTATCCTTTGCGTTTACTTTTTGGGGATGTAAAAAGCTTGTTCTCAGTACTTAAATTTCATCCATATTAAGGAACATCGCCTTGGCTCTCGGTCATCATAATTAAATTATCTACCCTGTAGATCCTGACGACTCAAGCATTTTTCTGAGCATAACGAGAGCGCGTATCGATTTTCCGAAAAAGTCTTACTGATTACAATTCTTCAAATGTAATAAATTTATTAATTATAAACTACAATTAGTCAATATTTTAGATGATATCACGGCAATTAAGCATAAAAATCATGAGAAAATCAGCTTACCTCCTCATTTTTCATTGAGAATTCCGTAATATTACACTATCAAAAAGAAGGAAATATGCGAGAAAATCACACCATAAATTCTGTCTTAGTGTTCTGCTTGTTAATTTCATTTACGATGGTTTCCTGCGGACAAGACCAAGAAACAAGCGCCATGTTAATTAACGATAAATTTGACCGGAAGCTTCACCAGATACTCAAGCTCGACGTCCCTATCATCTCAGTCGATAGTGTTTATGCGCACAGGAAAGACTATCTATTACTCGACGCTCGATCCGAGGAAGAATATGAAGTAAGCAGAATTCCCGGAGCGGTTTACGTCGGCTATAAAGACTTTTCTCTAGATGCACTCCCTGAGTTTCCTCAAATGAAGCAAGTGGTTGTCTATTGCTCGGTCGGGGCGAGATCAGAAGAAATTGCCAGAAAAATTACAGAAGCTACCGGAGAAAAAACACTGAATCTCTATGGCTCGATATTTGCATGGGTTAATCACGGATATCTCATTGTAGATCCGGAGAATCAAGAAACAGAAAAAATCCACACCTACAATAAAAAGTGGAGCAAATGGGTGATAAACGATAAAATGGAGAAGGTGTGGTAGGCTGAGTTAATCACAATGTAGGACCAGAAGAGCAATTTAAATATATTCTAAATAATTAAAGAAAAGCGTAAGAAGCACTTACAATTATATGAGTTGCAAATAAATCATTAAATTAGTGTGCATAATCGAGGCATTAAAACATAAATTATGAATTTAAAATGGTTAGGAGTCTTTTTATCGTCAACAATAGGTAAGAAGATAATAATGAGCTTAACGGGATTATTTCTAGTGCTCTTTTTACTGGAGCACTTGGCCGGGAATCTATTGTTGCTTATGGGGGATGGAGGTGCAACATTTAATATTTATGCCCATTACGCATCACATAATCCGATTATAGGCATTATAGAATACCTCTTATACTTCTTTCTTATCCTACACGCGGTGCAAGGAATATATATCAAGATACAAGATAAGAAGGCAAGAGGACCGGTATCATACAAGCAGAAAAAAGGTAGTGGAACGAGCTGGGCATCGAGAAACATGGCACTGCTGGGCATCCTGATATTTGCTTTCTTATGCTTGCACATGGGAGATTTCTGGTTTAAGGTAAAATTTGGTGACATTCCAATAGTCGATGGTTATGGGGATCTTTACAGTAAAGTTGCTGCATCGTTCTCTGTACTATGGATAGTCATTGCCTATCTTATCGGCTTACTCGCTCTAGCCTTTCACTTGTATCATGGATTTGACTCAGCTTTTAAGACATTGGGAGTAAATCATCCGAAGTGGACACCGATAATCAAGGGATTGGGGACATTGATTTCCATACTTATACCGATTGGATTTGCGATTATACCTCTAGTGATGTATGCACAGAGTGCTTGATGCGATGAATAAGATAAATGAAAAAATTGTAAAAAATAGAAATAGAAATAAATCATGGGATTAGAAAATAACGTACCTCCAGGCCCAATAGAAGACAAATGGACTGAGTATATCGGGAAGATGAATTTGGTTTCTCCAAATAATAAGCGGAATCTCGAGATCATTGTCGTGGGGACGGGACTCGGTGGAGCAGCAGCGGCAGCGAGTCTTGCTGAACTAGGTTATCAGGTCAAGTCCTATACATTTCACGACAGTCCGCGTAGGGCACATAGTATTGCTGCTCAAGGAGGAATCAATGCAGCCAAGAATTATCAGAACGATGGTGACAGTACCTATCGTTTATTCTATGACACCATGAAAAGTGGCGATTATCGATCGCGTGAAGCCAATACCTATCGACTAGCTGAAGTAAGTGCCAATATCATCGACCAATGTGTTGCCCAAGGTGTTCCATTTGCTCGGGAATATGGTGGATTACTTGAAAACAGATCCTTCGGTGGTGTACAGGTATCGCGTACTTTTTATGCGCGTGGTCAGACCGGTCAGCAGCTGCTCCTCGGCGCTTACCAAGCTCTAAGCCGGCAAGCTGCCAAGGGAAGTGTAACAATATACAATCGCCACGAGATGCTTGACCTCGTCATTGTCGATGGAAAAGCCCGCGGTATTATCGCGCGTAATCTATTAACAGGTGAGCTGGAAAGGCATTCAGCACATTGTGTAATCCTTGCAACAGGTGGATATGGAAACGTCTTTTACCTCTCGACCAATGCAATGCACTCCAATTGCTCTGCAGCATGGCAAGCGGTAAGAAAAGGTGCCTATATGGCCAATCCTTGCTACACACAGATTCACCCGACCTGCATCCCTGTAAGTGGGCATTATCAATCCAAGCTGACCTTAATGTCGGAATCCTTGAGAAATGACGGTCGTGTGTGGGTACCGAAGAACCTGGACGATGTCAAAAAAGTCCGTTCAGGTGAGTTAAGTCCTACTGATATTCCGGAAGAAGACAGAGATTATTATCTGGAAAGACGATATCCTGCATTCGGAAATCTCGTGCCTCGAGACGTTGCCTCCAGAGCAGCCAAAACAGCTTGTGACAAAGGGCACGGAGTGAATAAGACAGGTCTTGCCGTTTTCCTTGATTTTAAAACAGCAATTGAACGCTATGGAAGGTCACAAGCACACGTGCATGGCATCAATAATCCCGATGCGGCGACGATAGAGCGTTACGGGAAGGAAATGATTGCGACCAAGTATGGCAATCTATTTGAAATGTACGAGAAAATAACCGGTGATAATCCCTACGAGACGCCGATGCAGATTTATCCTGCCTCCCACTACACAATGGGTGGTTTATGGGTAGATTACAATCTACAATCCAATATCAAGGGCTTATTTGTCCTGGGAGAAGCCAATTATTCAGACCACGGAGCCAATCGCCTCGGTGCATCTGCACTTATGCAAGGGCTCGCAGACGGTTATTTTGTGATTCCATATACCGTAGGGACCTTCCTTGCGGATGAAATCCGTACGCCGCACATCGATGAAAATTCACCGGAATTTGCGGAAGCTGAAAAATCGGTTAAAGAGCGTATAGAAAAATTGATGAGCGTGAATGGAGATCGCTCGGTAGAGAGTTTTCACAGGGATCTCGGATTAATTATGTGGGAACATTGTGGAATGAGCAGGAATGCCGAGAAGTTAAAAGAAGGCATGAAGCTTATCCGCGCTTTACGGGAAGATTTCTGGAAGAACGTATATGTACCGGGCAGTGCAGATGATTTTAATCCTGAACTTGAGAAAGCAGCTCGAGTAGCGGATTTTCTTGAGCTCGGTGAATTAATGATGGTTGATGCGCTGGACAGAAATGAATCTTGTGGCGCCCACTTCAGAGAAGAATATCAGACAGAAGACGGTGAGGCCTTGCGAAATGATGAGGACTATGCTTATGTCGCTGCCTGGGAATGGAATAATGGAGACCCGGTATTGCACAAGGAAGAGCTGGAATTTGAAAATGTTGAATTAAAAACGCGGTCTTATAAATAAGAGCGCATTAAATATAATCTTATGCATATTACATTAAAAATATGGCGGCAATCAGGCCCTGATACTAAGGGGACCTTTGAAACACATGAAGTTGAGGCAGATCAAGATATGTCCTTTCTTGAAATGCTCGATGTCCTTAATGAAGACTTAATCTCACAGAAGAAAGAGCCCGTGGCATTTGAGCATGATTGTAGAGAAGGTATCTGCGGATCCTGCGATTTAATGATAAATGGACAGCCACATGGTCCTTTAAAAGGAACGACTGCATGCCAGCTGCACATGAGGCATTTCAAGAATGGGGATACCATCACTGTTGAACCATGGAGGGCCAAGGCATTTCCGGTAATCAAAGACCTCGTTGTTGACAGATCTGCATTTGATAGAGTGATTGAAGCCGGTGGATATATCTCCGTTTCCACGGGACAAGCTCAGGATGGAAACAATATCCCGGTAAATAGATATGATGCATTTGAGGCATTCGACTCTGCTACTTGTATAGGCTGTGGTGCCTGTGTTGCCGCTTGCCCCAATTCCTCTGCTGCACTCTTTGTCGGTGCCAAAGTTTCTCACCTTGGCATTATGCCACAAGGTAAGGTTGAAAAGATGCGCAGGGTGAAAAATATGGTTGCTCAGATGGACAAGGAAGGATTTGGCTTCTGCTCAAATACCGGTGCTTGCTCTGCTGAATGCCCGAAGGAAATCGGACAGCAGAACATTGCAAGACTGAACAAGTGGTACAGACAGAGCTTAGTTTCTTCCGATGAACCGCTCGATTAAGCATTGATGAGACTCCGAGATTATTCAGGTACTCTTGCTTCAAAATAACAATCTGTCTGAAAAAAGCAAGAGCTTAGGAATTGTATTGTGCGCCTACCTTTGCTTGTAATCCCTTAAATCTACCTTGAATTCTCGTAATTGAGCATAGAAATTCATGTTTCAATATTCATCTGAAGGTGAATATGAATAAATTTCCATACTTCGGTATGGTCCGGGGCTCACAAGTCAAGTTATTTTATTTCCCCGTGAGTAAAGATGCCTATTGGAAGAATAAATAATCGCTCAATTGCACAGTTTAAAATTTATACTTCAAGCCTACTGTACTATTAATCCTTTCTTGGGGAACGCCTTCAACGGGCCGTGCATCCCAGCCGTACAAGACAGTAAAAGTCATATCCAAGTGTCTGTTAATTGCCGCTTTAATCGCCGAGTCACAATAAATCCGGAAGTCGGACCATCCGTATGGAAGAACCTGATAATAAGTCGTTGCGACCCAGGACAAGACCTCATTTAATTCAAGGGTAAAGGAAAGATAATTGCTCAATCGCAGGTCGTGTTTATATTTATCTTGACTACTTTCCAGCACCTCGTATTCATACATAGGAATTATCCCGAGATATACCTTGAGATAGGAATTCTCAAGTAATTTAAGTCGCGGCCCCATTCCGAGAAGCCATCGCAATTTAATTTTATTTATTTTGTTCTTCTGCACTTGGGTAAATGCCTCCCAGCGCAGTAATGGTGAAAGTTTCCTGTTGTAGCGAAAGTGTAGCAGAGATTCCTCCAGAAACTCCGTCTCATTGGATTCCAGAATCTGATATTCACCATAAAGAATAAACAGATCCTTCTGAGTTTTATACTGAATATCTGAGCTTAATTTCAAGCTGTAAATCACATTGACATTCTTAAAGTAAGAACCTTCAATGCCGACAGCCCCTGCAAATCCCGTAGTATCTGTTACTTTACGTACTTTTTCTATGTTCAATACTTGTGCTCCTATGTGCTGTAGATTGAGAATACAGCACAACAAGATAAAGCTCAATAGTTGCAATCTTCTATATCTCATATTATCCCGCCAATGTACGGAATTTTATGCTATTATAATTGCTTAAGATTTAACTTAAAAACTACTTCAGGGAGAATTCAATGCATATATACCTATCACATTTCATCGCCTTTCTTCATCGATAAGATAGGCCCATCAGCCCCGCCATTGTGATATCTACTCAAGCCACACTTCAACCAATTTGTGTACGTTGTCACATCCGGCGTGTATGCACGCGGTTCATTCAAGATAACTCCGTCACTTGAAGTGAGCACATAAAAAGGCTGGGAATTTCTTGCAAAGTGTATCGCTTGAAAATCGCTCCATTTACCGCCTATCGTCTCGATATGTTCTCCGGAAAAGGTAGAAGTATAAGGATTTTCAAGTGTAGTTCTATCATCTACATAAAGCGATATCAAGACATAGTTTTCACTGAGCATTTTATAAACTGCATCCTGGCTCCACACTTGATCTTCCATCTTACGGCAATTCACACAACCATAACCGGTAAAATCCAGGAGAATAGGCTTACCTACCTTTTCTGCATAAGCTTTTCCTGTCTCATAATCGTGAAAACAGTTGAGGTTCAGCGGGCAATCGCTGGGATAGATATACGAGTGTCCGGCCGGCGGAGCTAGTCCGCTGAGCAAAGCAGGGGTTTTAAAAGTATGCGCTCTTTCCGAATAGCGAAATCCGAGAGCTATATACACGAGGATCGCAAGCGACAAGGTTCCCAGACTTATTCTTCCTATTCCTAGTTTTTTAATCGGTGAATCCAGAGGAAACTTGATTAAACCAAAGAAATAGAGCACCAATCCGAGTGCACATAAGACCCACACTGCAAGGAATAGCTCGTAAGGTAAAATTTTCCATCCCATCGTCAAGTCTGCAATTGACAAGAATTTAAAGGCAAGAGCAACCTCGATGAATCCCAATACAACTTTCACTGAGTTCATCCATGAGCCTGAGCGCGGCAAGGAATTCAACCAAGACGGGAAAGCTGCAAACAATGCAAATGGCAATGCCAGTGCAAGGCTGAAACCAAACATTCCTATCATCGGCCCGATGGGAATATATCCAAAAATCATCGGCCCACCTCCTGTTGCAGCTTCCACGAGTAAGGTACCGATAATCGGTCCTGTACAAGAGAAAGAAACAAGCACAAGGGTAAAAGCCATAAAGAAAATCCCCAGCAAGCCCTCTTTATCTGCGGCTTTATCTGCGGAATTGGACCAGGAGGATGGCAATGTAATTTCAAAGTATCCAAAGAATGATATTGCAAAGACAATGAACAGCACAAAGAAGCCAATATTAAACCAGGCATTGGTTGCAAGCTGGTTCAAGGCACTTGCACCGAATATACTCGTCACAAGCAAGCCTAAGCCTACATAAATTGCAATAATGCTTATACCGTATAACAAGGCATTCTGGAGTGCCTTACGTTTACTCTTGGTAAAAAAGCTCACCGTTAAGGGAATCATCGGAAATACACAAGGCGTCAGAAGAGCGATTAAACCACCGGCAAATCCCGCGATAAAAATCCATATCCAGCCCATGCCTGCTTGATTCCTAGGATCATCAGGAACGGTACTGCATTGATCATCTGCAGTCGTATAATTAAACACCTCATACACCGGCGTCCCCTCTCCTATCGTTTCCGTATTATATTTCTTCCCATCATCATCCGCTACCGGCCCGCTCAATATCGTAGCAACATTCTTTCCGGGCTTGATCTCAAAGTCCACATAGGTAGGAGGAAGGCATTTGCTGTCATTACAGACCTGAAAAGCCAGGTACCCTTTCATAAAAGCATCGGGAGAGCTCGCCTTGAAGTTCTGCGTGTACGTAACTGACTTCCCTACGGTTGTCAACTCCGCCTCAAACACCTTGTCCAACTTTGTCACGAGCTTCGGCGATTCTTCTTTCACATCACCGATTAATTCAATTCCTTCTTGCTCTTCAATAGCGACCTGTGTGGGGAATGGACCGGCCATCGGGTCGATATTCATGCTATAAGTATGCCATCCTTCTTGAATAGTGGCAGAAAGGACATAGGCGTATTCATTATTTCCCTTATCGACAAGTTTCAACTTCCATTTCACAGGCTCCAGCATTCCCGTAGAGCCACCGGAAGCCTCGCCGTCCATCTCTGCAGCACCGAAACGATCACCGGCACAGGCTTTATCAAGCGTAAAGTCCGACACTTCATTTGCGGAAGCTAAATCAACCGTGAAATCATAATAATCAGGTGGAAGGCATCGGGTATCGTCACAGACCATATAATTCACATTCCCCTTAATCGTAATCGGCTTGGAAGCGGTAATTTCCTGCACATACACGACGCGATCATGGAATTTGACTAGATCCATCTCAAATATAGGGTCGTACTTCTCTTCACGACCACCACATTCTTCCGTCTTACCTACCGTATTAAAATCTCCCTCATTAAATGTTACTGTTGTCGGAACGGGCCCCTCATTGCCCGATAAGAATTGTGAATAGGTTGCCCATCCATCCTCAATCTCACCGGTAATAATTATCTGATAGGTATCATCGCCTGTTTTTATAACTTGTTGAGACCAATCTATAGGATCCAATATCTGAGAATTTGCAAATCCTATAAAACCGATCGTTGCGAGAAGTATTAAGAATATTCTTTTCATATTTAAAGCATTTTAGCTGTGCAATAATTCACTGAATAAACAATAGCAATGCGCAATTATTGTCCTTTGATGCAATATATAAAACAATTAACAAGATATTAAATATCGGCTTCAGAACCTTATGCAACTTCCTGCATAAGCATACTTTCAAACATCACTCTTCCATCCACATTTCCGAGCACTCCTTCCGCAGCCCGTTCCGGATGTGGCATCAAGCCGTAAACATTTCCCGCGCTATTAACAATGCCGGCAATATGCGCTGTAGAGCCATTGATATTGGCCTCCGGGCTCAGTGCTCCATCCACATCACAATATTTAAACAATATCTGCTTATTTGCCTCCAGTTCTTGTAGCCTTTTATTATCAATGTAGTAGCGACCTTCCGCATGTGCAATAGGAATCCTCAGGACATCCCCTTCTTTTATCCCACGCGTGAGGTCCGTACCATAATTCTCGGCTCGTAAATATATATTCCGTGCAATAAAACGCTCCTTTTCATTCCTCAAGAGTGTTCCCGGAAGCATTCCTGCCTCGCAGAGTATCTGAAATCCATTGCATATTCCCACTACTCTTCCACCAGCTTCCGCAAATTGCCTCACGCTTTTCATTATCGGTGAAAATTGTGCTATTGCACCGGAACGCAGATAATCACCATAGGAAAATCCGCCCGGCAAAAAAAGAATATCCTCTTCCTTGAATTGTGATAACTCCGTTTCTTTATGCCATATTTTAACTACTTCCTGACCGAGGACATCGCGCATTATATGAACGATATCATCATCACAATTGGATCCGGGGAAAACGACAACTCCTATTTTCATATTTTATTCATTTAGCTTACGCAAAAATAAGGATTTTTCCGCGTTCTTCCCGGTTTTAACCCAAAATACCGTATTGATAGATTATTCCCAGGGCAATAAACACCCAGGCAAGAAGCTCTCCCACCGACTTGTTCTCCAGCGAAACCAAGGATTCTGACAAGAAAAAGCTCAAGGGAATCGCTAGAAAATACAAATGTGTCATATCCACATTATATGTCAGAAAAATAGATACCAATGCAAAGGCCAGAAACCAAAAGATGATGGATATCTTCTTCTGGGATTGGATGATTTTCTTCCGCATATATTGCCCGTAATTCAAGAATGAAAATATCGTAAATAAGGCAAATATGATTGCTGGCACATAAAACAAGAGATCCTGTGTAAAATCGATTTCCGGAAAGCCTATATTATCGACAAATTGCGTCTGGATAAAGTCCATATAATCACCCTGAAAATATGCGATAACCATGGTCCAGATATACGGAACTATGAAACCCACAAGATACCGCATACCTTCCTTGGTCCTGAATCTCCGCAATATCGTAAACCCGATAAAACCCCAGATTAAAAATACCGTGATTCCTGAATAACATAAGCTAGCCACAGCAAGCCAGAAACCTGTATTAAAGACATGTCCGGGAGAACCTTTAATCTTAAAGGAATACATCAGATTACTCAGTGAAAGCAGCAAAAAAGTTACCGCTAGAACCGCTGGTGAAAGGACGAGAAATTGCGGTATTAAAATTGTTAAAATAAGGTAAACCATTCCGGTGTAGAGCGTAATTGAATTGCTCAACTTGTTAATAATCGCAATCCTATTCAATAAGATTATCTGGATAAAAATCAAGAAACAAGTTATTATTCCTCCTATAATCGGGCTCGAAGCAAAGAAGTCACAGATATAACTCCCGAGATAGGCACCGGCATCACTATGAAACATATATACATCTTCTCGCACAAATACAGAAAAGTGAAAGATGATGATCAATGGCAAGAATGCCAATGTGTTTACTATGTGATTCTTTGAGAATAGTTGTAGCATACCTATAATATAACAGCCTGCAATGTAGTGAGTTCTATGAAAATATCGGCTATTTTCATTCCCTTTTATACATAAGCGGCTTTATTCTAGAAAATAGATCTATAAGTTTTTTGCCTAGATTGTCTCAATGTAAAAGATAAGGCTTCTTCACGCTCTCCATTCTCTGAAAACATCATTACCTTGCAGGGCAAAAGAAGATCTATGGATACAACACCGGAGATAAAAGTACTCGATATCCTCTTCATGGGAGAAGAAAAAGTTATTGCCAATTACCTCATTGAATCCAATGATGGCCTAATCCTCATCGAGACAGGGCCTGCAACGGCATTTGAGAATTTAAAAGCGGCAATTGCAGCAGAAGGACACAACTGGAAAGAGGTAAAACACGTACTTCTGACACATATCCACTTTGATCATGCAGGAGCAGCATGGAAATTTGCCGATAATGGCGCCGCGATTTACGTGCATCCCATCGGACTTCCACACCTCAACAGACCGGAAAAACTCTGGAATTCTGCCAAGCGCATCTACAAAGACGATATGGATAGGCTCTGGGGCGCTATGCAGCCGATAGATAAGGCACAACTCCATCCCCTTGATGAGGGTGATGAGCTTAGCATCGGCGATATTACGTTCCACACGCATTATACACCGGGACATGCCGTACACCACAATGCATATCAATTGAACGATATCATTTTCACCGGTGATGTTGCAGGCGTAAAAATTAATAATGGTCCTGTTGTGCCACCTTGTCCACCGCCCGATATCAATATCGAAGCCTGGAAAAAATCTATAAATAAAATACGGAAACTCAATCCTGCAAGGCTGTATCTAGCACATTTTGGCCGAGTAAATGCCCCATTGTCCCATTTAGATGACCTGGAAGCTATGCTTGACGACTGGAAAAACTGGATAAAACCATACTACGACAAAGGAACTCCTGCGATGGAAATTATCCCGGAATTTGTCATGTACACGCAAGAACAACTTCTTGAAAAAGGCGTCTCCGCGGAAGATCTCGCTCGTTATGATAAAGGAAATCCCGCATTTATGTCCGTTACAGGATTGTTGCGGTATTGGAAATTGAAAGAAGAAGGAAGAATTGAATAGTAAGGAAGCCTCACGCCTTCACGCCTTCACGACTTCACGCCTTCACGCCTTCGCGCCTTCACGACTTCACGCCTTCACGCCTTCGCGCCTTCACAACTTCACGACTTCACGCCTTCACGACTTCACGACTTCACGACTTCACGCCTTCACGACTTCACGCCTTCACGACTTTACGACTTCACGACTTCACGACTTCACGACTTCACGCCTTCGCGACTTTACGCCTTCGCGACTTTACGCCTTCCCGACTTCGCGACTTCACGACTTCACGCCTTCACGACTTCACGACTTCACGACTTTACAACTTCACACCTTTACGACTTCACGACTTCGCGACTTCACGACCTCACGACTTCACGACTTTACAACTTTACAACTTTACAATAAAAGCACATAACAAAATCATTTAATGCACTCAGCCAAGAGCTAATGGCCAATGGCTAAGAGCTGAGCTTCAATCCCGGCAATTCTTCTATCACTTTGATATCCATAATTTCTGAATTTCTAATTTTTCTCAAGCTTTCTTACCTTTAAGCTTCATTGAAGCAGGGAAAAGAATAACCATGGCGACATTTGGTCATATATTACTTATTGCGATGCCCATTTTTCTGATATTAGTACTATGCGAGGAGTGGTATGGCTACAGATACAGCGATAATCCCATCCGGAGTATGGACACCATCAGTAGTCTGATGAGCGGTACTGCCAATGTCACGAAAAGTGTCCTCGGTCTGTCCGTGGCTATTATCTCCTACAGTTGGCTGGTAGAACATCTTGCCATAATCCATGTAAAGAGTACGGTTTTAACATATCTCATTGCATTTATCGCACTTGATTTCTCCGGTTACTGGATACACAGGATACAACATACTTACAATTTCTTCTGGAATAATCACATGATCCATCATAGTAGTGAGGAATTTAATCTCGCTTGTGCACTGCGGCAGACGATAGCGGGATTTGTGAAACTATTTACCTTTTTCCTCCTTCCGGCGGCACTGCTCGGTGTCTCGGTAGAAGTCATTGCGATCACAGCGCCATTACATCTATTCATACAGTTCTGGTATCACACAGAACACATTGGGAAGCTTGGTGTTCTCGAGCATATTATCGTTACGCCTTCTCATCACAGAGTACATCATGCGATAAATCCGATTTATATCGACAAAAATCTCTCCCAAGTATTCATTGTCTGGGATAAAATTTTCGGAACATTTCAAGAAGAATTGCCGGAAGAGCCGCCGGTTTATGGGGTAACACGTCCGGTGAGAACCTGGAATCCGATTAAGATTAACTTTCTCCACTTTTGGAACCTGATACAAGATGCATGGCATACGAAAAATTGGTGGGACAAATGCCGGATATGGCTGATGCCCACAGGCTGGCGACCTCCTGACGTGGTAGAAAAATATCCGATAAAAAAGATAAGGGATATTTATCACTTTGAGAAATATCGCACTGCAACATCGCCGACATTTACGGCTTGGTGCTGGCTTCAACTCGCTGCAATTCTCGGCTTCATCGTCTATTTTTTCAGCAATATTGCCTTTATCAATGCGCTGAACAGCAGTTATATCTATCTCTATGGGCTCTTCATTTTCATCGCAGTTTATGCCCTGACGGACCTCATGGACCGCAACCGTTCAGCACTTATTGCCGAATCGTTGAAAGCTACTTTGGGTATAACTCTCTTGTTATGGCAGCAGGATTGGTTCGGTGCGACCGCCTACTCGACTTATTCGGTATGGATTGTCGGCACTTACCTCTTGTTATCATTAGCGGTTACGGCTTATTTTGTCATTCGCCATAGTCGAGAAGATGCCCATAAAGCTCAGAAAGCTTCCGAGCCCACCTACATTTCTTAATTTTACCCACTAGCTTACGCAAATGACGTCCAAACTCCGATTCTTCCTCCTCTTTTTTCTCTTTACGCTGGTGTATCTTGTCGCAACGCTCTTCGGTTCCGGCGAACTCACCACATTACTCAAGCCATTGCTCTTAATCCCACTGATGGCATCAACAGTTTTCACAGAAGTGCCAAGTCATAAGAATCTACTCTTTACGGCATTGGGATTCTGCTGGGCAGGAGATGTCTTACTTCTCTTTCAAGAACAAGCAAGTCTGTATTTTATCCTGGGATTGAGTGCATTTCTCATCGGCCATATTTTTTACATTATCCTCTTTGTCCGACTTCTCAGAAACAAAGGGAAAATCTCCTTTAAGCTCAAGACGTTTATAGCAATACTCATTTATCTGCTTGTTTTTATCACTTGGATATTTGATTACCTAGGAGAGATGGCAATTCCCGTGATTATTTATGCAGGAATCATCAGTGCCATGTTGTACTTTGCTGTAGAACTCGCCCCACATTTGACGAAAGTCAATGGCGCATTACTTTTCATCGGTGCACTATCCTTCGTCATATCAGACAGCATACTCGCCGTCAATAAATTTTACGCATCAATACCGCTTTCCGGCTTCTTCATCATGATCACCTATCTCCTCGCACAAGGAGCAATTGTGTGGGCGATGTTGTCGAGAACAAAGCAATGATTTCTAGAAGCGTATTGCTGCTCGACTCTGCCTCGGCCAGACATTTGTGCAAGCTCATCACACAATCAACACGGGAATATCAACTCTGTGGCGGACAGCATCAATCGTCGTGCCGAATAAGAGGTCTTTTATGCCGCGGTGACCATGGCTGCCGATGACAAGAATATCAAATTCTCCTTGCTTTATGACCGATGAGATTCCTTTCTTGGGCGAGCCAAAACCAAGTTCAATATTCACCTGATAACCTTTTTCAGCAAGCATTTTCTCATAGGATTGCAGGAATGCCTTATCACTACCACTTTCATAGTCATTGATGTCCTTTCCATAAATACGAGCACCCGGCGTTTCAACGATGTGAATCAAGGTATAAGTCGCACTTTTTCCGCCGAGACTTATGGCTTGTGCGATACTTTTTTCATCGGCATCTGAGAAGTCGATTGCTATTGCTATATTTTCATAAACCTTCATTGCTGTCAGTTCTTGCAAGCTAATATCTTCTATATGCGGAACAAGCTTAACCGTATGGCCATTTTGCTTCTGGATCCATGGCCAAACTGTTATGAATAAAAGCAAAATTACTGCTCCTATTGCCAGTGGAATTACTCCTAGCCATATATAAATCGGATGTTCTACTGTATGTAACCAATTCTGAATTTCATTTATTACAAGCTGAGTATACAAGCCCACGATAATGACCGTAATCAGCCATACGATAATCTGCAGTGGCCACTTGATGTGAAAGCCATTCATCTTCTTTTTATCACTGACAAAATGAATAAGTGGAATCATTGCAAATCCAAGCTGCAGGCTCAAGACTACTTGGCTCAGAACAAGTAATTCTCCTGTGCTATCAGGTCCGTAATAAATTACTGCAATCATCGCAGGAATAATGGCAAGCAATCGCGTTATCAGACGACGAGCTACAGGATGGATGCGTAGATTGAGATATCCTTCCATGACGATCTGCCCGGCGAGTGTGCCTGTAAGAGTAGAACTCTGTCCCGCTGCAATCAAAGCAAGAGCAAATAATATCGGTGCCCATCGAGAACCAAGAAGCGGTTCCAGCATCTTGTGTGCATCTTGTATTTCGACGACATTGTGCAGTCCATGCTCATAAAATACTGCTGCAGCCAGGATAAGTATTGCAGCATTGACAAATAATGCGAGATTAAGTGCTATTGTCGAGTCGAGATAGTTGTATTTCAATGCTTGTTTTATCCCTTTCTCAGTCCGTTCTATTTTCCGTGATTGAACGAGGGATGAATGGAGGTAAAGATTATGGGGCATCACTGTAGCCCCGATAATACCGATGGCTATATACAAGGCCTTGGTATTGGGGATTGTGGGAATTAATCCGGATACTATACTGCCGACATCGGGCTCAGCAATAAACATCTGAATAAGAAAGGATAAAGCTATGATTGCAATTAAAGCTACGATGAATGCCTCCATCTTCCGCATGCCTTTATTCAGTAGAAATAACAGGATAAAACTGTCCAATGCCGTTAAACATACTCCCCATACCATAGGCATGCCAAATAGAAGATTTAATCCCACTGCCATACCTATTACCTCGGCAAGATCACAAGCCACAATTGCAATTTCGGCGAGAATATACAGAATAAAGTTGGGGAAAGCCGGATATGTTTCTCTGGATGCTTGCGCAAGGTCTCGCCCCCGCACAACGCCTAGCCGCGCACATAAACTCTGGAGGAGAATTGCCATAATATTGGACATAACCAGTACCCATATCAACTTGTACCCAAACTGACTTCCACCGGCGATTCCTGTAGCCCAGTTTCCCGGATCCATATAACCTACACTTACAAGATAGGCCGGCCCAAGGAATGCAAGGAGCCTTTTCCAGCCTGATTTCTTTCCCGTCGTATTTATGCTTTCATGAACTTCTTCCAGCGATTCCGTGTAGCGCTTTTTCTTCATTCTGACGTATGGATTCTCTTATATTTATTGCGTGCTTGCAATTCTATATTTAGATTACTCTAAATATAATGTTTATCATTCATAATTGTTTATTTTACTAGGCGGTAATTTTAATACAAGATAGCCCTGCTACTGCATAATTCAACTACTCAAAGCAATTCTGATACCCAAATCTTGCATTGTAAATTGAAGATGACCGATTGAAGTGCCTGCTTGCCCGGTGGAATACGACCTTTGGTCGTGCCGAGCATCGGCATTCCATGGGGCTTGCCCGGTGGAATACGACCTCCGGTCGTGCCGATTCACGGCATTCCATGGGGCTTGTCCGAATTTGCTTCACACCATTACTGAAAGTAGTTCTGGATCACCAGAACCAACTTGCCTAAATATCAAGCTATCGAAAGGTTGCACAAGAGGCGGATCTCTCATTCCTAGAGTCCTTGTTTTCTGTGGCTTATGCAATCTTTTTTTCTACCCTGTGCGCCTCTGGATCATTGCACGTTCTGGGGAATAGTAAAATTCAATTCAGAACTATCCTATGACTCCGTTGTAGCCAGCCTCAGCCTTAACCCTAGCCACATCCTAAGACTTAAGTACACGATATATTCCAAATTAATTCTCGATTTCCTTGCATTTAAAAGAAAAAAACTGTATCATTGTATTATTGGTAATTAAAACACACTTATTATGAAAGACGATTCAAGACCATTCAAGACCATTCAAGACCATTCAAGACCATTCAAGACCATTCACTAAAGAAAAATAGAAATATTGAGTTTAACCGAAGGCTTAGGCGGTTTTTATTTCTACTGCTTACATGTTTTTTGTTATTTTCAAAAAATAATATTGAGGCACAATATTTGCACGAAGTACAGAGTACTTATGAAGTATATAACAAATTTTCGATTCCGGATAATTATTCCATAGATTCATTAACTGATTTAGAAATTATCAGGATGATTCCAAAGCACCATATAGTTGATGAAACCTTTTGCATAGGTTTTGATAGCACTTCTACTACTACAAAAGAATATTCCTGGCTTTTAAGTGGAACCCCGACAAAACTCTACGATAAAGTTATGGTGGATGAGAATGGTACAACCTTATATAAAAATGGAGAATTCGTTTATTTTGCAGAAACGGGAGAAAGCGGTAATTCTATTTTTCATTATTCGGGTGAACGAATTACAATGTTAGGATATGAGCACCCAATAAAATGGTTTCCACAAGAGCTCATAGATAGTATCATTAATCATGGTTATAGTGTGACTGCACTTTATACCGGTGGTGATAGTGTATTTATTATAAATAATGATACCATTTCCATAAGATACGATGTAAGTAATCAATATATATTATGGAAGCATTTTAACACTCAAGGTCAACTTACCAGTGCACGATATAAAGCTGTGCATAAATTAAATGATTCAATTGCCGTTCCCAAGGCAGATTATAGAGTGAACGTTACTTTTACAAATAAAGGAATTCCTCTACAAGAGACAATGTACAAGGTTTATATTAATTACATAATTAATGGCGTATCTTACCTTCAGAATAATCAATATTTACAATACACGCCTAAACCAACATCGGAAGAAAAAAAATCGATTAGTATTGTTCAACAGGTGAAAAGAAAAAACAATTCCATACAAATATATCCAAATCCTGTTCATGACAAATTATCAATACACATTCCGGAAAAACTTAAAGGAAAGTATATCTTAGTCATAAGAGATATAAGCGGCTCAATAGTTAGACATCAGGAATTTAGATATAGGCCGTCCTTCAGTATAGGCATGAGTTCAATAAGTCCCGGAGTCTATTTCCTACACTTGCAATCAGATACTGTCAACTTTACGCAACAAATAATCATTCATTAAAAATTATACATATTATGAAAACTATAAATTTTATATTTGGCTTTCTCTTACTACTTATACTTAGTCAGACAATTTACAGTCAAGAAGAGGGAATTCCTCCGCCATTTAATGAAGAGAGTAAATTAATTATTCAAGGAAATAAAACCACTACTTTTGATTCGATTGATCCCCTTCAAGTATCAATAAACAGAATTCCGGATACAATAAACTATCAACGCCTTGAATATCTAAAAAGAGTATTTTGGGTGCATGGATTAAACGGCTCTATTACAGCGTGGGCAAGAGCTGCATATGCCAGTGAATTCGACGTAGGTATACCAAACTTTCCTCCAAGAGAATTACTTTCAATTACTAATATTAATTATACAGAAGGAGCATCATTAAAAGAAGCAGCAAAAGATGTAAGAGATGAAGTTCTAGGGGCAACTTATCCGGGTTTCGATAACTCAAGGAACTTTTTTATCGGACATAGTCAGGGTGGTTTAGTTATAAGATCTTTATATGATTCCCAAGTATGTGAAAATGGACAGAGTCTGGAGGATATAGGAGCATATGGATATGTTACGTTTGATACTCCACATCAAGGAGCAGCTTTATTGAGCAACACAGATATTGCCAAAAAGATGATAGAAAATATGTGTTTTAAATTATCCTTGGGGTATGCGGAAGAGGCCATTGCGGAATTGTCGGATTTTAAAATACCGGTATGGATTTTTAATTTGCCGGTGAATCCGAGTGATTTTGTTACTTATGAGATGGTTGACAAACTAATTGGTGGAATTTTATGTCCAAATTTAACGGATCCAATTACTGGTATTATCAGTAGATTATATACACCTTATATAACAAAATATTATAGGGTGGATGCCCCATATATCACTGATGAGTTAATGACCACATGTCCTACAGTGAAAAATTTACCCAAAATTGCTTTTTATGGTGTGGAACCCAGTGATCCGGATAAAGATCATATTTTCTTCAGAACATTACATTATTTAATGGAGGATCCCAATGGTGGGAACATTGAGAAAAACAGAGATTACGGGTATTTCGGAGCTAATTATGATTTTTACCTTTGGGATCAAATGAAAAAACTAAAACTTGACTTTATAGCTAAACAACAAGAATACGAGACACGGGCAGAAGACTTAGAAAGGAAGTATGAGAAAAGCAATTGTAAAATTTATGAACCCTTTTATAATGGTTGGTGCTTCATGTTTATTTTGACAAATATGAATCCATTTTTTTGGTTTGATGGTAATAATTATTCAGAGTGTAAAGATTGTGAAGAATGGCATAGTAAAATACCTAGATATCGCAAGATAAGTCGTGCATTTCAACTGGGGATTGATTGGTTTGAGGGGATAGATGAAGAGTGGTTGAGATTTATCGGTGCTTATCATTTAAAAGAGTATAAAAGATGTACTTGTTTTCCACATCTTGAAGAACAATCACCTGAAAACACAATACAATTCACTGTCGAGCCTGATGAATTATGTGCGGTAGTTGCAAGGGAGAATGAAGGTGGAAGATGGTTGTGCACGTCGGAATATTACTTTGTTGAAACTATTACTCCTAGCGACGGCATCGTTCTCGTACCATCACAACGTAACCTACCGGATATGACATTGAAAGCAGGGATTAATCCACTTACCGATTTACGACTAGACAACACCTCACATATGCAGGTGAGGAATAATCTTGCATTGA
>CAYTBT010000033.1:0-30918 GCA_964436125.1 uncultured Saprospiraceae bacterium | reverse complement strand
GAATTTTGTCTTGACGAAAGGAAAGACAAAAGAACGGATTGTGAAGCCGACGTTTATTAAAAAACAACACCAAAATAAATCCCTTTTCCGCCTCACCATTTGTAACAAACCGGGCTCACCAATCTTCCAATGCTTCGCATTTCAAGCTTAGCGATCCCTCTACACCGACGAAAAGGATCGGTAAGCCGCAGTCAAGCCATGTGCGTTGGCAAAGGATTGCCGAGTCGATTGAACCGATGAGGCGCAAGGGCGATGTGGCAATTGCGTTGCGCTCGCTCAAGGTTGCTTGTTTATTAAACCCTTAGCTTCACAATCCCACGTTCGCTACGCTCACTCAAGGCTTATGAATCTAAGGCCTTAACGACGGATTCATAAGCCTATGAATTTTGTCTTGACGAAAGGAAAGACAAAAGAACGGATTGTGAAGCCGACGTTTTCCGCCCATAAGGCTTCCTCCTACGGCGGACACGTGAAAGCCCGCCACAGCATACGAATTATTGCGAATTTATGGCAAATTTAATCCGAATTTCACGCCAATCTTTCCCTTTTCACACCCTATCCCCCGCCTTTCCCTGAGGCAGGGAAAGGAGCTGTTTTGGGTAAACCTATTTTAGGACGAGTCATGAAGCAATATTTCTCGTAGGTCCACACGGCCCTTCGGCACCGCTCAGGAACCACCGTGTGGACCGATACCCCAAAAAAACCATAATCCCCTCACCCCAACAATCGTAAATAATATTTTATTTTGTTTAATCGGACCACACGGCCCTTCGGCGCCGCTCAGGAACCGCCGTGCGAACCGATACTCCAAAACCCATACCCCCCTCAACGCCTACAATCCATCCACCACCCAAAAATTCATTCACCTGTCTCACCTGACCTGAATCCTGATCCCTGCCTCCTGACCCCTGCTTCCTGATTCCTGAGTCAATATTTCTCGTAGGTTCGCACGGCCGTGCGAACATTTAAACAATTTAATCAAAATCAAAGAATGAGAGACAGTTAGCGAGCGGGCGATGAGGCGCAAGGGCGATGAGGCATAAGTCAGGGCAGCCATTAGCTATTGGCTGAGCCAGGAAATTGATCCCAGACTTCTGAGTCCTGATTCCTGATTCCTACTTCCTGATTCCTGATTCCTGACCCCTGCTTCCTGAGTCCTGAGTCCTGATCCCTGCGTAGCAAAAAGGGCTCCTCCTGCGGCGGACACTTGAAAGCCCGATACATCATGCGAAATCTTGCGAATTTATGGCAAATTTGATCCGAATTTCACGCCAATCTTTCCCTTTTCACACCCTATCCCAACCTTTCCCTCAGAGATGGAAAGGAGCAGAAAACAACTATCATTGAAGATTGATCCTGGCTCTCATCAGAGGCTCGACGCAAGGATTACATCGCACAACTTTCAGGAGAAAGATAAAATTTCCTCATACACCAAGTCCAAGGACTTGAAAATGCATAAGCTCCGGTAAGATGAGGCCGGATAGCATAATCGAAGCCAGGGATAAACAGCAGACTAGCATTTAATTCAGGAGTATCATTTAACGCTTCCATCTAAAGTATTTCCCAAATTTCATATATGGATCTTCTATTTCTTCCTCTTCCACTTCTTTCTCTTCTTCACACTTTATTTCTTCTGTCTGTATTGAAGAGATTTTCTTGAAATGCCAATAGTAAAAGCCCGGTTCTCGCTTTAGAAGCTTGTCTTCTTTATTGATAATTTCTTCTACTGCAATACTTTGTCCATTGAATATCTTTCTTACGGTATAAACTTGCCCTTTCTGTGGAAATTTCCAACCATGGGCAATGATATTCATAATCCTTCCTGCGGTATTGTAATTATCATCTATGCAGATTACTTTATCTCCTATCTTTAACATGATATTTCCTTGTTTAAATTATAATTCAATCTTTCATAAATTCTTCCTTGCTTATCCGCTCTCCGGAGAGTGGATCTATGCTGTAGGAACTTTCGTTTACGTCATAAGTAATTGTTAATACGCTATAACCATCGGATCCCACATATACTTTAAATGCATCGCCTCGCGAATAAATGGTCTGCCGTCCTTTCTTATATGATTTCACCTTGAGGTAATAATATCCGGTCTCTGGGAAATATTCTACAGCATTTCCATAAGGAGCTATTCTCAATGTCGAATATCGATATGAGTCCCGTATGCTTTGTTTCATTACTTTCACATACATATTTCTACTACTGTTATTCACTAAATGTAGTTCCGCTTGTTGTGCTTTTACCGAGCTCAAGGCAAATATGAGGGCGAATAAACTGAAAAAGAGTCTTAATTTCATTGAAATTGGTTTTTAAATTTAAGAATTAATAGTGGTATTTGCGTAAGCTTACATTTGCGTAAGCTGAAGGGGCTTACATATCCTAATAAGGATCGTCGTAATATTCCCAGCGGTCGTAAAAGTCATTGTATTTGTAATAACCCTGCAGATTACCATATTTATCATAGACATCATAGCGATCATAGAAATCATTCCATTTTTTATATCCCTTTTGATTACCATAACTGTCAAATTCCTCAGTCCGATCGTAGAAATCGTTATAATCCGTATAGCCCTTCATATTGCCATAAGAATCATAGGTTTCGGTACGATCGTAGAAATCATTGTATTCTTTATAGCTCTGCAGGTTTCCATTCTCATCATAGATTTCCCAGCGATCATAAAAGTCATTCTTCTTGGCATAGCCCATCATATTCCCGTATTCATCGTAAAATTCATAGCGATCATAAAAACTATTGTATTTCCTCGTGTATTGCTGGGCCTGAACCATCATGCCTAAACTTACAAAGACTATCAAAAAGAGTAATTTTTTCATTGTAATCTGTTTTAATTATTAGTAAAACTATTTCTGTTTGTATTTCTCAGAGCCTTTGAATGTATGGAACAAAGGTCTCAATTTGTCAAAATCAAATCCTTTGATATTGAAAATACACATAAAAGCATATTTGCCCTTGCCAAATTCTCGATATGCAAAGCCATACTTATCATTATGGTATATGACACCATCTTCAAATTCTTTAATCGTATCGCCGAGCATTTCCTTCAGTCGCAGTTGTACATAAAACTTTAGGGCTTTAAATTGTATAAACTTCAATGTACCATCCTTTTTGTCAAAATAATATCTCGTAAGTACGAGTGGGATATCCTTCCTACCTGCTATAGCATCATAGAAATAGGTAATACTCAAGCTATCTGACCTATCGGGAGTGCCCTTTTCCCGGATAATATCATCCCTATGCGTATAAGTAGTCTGAGCATCGAATACATTAGCTATAAAAACTAAAATCAGGCATAATAAAAACACGATACGGAATTTCATAATTCAGGTTTTAAGATGAAATAATATGAATAGTCTATTTAAAATAGCCACTCATTGTACGTACACTTCTTTCATATTCGATCTGTTTAGATAATCTTATTTGCTTTCAATATCCTATTCCTTGTTTTCCTCCGTAAATCCATTGCTATAATGCTTTCACAAATACGAAGTAAAGCAGTACGTGTGAAAAAACAGTTCACATATCCTATAATTATGGGGGCTTAGCCATTATAAATACCCCGCAAGAATAAGCAAATTTTAATGTGTGAAATAAACTTACACACGTGTACTCTATCATTGCAAATGAAAGGGAAAAGATATTTCTGACTCCCTCGAGGCAAAATGGGCTGTGGATTCTGGCCACGGCGTAGGGTAGGTTGTGCTGGGACTTTCGGTTCTTAAAGGCGGGCTCGAAGGGTGATATTCATAACCGTTTAAGCATAACATCAGAGGCGAATACTGCCAGAGTGATTGCTGCATAAGATAGGCCCCCGATGATGAGTTTTCCATCCGTTCATTGTCGGGGGTTTTTATTAAATATCCTCTTCTTCCTCCCAATACTGCAGGCAAGGACAATATTCTCCCCATGCACAATCCGGTGCATCTCCCGTACAAAAATCAAAGCCTATTTCCCCTTCACTTATAGGTGTAAATCCGGTTTCCAATACATGTTCTACGAGAAAATCGTATCTCTTCTTAGTCGGCATTTCCTCGGGATAATACAGGGAGACATTCCATGACTCCATCATTTTGTCAAATGCTTCTAGTACATTCTTCATCTCTTCCTCCGACAATTGCTCTGATGGTGGAAAATCTTCAAAGTGTAATGCTGTATAATAAGAGAATGGTTTCTCGTAATCGCCTTTTACGTAGCGTTCAATTTCTTCCATCCGCTGCTCGAATGTCTGTGGCTCGGGACGACTAAAGTCCTCTTCATTGCTTTTGTGTGCATTCTCGATGTCCTGGAGTAGGTATTTCAGGTATGGGTGCATAGTAAGATGATTTTATAAATGATGTCCGAGGTAAGATAAGAAAAATTTTAATGATAAGCATGCATCGAAAAGTTGTGCTTGATTGGGTGGTGGGTCAATATGTTCCGGATTATCCAAATAGTGAGCTTAAAACAGGAATGTATCGTCCTAAAAAGGAAGCAAATGACACGCTGAAAAAAGATGTTTTTCTTTTCTTGTCCTTTTTTTCATTGAAAAAAAGGACAAGAAAATTCTAGGAAGTTTCCAAGGAAATCTTTGCTACGCAAAACCGCCGATCCGATTAGTCGCTCCATGCTTTTGTTCCTCGATGTTCAGGTGGGTCATTATAATTATCTAATTCTTGAATTATATGTACAGCTTTTCCATCTCTAATGAACATTATCGGAACCGCAATTTCGCTTATCGGCCGGCTATTTCAGTGGAAACATTCCTCTTATCGATCACTTCAATTTCTTTACTTAGTTCTATTTGTTGTAGCTTGTTTCTACCGATAGTAGTATTACCCAAATCATGCAATAGAAATTGAAGATGACCGAATGAAATTTCATATAAACTCTGCTTATATGAAACCATTGATACTAAATGTATCAATGATGAGGGATCCGCCTTAGGCGGATTCCTCGACAGCTTGACATTCAGTCAAGCTGGTTCTGGCAAGCCAGAACTACTCTCAGTTATATTTCTATTGTATGATTTGGGTAATATTTCTATGTGTACAGAGGAAAATAGATGAATTATGTCAGATGTTTCCAGTACTTATTCTATATTACTATTCTAGTAAACGAGCTCAGTTAAGGGTTAAAAGTTAATGGCTGCTTTTTGACTTAATCCCTATTCTTTTCAACTTATTCCTCCGGCTAAGCCGGTTGTTGAATGCATCACTTTTAATCTCTTGACTCATGTCCTCAGAGAGGTCACATTAGGTTAGCCATCAAGTTTACCTTTGTATCGACCTCGGAGAGGTCACATTAGATTCTATAAGGAAGGCTTTGAAGCAGAATAATCCAGCTCATCAACTGCGTCCGCCTCTGGAGAATCTCTATGCTACGCATTATGGGTTCAAACCCTAGCTTCACAAACCCACGTTCACTTCGTTCACTCAAGGCTTATGAATCTATGGTTTTAACGACGGATTCATAAGCCTATGAATTTTGTCTTGACGATAGGAAAGTGGGGCAACATGCTCCGGATTATCCACTACTCTTAAGGACATATTTTCCATCTGATTTTGCCAGCATCAGACAGAATCTTCACTTTCCTCAATCCAATGGCATAAAATTTGAACGCTATATTCTGGAGGGCATATTGATACGTAGGGCAACAACATTTTATCCAATGAGTTATAACTTTATGTAATAAGAAAAATATATTGACGGGCAGATATCAGCATAACAATATTTCAATAGCCTTTATAGATACTGAAATCGACCCCAGGACTAAGAAAATTCTGGATCTAGGAGGCCTCAAGAACAACGGAAGTACTTATCACAGTACTTCGCTAAGGGATTTTATTGAATTTATCCGGGGTAGCCAATTTCTATGCGGGCACAATATCTTCAGGCACGATTTAAACTACATAGCGCAGCCGATAAAAACCGCAGGCATAAATCACCTCCACATTATTGACACGCTATATCTCTCGCCGCTCCTCTTCCCCACCAAGCCATATCACTCGCTACTGAAAGATGATAAACTTCAATCCGACACGATCAATAATCCTTTAAACGATTCCATGAAAGCCCGTGACTTATTCTATGATGAAGCCGCAGCTTTCGCTCAAATGGACAGTAGCCTTCAACAAATTTTCTATCTCCTACTCCATGACAAAAGAGAGTTCCATGCTTTTTTTAAGTACAACAATTACTCTGCTGCCGGGATTAAGCTCGAAAGCACTATAAAAACTCACTTTAACGGTGAAATCTGTCAAAATGTAAACCTATCACAGATTATCGCAGAAAACCCCATCGAGCTCGCTTATTGTTTATCGCTGATTAACTCCTTTATTGAAAATAGAGGAATTGATTCAATCACTCCACCCTGGGTTCTAAAAACTTATCCGGAAGTGGATCGCATTATGTCCTTATTACGTGATAATCCATGCATCCACGGTTGTGGATATTGTGATAAAGCACTGGATCCGCATAGAGGATTAAAGCGATTCTTTGGCTATGACTCTTTCAGGAATTTCGATGGTGAACCACTACAAGAGAAAGCGGTGAAAGCAGCATTGCAGAACAAATCCCTTCTTGCAATATTCCCCACAGGCGGAGGAAAGTCCTTAACTTTTCAATTACCGGCATTGATGGCCGGAGAAAACTCGGCAGCACTTACGGTCGTAATTTCCCCACTCCAATCCCTTATGAAAGATCAGGTTGACAACCTGGAAAAGGCCGGCATTACAGCTGCGGTTACGATAAATGGATTACTCGATCCGATAGAAAGGGCCAAATCCTTTGAGCGAGTGGAAGACGGCTCAGCCTCCATCCTTTACATATCACCGGAATCTCTTCGCTCACGCACTATTGAACGGATAATAATGGGGAGAAAAATCGCTCGATTTGTTATTGATGAAGCGCATTGTTTTTCGTCCTGGGGACAGGATTTCAGAGTGGATTATCTGTATATCGCGGATTTCATCAGATCCATTGAAGAAAAGAAAAACCTCAGTGAAAGCATTCCTGTCTCCTGTTTTACCGCTACTGCTAAGCCAAAAGTTATCGAAGATATCCAGGCTTATTTCAAGGATAATCTATCCCTTGACCTTGAGCTATTCACCTCAAGTATCGCACGTAGCAATCTTCATTACAAAGTCCTGAAAAAAGTAGATAAAAATGAGAAATATCAAGCCCTTCGGAATCTGACATCTTCCACAGATAATCCTTGTATCGTATATGTTTCCCGCACCAGACGAGCCTTCCAACTAGCAAAAAGATTAACTGAAGATGGTTTCAACGCCAGACCTTATCACGGTAAAATGGATAAGAAAGAAAAATCTGAGAATCAAGATGCTTTTATCGATGGAGATGTTCAGATCATGGTCGCTACATCGGCATTTGGAATGGGAGTTGACAAGAAGGATGTAGGTATGGTCATTCATTATGACATCTCCGATTCGCTGGAAAATTATGTTCAGGAAGCAGGTCGTGCCGGCCGGGATGAAAATATTGCCGCCGATTGTTATGTCTTGTTCAACGAGGAAGACCTGAATAAACACTTTATCCTTCTCAATCAGACTAAGATTTCTATCAAGGAAATTCAACAAGTATGGAGAGCCATAAAGTATCTTACTAAATTCCGTTCCACAATTTCCAATTCCGCTCTTGAAATTGCCCGGAAAGCAGGCTGGGATGATAGCGTGATGGAGATTGAGACACGAGTAACGACGGCAATCGCGGCGCTGGAAGAGGCAGGTTATCTCGATCGAGGACAGAACGTTCCCAAAGTCTTTGCCAACAGTATTCTCACCAAAAATGCACAAGAAGCCATTGATAAAATACGAGCTTCCGCAAATTTTGATGAAAATCAAAAAATCCAAGCTACACGAATTATCAAAAAACTGTTTTCTAGTCGAAGTAGAAAACACGCTACGGAAGAAGTGGCTGAATCGCGTGTTGATTATATCAGCGATCATCTCGGGATTGTCAAAGGCGATGTAATCAGAATAATCAACCTGTTGCGCGAGGAAGAAATACTGGCGGATAAGAAAGATTTAACTGCATATATAAAACGTGGAAGTCACAAGAATCGCTCTCTTAAAATCCTTGAATCCTTTGCTAATATCGAAAGATTTTTGCTTACGCAAATTGAAGAAAAAGAAAAGAGCTTTAATCTGAAGAAATTGAATGAAGATGCTGAAGAAGCGGGTATATTTGACGCAAGTCCACATAAAATAAAAACTATCTTCAATTTCTGGGCAGTTAAGCACTGGATCAGGCGAAAGAAACTATCGACAAGAAATCACCTTGCCACTATAGCTCTCATTCCCCCGGCTGAATTAAAGGAAAAGCTTGGAAAAAGACATCTGCTGGCACAATTTATTATTGAGTTTTTATATAAGCGAATTGAAAGTGAAAGCTCTGAAAGAGAGTCACAAAAAGAGAGAGTTCTCGTAGAGTTTTCCGTCCATGAACTAAAAGAAGAATTTGAGAAAAGGCAGGACTTATTCATACAGGACATCAGCATTGACGATATCGAAGATAGTTTATTTTTCCTTTCGCGGATTGATGCAATGAAAATTGAAGGGGGATTTCTTGTTGTCTATAACAGCCTGACTATCAATCGCAAAGAGCTCAACAACCGGAAACAATATACCATACAAGATTATGCAAAGCTTGAAGAATTCTATAAAAACAAGGTCCAGCAGATTCATATCGTAGGTGAATATGCGCGCCAGATGCTCATCGATTATGAAAACGCATTACAGTTTGTCGAAGATTACTTTCAACTTAACTATTCTTCCTTCCTCAACAAATATTTCAAGGGAAATCATAGGGATGACATCAATAGAAATATCACACCGAGGAAGTTTAAACAACTGTTTGGTGAGCTATCCCCTACTCAACTGAAAATTATCAAGAATAATGAAACACAACATATCGTAGTCGCAGCCGGCCCGGGCAGTGGAAAAACCCGGGTTCTGGTGCATAAACTTGCTTCCCTCCTCCTTATGGAAGATGTAAAACATGAACAATTACTCATGGTTACCTTTTCCAGAGCTTCTGCCGTAGAGTTTAAGAAACGTCTTATGGAGCTTATCGGCAATGCCGCTCATTTTGTTGAAATTAAAACCTTCCATTCATATTGCTTTGACCTGCTGGGAAAGATCGGCACCATTGAAAAATCATCTGAAATCATCCGAAAAGCAAGGGAATTAATCAAAAACAATGAAGTCGAAGCAAGTCGCATTACCAAGACTGTCCTTGTTATTGATGAAGCGCAGGATATGGAAGCCGATGAATTTGAACTGATTAAAGCATTAATGGAATTTAATGAAGAAATGAGAGTCATTGCCGTCGGTGATGATGATCAAAATATTTATGAATTTAGAGGCTCCGACTCCGGATATCTTGAAAAATTTATGCATATAGAGAATGCTATCACTTATGAATTATTGGAAAACTACCGTAGTAAAAATAATCTGGTTCAGCTGACCAATCAATTTGTCAATAGGATTTCGCATAGACTTAAACATCATCCTATTATCGCAAAACAACAGGATAATGGAAGAATTAAGATTGTTACACATAAAAGTAAACACCTCGTCCTGCCTCTAGTAAATGATGTGCTTAACACGGATTTGTCGGGAACTTCCTGTATTCTTAGCCGGAAAAATAATGAAGCTCTCCAGATTACCGGTGCTCTTCTGAAAAATGATATGAAAGCGCGCTTAATTCAATCCAATGATGGTTTCAATTTGTACAATCTTCTTGAAATCCGATTTTTCCTAAGTCAAATAAACCGATATGAGTCTTCTTACCTCATCAATGGAGATGTCTGGACAGATGCTATTCGGAAGTTGAAATATCGCTTTCGCAAAAGTGACAAACTCGATATCGTCTTGAATATCATCAAAGAATTTGACGCAAGTAACACAAAGTATAAATACAAGTCAGACCTGGAAGTCTTTATCAGAGAATCCAGCCTCGAAGATTTCTTTAATGAAAAGGGAAATACAATACTCGTCTCGACCATGCATAAGGCTAAGGGAAGGGAATTTGACAATGTCTTTCTTATGTTGGAAGACTTTAATCCCGGCAATGATGCAAATAAAAGATTGCTTTATGTTGCAATGACCCGGGCTAAGAAAAACCTCACTATTCATACGAATTCCGGTTTCCTGGATAATATTGTAGCAGAGAATCTGATAAGGGAATATAATGATGAGTTACATAAACGTCCGGAAGAACTGGCTCTGCATTTAAGCTTAAGAGATATCTGGCTCAGCTATTTTGCCCATAGGCAGAGTCTTATTAAAAATTATGTCAGTGGGGATGAATTATTCATCAACGGCCATGAATGCGAGGATGAAAATGGTAATACAATCCTGAAATTTTCTCAGAAATTTATCAAGCGACTTGAGGAGATAAAATCAAGTGGCTACATTCCTGTCAAGGCCAAAATCAACTTTATTGTTTTCTGGTATGATGAAGGAAAAGACAAGGAAGTGAAGGTTATACTGCCGGAATTATACTTCAGGAGGGAAGTGGAAAAAGAATTTGGTTAATTGGGCGGCCACACCGCAGACGTAGGTGGGTAATCGGTAACGGGTGAAGGGTAATCGGCCAGAAGCCGACGTTTTTGTACCCTATCCCCCGCCTCATCCTCGGAACGGAGTCCTCGGTTCCCTCGACAGATTGACATTTAGTCAACCTAATTATGGCTTCACCATAATTTCTCTCATTCATCTTGCGAAGGGAAAGGAGCTGATTCTGCTTTTTATTGTATGCGGATCCCTCATCGACTTGACATTTAGTTTCTTTTCATCGATTCTGCATGCCTCGGGCAGGAGCCTGGTCTTTAGTCCGCCGTAGGCGGATCCTTCGACCGCTTGACATTTTATTTCTTTTCATCGATTCTGCATGCCTCGGACAGGAGTCCTCGGTTCCTTCGACCGCTTGACATTTAGTCAACCGGGTCTTGCCTCTCCTTTGTCGAGACAAGACTGCTCTCAGTCATCCTTGTTTTGATATGACTGAGTGTAGTTTCAGCGCAGCTGAAACCAATGGTCGTAAATCGACCATTGACGAAGGAACTGCGAGCACTGCGAGCAGCTTGCACTATCCTCATTCCAGAGGCACTATTCCTGTTATCCAGGACAATCAGATGAATGAAATTGCACTGCGAGTAGCTAGTACTTCACTTCAACGAATGTACTCAATTTCCATCATATAAACTCTTACAATTTCTGCTCCCTATCAGCTGTTTTACTAGCCTCAGGCAGGAGCCTTGGCTTCAGTCCGCCGTAGGCGGATCCTTCGACCGCTTGACTCACTACTTCTGGTGAGCTGTAGTGCTTGCCTCGGGATGGAACCCTCGGTTCCCTCATCATTGATACATTTAGTATCAATGGTTTCATATAAGCTCCGCTTATATGAAACTTCATTCGGTCATCTCAATCCTTGTTTTGATGGATCTATCTCGCCGACTAATAACTTTGTCTAAAGCCAAAGCTCTTAGCGCATAGTCTCAATCCTTGTTTTGATGGATCTATCTCGCCGACGGCATATATTCGGTAATTGAAAGTTTATTCTCTATTTTTCCACATGGCGGAGATAAGAAATGGGCTAAATGGGTTTGGTTTATTCTTGAAGAAACACATATAGTATCTTATGAGAAATTATGTAAGTCAACATTTGAGAATTTGAAAAATGTTTTTTGCCTATATTATATATACTGTGACTTTCTCTACTTAATTGGGCACTCTCAAAAGGATGCCTCAATTGTAAATTTTCAGTATCCAACTCATCTTAAGAACTTAAACTCAATTGTGAGGTTTAGATTTTTACATAGAAACATTATTGATGATATAAACACGGTTCAAAGAAGAGAAATTATGGGCAAGGCTATATATAAATGGTATTCTAATGAAGATCAGGCAGTATTTCCCAGGAACTCCCTAGATCTTGCATGTGATATTTTATATTCAACCGACCTTGGCAATGACCTCATAAATGAAAGGATCGCTGGCAAAAATCTTTTTGGCCTTAAAGATTATTTGAGGGAAGAACAGAATTTAAGAATAGAAATTTATAACTGGTTTGAAAATGGATGCAATCAAATTAATATTCGGTAGCTAAAAGTTAAAGTGCTTAAGAGTTACATTAATTCATCATTTTCAAACCAAACCTAAAATTAATTTGTTCTGACTACCTAAAATTTAATCTTTTCTTACAGCTTATAGATAATTCTTTATAACAGCAAACTCATTTTCATAATCCGGATTATCATAGGCTACCCCGGATGCTAAAAAACTATCAAAAATTAATCTATTAATATGGTATCTTATGTTAATAGGTAAAGAAATAAACTTAATTGAACCATTATCAAATCGATTGTACATTGTTCTGTAACCTTTAAAACCTATTCCTTTACTATGAATTTTTATTTTGTCTGATAAATATGCTTTGAATAATAATTTATTGTTACATTTATAAATAATTCCAATAATTGATTCTACCTTAATGATTATACTCTCAATTTTGTCTATATCCAGATGAAGACCTGTATAATAAGTAGCGCCAACCGACTTACTAAGAATATCTTTAATGGATATTCTATTAATTTCACCATATCTATTATTAGAACATAGCAATAAGTACCCATTTTCATATCCTCTTGGAATACTTATAGTTAAATCGGAATCCTTGTCTGCTTTATTAGCCAACATAAAAGAACCATCTTTCTTGATATATAAATATCTGACTATATTATCATCTACTGGTTTACTCAATTTTTTAACGACTTTTCTTTTAGGTAGATCCGTACTGCTATCAAATAAAGGTTTATAGGCTGGATTAAATAGATCTTTCTTTTTTACTTCTTTTTTCTCTTGTTCATTATCTTCCTGTGGCTCGTTTTGTTCTTGCTTAGCCTTCTCTTTAGATATACGCTTCTTATTCCATATTTTCCATGCATGACGTTTAATTTCTTCACTATAGAACTCAAGCTTTTTGATGATCTCTTCCTTATCGAGAAAACTTAAAAGGGTTAAACCACCTATCCTATTTAAAAATGCACTGGATGCTTGAGCCATCGCCTCAGATCCAACCCTTACACCCTCATAAACAGCATCTTTATTCTCATTATAATAGCTGAGTTGTGCATGAAAAATATTTTTATCTCCAACAAAACTATGACCGCCCATATTTTTCGAGCGAAGATTTCTAGCTGACAAGAATATTTTAGTATAAAAATATTTATCTGCTGGATGCTGATTATCTATAGTAAGATGTACAGCCCACCATAAGCCGGCTATTTCCGACTTAATTAACCTTGATTGAGAAGGCTTTATATCAATAAAATACCTATAAAAATTATGGACTAAAGCCTCAGTATCTTTATCTACAAATTTCGATATATTATTATCGATGATATATTTGAAAAAATGCTTCAAATTAATATATATCCAATATAGTGGATTAGAAGCTTGGGCTCTCGTTAATGATAGACCTTCATATAAAATAGTGGCTAGGCGAAATTCGTTTCCAGGATCGTCCTTAAATGCTTCATAAAAACGTTGTAGGCTGGCTTCATCAATATCCGGATAATCTACGAACCTAGTCCTTAATTTGTCAAAGTTAAATTGATTCTTGTTTAAAATATCTTCAATATCGTCATGCAGGCTCTCATTAAACTCTGAAAGACTTTCAACTTGTACTATTCTAGACATTTCTATTGGAAATTTGATTATTAATCATAGTTTTAATAAAACCTAAGCTTGGATCTTTTAAAATATCATTGATGAGATTAAGATAATCACTAACCTCGGGATAACTGTCCTCGCTATTGTCAAATCTTCTCCATCTTTTCAATAATTCGTTGTACCACATAGTGTGGCTATAACTGCTGCCTTCTTTTAAATAATTACATGCCTGCAGCAATGCTATTTGCCCTAATTGCGAAGCTATTAAGTCCTTGAAAAGAGGTAAATCTTTATAGCGCTTGAGTTTAAAAAATTCTTTTTCTGGTAAATTAATAATAATTGAATCGCTAGTATATGAATAACTAATATCTCCATCTTCAGCAACTTGAAAAGTAAAGAGGCTTTGTTTCCTATCATTTATCACTAAAGATTTTGTCCCGAGGTGGGCGAGAGGCATTCCCTTCTCTATTATTGCTCCTTGCCTTGAAAGATTATCTGTTGCTATAATCATCGTGTCTAGTGAGAATCTTTTTCTTACTTTATCTCGAGGTATTTTTACTTCTATACTGTCTATTTCATCAGATATAAAACATTTACGATACATTGTAGCTGAACAATTGAGCTCTGTGGTTAATTCCGAATTAGTTATGAGATCATCTATATCGTTAAAATAATCCATAATCCCTGAAAACGAGAATACAATATCAGGAACCTTTAGTTTATAAATGTAATCATTGTCCAAATACTCAAAGTCCGGGGAAACAGATCTTTTAAAGACATTGTATGGAAATCTTATATTTTGTCTCATAATCTAGTTGTCTTTAAGGGATTTTAATTCAGGAGCTACTAGATAGGAAATGTCAAGCTCTATTCCTTTAATAATATTTTGACCTTCTTGAATATCCATCATTATAATATCATTTTCAAAGACTCTTGTTTCAATATTCTTTATTGATATACTATCTCTACTTGAATCAGTAGCTATTGATAACTGGAGCCTCTGATTTTCAACAGCTTTAGTAGAATTAAATTTAATGTCATATAAATATTTTGTCCCTTGTTTATGAGCAGTACAATGTTGCTTGCTTAAAATCCTATCACGAGGTTCGGGAGGATCGTCTGGAAGTGGTTTAGGCTCCGGTTTATTACCTTCTTTTTCTTTAGGTCTTTTTATTCCCTGTATACCGGAAAAGCTAAAAAAGTCGTCCAATATGTCACTTGTAAAAGAGTCATTGTCTTTTATGCCAGCATATTTTTCGAATTTATCCTGGATAAATTCTCTTATTTCCCTTATGGTTCTCCGAGCTGTTGTACTTTCATCCTTATTATTGTTAGAATTCCATTCATTATGAGCATCGTTTTCTAAGTCTTTCAAGAACTCATTCCCAGACTTTGTATCACATAAAAATATCCCCGCGTATCCCGGGTCAATATTGTTTTCCTTGTAAATTAACATTTTAGTCTTTCTGAATCTCGCTACAGCTCCAAGATTAAATTCTGGATTTTTTTGGAACCATACACTACACTCTCCGAGATTTACGATTTCCCCTGTATATTTTTTCCCGTGTTTATATGTTTCGTAATAAGGAAGTGGATTTTGTTTATTCCCTGTTTTATTATCTTTATAGTCTTTAAAATAAGTATATAAATAATCTTCAAGCGTTTCACTATTTAGTTCCTTATCACCTACGCTTACCATTAGCTGTGAAGTAGCAATTGCAAACCAATAATTTCGTAGAATTTCTTCTATCACATTCTGCTCAAATCTTTTATAATCCCATGCACCTATAATGTATATAGATGTACCATTTTTATGACGGTGAAATCTACGTGGAATTGAAGACCAATCAGTGGTATCTTTTTTACCATAATAACCTTGATGGTACAAAATATTCGACTCATCATAGGGATCCGGATGAGTCGCCAGTCTTGACACACCTCTGAACCTGTTTTTACCTTTATGCATACTGCTGACAATAAAGGTTCTGAGATAAGAACTTGCTAAGTATGCTGCTTTACCTACACCTTTGCTTCCTTGAGATCCGGATGGTTTATCTGATTTATGTTTTGATTCTGTTAAAAAGTTGAATGCTCTTTCTGACATTCCGGTAGTATTATAATCCGATATTTCAATATAACTATATTTGGTTGATTCGATCGCCTTTATGTGACGTCGTATTTCTCTTTTCTCTGCAGTATTAATATCACCCTTGAGACAAGCTTTAAGGTGGTTCTCTATCGCTTCAAACTCTTCTAGCTCGTATTTTTGTAATGTCCCTTTCTTAATTACTACCTTAACTTGTTCCTCACTAGAATTTTCATTCAGAGCATCACATGAATTCTGAATTGCTTCTCTAACAAATGATTTAATTGGGTTCTTAGAAAAGGATCCTATGTCATTATCATTGAATCCTTCAACTACCATTCCTTCGACAAAGTCTATAAAATTCCACTTCATGTCTTTCACTATTAGTTCTTACTTACTTCTAGGATACATATAAAACACCACATCTCCACATCACTAAATTATTATTTTAATAGCTATGCAATACAGATAACCTAACACTATCTTGATAAAATTAAAATTGCTCTACGCTTAATATAAAGTTTTACCCTTTATAAAGGTTCAATAAGTTGTTTTATGAATTTATTTACCCCCGATTCTCCACTGCAATAATTACCTCTTTATCTATATTTTCCACTCTACTTAAAACACGTTCAAGATAATCAACGCCATATTGCTTCTTGATAAAGTTTAATTCTTCCCAGATTTGATCCCATTTTTCCTCTGATGACCTAACATTCAATTCTTCAAATGCAAGTCGCCTTAAAGTAAATTTAGGCATCGTGAAATAGTGCTTGATATCCTTAATCAAGGTCTTGATAAAATCGATATTTTCTTCTTCTGACGGGTTTAAAATCTTTAAAGCTACCTTTAAGTTGCTGTGTGCTTTTTTCTCAATTGCTAGATCACTTGTATTGGAACGCACAGTTTCAGAATGCTCTTTAATCCTTTCATAAGTCAACCAGAATTGATCTGATAAAGGAAGTCGTTTTGTTTCATATTCACAAGCGACAAAATTTAAGAATTCATCGAATGACAATCCTTCAACTTCAGAATCTTCCTCGGTTTCCGCTTGCTGGGCAAATAGACTCAAGCCTTTTTTACGCAAAACATTTACAGTAGCTACTTCTGATTTCTTGGCTGTTTTTACACGATTGGGCAGTTTTTCAATTCGTTCGATTACTTCAGGATGCGCATTTCTTATGTTATCGTAAAGATTTCTTATTGCTGTATTTAAGGTTATTTCTTCGTCATCCTCAGGCGCTTCATTTAATTTATTATATAGGCGACTTGCAGTAGGCTCCTCCTCAGGACCAAAAATCTGTGCATCTTCACCGAGTGCATTGTGGATCATAAACATTTTCTGCTCTGCAATTTCTCTTGATTTCACAATATCCGCACCTTGTTCGGAGGGAAAGAAGTTATAAATGTATAATTTATCGTAAACTCTTGCACCTATTCGATTAATCCGCCCAACCCGTTGAATAACTCGTGTAGGATTCCAAGGGATATCGTAATTAATAATTGTTCCGGCCCTGTTGAGATTAAATCCTTCCGCAAGTTTATCACTCGTTATTAGCACCTGATATTTGTCCTCCTTTTCACCTTTATATTGAGCATTAAAATTCTTTTCCAGTGCCTTTGAAAGACTTATATTAATTGTCCCGTCACAAGTAAGGACTATATCTCCAAGCTTCTCATTAAAAAATGGCTCTAAATGTCTAACGGTATCTGTGTATTCTGTAAAGATTATCACTTTCCGGTCGGGCTTATTTTTAAGAATTTCGGCAACCTTTTCATAGACTTCTTGCCTTTTGGGGTCGTCCTCTACTAGGTTTTCTTTATCTAATTCATATTTTATCTGCTTAAATAATTCGAGATCTTTATTGATATCACTGAGGAATTTATCTTTTCTCTCGAAATCAGCTATTTCATATACAGTAGTGTTCTTTACTGTTTCTCTATTAAGTTCACCTGCTTCAAATTTCCGCAATGTCTCCTGAATTTCTTCTTCAGTATATTCATTATCGTACATCCTCTCAATCAAGTCTCTGTCCAATATGTACAGACCATTCTCTTCAATAAAGTTCAGCACCAATTGATGAACTTCAATAAAGCGCTCTATCGATTGCTCAAATGCTCCAAAAGAACTTTCAAATCGTTTCACTAGTAAGCGACGCATAAAGTCATACAAGTTATTCTGTTGTTGAAAGCGACGATTTTCCTCTTCTCCCATTTTACCTTCTACCAGAGTTTTTTCATATCTGGCAGGTTGATAAATCGCACCTGTAAAACGTCCTTCTTTAGAGATATAGTCATTGATTACACGGTCGTAAAAATCAGATTGTGACTTAGATAAATAATAAAACAATTCAATAGGTTCTTGAACATCAGATAATTCACCGACTTCCTTACTATATTGATGATCTAGCTTTAAGTCAATACGATTTCTCCGTATTACTACAGGGAAAATTACTTGTTTTATTGTATTTGCAAGCTTTTTGGATTCATTTCTTACAATTTGTGGATCGACTGGCAATTTATAACCCAGATAATCTACGTATAATCTTTCAGCCTTTCCTCGTTTATTTTCATCCGGTGAATCATAATTTTTAAGAATAGTAGATAATTTCTTAAACCTGTTACTATAATATCTAAATAAACCTTCCAGATTATTTTCCAGAGTTATAGTCGATAATCCCGGAACGATAAATAATTTAAGTAAAGAAAAAATATCAGCAGGAGAGTTATTAAAAGGTGTTGCAGTAAGAAGAATCACTTGTTTTCCTCTACAGATCTGTGCCAGTGCTTCATATCGAGCTGTGTCTTGATTTCTGAAACTATGTGCCTCATCTACTATTACCACATCGATATCAGAATCGTCTAGTTCTACAGCTAGGTCCTCAACTTTTCCTCGACTATACACATGCCATCCATTTAAGTCAAAATCCCTGACGTATCCCCACCAGCCCGTTTTATCCATATAATCTCCTTTCAAGGCTGGTGGACAGATAATTATTCCTTTTTTATCGAGATTTCTGGCAATCAATGAAGCGATTACTGACTTTCCGAGTCCTACAACATCGGCAATTATCACACCATTATTTGCTTCTATGTATCCCAGTGCTTGATTGACAGCGTCTATTTGATAACTGAACTTCTTATAGCCATTTTCTTCCAGTAATCTTTCTACTGTGGGCTTTAACTTCTTTTGATTCTGTAAATCTAGAAAAGTTTTCAAGATAAAAGCGTATGCTTCATACGGTGATACTTCTGCCGCTTGGGATCGATGCAGAATAAACTCAATTAAGCGTTTTTTTCGTTGATCCATTTCGGTGATCGGTATAGCTTCTTCCCATAATTCTTCAAAGTATTCTACAGCTTCATCATAGCCATAATCCTTTATTTCAACATTAAATTCATTTTGCTTACGCAAACCTGAACGCGTGAGATTGCTACTGCCTGTGATTAAATAACCTTTAAGATTGTGCTTTTTTCTCTCTTCCTCATTCATCTCAAATAAGTATAACTTTGCATGATTGGGATCTCGAGTCTTACGGATAATCAAGCGCTCATCGTCAAGCATACCCAGAAAGAATTGCACTTGTTCATAAAACTCTTGTGTGTCTTGCTCTTCATTATTGATCGCAATACCGAGAGAAGTCATGAAGTCATTAAAATATTCATCGCTACTGAGATCTACATCTTGAAACCCATGCTCAAACATCTTTGATAAATGTTTTCCCACCTGTAAACCCACCAGTAGCCGTATTTTTACCTCCGGATTCTCCTTAAGACTTTTATAGACTTCCTTCCACCCTGTAAAATAGAAGAACCCCACAAGCCATCGCAGTTCAGTGCTGAATTTAATGATATTGTTTAACCGACCACTTAAGGTCTTTTGAGGACTGTCGTTTGCTATAAAATTATTTGCCATATTACCTCTTCTTTTCTTTTACATTATCTAAACCCTTCAAGTCTGTCTCAACCCTTCAAGGGTTCCAAACCCTTGAAGGGTTCAAGTTCTATCTTCTCACCCTTGAAGGGTTCTATTTCTATTATCCTCTTGCCTTTAAAGGATTCACATTACCTAAATAAATTTTTCCTTTTTACAACCGTACATGGCTATCTGAAGCATTCAAGGCTGCTTCAACCCTTCAAGCTATGTCAACCCTTCAAGGCTGCTTCAACCCTTCAAGGGTTCCAAACCCTTGAAGGGTTCTAATATCTTCTCTCTCCCTCTCACCACCCATCAATCTCCGGCTCCCTTTTATGATACTGAATAAAATCCTCCTTTCCCTCAAACCACTCAAGCACTTTCTCCCGCTTAAGTTGGGTAGTTTCACCTGATAAAATATCCCCGTATGATGAAAACTCCCACTCATCAAGTTCAATACACAAGCCTGCCTCAACAGGATTAAAATGGATATAATGAATAAGCCTCATTAAATAACTCTCATCATGAATATGCTTTCGCTTATATGGATGCATAAACAAGCTCCCTTTTCGATCCTCCTGCTTATTAAACGCCTGTGAATAAGCATTGAATAGATGAGAAAATTGCAGAGATAAAAACCTGGAGATCGCTTGAGACCGCTTCAACCCTTCAAGGGTTTGGAACCCTTGAAGGGTTTTAGAAAAACTCTTCTCCATCTTCTTCAACATCACAGCTAAAACCTCCTTCTCACTTTTTATTCTCACCAGAAAATGAAAGTGATTAGGCATGAGACAATAGGAAAAAGTATCAGCGATAGGAGAGGTATATTTCCAGTACTTCTCAAGGAAGAAACCGTAATTTCTTCTTTCAGTAAAACAGAGTTCATTACCATTCGCACGATTGTAAATATGGTAAAACTCCTCTGGAAATAATGGAACCTTATCTTTTTTCATAAATTTTATCTTTTCAACCTTTCAAGCTATCTCAACCCTTTAAGGCTATCTCAACCCTTCAAGGCTATCTCAACCCTTGAAGGGTTCTATCCCCTCACCACTCATACCCCTCATACTCCTCCTCACTCATCCAAAAATTCGGATCAACCATCTTCACTTCATCATAGGCCAATTCATCCCTCAACCTTTCAAGCTATTTCAACCCTTCAAGGGTTCCAAACCCTTGAAGGGTTTTATCACCTCCCCCTTGAAGGGTTCTATCATCTCACCACTCATACCCCTCATACTCCTCCTCACTCATCCAAAAATCCGGATCAACCACCTTTACCTCATCATAGGTCAATTCATAGAGTTTATAGACCATTACATCTATCTCACGCTCTTCAAAAGTAGTATCTTCACCTTTTTCTTTTTTATTCAGAATGTCAGAAGTCTTTATTTCAAAAATTTTCATCTCTTCTTCAGATATTCTTTTTAATGGGAATTTATTAAAAAATGTATGTTTCATTCTAACTCCTTTATTACCTAGTCCACCTCCGCCATAAAACATTTTGATTGAAAAAAAGAAAAGCTTTGAGTTTAGGATAGTTAAGAGGAATTTTAAATTCTCACCTGTTAAAATTCTTGCTGTATCTAAGCAATAATAATTTTCATTACGATCTGGGGCAAACTTAGATTCTTGAACCATTTCCTGAAATAAGATCTTTTCTTTCTCAAATTCCTCGGCATACGCACAATTTCTCAAGTTATATGGTGTATCACCTTGATCATACCTTGCTTCTATTCTATCCCAATATTTATCCAATTGTTCTTTAATTGCAGGATAATCGTTGATGTTAATTCTTTTGACATAAGTCCCATCATCTTTTGTGTATCCATTATGTGTATTGATCAACCATTTATCTGCAAATTCCACCTTATACCGTTTAATATCTCTACCTCTTAAAAGAGGTTTGATAATTTCTGAACTTTTGGGATCTTTTTTAACTAACTCCCTTCGTTTCTCACCATCTATTATAAATGCTTTATTAAATCCAGTCAATACTCCACGATAAATATTGATATCCCAATCTTTCAGCGGTGTACCGATCCGTTCAATTTTCTTTTTAATCGCCATCTCTTCAGGACTAAGGATGATCCAGCTTTCTTGAGATAACTCGTCCATGAGTGTCATAGGTTCAGTATGCAATCGTAGAATCTGCTCTTTACTTTCCAGAGTTAGTGCTTGAAGTTTACAATCAGAAACACTATTATTTTTTATGAGGAGAATATTGGTATCTACAGTTGCAGCATCAAAGATATCCGGTCCTAAATCAATAAGGAGTAGAGGATTTTTCTGTGAAAAGAATTTACGCAAAGACTTTCCATATCCCGCACGCATCCATTTATTGGAAGTAATGTAACACAATAAACCTCCTTGTTCTGTGAGACTCAATCCTTTTTCGTAAAACAGACAATAGATATCTCCATTGCGATCGAAAGTTTGGTAATTTTGATCCTTGAATATGTCCGCATACTTTGAACGATCGTTTTCCGGAAATTCTCGTTGCAATCGGATATACGGCGGATTACCGATCACCAGATCAAAGGCTTTTACCCCGAACATCCACTCCGGCTCAAACCATTCGCTGCTTTCATTCTGATCAAATGGATCCCATTCTGCGATTTTCTCCGCACTCTTATCTGCCCAGCCTCCTTTGGTTAATAATTCTGCAATTTCTTCTCGTAATTCTTTATCGCGTATGCGGTATTTACGCTTGGTTTTATAAGTCCTGGCATTAAAGTATTTTTCTCGTACCTGTGCGAGATCTTCTTTTTTCTCTATAAGGCGTGGATCCTGTAAAAAACCTGTTCCTGCACCTTCTTTCTTTGTACTGTATGGTTTATCGAGTTGAATTAAGGTGTTAGCAGCAACGAATTTTGTCTCGAGATTGGGTAATGGTTTAATCCCAAGATTTTCTTCATTGGGATCTATTTCTTGTTCTACGAGGAGTGAAATGAAGAAACGGAGTTTGGATATTTGCATGGCAATGGCTTGAATATCCACACCATAAATACAATTCTGTATTAAAAACAATTTCCTTGCATAATCGGGATCGTTGAGTCTATTATTGAAAACTTCTTCGATATTGGATTTAAGTTCCTCGTAATTGCTTTCGTCAATAGTATCAGCAAGATCGGCTTTTAACTTTTTCTGAAGCTTATCTTTATAGATTGCATTCTGCGGATCAAGCAGGTTTAATAAATGCACCATTTCTTGTAAGCAGCCCATGGGGAATGCTCCTGACCCACAAGCCGGATCGAGAATTTTTATATGCGTCAATGCCTCAACAATGGCTTGTTTATCCTCTGCGCTGAGATCACCTGCTTGATCAGCTTCAATGAGTAGTTCCAGCTTCTCATCATCAACTTCTGTCTTGCCCTTAAGATGATAAAAGAGCGATTCTTTTACCATATAATCTACTATGGTACGAGGCGTGTAAAATGAACCGGATTCTTTACGTGCCGTTGTCTGGGTTTCAGGATTATAACTTGCAAGGAGATTCTCAAATACCGTTCCTAAGAGTTCAGGATCCAATGCCACCTCTTGATCATCGATAGAATTCTCGTCAATGGTGAAATCGTAACGCTGTAAGATATCAATTAAGCCTTCTATCTCAACATTCTTTTTTCTTTCATCATCAAGGTATGCCGAAATATCCGCAGTGCGTGTACCGAAAAAGAGAAAATCGGGAACAATAAGGCGTTCTTCATTCTTTTTATTGTCTGAAAAACAATCGATGCGTTTATCTACTTTAGGGATTCCCTTTTCCTTATCAGCAGTCTGTACAATATCCAGATTTTCAAATAATCCACCATTGAGAAATGGAATAGTTTTCATCAGTTGAAGAAATGTATCGGCTTCATCCTCATTAAAAAATCGTTTATATCGATAAAAATGTTGAACTCCATAGCCGGTTGATGTTATCCACTTTCTTTTGTCCGACATTTCAGTATTCAAAGTTGCGAAAAAGAGATTTTGAAGTATTGCTTTATAATAGGTACTACCTGTTTTATCCTCATAATTGAGAATACTATCGAGATATTCTTTATCAAATATTTCTTCCGGAATCAGTCCTTTTTGTTTCATGAACCAGACAAATATGATTCTGGTGATCAATCGTATCATTGCCTGAGAGTTGATCTGATGTTGATCCTCATCAATATCATTGGGGAATGTGACTTCATTTAAAGATGCAAAATACCAGTGGCTTAATTTTTTATAAAATTCTTTTGAAAGAGCTTCTACACTGAAAGCTTTTTCAATTGTCTTTAAGGAAGAAAAATCACATTCAGATATTCTCTTTTTAAAAGTTTTGTTGTTTTTATCATGACGTACATAATAGGTAAATCGCCTCCAGTTGGAATATTTCTTATCCTTTCCATAATACCTTCTTATAAGGCTGAAACGGAAGTTTCCGCTCTCGTCGTAGAAGATAAAAATCGCTCCATCTTTAAAATCCTCTTTGAGTATCTTCTTTGCAATCTCAAATTGGCGCTTCTTTGCACTGCGCGATGTTAATTTACCCCGGTATTTACAAGTAAACACGAGGAGTTCATCGCTATTTTTAAGTTCAGCTTCACCTATTTTTACCGGATCTTCAAACCTCGATTCATCCTTAACTATATCGTAAAATATATCGTTATCCCGCTGAAAGGAACTAATTTTCTTGAAGAAAAAATCCTTTGCAGTCTTGTTTGAAATATCGGAAATGAGTGTATCTAGTTGATTCATATTCATCGTAAAATTTTAAACTTTCAAGTTACCTCAACCCTTCAAGAGTTCCAAACCCTTGAAGGGTTAACTAATAAGGATCTTCTTTTCAAAAATCCTTCTACCCTTAAAAAGCGGATGCCTTAAAGCTCTTAGGCGCAAGATAAAGAATTTAAAGAGATTTTTACAACCCTTCAAGGGTTGGGAACCCTTGAAGGGTTTTGAAAACTTTACAGGTTCCAATCTTACTATATCCATAAACAGAAAAGAACCGACAAAGCACACCGCTCTGTCGGTCTTCATGATAATCAAGCACCTACTTTCCTCAAGTCAAAATAGGCCATCATCAACATAGGTCTTATTCCCATTGCTATTGATATAATACTTACCGCCGCGAGGTCCGGTATAAATCGTCCTGCCGGTGCTGAAATCATAGCTTGATGACCGATAATTCCGGTAATAGGATGAAGAATTATACAGTGGTGTGTCCGACCCGTAAATACTGTTAAAATTGCCTACATTGGGATTCTTGTCGTGACGATCATAATAATTGATATAACCGTCATTATCCGTGTCCTGGTACAGACTGGAACTCCTCTTATATTGATGCCCATACGCATCCTCGTATAAATAATCCTGTGAAAAATAGTTACTGATCTGAGCTTGAAGCCCGATTGCAGCAATCATAAAAAAACTGAACATTATAAATTTTCTCATCTATCCTTGGTTTTAATGGTTTTGTAAATAATTTTTGAGCTTGATTAAAACAATGCGATATTTGATAATTCAGCTTTCGCAAATGTCTTCCTGAAACTCTTTTCTGTAATACAAATATGAAACCTACATGTGAAATTTCTTTTCACACGTGTAATTTTCACTTACATAAATAAAATATTTTATCTACTGCGCTTTAACTAGAAACTTTATGTTCAACAATCACATTTTACAGCCAAATCAATGCTCTTGGATATACTCATCTTCCTTGTTTCCCTCGCCATTATCGCGTTCAAATATCTCGATTGTATTACTATCTCAAGCCAGATAGCAAGTCTTTCCCAGGAGAGAAACCCATTTGCCAGGTTCTTAATGAAAAAACTGGGAATAGGTGCAGTTATCTGGGGAGTTTTTGTCCTCAGTATTATCATCGTAGGCCTTGCCCTATGGCTTGTGTTTACATTATACAATTACCTCGTCTACAAGATTTTTTACATAACCATAGGATCCGTCGTTACCATCGCCCAGTTCTCTGTCGCACATAGCAATAAAAGCGGTAAGCTGGATTTTATTACGCGGATTTTGTCGCGGGTTTATAAGGGGAATTGAGAGTAAAAAAACTGTGCGTATAAAACCTGTAAAGTTTTGAAGCCGGTTGCTGTTTATTATTTTAAAAACCTGTAAGGTTTTGGAAACCTTACAGGTTTCGTCCTGAGTAAAAATCAACCATTAATAAGCCTCCACTTACGAAAATGACGTAGTGATTGTATGCGGTAATAAGTTAGTAAGAGTTGTAAGTTTATCAGTTTAAATACCTTAAATTACGGTTCCATTCCACAACAGATTTAACTGCGTAAAATATATTCTACTATCTTCTCGATGTGCTTGTTTTATTTGGCTGTAAGCTTAAATGTATGGGGCGTTTTTTTACGTTCCTAAGTTTAAAAACCTGTAAGGTTTTGGAAACCTTACAGGTTTCGTTAAATATAAAAATCAACCATTTATAAGCCTTCAATTACCAAAATGGCGTAGCGATTGTAGCCAGTAATATGTTAGTAAGCCTTTCCATTTAAAAACCTTAAAACTACAGTTCCATTCCATAACGGATTTAACTGCGTAAAATATATTCTACTATCTTCTCGATGTGCTTGTTTTATTTGGCTGTAAGCTTAAATGTATGGGGCATTTTTTTACGTTCCTAAGTTTAAAAACCTGTAAGGTTTTGAAGCCGGTTGCTGTTTATTATTTTAAAAACCTGTAAGGTTTTGGAAACCTTACAGGTTTCGTTACATGTAAAATCAGCCATTTATATGTCTTCAATTACCAAAATGGCGTAGCGATTGTAGCCGGTAATATGTTAGTAAGAGTTGTAAGTTTATCAGTTTAAATACCTTAAACTACGGTTCCATTCCACAACGGATTTAACTGCATATATTATATTCTACTATCAGCGCAATATGGTGGTTTTATCGGGTGGCAAGCTTAAATGTATGGGGCGTTTTTTTACGTTCCTAAGTTTAAAAACCTGTAAAGTTTTGAAGTCGGTTGTTGTTTATTATTTTAAAAACCTGTAAGGTTTTAAAAACCTTACAGGTTTCGTTCTCCAATAAATTCCACCGTGTAAATATGCCCACTGCCAACTTGATGTAGTGATTTTATCGGGCGAATAGCTTAAATGGCTGAAGCTGTTGTTTATAGGTTTTCAAACCTGTAAGGTCTTGGAAACCTTACAGGTTTCGTTACATGTAAAAATCAACCATTTATATGTCTCCAATTACCAAAATAGCCTAGCGATTGTATCCGGTAATATGTTAGTATGTTTTCCATTTAAAAACATTAAAACTACAGTTCCATTCCACAACGGATTTAACTGCGTATATTATATTCTACTATCAGCGCAATATGGTGGCTTTATCGGGTGGCAAGCTTAAATGTATGGAGCGATTTTTTACGTTCCTAAGTTTAAAAACCTGTAAGGTTTTTAAAACCTTACAGGTTTCGTTACATGTAAAAATCAACCATTTATATGTCTCCAACTACTAAAATGGCGTAGTGATTGTATCCGGTAATAAGTTAGTAAGTCTTTCCATTTAAAAACCTTAAAACTACAGTTCCATTCCATAACGGATTTAACTGCGTAAAATATATTCTACTATCTTCTCGATGTGCTTGTTTTATTTGGCTGTAAGCTTAAATGTATGGGGCGGTTTTTACGTTCCTAACGTTTAAAAACCTGTAAGGTTTTGGAAACCTTACAGGTTTCATTCAAACACTGTTTCCGTAATTTAATATTCATACTCCTCAATTAGGGGCAGCGCATTCTGTCTATGATATTCTAGGTACTTTTCCAATCCACCGAAATATCGGATTACTGCCTCTCGATTTAACAGAGTAGGCGATTCAGAAAATAGCTTATTATATGAACTATATTTCCAGTCTTCTGCCTTTTCACAGAATCCATGATGTATGGGATTCTGATGAATGTACTCGATTACTTCAACCAAATATGGTAATGTACTTAGCTTAATTCTCTTAGTAGAATTCAACCAAAGACTTCCTTTTCTATTGTACATTTTGTTAAATGCCTTGGCATACGCGTTTAACAAATTACTGAGTTCCTGCATAACGAGTTTATGGAAATTGCCTTTAAACTTCGGATGATCTTTTAATTCCTTTTCCGGATATGTCTTAACGAGAAAGTGTATGTGGTTAGGCATTAGACAATAGGCGTATGTGTCGCACACCGAGGGCATATACTGCGTATATCGCTTCAAGAAATATACATAATTATCAGCACTATGAAACAGGTTTTCAATTCCAACCGCGTGATTGATAACGTGATAAAATGAATCCGGCTCAAAGGAAGAAAAGACCTTCATATTTATTGTTTTATATAAAGATATCGATTTCCCTTTAATTATTAAAACTCTGCAGCCTACTTGTTAAAAACCGGATATGTTTTAAAAACCTTACAGGTTTCTTTCTCCAATATATTCCACCGTGTAAATATATCCACTGCCAGCCTGATGTTGTGATTTTATCGGGCGAATAGCTTTAATGGCTGAAGCTGTTGTTTATAGGTTTTCAAACCGGTAAGGTTTTGAAAACCTTACCGGTTTCGTTCTTGATATAATCGATTGAATTTGACTATGCTAATTATACCACACGCCATAGCCCTGTGCTCTCAAATCCTCGGCTAATTTTGCTTCCATTGCTTCAGCCTCTTCTCTATTCATTGGCTTTTCATTGAATTTCTCGTATAAATCCGGCCTTAATTTGAATCCAAAATCAGCAGCAATTGTTGAAAATAGTTTATGCCCCTTTTTGTTGCGCCTTCTTTCGATATGTTCAAGGAATCGCACTTCAGGCGTTTTGCTTGTCATCCCTACGTAAAAGCATTCCGGTCTCAAATTATAATCCGGATTTGCTTTACGGAATTTCTTTCTTCTTTTAAAAACTTTTCTCCTTAATTGTATTACATAAACTTTATAAGTTCTCGACATAATTGAATTATTTTTCATTTTTAGTAATATAAAAATATTTGCGTAAGCTATAAATCCCACCAAGCACCAGGCAATTCATTCCTCTTCAAAGTTATAGTTGCCTGTATTCAAGGGCTTCCATTTCCTATGATAAAAATCCAGATCCTCCTCGTCGTATTTTACGTGAACATCAGCTGTAACCGTAGCACGTATATTATCATCAGCATATTCGATGGGTTTCTGACAATACTCAGGAATTATGCATGCTTCCCCGAGAATATCTTTTATCCCCATACACATATCGAATGTTTCCGTTGCATCCATCCGCACTGCTAGAATAAACAAGACTGCTCTCACCTCTTCAATGCATACGCCACGCTCACTTCTCCTAATATCTCCGATAATGACGCGGATAAAATCGTTATCGGTATCGCTCTTGCCATAATTCACCTCAGACTGCAAAAATAGTTGCTTCAGTATGGCCTCATTCTTAAAATCCGTAACCTTACTTAACAGTATAAGCCCCTTTTTATCAATATAACCAAAACTATTATCCCCGATAATTTTACTAGAAGCTCCTATTTTCTTACCGAAGTCAAGCAGCTCCTTAACCCTTATATCTTCATAAACATTGAGGTACATAATTGAGCTCAACTCCTTAATCTCAATATGAGGCTTAAATAGGTCAGCCATACCTTTCAGCTTCTCTTTCATCCTATCATCCATCTTGACCATCACATCTTCCTTGATCTCAGCTTCATCCATCATTAATATCCTTGCAATACTATCCGGGCTCATTCCACTCAGCTTCCCCTCACTCATTTCAACATCACCCGTATAAATCTTAAGTCTTTTCATTACTTTAATCTTTTTATTTTTCATGTTTAATTCTATTTTAATTAAGAAATAATTTTGTTTATGCCTGAAAGGGTTTCGGTTAATAGCAGTTTCTTTTATTAGCTTACGCAAATGTCGCATGCAATTCCGCTTCCCAGTGTTTTCTTGAGCCGTAGGCCTTAGGCGGTTTATACGCCCGGATAACATTCGGCTTGCTGAGCAAACAACTTTCTGACAATATATCACAAGCTAAAAGGGAGAAAAGCCCTGTCCGGGGCTTCTCACCTACTCCCATAAAACTTATTCGCCGATTTCAAGGCTTCTACCTTGACTTTTCAACCATACATTCTTAAAATTATCCATCTGCTCATCGGTAAAAGTCACCTGGGCATTCTCAAGCACAAGCCTCTCTGCAAGCTCATTCGCAAAGGAGATTCCACCTCCCCAATAAGCAGGAATAAAGCAATTATCACCCAGCTCATCAGCAATCTGCATACAGAGGTCAAATACCTCGCCATCACTCATATCGACGGGCTTGATAAACAACATTGCCTTAAGTTTTTGCACGTGAATTTGCCCCTTCTCCCTCTCGATATCACCTATCGCCAATCGGATTAAGTCTCCATCCGGCTTACCGGGTGTATAATTCACTTCCGGCTTCATAAAAAGTTGCTGAACGATGTCCATTGACTTAAACTTTTTTATCGTGGTACTTACAGAGTTTAAAGAAGAATTAAGATGGTAGTAATAATCCATTGCACAAGCATTGGCCGCCGCACCGACCTTATCGCCTATGTCATATATCTTATCTTCGGCCACATCTTCAAATATATTCATGTACATAAATGCATCGAGACGCTCCACAAATACCAATGATCTGATCAACCTGACAAATGCTTTCTTAAGCTTCTTCTCTCTTGCATCGTCCACATCCATTTCCTTCATCTTCGCCCTGCCATGCTCATCCACTTCGCGCTTCCGCACTGTAATCTTCGCATCGCCTTCCGACAACTTTCTATTCGCGCCCTCAATGTCACCCAGGATGAATTTTACTCTTTTCGCAATTTGAATCTCAGTTTTTCCCATAAAATAATCGTTTTGAAATTAAAAAATCTGATTTTGATATATGGTATCGGCGTAAGCAATAAGCGTTTATATTAGCTCGCTTCCGCAAATGCCCTTGCGCATTCCCTATCCAAGCTTTAACCGGTAGATGAAAAGCCGAAATTTCATCCCGCTTCCGCAAATGTCCATTCGCCTCCAATCTCTGAAAGGCTTTATCCAATACGCATACATTTCACTACGTTTCAATGTATGTGTATTGGTAAAGACCTTAATACACGGTAAACCCTTCAAAGGATCGAAGGACTTCATGGCTTGAGATTTCTCTTTCCTCGAAGAACTCTTACGCAACCACAGTAAAACCCAAAACGTGCAATAGAAATGCAAAAGGAAGTGCAAAAGCCACAGAAGACAA